>CALVPY010000020.1 GCA_944354535.1 uncultured Clostridia bacterium
TGCGGGCGCCGATACGGGCGGGGTGAACGTCTATCTGACCTCCTCTCAGTTCAATTCCATGAACCGCTGAACTTTTCAGGCGCAAAGAGCACGGGCCTGCCTTTTCTCCCGCGCCGATCTGCACGGCGGCGCATTCTTCAACATGATACAAAGCTTTCACGTCGTTTTCATGCGGAAAGGGTGCGAAAATTCCCCTTGAACGCTTGACTTACATTTTGGAAGTTGATATAATGGCGCTATGAAAACCGCCTTTTATGTTTCTTTGCGGGGCATCTGCTTCCGCGGCAGCAAACGTAAGTACCAATGAATGCCCGGGGGCAATTCTATCCATGAGGATAGGATTGCCCCTTGTCAATTTTTTTCGCGGCGGGCAAGCCGGGAAATTCAAAAAAGGAGTCAGGTCATATGAAGAAAGTTGCAGTCATCATGGGGAGCGACAGCGATCTCCCCGTCGTCGAAAAGGCGTTCTCCGTGTTTCGTGAATACGGCGTTCCCTTCGAAGTACACGTCTACTCCGCGCACCGCACCCCCGAGGAGGCCAAAGCGTTCTCCTCGAAGGCGGCAGAAAACGGCTTCGGCGCCATCATTGCGGCGGCGGGAAAGGCGGCGCACCTTGCGGGCGCGCTTGCCGCAAACACCGTGCTGCCCGTCATCGGCATCCCCGTCAAGAGCTCCACGCTCGACGGGCTCGACGCGCTCCTTTCCACCGTGCAGATGCCTTCGGGCATCCCCGTGGCGACGGTCGCCATCGACGGCGCGCAGAACGCGGCGCTCCTTGCCGTGGAAATTCTGGCGGTCTCCGATGAGGCGCTCCGCGAAAAGCTCGCCGCGGCAAGAAAGGCTTCTGCCGAAAAAGTGCTTGCAAAGAACGCCGAGATCGAGGCGAAATATCACTTATAATTAGGGGCTTTTGCCCTTCCCCGCGCGGCGAAAGATCGCGGCGCGCACCCACACACGATACCAATTTTTTAGGAGATATAGTACTATGGAAAAGACCGTTCAGCTCTATGAAGGCAAGGCGAAGAAGGTTTTCGCGACCGAAGATCCCGCTCTTTGCATCGTCTCTTATAAGGACGACGCGACGGCGTTCAACGGGCTCAAGAAGGGCACCATCGCAGGCAAGGGCGTCGTCAACAACCGCATGTCCAACCTCATGATGCAGCTGCTCGAAAAGAGCGGTGTGCCCACCCACTTCGTGGAGGAGCTCTCCGACCGCGACACCCTCGTCAAGAAGGTCAAGATCGTGCCCCTCGAAGTCATCATCCGCAACGTGTCCGCAGGCTCCTTTGCAAAGCACTACGGCGTCGAAGAGGGCATCGTCTTCGACGAGCCCACCATCGAGTTCTCGTACAAGAACGACGAGCTCGGCGATCCCTTGCTCAACTCCTATCACGCGCTCGCTCTGAAGCTTGCGACGAAGGAAGAGATCGAGACCATCAAGAAGTATGCCTTCAAGGTCAACGAAGTGCTCTCCGAGTACTTCAAGACGCTCGGCATCCGCCTTGTCGACTTCAAGCTCGAGTTCGGGCGCCTTCAGGACGGTACCATCGTGCTCGCGGACGAAATTTCCCCCGACACCTGCCGCCTTTGGGACATCAAGACCAACGAGAAGCTGGACAAAGACCGCTTCCGCCGCGACATGGGCGGGGTGGAAGATGCCTACAAGGAAGTCTTCAAGCGCCTGATGGGGGAGTGATATGACGGGACATATTCACGAAGAGTGCGGTGTGTTCGGCATCTTTGCCCCCGAAAAGCAGGCGGTCGCTTCGACCGCATACTATGCGCTCTTTGCTCTGCAGCACCGCGGGCAGGAGTCGGCGGGCATCGTCGTCAACGACGACGGTGTCTTCAAGACCCACAAGGACGTGGGCCTCGTCAACGACGTCTTCTCGCACGAGACGCTCGAAAAGCTGGGCGAAGGCAATATGGCGATCGGCCATGTGCGCTACGGCACGACGGGCACGGGCGGCAGAGAGAACGCGCAGCCCATCGTCGTCAACCATCTGAAGGGCAACATGGCGCTCGCCCACAACGGCAACCTCATCAATTCCTATGAACTGAGGACGGAGCTCGAAAACGAAGGCAGCATCTTCCACACGACTTCCGATACCGAGGTCATCTCCTATATCATCACCAAAGAGCGCGTGCGCACCCGCTCCATCGAGGAGGCGGTGCTCGCCGCGATGGGCCGCATCCGCGGGGCATATTCCCTCGTCGTCATGTCGCCCTCAAAGCTCATCGCCGCGCGCGATCCGCAAGGGTTTCGGCCGCTCTGCTACGGCAAGCGCGACGACGGCAGCTGGCTCGTCGCTTCCGAATCGTGCGCCATCAGCGCCGTCGGCGGGCATAAGATCCGCGAAGTGGAGCCCGGGGAGATGGTCGTCTTCACCAAGGACGGCGTCAAGAGCTGCCGCGACTACTGCGGGCAGAAGAAGGCGTTCTGCGTCTTCGAGTACTTCTACACCGCCCGCCCCGATTCCGAGATCGACGGCTGCTATGTGCACGACGCGCGTTTGCAGGCGGGCAGGTTCCTCGCGGAGGAATATCCCATCGAGGCGGACGTCGTCGTCGGCGTGCCCGATTCCGGCCTCGACGCCGCCATGGGCTATGCGCAGGCTTCGGGCATCCCGTACGGCATCGGCTTTTTGAAGAACAAGTACATCGGCAGGACGTTCATCGCCCCCGATCAGAAGATGCGGGAAGACAGGGTGCGCATCAAGCTCAACGTCATCGCTTCCGAAGTGAAGGGCAAGCGCGTCATCCTCGTCGACGACAGCATCGTCCGCGGGACGACTTCCATCCCCATCGTCAAGCAGCTGCGCGACGCGGGCGCGACGGAAGTGCATTTCCTCTCCTCCGCGCCCAAGTTCCTCAATCCCTGCTACTACGGCACGGACATCGCTTCGCGCGATAACCTCATCGCCTGCCACCACACGACGGAGGAGATCGCTTCCATCATCGGCGCCGATTCCGTGGGGTATCTGAGCCTCGAACACGCCAAGCGCATCGCGGGCACGGACGGTTCGGAGTTCTGTATGGCGTGCTTCGACGGC
The DNA here is from genome assembly GCA_944354535.1 of uncultured Clostridia bacterium. Taxonomy (GTDB): domain Bacteria; phylum Bacillota; class Clostridia; order Christensenellales; family Borkfalkiaceae; genus Gallimonas. The sequence continues at coordinate 3,054 of CALVPY010000020.1, forward strand.
GTCTATCCCACCGAGGAGCCCCGCGAGGCGGACAAGAACCGCTTCGAGCGGCCCATCAGCGACAATCCCAAGTTCCGCAAGAACGCATAAAGGAGCAACATGGAAAAGAGTTTTTCGGAGAGCTATAAAGAAGCGGGCGTCGACATCACCGCGGGCTACCGCGCGGTGGAGCTCATGAAGAAGCACGTTGCGCGCACCATGCCCGACGGCAAGGCGGATATCGGCGGCTTCGGCGGCCTCTTCCCGCTCGATATGACGGGGATGAAGGAGCCCGTGCTCGTTTCGGGCACGGACGGCGTCGGCACCAAGCTCCGCATCGCTCAGCTTCTCGATAAGCACGATACGATCGGCATCGACTGCGTCGCCATGTGCGTCAACGACATCATCTGCTGCGGCGCGAAGCCTCTTCTCTTTCTCGATTATATCGCCTGCGGCAGGAATGTGCCCGAGCGCATCGCCGAGATCGTCGGCGGCGTGGCGGAAGGCTGCGTGCAGGCAGGCTGCGCGCTCGTCGGCGGTGAGACTGCCGAGCATCCCGGCACGATGGCAGAGGACGATTACGACCTTGCGGGCTTTTCCGTCGGCATCGTCGATAAGAGCAAGGTCATCGACAATTCCAAAATGCAGGCGGGCGACGTGATGATCGCGCTGCCCTCTTCGGGCGTACACAGCAACGGGTTTTCCCTCGTGCGCAAGGTGTTCGACGTCGAGCACTGCGACCTCAAAGCCCCCGTCGAAGAGCTTCAAGGCGCTTCCCTCGGGGAGACGCTGCTTGCTCCCACCCGCATCTATGTGAAGCCCGTCCTTGCCGTCATGAAGGAAGTGACGATCAAAGGCATCTCGCACATCACGGGCGGCGGCTTCTACGAGAATATGCCCCGCTCCATCCCCAAGGGGCTGGGCGTGAAGATCGAAAAGAGCGCCGTCAGGGTGCCGCCCATCTTCCCGCTCATCCAAAAGAGGGGCAACATCTCCGAACACGACATGTTCAACACCTTCAATATGGGCGTAGGCATGAGCGTCGTCGTCGCGAAGGAGGATGCAGACCGCGCCGTGGCGCTCTTCAAGGCAAACGGCGAGGACGCGTACATCCTCGGCACCATCGTTGAAAGCGAAGACGGGGTGCTCCTCGTATGAAAAAGGTGCGCATCGCCGTGCTCTGCTCGGGCGGCGGCACCAACTTCCAGGCCATTTTGAGCGCCCAGCAGGCAGGCATGATCCCTCACGGGGAAGTCGTCCTTCTCATTTCCGATCATAAAGACGCCTACGTCCTGACGCGCGCTATGCGCAACGGCGTGGAGAGCGCCGTCGTCGACGTACACGAAGTGCCCGACCGCAGGGAGCGCGAGGAACGCATCCTCGGGATCCTGCGCGAGAAGGAGATCGGCTTTGTCGTCTTCGCGGGCTTCATGTCCATTTTGAGCGAGCGCTTCACCCGCGCCTATGAGGGGCGCATCATCAACGTGCATCCCTCGCTCATCCCCAGCTTCTGCGGGAAGGGGTACTACGGGCTGCACGTCCACGAGGCGGTGCTTGCCCGCGGCGTCAAGGTGACGGGCGCGACCGTGCATTTCGTTACCGAAGAGTGCGACGGCGGCCCCATCATCCTGCAGCGCGCCGTCGAGGTCAAAGAGGGCGATACCCCCGAGTCGCTGCAAAAGCGCGTCATGCGCGAAGCGGAGTGGGTGATCTTGCCCGAAGCAGTCGAGCTTGTTTGTAAACAGCTATCTCAGGCGTAAAAAGCATCTGCTTTTTAGGAGTTACCAGAAGTTATCCCATTTGAATATCACATCCGGAGGAGAGATATGAGTTACGAAGTCAAAACCATGAAAGAAGCGCTCTTTGGCAACCCCTATGTGGGGCGCGGCATCGTCATCGGCAAGTCCGAAGACGGCAAAAAGGCGGTCTTTGCCTATTTCATCATGGGCAGGAGCGAGAACAGCCGCAACCGCGTGTTCGTCGAACAGGGCGAAGAAGTCACCATCTATCCCTATGACGAGAGCAAGGTGAAAGATCCTTCCCTCATCATCTACTCCCCCGTGAAGCGGGTGGGGGACAAGGTCATCGTCACCAACGGCGACCAGACGGATACCATCGAAGAGGCGCTCAAAAACGGCAAGTGCTTCCGCCACGCCTTGAAGAGCCGCTGCTTCGAGCCCGACGCGCCCAACTATACCCCCCGCATCAGCGGTATCTTCGACCTCAAGGACTTCAAGTACTCCCTCTCCATTCTGAAGAGCGCGGACGAAAAGGGCTCTGCCTGCAACCGCTATACCTTCGACTACGAGCCCCTGAACGGCCTCGGGCATTTCATCCACACCTACGAGACGGACGGCGACCCGCTGCCCACCTTCACGGGCGAGCCCGAGCGCGTCTTCATCCCGAACGATCTCAACGCCTTTGCCGGGGAGATCTGGGAAAACCTCGACGCGGACAACAAGATCTCGCTCTATTGCCGCGCTTACGATCTCACGACGGGTGCATATGAGAGCGTTATGATCAACAGATTTACCAAAGAGGTGAACGCATGAACGAATTTTCCTTAAAATACGGCTGTAACCCCAACCAGAAGCCCGCGCGCATCTTCATGGCGAACGGCGCCGATCTTCCCGTTGAAATTCTGAACGGGCGGCCCGGCTACATCAACTTTTTGGACGCCTTCAACTCCTGGCAGCTCGTCAAGGAGATCAAGGAGAGCACGGGCATGGTCGCGGCGACGAGCTTCAAGCATGTCTCCCCGACGTCTGCGGCGGTCGGCAAGCCTCTTTCCGAGGCGCTCAAAAAGAGCTGTTTTGTCGACGATATCGAGGGCCTCGACGATTCCCCGCTCGCCTGCGCCTATGCGCGTGCGCGCGGCACCGACCGTATGTCCTCCTTCGGCGATTGGATCGCCCTTTCCGACGAGTGCGACGAAGTGACGGCAAACATTGTAAAGCGCGAAGTTTCCGACGGCATCATTGCCCCCGGCTATACCCCGAAGGCGCTGGAGATCCTGAAGGGCAAGCGCAAGGGCGGCTATAACATCGTCAAGATCGATAAGGACTATGTGCCCGAAGAGATCGAGCGCAAGCAGGTGTTCGGCGTCACCTTCGAACAGGGCCGCAACAACTTCAAGATCGACAGGGCGCTGCTTTCCAACATCGTCACCAAGAACAAAGAACTCCCCGAAGACAAGGCGATCGATCTCATCATCTCGCTCATCACGCTCAAATACACGCAGAGCAATTCCGTGTGCTTCGCGGCGGACGGGCAGGCGATCGGCGTGGGCGCGGGGCAGCAGTCGCGCATCCACTGCACCCGTCTTGCGGCACAGAAGGCAGACCTCTGGCATTTGCGCCAGCACGAGAAGGTGCTTTCTTTGCAATTTGCAGAGGGCGTGGGCAGGCCCGAGATGAACAACATCATCGATCTCTATCTTTCCGAGGATGCAGACGACGTGCTCGCGGAAGGCGCATGGCAGAAGTGCTTCAAGGTGCGCCCCGAGCCCTTCACGAAGGAGGAACAGCGCGCGTATCTTGCGACCATCTCGGGCGTTTCTTTGGGCAGCGACGCCTTCTTCCCCTTCTCCGACAACATCGAGCGGGCATATAAGAGCGGCGTCACCTATGTGGCGGAGCCGGGCGGCTCGGTGCGCGACGACCTCGTCATCGAGGCGGCGGACAGCCACAACATGGTGATGGCGTTCACGGGGATGCGTCTTTTTCATCACTAAATTTAAGGACATTTCACGGCGCAGACCCGCTTATTTTGCGGGTTTGCGCGTTAGCATTTTATAAAAGAGGAAGTTACTATGGATATTTTGGTCGTAGGAGGCGGCGGCAGAGAGCATGCCGTCATCAAGGCGCTGAAAAAGAGTGCGCGCGCGGGCAAGATCTACGCTCTGCCCGGCAACGGGGGCATCGCGGAGGACGCGGAATGCTTCCCCGTCAAGGCGACGGACATCGAAGGCATCGTCCGCTTCGCCCGCGAAAGGAAGGTGGACTTCGCCGTCGTCACGCCCGACGATCCGCTCGTTTTGGGCTGTGTCGATGCGCTGGAAGGGGCGGGCATCCCCTGCTTCGGCCCCACGAAGGACGCCGCCGTCATCGAAGGCAGCAAGGTCTTTTCCAAGGAACTCATGAAAAAATACGGCATCCCCACGGCAAAGAGCGAAACGTTCTCCGAGCCCGAGGCAGCCGTTGCATATCTGAAGAACGCGCCCTATCCCGCCGTCATCAAGGCGGACGGGCTGGCGCTCGGGAAGGGCGTCGTTATCGCCCAAAACTTTGAGGAGGCGGAGGCCGCCGTCAAAAACATGATGGTCGATCACGTCTTCGGCGCGAGCGGAAGCCGCATCCTCGTTGAGGAATTTTTGACGGGCCCCGAAGTTTCCGTCCTCTCCTTCACGGACGGCAGCATTGTTGTTCCCATGCTCTCGTCGATGGACCACAAGCGCGCAAAAGACGGTGACGAAGGGCTCAACACGGGCGGCATGGGCACCGTCGCGCCCAATCCCTACTACACGGAAGAAGTCGCAAAAGAGTGCATGGAACAAATTTTCCTGCCCACCATCCGCGCGATGAAGGCGGAAGGGCGCACCTTCAAGGGCTGCCTCTATTTCGGGCTCATGCTCACGAAAGAGGGGCCTAAGGTCATCGAATACAACTGCCGCTTCGGCGATCCCGAAACGCAGGTCGTGCTGCCCCTTCTCACGAGCGATCTTCTCGAGATCATGCTCGCCGTGCGCGGGGGAACGCTCCGCGAGGACATGGTGCGCTTTAAAGAGGGCGCCGCCTGCTGCGTCGTGCTCGCTTCGGAGGGCTATCCTCAGAAGTATGAGACGGGCTTCGAGATCGCACTGCCCGTGTGCGGGGAGAACGAGGACATCTACATCGCGGGCGCCAAGAGGGAGGACGGTAAGCTTCTGACCTCGGGCGGGAGAGTGCTCGGCGCGGTGGCGACGGCGGAAGATCTTCCGCGCGCCGTCGAGGCGGCTTACGCGCTTGCAGGGCGCATTACCTTCCAAAACGCTTATATGAGACACGACATCGGCAGGCGCGCGCTTGCCGCCCTCGGGAAATAAAGGGAGAAGATACATGGTTTACAGGATCTTTGTGGAAAAGAAGGACGGGTTCGACCACGAGGCGAAGAGCCTCCTTTCGGATGCAAGAGAGCTTTTGGAGCTTTCCGGCATCGAGCGCATCCGCATCATCAACCGTTACGACGCCGAAGACATCGAAAAATCGCTCTTCGACGCCTGCGTGAAGATGGTGTTCTCCGAGCCGCAGATGGACAGGGCGACGGAAGAGCTCGATCTTACGGGCGCCAAGGTGTTCGCGGTGGAATATCTCCCCGGGCAGTTCGATCAGCGCGCCGATTCGGCGGCGCAGTGCATCCAGCTCGTCTCTAAGGGCAAGCGCCCCCTCGTGCGCACGGCAAAGCTCTATGCGGTGTACGGGAACGTCACCGAAGAGGCGCTTTCCGCCCTCAAAAAGTACGTCATCAACCCCGTGGAGAGCCGCGAGGCGAGCCTCGCTCTCCCCGAAACGCTGCACATCGCGCACCCCGTTCCCTCCGAAGTGGAAACGCTTTACGGCTTTTTGCAGATGGAAGGGGAGGCTCTCAAAGCCTTTGTTGAAAAGTACGCCCTTGCGATGGACGAGGACGACATCCGTTTCTGCCGCGACTATTTCAGGAAAGAAGGGCGCGATCCCACCCTCACGGAGATCCGCATGATCGACACCTATTGGTCGGATCACTGCCGCCACACCACCTTTTTAACGACGGTGGACGGCGTCACTTTCGACGATCCCTTGCTGCAATCTGCCTACGAGGAGTATCTTGCGGCGCGCAGGGAATTGAACCGCACCAAGCCTGTCAATTTGATGGACATCGGCACGCTCGCCGCGAAAGTCTTGAAAAAGCGCGGGATGCTCGAAAAGCTCGACGAATCGGAGGAGATCAACGCCTGCACCGTCAAGATCAAAGTGGATATCGACGGCAAGGCGGAGGACTGGCTGCTCCTTTTCAAGAACGAGACGCACAATCACCCTACGGAGATCGAGCCCTTCGGCGGCGCGGCGACCTGCATCGGCGGCGCCATCCGCGACCCGCTCTCGGGCCGCAGCTACGTCTATGCCGCCATGCGCGTGACGGGCGCGGGCGATCCTCTCGTCCCCGTCCGCGATACGATGAAGGGCAAGCTCCCGCAGCGCAAGATCGTCACGACGGCGGCGGCGGGCTATTCTTCCTACGGCAACCAGATCGGCCTTGCGACGGGGCAGGTCGATGAACTCTATCACAGCGGGTATGTCGCAAAGCGCCTCGAGATCGGCGCGGTCATTGCGGCGACGCCCGCGGAAAACGTGCGGCGCGAAGTGCCGTCTCCCGGCGATCTTGTCATCCTCCTCGGCGGCAGGACGGGCCGCGACGGCTGCGGCGGCGCGACGGGCTCTTCAAAATCGCACACGCTCGAATCGCTCACCCACTGCGGCGCGGAAGTGCAGAAGGGCAACGCGCCCGAAGAGCGCAAGCTCCAGCGCCTCTTCCGCAACAAGGAGGCGATGCTGCTCATCAAGCGCTGCAACGACTTCGGCGCGGGCGGCGTGTCCGTCGCCATCGGCGAGCTTGCCGACGGCCTTACGATCGACCTCAACGCCGTGCCCAAGAAGTACGACGGCCTCGACGGCACCGAACTTGCCATCTCCGAATCGCAGGAGCGCATGGCGGTCGTTGTCGAAGCGGATAAGGCGGAGCGCTTCATCGAGCTTGCGGGCGAGGAAAATCTCGAAGCGACCGTCGTTGCCAAAGTGACGGAAGAGCCCCGCCTCGTGATGACGTGGAACGGCAAGACCATCGTCGACGTTTCGCGCGAGTTCCTGAATTCCAACGGCGCGGAAAAGCACATCACGGTACAAGCACAGGGCTGCAAAGACTACGAACGCCCTGTACCTCAGGACTTTGCAGAAGGAATGAAGGCGCTTGCGGGCGATCTCAACGTCTGCTCCAAGCGCGGACTTTCCGAACGCTTCGATTCCACCATCGGCGCAGGCACCGTCCTCATGCCCTTCGGCGGCAAATATCAGATGACCCCGCCCCAGGCGATGGTGCACCTCATCTCGGCGGAGAAGGGGCATACCGACACCGTCTCCTACATGGCGTGGGGCGGCAACCCCTATGTGACCGAACGAAGCCCCTATCACGGTGCCTATCTTGCCGTCGTGGAGAGCGTTTCCAAGCTCATCGCGGCGGGCGCAAGCTTTGAAGACGTCTATCTCTCCTTCCAGGAGTATTTCTTAAAGCCCGGGCACGATCCCAAGCGCTGGGGTCAGCCGCTTTCGGCGCTCCTCGGCGCGTTCAAGGCGCAGCTCGATCTCGGCGTCGCTGCCATCGGCGGTAAGGATTCCATGAGCGGCACCTTCGAACACATCGACGTTCCGCCCACGCTCGTCTCCTTCGCGGTGACGACGGGGAAGGTGGGGGAGGTCGTCTCTCCCGAATTCAAGGCGGCGGGGCACAAGGTGGTGCTCCTCGTGCCCGAGTACGAGAACGGGCTGCCCGTGCCTTCCTCGCTCCTCAAAAATTTCGCGCTCGTCACAAAGCTGCTCCGCTCGGGCAAGGCGGTCTCCTGCTATACGCCCGGCTTCGGCGGCGTGGCGGAAGCGGTGCTCAAAATGGGGCTCGGCAACCGCATCGGCTTCCGCTTCGAAAAGACCGATCTCAAAACGCTCTTTCACTACCACTACGGCGCGTTCCTTCTGGAGCTTGCGGAAGATGAAGACCTCGGCATCCTCCTCGGCGAGACGGTGAAAGAGGAGTGCATCTCGATGGGAGAGGAGTCGCTCTCTCTCGAAGAATTGCAGGAAATTTACGAAAACAAGCTCGAATCGGTGTACCCCTGCAACATTAAAACGGAGGGAACGGCAAAGACGTTCACCTGCAAAGAGAAGAGCACCCTCGCGCCTGCAGTGAAGACGGCAAGCCCCAAAGTGCTCATCCCCGTCTTCCCCGGCACCAACTGCGAGTACGATACCGCCAAGGCGTTTGCGGACGCAGGGGCAAAGCCCGAAATTTTCGTCATCCGCAACAACACGGCAGAGGAAGTCGCGCGCTCCGTCGAAGCGTTCGCTTCCCGTATCAAGGAAGCCAATATCGTCTTTATCCCGGGCGGTTTCTCGGGCGGCGACGAGCCGGACGGTTCGGGCAAGTTCATCACCGCCTTCTTCCGCAACGAGGAAGTGAAAGAGCAGGTGACGGCGCTTCTTGGACGCCGCGACGGCCTCATGGGCGGTATCTGCAACGGCTTCCAGGCGCTCATCAAGCTCGGGCTCGTGCCTTTCGGCAAGATCGTCGAAACGGACGAGGCATGCCCCACGCTCACCTATAACGACATCGGCCGCCACCAGTCGCGCATCGTGCGCGTCAGGGTCGCTTCCGCAAAGTCGCCCTGGCTTTCGGGCGTCAAGGCGGGGGATGTGTTCAGCGTGCCCATCTCGCACGGCGAGGGCAAATTCGTCGCGAGCGACGCGCTCATCCAAAAGCTTGCCGAAAACGGGCAGATCATGACGCAGTATGTCGACCTTGCGGGCGCGCCCACGATGGACATCCGCTTCAACCCCAACGGCAGCGCCGAGGCGATCGAGGGCATCCTCTCGCCCGACGGCAGGGTGTTCGGCAAGATGGGGCATTCCGAGCGCAAGGGCTTCGGGCTCTATCAGAACGTTGCGGGCGAGTACGACATGAAGCTCTTCGAGAGCGCCGTGAAGTACTTCAAAGGATGAAAAATTCGAGTGAGGGATGAGATGAAGACGGATATCGAGATCGCGCAGGAAGCGAAGTTAGAGCATATTTCCAAGATCGCGGCGCGCGCGGGGCTGCAAGAAGAGGACATCGAATATTACGGCAAGTATAAGGCGAAGATCGACCTTTCGGTGATGAAGAGGGAGAAGGAGGACGGCAAGCTCGTCCTCGTCACCGCCATCACGCCCACGCCCGCGGGCGAGGGTAAGACGACGACTACCATCGGCTTAGCGGACGGCATGAAGCGCCTTCAAAAAAACGTCGTCGTGGCGCTGCGCGAGCCTTCCCTGGGGCCCGTGTTCGGCATCAAGGGCGGCGCAGCGGGCGGCGGATATGCCCAGGTCGTCCCGATGGAGGACATCAACCTGCACTTCACGGGCGATTTCCATGCCATCGGCGCGGCGAACAACCTGCTGTGCGCCATGTTGGATAACCACATCTTCCAGGGCAACGAGCTCCATATCGACCCCGAGAAGATCGTTCTCCGCCGCTGCGTGGATATGAACGACCGCCAGCTTCGCAACATCGAAGACGGCCTCGGCGGCGGCAAGAACGGCGTCCCCCGCAAGGACGGGTTCGATATCACCGTCGCAAGCGAAGTGATGGCGATCTTGTGCCTTGCTTCCTCGCTGAACGACTTGAAAGCGCGGCTTTCGCGCATCGTCGTCGGCTATACCTTTGAGGGCGCTCCCGTGACGGCGGGCGATCTCAAAGCGGCGGGCGCCATGACGGCGCTTTTGAAAGACGCCTTAAAGCCCAACCTCGTGCAGACGCTCGAAGGCACGCCCGCGCTCGTCCACGGCGGGCCGTTCGCCAATATCGCCCACGGCTGCAACTCGGTCATCGCCACGAAGACGGCGTTGAAGCTTGCCGATTACGTCATCACCGAGGCGGGCTTCGGCGCAGACCTCGGCGCGGAAAAGTTCCTCGACATCAAGTGCCGCGTGGCGGGGCTCAGACCTTCCGCGGTCGTCATCGTCGCTACGGTGCGCGCCCTTAAAATGCACGGCGGGCTTTTGAAAGAGGAGCTCAAAGAGGAGAATTTGCAGGCGCTCGAACAGGGGCTCCCCAACCTTTTGCGCCATGTGAGCAATATCAAGAACGTTTACGGCCTGCCCGCAGTCGTCGCCGTCAACCGTTTCCCCACCGATACGGATGCGGAGATCGCGCTCGTCATCCGAAAGTGCAGGGAGCTCGGCGTCAACACCGTCCTCTCCGACGTCTGGGCGAAGGGCGGCGAGGGGGGCGAAGAGCTCGCCCGCGAAGTCGTCCGCCTGTGCGAAGAGGAGAACGACTTCCGCTTCTGCTACGACGAGAAGGCGCCCGTCAAGGAGAAAATCGAGCGTATCGTCACGCGCATCTACGGCGGCAAGGACGTTGCCTACACGCCCGAGGCGGAAGAGGAGATCGCGCGGCTTTCGGCGCTCGGCTTCGGGGATCTTCCCGTCTGCATGGCGAAGACGCAGTATTCCTTCTCGGACGATGCGAAGAAGCTCGGCGCGCCCGAAGGCTTCACCGTCACCGTGCGCACCGTCAAGGTCTCGGCGGGCGCGGGATTCCTCGTCGTGCTCACGGGCAATATCTTAACGATGCCCGGGCTCCCCAAAGTCCCCGCGGCGGAAAACATCGACGTCACCGAAGACGGCAGGATCGTCGGCCTCTTTTAAGGAATGGAACAATTATCTCTCTTACGGCGCGCGGTGCCTCTCCTTCTGGAGTGGTACCGCGTTTGCAAACGCACGCTTCCCTGGCGGGGCACACACGATCCGTACAAAGTATGGGTCTCCGAGATCATGCTCCAGCAGACGCGCGTCGAGGCGGTCAAAGACTATTACATCCGCTTTTTGCAGCGCTTTCCGACGGCGGAGGCGCTCGCCGCGGCAGACGAGGAAGAAGTGCTCAAAGCGTGGGAAGGCCTCGGCTACTATTCCCGCGCCCGCAATCTCCACAAGGCGGCAAAGCTCATCGCGGAAGGGGGCTTCCCCAAAGACTTCGCGGGCGTGAGGGCGCTCCCAGGCGTCGGCGACTATACGGCGGGGGCGATTCTCTCCATCGCCTACGATATGCCCTGCCCCGCGGTGGACGGCAACGTCCTGCGCGGCCTCACCCGTCTGCTCGCCGATGAGACCAATATCGACTCCGCGGGCGCGAAGGAGAAATTTTCGGCGCTTCTGAAGGAAGTCTACCCGAAAGAGGCTGGGGAGTTCTGTCAGGCGCTCATGGAGCTCGGGGCGCTCGTGTGCCTGCCGAACGGCGAGCCGCAGTGCCTTCTCTGCCCGTGGCGGGAGCTCTGCCTTGCCCGCCTTCATGGAGAACGGGAGCGCTATCCCGTCCGCGCGCCCAAGCGTGCGCGCAAAACAGAGGAACACACCGTGCTCGTGCTGCGCTACGAGGGGGAATACGCCCTCGAAAAGCGGAAAAAAGGCGGGCTCTTAGCGGGGCTCTGGCAGTTCCCCTTTGCGGGGGAGGCGCCCGAAAATTACGGAAAAGTGCTCAAAACCAAGCAGGCGGTACACATTTTTACGCACGTCGAGTGGCACATGACGGGCTGCCTTATCGAAGCGAAGGAGCGCTTTCCTCAATATACTTGGAAGAGTGCCGCCGAGATCGGCGAAAAATACGCCCTTCCTTCCGCCTTCAAGGCATTCCGCGGCTGGCTCCGATAAGAATTTGCGTGCAACAAACGGCAAAAATTGTCCAATCACTTGACAGTTCTCCCCGAAGGGCGTACAATGAATGCAGGAACTTGTGTTCCAATCTACATTACGGGAAGAGAATAACATGAGTGTATTGATCTTTGATTCCAACGGCGAGCTGTGGCATACGCGCGCCGAAGAGCTGGGGCTCGACTACATCTCCATGCCCTATTATGTGGGCGGGAAGGAATATTTTTACGACTTAGGCAAAGCGACCGACTTCAAGGGCTTCTATGAAAAGGTGCGTGCGGGGGAGATCCCCAAGACGCAGGCGCTCAACCCCGAGGACTACAAGCGCATCTTAACGCCCTACTTCGAGCGCGGGGAGGACGTTCTCTATGTCTCCTTCTCGCACGCGATGAGCGGCACCTTCCAGTCGTTGGAGCTCGCCCTCCGCGAACTGAAAGAGCAGTTCCCCGACCGCAAGTGCACGGTGTTCAACACCAACAGCATTTCGCTGGGTGCGGGCATCCAGGCGGAGCAGGCGGCGCTTCTGAAGCAGAAGGGCGCTTCCGACGAGGAGATCTTAAATTTCCTCAAAGAGTACACCGATCACGTCGCCGTCTATTTCGTGGTGGACGATCTCATGCACTTAAAGCGCGGCGGCAGATGCTCAGGAGTAGCGGCGGTCGCGGGCACGCTCCTGGGGCTCAAGCCCATGCTCACTTTCAACGAGACGGGCGGGCTCTCCGTCATCGGCAAGCTCAACGGCAGGAAGAAGGCCATCTCTACGCTTGCGAATAAGATCGTCGAGGAACTTACCGACGAGAATATCCCCGTCTACATCGTGGATGCGGACTGCAAGGAGGACGGCGACAAACTGCGCGATCTCGTTCTCGAAAAGCGGCCGAACGCCAAGATCGTCCGTCAGATCGTCGGACCCGTCATCGGCGCACACTGCGGCCCCGGGACGCTCGGCGTCATCTTTACGGCGGCAAAGCGCCCCATTCCCCTCAAAAAGGACTGAACGGCATAAAAAATACGCCCGCGGTTGACTTTCCCGCGGGCGTTTGCTATAATGGGCATATGAACAGCGAGAGAGGAAAATTCATCGTCTTTGAAGGCGCAGACGGCAGCGGCAAGAGCACGCAGCTCAAGCAGCTCGGGAAGTTTCTGAAAGAGCGGGGCATCCCCGTTTATACGACGCGCGAGCCCACCGATTCGCCCTTCGGCGCGATGCTGCGCTCCTGCCTTACGGGCAGGATCGAGACCAACGAACACACCGTGGCGGCGCTCTTTGCGGCAGACCGCCTCGATCATATCTTCAACTCCGTCAACGGCATCTTAAAGCAGCTCAACGAGGGCGTCACCGTGCTCTGCGACAGATTTTATCTTTCGTCGCTCGCCTACAACGGCGGCATGGTCGCGCCCGAGTGGGTGTACGCGCTCAACGAGCCTGCGATGCGCGCCGTGCGGCCCGATCTTACCATCTTCCTCGATCTTTCGACGGAGGACAGCTTCCGCCGCGTTTCCCGCCGCGGGGAGACGGAGCGCTACGAAACGCTCGAGCGCCAGCGCCTCATCCGCGAACGCTATCTGAAATTGTTCGAAGAATTCGGGGAGAGCGACCATATCGCCGTCATCGAGAGCGATGAGGATAAAGAGGTGACGCAGGCGAACATCCGCGCCGCCGCCTTAAAACTCTTCGAAGGAGGCAGCGTATGAGGGAAAATCTCATCGTCGGCACCATCTTAAAGCCGCAGGGCATCCGCGGCGAGCTCAAAGTCAAGCCCTACACCGATTCCCCCGAAGATTTCAAGGAGTTTAAGAACCTCTATCTGGACGGCGAGAAGCGGCGCGTCCTTTCGGTGCGCGTGGGCGACGGCATGGTCTTTCTGGGCCTTTCGGGCGTGCCCGACCGCAACGCGGCAGAACTTCTGCGCGGCAAAAATCTGGAGCTCGACCGCGACGAAGCCCCCGAACCCGAAGAGGGGAGATACTACATCGTCGATCTTTTGGGGCTTGCCGTCGTCACCGAGGAGGGGGAAGAGCTCGGAACGCTCACCGACATCCGTCAGGCGGCGAGCGACATCTACACCGTCCATAAGGATGGCAAAGACATCCTCTTCCCCGCCGTTTCGGGCGTCGTGAAGGAAGTCGACCTCGAGGGCGGGAAGATCGTCGTTGATAAAAAACGCTTCTTCGAAGTCGCCGTTCTTTGAAAAGGATCTGCGTCGCAATACTTTGTCGAGCTGCGGCAACCCTCAGTCACTTACCTTTAAGTAAGCTCCTTCGGGTTTTCCTCGCTCTCCTCGTCTTGCTTGCATCTCCTTTTCAAAGGTTCGTTTTTCCCAAGGAAGGCGCAATATCTCATTATAATCCATCACCATGAAGATCACCATTTTAACGCTTTTTCCCGAAATGTTCACGGCGCTCTCCCAAAGCATCCTGGGAAGGGCGCTAAAGAGCGGCAAGTTCTCCGTTGACATCGTCGACATCCGCGACTACACCGAAGACAAGCACTTGAAGTGCGACGACTATCCCTTCGGCGGCGGCGCGGGGATGGTGATGATGGCGCAGCCCATCGGAAGCGCCATCGAAGCCGTCGACCCCGACCATAAGGCGCGCCGCATCTATCTCTCGCCCAAGGGCAAGACCTTCCGCCAGGAGAAGGTCTTCGAGCTCGTCGAAGAGGAACATCTCGTCCTTCTCTGCGGCCACTACGAGGGCGTCGATCAGCGCGCCATCGACCTCTTCATCGACGAGGAGATCAGCATCGGCGACTATGTTTTAACGGGCGGGGAGCTCCCTGCCATGGTCGTCGTGGACTGCGTCGCCCGCTATGTCGAGGGGGTGCTCTCGCCCGAATCGCTGGTGCAGGAGAGCTTTTCGGAAAACCTTCTCGAATATCCCCAATATACCCGCCCCGTCGAGTACCGCGGCCTCACCGTGCCCGAGGTGCTTCGAAGCGGCAACCACGCCGAGATCGACAAATGGCGGCGTGCGCAGGCGGAGGCGGTCACCCGCAAGATGCGCCCCGACCTTCTGAAATAACGTATGAAGCCCATTCAATGGTTCCCCGGGCACATGGCAAAGGCCATGCGCATGATGGAGGAAAACGTAAAACTGTGCGATGCGGTGGTGTTCGTGCTCGATGCGCGCGCCCCCGCCGCGACCTACAATCAAAAACTTCAAGCGATCGCAGGTTCCCGCCCCGTCCTGTATCTCCTCAACAAGTGGGATTTAGGCAGTGCCGACGCTCTCCTTACCGCCGTCAAGGGGGCGGGGAAGGCGGCCTGCCCGCTGGACGCGACCTCGCCGCGCGGCAAAAACGCGCTCATGGCGGCGATGAACGCCGTCGTCTCCGAAAAGGCGCAGCGCCTCAAAGAAAAGGGCATGGCGCGGCCGCTGCGCTTCCTCGTCGCGGGCGTGCCGAACACGGGCAAGAGCACGGTCATCAACCTCTTGTCGGGCGCAAAGCGCGCCGTCACGGGCGATAAGGCGGGCGTTACGCGCAGCAAGCAGTGGGTCAAGTGCGGGGCGTTCGACCTCATGGATACCCCCGGCACCATGCCGCCCTCCTTTGCCGATCAGACGCTCGCCCGCAGGCTTGCCTACATCGGCAGCGTCAACGACGACATTTTAGAGCTCGACGAGATCGCCCTCGCCCTTTTGGAAGATCTCGCTTCTCTCGCGCCCGCGGCGCTTTCGGAGCGCTACGGCATCGAGGGCGGCACCCCCCTTCAAATGCTCGAAAAGGTGTGCAGCCGCCGCGGCTTCCTTCTGAAAGGGGATGAATACGACTACGAGCGGGGAGAGCGGGCGCTCATCGACGATTTCCGCAAGGGCAAGCTCGGGCGGCTCACCTTCGACAGTGCGGAGGACCTCAAAAACGCGGGGCTCATCTGAGGCGGCGGGGGAACATGGATAAACTCGACATGGAACGCGCGCTCGGGGCGGAGGGCTATCCCTTCGTCGCGGGCGTGGACGAAGTGGGGCGCGGGCCTTTGGCGGGGCCCGTCGTGGCGGCGGCGGTCATCCTGCCGCTCGATGCCGATTTTACGGGCGTCAACGACAGCAAGAAGCTCTCCGCAAAAAAGCGCGAAGCGCTCGCAGCGTATATCAAAGAGCACGCCCTCTCTTACAGCATCTTCGAAGTGGACGAAAAGGCCATCGATGCAATCAACATCCGCGAAGCGACCCGCCTTGCGATGAAGGGCGCCGTCGAAGGGCTCTCTTTGCGGCCATCGCTCGTCCTGACGGACGGCGATCTTACGCTCGACATTGCTCTTCCGCTGAAAAGCATCGTCAGGGGGGATGCCCTCGTCTGTTCCATCGGCGCGGCGAGCATCCTTGCAAAGGTGTACCGCGACGCGCTCATGGCGGAGTGCGCAAAAACTTACCCCGAGTACGCCTTCGAGCGCAACGCGGGCTACGGCACGGCGGCGCACATCAACGCCATCCGGGAGGTGGGCATATGCCCGATCCATCGCAGGACCTTCGTAACAAGATTTTGGGACGGAAGGGAGAGGCCCTGACCGTCGCTTACCTCAAAAAGCGCGGCTACCGTATTTTGAAGCGCAATTTCCGCACGCCCTTCGGCGAGGCGGACATCCTCGCAAAGCAGGGCGATACCTATTGTCTCGTCGAAGTCAAGACGCGCATTTCCGACGCGTTCGGGCTGCCCTCCGAGGCGGTGAACGCCAAAAAGCGGGAGCGTTACCGCAAGATGGCGCTCTTTCTCTGCGAGCGGCTGGGGGAGGAAGTCCCCTGCCGCTTCGACGTTTCCTCCGTCACCGAAGAGGGCATCGAATACTTCGAAGGCGCATTTGTTTGAAGGAGCTTGCTTAAATATCACACCGGGAGGGAAAGGATGAAGGAAGAGATCGTATTGCTCGAGAAGGAACGTTGGGCGGGACATATCCTGCCTATGCCTTCTTATACGGCAACAGAGCACTACGCACTTTCCCTGCGGCGCACAGAGGATGGGTTTTGCGCAGAGTTCGCGTTGCGTCCACTGTCATCACCGCTCGTCTTTACGCCTGAAAGGTACGATCATCCCGATCGGCTCTATGCGCCCCATTTCGAGGGCGCGGCCGCCTATGGCATTTTGCATGGAGAAGAGCTCATTGCAGTCATCGAGCTCTGCCCCGAAGAATGGAACGGCCGTATGCGCGTGACGGAACTTTGGGTGAAAGAAGACTGCCGAAGCCGCGGGTTGGGAAAGCGGCTCCTCACGTTTGCTAAGGAAGAGGCGCGTCGTACAGGGCGGCGGGCGCTCGTTTTGGAGACGCAGTCGTGCAATACGAGAGCCATCGCTTTTTATTTTCGGGAGGGGCTTTCGTTCATCGGTTTCGACGCCTGTTCCTATACCAATGAAGACATCTCTCGCGGAGAAGTGCGCCTTGAGCTGGGGATCATTCTTTGAAAGTACGGACTTTTGGCGAGACAATTCAAGTTGCAGGAGTATTCGGCAGGCATTATGCCTGCCGATTTTCTTTTGAAAACAAAACAAGGGGTTGTAATTTGCGGCGGGAAATGGTATAATGAGATAGATTTTTCCGTCCGAGGGGCGGCCGCCGAAAGCGGCGAATAAGGAGAAAGTATGGCAGAGAGCAAAAAGCGCATCGGAAAGGAGACGGCGGCGGTCGGGCTCCGCTTGCCGCAGTTCGTCGGTTACAGCGACTACTTTTACGAAACGCCGCTCTATGTGCAGATCAAAAACCTTTCGGGGGAGAGCGCGCCCTTCTCCGTCTCGGTGACGGGGGGAGAACTGCTTGTGCCCTTCGAAGAGGAGACGGAAGTTCCCTTCGAGAGCGCGGTGGAGCTCACCGCCGAGGGCGTTTTCAGCCCCGTCTTCCTCTCGCAGCGGGAAGAATTGCGGCAGGCGGAAGTCGTCGCCGTCCTCAGCTATAATAAAAAGGAGCTCGTCCGCACGAGCATGAACGTCACCGTGCTCCCCTACGACTGGTGGGAGGGGCTTTCGGGCAACGCCGAACGGCTCGCGGGGTTCGTGCGCCCCAAGCTTTCCGACTGCGCGCGCGTTTTGCAGGAGGCGGGCGAACGCCTCAAAAAGTGGAAGGAAAGCCCTGAATTTTACGGCTATGCGGGCGCGGATAAGAACGCCGTGCGGCGCGCCGCTGCCGCCGTGTTTGCCGCCCTCCGCGGCGAGGACATCGAAAAGGACGGCGAGACGAATTTGAACGAGCCGCTTTCCGCCGTGCGCGAAGGCTCTCTTCTGCGCGGAAAGAAGGCGAATGCCCTGGAGCTTGCTGTCTTTGCGGCGTCTGCCCTGGAAGCGGCGGGGCTGCATCCCGTGCTTGCCCTCGGCGGGAGCGAGGCGGGCGTGGGCGCATGGCTGTACGACAGCTGCTTTCTCGATCTTGTCACCGACGATAGCGACATCGTCGCAAAGTACTGTTCGGACGGCATCAACAATCTCTGCTTTTTCGACGTCGAAGATCTGTTTGCGGGCGGGAACGCCGCCTATACCGCTTCCGAGGCGCACTTTAAGCGCAAGCTCGCCGCGGGCGCCTTCGAATGCTTTGTCGATATCGCGCGCTGCCGTATCGGCGGGCGGGGGAGCCTGCCTTTGCGCGGCAAGAGCGGGAAAGGGTACGAGCTCATCCGCGAAGAGGAGATGACGGACAGCGCCGCCCCCGCGCCTCTGCCCGAATTCGATAAGTTAGGCGGCGAAAATCTCAAGACCAAGAACCGCCAGTGGGAGAGAAGGCTTCTCGATCTCACCACCAAAAACGCGCTTCTGAACTTTACGGGGCGCAGCGCTCTTCATCTGCAATGCGCGGATGCAGACCTCCTCTTTGAAAAGCTCACCGAAAAGGGGAGCCTGCGCTTGAAGGGCGGCTCGCCCGTCGAGGAGGCGTTCTTCGAAACGCAGTCCGCGCTCTCTGCCGACCTATTCTCGCTTGAACTGAAAAAGGGCATCCTGCGCGCCTTTGCCGACGCGAAGACGACGGCGGAGATGGCGCTGCGCCTCGTGCGGCGCAACCGCGAAGCGGACGAAGAGACGGGCGCCAAGATCCTCTATCTTGCATTGGGGTTCTTGAAGTTCGTCTCGCGGGAGGATAACAAGACGCGCTTTGCCCCGCTCGTGCTCGTCCCCGTTGCAATGAAGCGCGCGAAGGGGAACGAGGACTTCGCCGTCGAAGCGGACGGGGAGTACTTCGTCAATTCCACCCTTCTCGAATATCTCAAACAGGAATTCAACATCGACATCCGCGGGCTGGGCGGCGACGTCTCCGCGCTCAAAATTTCCGAGATCCTTGCGATGGTGCTCGCCGAGATCGCCCCCATGAAGGGCTGGGACGTGAGCAAAGACGCCTATCTTGCCACCTTCTCTTTCCAGCGCTATCTCATGTGGAACGACATCCGCAACCATTTCGACGCGCTCAAAGGGAATCAGATCGTCTCCGCGCTGATGGGGGAACGGCTCGCGCGGCAGGAGGTGAGCGTGCCTTCCGAGGACGAGTGCGACCCGCAGGATACCCTCATCCCGCTCTCTGCCGACAGCTCGCAGTACTCCGCGGTGGCGCTCTCGCGCACGGGGGCGAGCTTCGTTCTGCACGGCCCGCCCGGCACGGGCAAGAGCCAGACTATCACCAACATCATCGCCAACGCCGTGGAGGACAATAAGCGCGTTTTGTTCGTCGCCGAAAAGAAGGCGGCGCTCGACGTCGTCAAAAAGCGGCTCGATGGGATCGGCATCGGCGAATTTTGCCTCGAGATCCACTCCAACAAGACGGACAAGGCGGACGTTCTGCGCCGCCTCGAAAATACGCTCTCTCTGAAAAACGAGGGGGAGGAGCGCGGCTTCGAAGAAAAGGCGCGCAGTTTGAAGCTGCTGCGCGAAGACCTCAAAGCGCCCATGCTCGCCCTGCACAAAAAGCGGAGATTGGGCCTTTCCGTGTACGAGGCCATCCTGCTCTATCTCGAAAACAAGGACGCTCCCGACATTTTAGACATCGAGAGCAGCTTTTACGACTCTCTGACCGAGCGCACCCTCTCCGAGTGCCGCGGCATGATCTTAACGGCGGCGGCTGCCGCCAAGGAGTGCGGCGGGGTGTTCCGCTCGCCTTTCGAAAATGTGGGGCTTGCCGAATATTCGCAGGAAGTGAGAGACAGAGTCTTCTGCGCCGCCGAAGTGATGCTCACCGAGATCAAGCACTTGAAGGCGTATCTTTCGCTCTATCTCGAATTTTATCGGCAGAAGATTTCCACGATCACCCAGCGCAAGCTCAATTCTCTGCGCCTTCTGGCGCGCGAGCTGAGCGCGGGCGTCTACGATAAATACTTTGCAAACATCGGCGAAGAGGAATTCAACGCCTTCTATCACGCCAACCGTCGGCTCGACGACACGCTCTCCTACTATTCGAAGCACTTCAAAACCGTCGTCGAGCTCGGGAAGGACTATCCTGAAGTCAAGGCGCTTTTGGACCGCGAAGGGGACTGGCGCATGAACAAGGCGGCGCTGACGGCGGCTAAGCGGCTGCAGCGGGCGGCGCTCCATCCGCTCTCGCCCGAAGATATGCCCAAGTATCTCCGCACCCTCGTCGAGGTGCATTCGCTCATCGCGCTGCTTCGCGAGAGCCCGCTCTCCCGCCCCTTCTTCGACCGCGGAGGAGGTATCGTCTATAAAAAGCGCGCGGAATTTTTGGCGGGGCTCTACGAGCTGCACAACGAGGCGGCGCAGACCTTTCTTGACTACAACCCCGACGCCTTCAACGGCATGTGCGTGCGCGCCATGAGCGGCTACACCCGCCCTGTCCTCGAAGGGTACTTGAAGGCGCTCGACGCTTTCGAGGCAGCGGAGGACAGCTACCTTAAAACGACTGCCGCCGACAGGAGCAAGATTGTTCAGGAAGACGTTTTAGACTACTTTTCTTCGAAGGCGGGGGCGCTCATCGACAATATCGATATGCTCGCCAACTGGTGCATGTATAAGAACACCTGCTTAAAACTGCGCTCTTTGGGGTTGAGTTTTATTTCCGACGCGCTCGAAAGCGGACGGCTGATGAGCGAAAACGTGCTCGCGGGCTTTGAAAAGAACGTCGCAAAGAACTTTTTGGAGCTCACCATCCCGCAGGACGCCGACCTTTCCCGCCTGAGCGCGGGGACGCTCGAAGACACGGTGGAAAAATTCCGCACGATGTGGGAGGACTTCTCCCTTCAAACGCGGCAGCATATCCGGAGCGATCTCATCTCCCGCCTGCCCGCGGCGGACGGAGAGGGGAGCCTTTCGTTGGAGCTTTCCGCCTTCACCCGCCTTGCAAAGAGCAACCTGCGCGGCGCGGGGCTTCGCGCGCTCTTTTCCGAGGTGCCCGAGCTTCTGCGCCGCATCTGCCCCTGTATGCTGATGAGCCCCATCACGGCGGCGCAGTATCTGGAGCCGCAGGCAGATCTTTTCGACCTCGTCATCTTCGACGAGGCGTCGCAGATGACGACCGCGGAAGCCGTGGGATGCATCGCCCGCGCCAAGGCCGCCGTCGTCGTGGGCGACCCCAAACAGCTGCCCCCGACCGCCTTCTTCCACTCCGCCTATGTGGACGAGGAGAACCTGGAAAATGAAGACCTCGAAAGCGTCCTCGACGACTGCCTCGCCCTCGGCATGCCCGAGCGCCACCTCATCTGGCACTATCGAAGCCGCCACGAATCGCTCATCGCCTTCTCCAACAATATGTACTACGGCGGGAAGCTTTGCACCTTCCCTTCGCCCGACGCGCTCGAAAGCCGCGTGCGCCTTGTGAAGGTGGGCGGCACTTACGACAGGGGCTTTACCAAAGTCAACAAGAAGGAGGCGGAAGCGCTCGTGCAGGAAGTCATCCGCCGCCTCAAAGACCCCGTTCTCTCGCGGCAGAGCATGGGCGTCGTCACCTTTTCGAGCGCGCAGAGGACTGCCGTCGAAAAGCTCCTCACAAAAGAGATCGCCGCAAAGAAGCTGGACGCCGCCGCTTACGAACGCGAAGAGCCGCTCTTTGTCAAGAACCTCGAAAACGTGCAGGGCGACGAGCGCGACGTCATCTTCTTTTCCGTCTGTTACGGGCCGGATGCGATGGGCAGGGTGTCGCTCAACTTCGGCCCCCTCAACCAGGCGGGCGGCTGGAGGCGGCTCAACGTCGCCGTCTCGCGCGCGAGAGAGGAGATGCTCGTCTTTTCCACGCTCGAAGCCGCGCAGATCGACCTCAACAAGACGTCTTCAAAGGGCGTTGCGGGGCTCAAAGCCTTCCTCGAATTTGCCGAGAAGGGCAAAACGACGCTCGCCGCGCCTCCCGCATCCGTCCGTTCGGGCGGCGGGCTCGGGCGGTTCATCGCAGAGGAGCTTACCGCCTTCGGCTATGAGTGCCGCACGGACGTGGGCGCTTCCGAATTCAAGATCGACGTCGCCGTCCTCGACCCGCGTGGCAACAAGAATTTCGTCCTCGCCGTCCTGTGCGACGGGGAGACGCAGTTCTCCGTCAAGGACAGGAATATTTTACAGGTGCAGTCCTTAAAGCGCGGCAATTGGAACGTCATGCGCGTCAACAGCGTCAACTATTACAGCAACCCCAAGCGGGAGATCAAGCGCATCAAGGACTATCTCGACCGCCTCACGGGCACGGAGCAGAAGGACGGCGCGTGGATGGAGAAGTTCTCTCGCCCTTACCGCGCGGTCGAAGCGCAGGGTGCGGAGGTCGCCGCCTATATCACGGGCGGGGTCAACGACGGTGAGATCAAAGCGCGGCTTGCTCTTCTCGTGGCGACGGAAGAGCCCATTTCGAGGAGCTTTCTGAAAGTGCGCCTTCTCGAAACATACGGCATCCGCAAGACGGGCGCGCGTGTGGAGGCGCGGCTCAACGCCCTCATCGATGAGTGCAAATTTAAACGAGAGCGCGTTCTCGGCACCGACTACTACTATAAGACCGACCGCGCCGTTCAGGTCGGCAAGTTCCGCGTGGAGAGTGAGCCCGTCCTCCGCGGCGAGACGGATACGACCCCCTTCGAGATGGTGTCGCTCATCAAGGCGGCGCTCTCGGGCCGCGTGAGTTTGTATTTCGACGAGCTCACGGCGCTTGCGGCGCAGGCGCTGCACCTTCCCCGCTATTCGGAAGCGTTCGTCTCCTATTTGAGCGACTGCGTCTCCTTCGGGGAACAGAAGGGCATTTTGGTGCGCTCGGTCTCCGACCGCATCTCGCTCGCCTGACTTTTGAAACAGAGGGCGGGCGGCGCGCTTCAAAGCGCGCCGCCCGCGAAGAAAATGGGCGCCGCCGCGGTGATCGCGCGACGACCGCCGAACATACAAAGAGAGGAGGAGAGGCATGAAGAAGATACTCAATTTCAGGCCGCTCCTCTTTTGCGCGCTCTCGCTCATCTTCGGGCTGGAGCTGTGGGGCAGCATCCGCTTTGCGGAATTTTCGCCTGTCTTTGTCCTTCTCTTCGGCGTGCTGCTCCTGCTCGCCCTCCCGCCCTTTGAAAAGAAGCGGCTCTTATCCCTTCTTCTCATCGTGCCCGTGTTTGCGGGGATCGGCATCGGGCTCATGCAGCTTGCCCTCTCAAATTATGAAGAGGGGCTCCCGTCGGGGGAATACACGGTGACGGCGACCGTCCTTTCCGTTTCGGCGCGGCAGGGGTATTCCATCGTCGTCCTCAAAGACCTCTCTCTAGACGGAGAGGAAGCGGCGGGCAAATGCCGCGCTATTTTGCCTGCCGACAGCGTTTTAACGGGCGATCTCGTCGTCTTTCGGGGCGAAGTCGAAAAGAACGACGCCTTCGAAAAGAGCGCTTATGCCAAGAACGACTTCGCTTCCGGGATCCGCTATACGGCGACCGCGCGCGAATTCATCACAACGGCAAAGAGCGGCGATCTTTTCTTGCGCCTCAACGGGAAGCTCTATGAGGTGATGAATTCCCACATGGGGCGGGATGAAGCTTCGCTTGCCTATGCGCTTCTATCGGGCAATTCGGGCGCCATCGAAGGGGAGCTCAAAGAGACGGTGCGAAGGGGCGGCATCGCGCATATCTTCGCCGTTTCGGGCCTGCATATCGGCGTGCTGTTCGGCGCGGCGATGCTCCTTTTCCGCAGAGCGGGGCGGTTTGCCTTCCTCCCTTCGCTTGCGCTCGCCTTTTTGTACTGCGCTTTTTGCGGGTTTACGGTGTCCTCCCTCCGTGCCGTACTGATGTGCGGCGTGTTCGGCGCTTCCAAAGCGTTCGGGCGGAAGTCGGACGGCCTCGAAACGCTCGCCTTTGCCGCCGTCGTCGTGCTCCTTCTCTTCCCCGCGCAGTGGTATGCAGCGGGGTTCCGCCTCTCCTTCGGCGCCTGCCTTGGGCTTGCGCTCTTTTCGGGGAGCCTCACCCGCGCATTCCAAAAGCTGCATTTCCCGCGCGCTGTCGCGGGCTGCCTCGCGCCGACCATCGCGGCGCAGCTTACGACGGCGCCTATCTTGCTTGCAAGCTTCGGCTATCTCTCGGTGTGGAGCACGCTTTTGAATCTCATCCTCGTGCCGCTCGTACCCGTGTTCTTTTTGTGTACGCTCATAATGGCGGCGCTCTCGCTCCTTCTCCCGTTTGCGGCGGGCGTTTTGCTTGTCTTCCCCGAAGGCCTGTTCGCCCTCCTCATCCTCATTCTGTCCTTTGCCGATTGGACATTCGTCCTCTCGGGCTTCGTGCTCGGCGCGGGCGGCGTTCTGTTTCTGTTTTTCTGCGCCTTTTTGTCGACGCGGCTTCGGATGCGCCGTCTCGTGCGCGCGGGCGTCGCTGCAGCGGGCTGCGCCCTTTTGGCGTTCGTCCTCGTCTCAAACAACGTCGTTTTTTCGGGCTGCCGCCTCACGGTGTATGAGGAAGGAGAGAGCGCTGCAGTCCTTGTGGAGACGCGCACCGAACACATCCTCGTCATCGACGGCGATATTTCACTCGATGAGTGCGAGGACTTCCTTTCGCGCACCTTCGGCGGGGAGCTGACCGCCGTCATCGTCCTTCATGAAGATGCCCTCAACACGGCGGCCTTTTTAGGCGCGGAAGAAGTGCGCTTTCAAGAGCCCGTTCCCCTCGGGCTGCATCGGACGAAGGCCCTCTTCGGGCAAAGCTTTTCCTACGGGAAACTCTCCTTTTTCTATACTACGGAGGGCATCCTGCTCTCCTGCGAGGGCGTCGTGACGGAGATCGCGCCCGATGGGGAGGCGGGCAAAGCCGATTTCTTCCTCGGGAAGGGCAGCGGAGGCTTGAAATTTTTCATCGAAGATGGTATAATAAAACAGCTATGAAGTTCACGCAGCTTGCCCAAAGCTTAAAAGAAACATTGGAGCCCGTCTATCTCATCGAGGGGGAGGAAGCCTACTTCCGCGATCACGCCGTGCGCGCGATCCGCGAAGAGGCGGGCATCACGCAGCCCCTTTTAAACGACGTGCGCGTCGAAGGGGAGAGCCTGAAGGGGAATTTGCCTGCCTTCCGCGACAATCTCTATGCCCTTCCCTTTCTGGACGAGAAGCGGCTCGTGCGTGTGTACGAATACTACCCCACCGAGCGCGATTGGGAGAACTTGTTCAAGGCGTATTGCGAAAAGCCCTGCCCTTCGACGGTGCTCCTGTTCGTCAATGCGGGCAAGAAGGCGGGCGCGGCGGACCTGAAGAAGAAGGCGGGCGTCACCTTCGTCGACTGCGGCAGAGAGAGCGAGGAGATGCTCTCGCGCTGGCTGTTCGGGCTCGTGCGCCGTCAGGGCATTTCTATCGATACGGATGCGGCGGAGCTGCTCGTTTCCTACTGTGCGCGCGATGCGGCGCGTATGCGGCTCGAAATACAAAAGCTTGCCCCCCTTGCAGAGGGGCGCATCACTTCGGCGCTTGTGAAGGAATACGTCGCAAAGGACGTCGAATATAAAATTTACGAACTCACGCAGGCGGCCTCGCGCAGAGACTTTTCCGCCTTTTCGGAGATCGCAGCCGACCTCATGCTGAAAGGGATGGACGAAAACGGCGTGCTTTCCGCGCTCGTCTCCCATTTCCGCACCCTCACCGAAGTTTCGAACATGAAGGGGAGCGACAAGGATATTTCCGCTGTCCTCGGCATCAAGCCCTATGCCGTGCAGAAGGACCGTGGGCTCGTCGCCCGCCTCGGGAAGGAGAAGACGGAGTATCTTTTCAAGGAGCTCTTTTCCCTGCTCGCGGCGTCCCGCAGCGGGGCATATACCAAGACGGGCGCCTACGACGCCGCCGTTGCAAAAATATTCTTTGCATGAAACAATTTCCATGCAAAATGCGTCCGAAAAACTTTGCTTTTTTGCCCCGATGCGGGTATAATAATGAAAAAGGCTGCATACGCAAGGAGAAACCATGAACGCTTGGGAATCGCTCAAGGAAATGTTCGCAGATACCGGGTCCATTCCGCTGTATCTTTTGGAATGGGTGCTGCTGTTTGTCCTCATTTATTACGTTTTCCGCATCCTGAAGGAAAATAACGCCAAGTACCTCATCATCGTGTACGCCGTGCTCATCGTCGCGGTGGGCATCGTCATGGTGCTTGCGCCCGGGCTCGATTCCAACGCTTACGTCATCTACGTCATGCTCCTGTCGCTCTTCTTTCTGCTCCTTTTCAGCACGGAGATCAAGCGGCAGATCTGGGCGGGCAAGCGCGGCACCGCGGCGACCACGATGGAATCCACATCTGCCGTCGGTTCGCGGGCGGAGGAGTATATCGGCGCCATCGTCAAAGCGGTGCAGAGCCTTTCCAAAGCCAACATCGGCGCGCTCATCGTGCTCTCCAACGGAAACCTTCCCAAAGAGATCATCGAAAGCGGCGTCTCTCTTGGCGCGAAGATCTCCAACCAGCTCATCGAGGGCATCTTTATTCCCAAAGCGCCCCTGCACGACGGCGCCATGATCATCTACGGCGATAAGATCCAGGCGGCGGGCTGTTTCCTGCCGCTCACTCAGCGCGATTTCCCCAAAGATTACGGCACCCGTCACCGCGCCGCCATCGGCGTGACGGAAGCGGCGGATGTTTCCGCCATCGTCGTCTCGGAAGAGACGGGCATCGTCTCCGTCGTCAAGCGCGGCGAGATCACCCGCTATGTCGATTCGGAATCGCTCAAAAAGTTCCTGCGCGACTACTATTGGAAGGAATTCAACACGGAGGGCAAGCGCTCATGACGTTCGGCAAATTTTTCAAAGATCTCTTCACCAAAAATATCGTGCTCAAGCTCATCGCGCTCGCTTTGAGCCTCGTCACGGTCATCATCGTCAACATCATCTGAAAAAGTATGAAGAATTGTTTCAGGATCCCGCGGGTGCTCCTGCCCCAAAAGGGATTCCGCAAATGGGCGGTCATCGCCTGCGATCAATTTACCTCCGACAGGGGGTATTGGGAGCGCGTCGCAAGGGAAGTGGGCGACGCGCCCTCTGCGTTTCATATGATCCTCCCCGAAGTGTATTTGGGTGAAAACGACGAGGAACGCATCGAAAATATCCACGAGAGCATGCGCTTCGCCCTCGAAGAGGGGTGGATGCATAAGGCGGCGCGCGGGCTGGTGCTCGTCGAGCGCACGACGAAGGCGGGCGTTCGTAAGGGGCTCCTCGTCTGCATCGACCTCGAAGAATATTTTTACGAAGAGGGCGCTTCCTCGCTCATCCGCGCGACGGAAGAGGTCGTTCCCTCCCGCCTTCCTCCCCGCGTGGCGATAAGAAGGGGAGCGCTCGTCGAATTTCCGCACGCGATGGTCTTCTACCGCGATAAGAAGGATAAGCTCATGCGTTCGCTGGAAGGGGAGGACCTCGAAAAGCTCTACGACTTCGATCTTATGGAGCACGGCGGGCATCTCACGGGCTATTTTATTCCCGAATATACGGCGATCGACGTGCTGCACACGCTGTCGGGGCTCGCGAGCCCCTGCTTTGCGGTGGCGGACGGCAATCATTCGGTGGCTGCCGCCAAGGCGTATTGGGAGGAGATCAAGGAAAAGCTCCCCGAGCGCGAGCGCCGCAACCATCCCGCCCGCTTTACGCTCGTCGAGATGGTCAACGTTTTCGACGAAGCCATCGCCTTCCATCCCATCCACCGCCTCGTGAAGGAGACGGATGCCGAGGCGTTCTGTTCGTATTTTGCGGGCAAAGTGCCCTGCGCAAGGCGGGGAAGCACGCTTTTTCCCAAGATCGCATCCGCGCCCGAGTGCGTCGCACGTACGGACGAGGCGATCGCGGAATATCTGAAACACAACGAAGGCAAAGTGGACTACATTCACGGCGACGAGTTTTTGAAGGATCCGGGCGAGGACTGCGCGGCGATCGCCATGCCCGAGCTCGACAGAGAAGAAATTTTTACGACCCTCAAGAAAGGGAAGCGGTTCCCGCGCAAGACGTTCTCCATCGGCGAGGCGGAAGATAAGCGCTACTACTTAGAGGGCAGGGAGATCAGCTATGATTAAGGTTTGCAAATTCGGCGGCACGTCCATGGCGGACGGCATGACCATGCGGCGCGTGAAGGACATCTTCGAGAGCGATCCCGAACGCAGATACATCGTCGTTTCGGCGCCCGGCAAGCGGTTCAGCGGCGACATCAAGGTCACCGACCTTCTCTACGAGACGCAAAAAGAGGTGGAGGAGACGGGCAGCTGCGGCGAGGCGTTCGAAAAGATCTGCGCCCGTTTTTCGGGCATCGTGCAGGAGCTCAAGATCGATCTTGACATCGAGGGTATCCTGCAGGAGACGAAAAAGGCGATCGAAGAGGAAAAGTCTGCCGACTTTGCGGCGTCCCGCGGGGAGTACCTTTCGGGCCGCATCATGGCGGCGCTCCTCAATATCCCCTTCATCGACGCGCGCGACGTCATCAAGTTCGACGCTTCGGGCAAGCTGGAAAGCGCCCGCTCCTTCGAACTCCTTGCACGCGCTCTTTCGGGCAAGCCGAAGGCGCTCGTCACGGGCTTTTACGGCGAGGGCGCGGACGGAAAGGTCAAGACGTTCTCCCGCGGCGGGTCGGATATCTCGGGCGCCATCGTCGCACGTGCGGCGGGGGCAGCTCTTTACGAGAACTGGACGGACGTGAGCGGCTTCCTTGCATGCGATCCCCGCATCGTCGAAAACCCCGTGCCCATCCGCTCGCTCTCCTATAAGGAGCTGCGCGAGCTTTCCTACATGGGCGCGAACGTGCTCCACAGTGAGTCTATCTTCCCCGTGCGCGAGGCGGATATCCCCATCCGCATCAAGAACACCTTCCGTCCCGAAGACGAGGGCACGCTCATCATGCCCACGTCCAAGTACCGCTTTTCGGGCAGGACGGTCACGGGCGTGGCGGGCAAGAAGAATTTTACCGTCATCTTCGTGGAAAAGTCGCTCATGAACCTCGAGATCGGCTTTGCCAGAAAAGTTCTGACCGTGCTTGAAAACCACGGCGTCTCCTTCGAACATATCCCGACGGGCATCGACACCATGTCCTTCATCATCGACGGGGCGCACCTTGAAAGCGGCGTTTTGGAGCAGATCATCGCCGAGATCAAGGAGGCGGTGCATCCCGATCAGATGCGCGTCTTCGACCGAATCTCCCTCATCGCGGTCGTCGGCCACGGCATGAGCCGCAACGTCGGTACTTCGGCGCGTGTCTTTTCCGCCATCGCGGGGGCAGGCGTCAACGTGCGCATGATCGACCAGGGCTCTTCCGAGCTCAACATCATCGTCGGTGTCGACGACGAGAACTACGAGCGCACCCTTCGCGCCGTCTACGAAGAATTCTTCACGGGCGCGGAGGAGATCAACTAAATTCACGCTGTTTTGCGTGAGACGCAAAACAGCCGTGAGGGGAGTGGAGCGTTGATTTTAATCTGCATCAACTCTTCGCGGCAAGGATAATATGAAGGATGAGCGGGCGGCAATTTGCCGCCCGTTTTCGTTTTACCTTATTGGTCTTCACGGCATTTGTTTTTGCGAAGCAAAAGAAATGCGTGAACATAAAAATGAAATGAGCCGAGCAGGGTTTCCTTCCGCTGCGTCTCGCGTGATGGAGAGAAACGCTTTTGCCGCATATCGAACTTTTTATAATAAGGCGACTCCCTCAGTCTCGCTGCGCTCGACAGCTCCCTCAGGGAAGGAGCCAAGTGGGTTGGTGCTCTCCTCGCTTTCAAAATAAAATCCCGCGAGGAGGGTTGCCCTCCGCTGCGGGACTCAATTTGCCTCTTACCAGAGGCTTATTGTTCAATAAGAACATCCAAGTTCGCGGGCGATAATGCTGCTTAAAATCGCGGCGGCTCACCCCTCACGACTTTTTTGCGCAAGCAAAAAGGTGTGAACGTTTTAGTCTGCCTTAAAAGGCAGAAGGGAGGCAACGCGGGCGCGCTTGATGGCGACGGCGAGCTCTCTCTGGTGCTTTGCGCAGGTGCCGGTCATGCGGCGGGGCAGAATTTTGCCGCCCTCTGCAATGAACTTGCGCAGCTTTGCGACGTCCTTATAGTCGATCTTAGCTGTTTTTTCCTGGCAGAAGATGCAGACCTTGCGGCTCTGCTTCTTGAAGTTTCTCTTAGCGGGGCGCTCTCTCGTCTCTCTGGGCTCGCGCGCCTCACGGGCGGGCTGCTGTTCCTGAGCGGGAGCTGCTGCTTCCACAGGGGCGGGCGCTGCGGTCTCTTCCACAACGGTCTCTGCGGTTTCGATCACGTTCTCTTCCATGATGTCTCCTTAAATAATATGTCCTTCTCAGAAGGGGATGTCTCCGTCGTCGTCGAACGACTGGAGGGTGGGCTTTTTGCGGGCGGGCGCGCTCTCTCTTGCGGGCGCGGGGGAGTCGTAGAAGTCATCTCCCTGGTTGGAGGCGTTTCTCGGCGTCAGGAACTCCACATCCTGCGCGATGACGTCTACCGCCGTGCGCTTGATGCCCTGGTTGTCTTCGTAGGTGCGCATCTGGATGCTGCCCGACACGGCGACTTTGTTTCCCTTTTTGGCGTAGCGGCCGACGGTGTCGGCAAGGCCGCGCCATGCGGTCACATTGAAAAAGTCGGTCTGTCTCTCACCGTCGGAGGAGGTATACGACCTGTTCACCGCGATGCTGAAATGGCAGACGCTCACACCGCCCGAAGTTTCGCTCACTTCGGGGTCGCGCGTCAGGTTTCCGATCAAAAACACCTTGTTCATGGGCTTTCCTCTTGCTTAGTCGATCTTCGTGATCATGCGGCGGAGAACGTCGCCCGAAATGCCCGCAACGCGGTCAAGCTCGGCAACGACTCTTCCTTCCGCAGTGAACGTCATGAGGGCATGGAACGCATCCGTCTTGAAGCGGATGGGATAAGCGGTCTTCTTCACGCCCCACTTATCGACGGATTCGACGGCGCCGCCGTCATTCGTAACGATGTCGGCATACTTTTTGAGTTCTGCCTCTCTCGCCTCATCCGTCATCTCACTGTTGAGAAGAATGAGCATCTCGTACTTGTGCATTTTTTCACCTCCCGGTCTTTACGGCGCACTTTTGCTGTGCGCAAGGTTTTCAATGGGTTTATTTTACACGATTGTTTGTATGAAGTCAAATGTTTTACGGCGCATTTTCGCCGAAATTTACGCGGTGCGCCCTCATTTGCGTACGATGACGTATCTCCCTTTGCCGTTGAGTTCGTATTCCTTCACGCCGTCCAGCCGCAGGATGTCTCCTTCCGCAAAGGGGTATTCCCCGCGCGCCCATTTGACGTGCCCCTTCCCTTCGAGCACGCGCACATAATCGCAGCCTTCGGTAAAGAGCTTGTATCTGCCGCCGCTCGTGACAAGCAGCATATTCCCGAGCGCCCGCTTTTCGCCGCCCTGTACTTTTACGGGCGGGGGGAAGATGCTCTCGTCAAAGCAGAGTGAAATGTCTTCGGGCAGCGTTTCCTGCGTGAGTTTTTCGATCTTCATGCCTGTCCTCCTTGGTCGTTGTCACGGGTTTGGTTCCCGTCCGAAATTTGGAAGCGGTCGAGTTGCCGCCCGATGACGTCGGTGCGCTTGGCGGCGCTTTCCACGCTGTCCTGCGCTTCTTGCAGTTTGCGTTTTGCCTTGTCGAGCCCCTCTGCAAAGCGGGCAAATTCCATGCGGAACTGTTCGAGGGTGCGCACGAGCTCGCCCGAACGCTTTTCGATGGCGGCGGTGCGGAAGCCCGTCTGAAGGAGCGACAAGAGCGCCGCGAAGTTGGAAGGGCCGCTCAAAATGATGCGCCGCTTGTGCAGAAAGTCTGCAAGCCCCGCCATTTTCAGAACTTCCGCATACAGCGCTTCGGAGGGGAGATAGAGGACGGCAAAGTCCGTCGTCGCGGGTGGCAGGATGTACTTTTTTGCGATGCTCTCCGCCTGGACGCGCACGGCGCGCTCGAGGTTCTTTCTGGCGAGCTCGGTGCCCGCCCAGTCTCCCTTTTCCGAACTCTCGCACAGTCTTTCGTACTCTTCGACGGGGAACTTGCTGTCGACGGGGAGCAGGGTATCGCCGCTCACGGAAGGCAGGCGGATGGCAAAGTCGACGAGGGTGTTGCCCGCAGGGTCGAGCTTGCAGCTGCGCACATATTGGTCGGGGGCGAGCATCTGTTCGAGGAGGGCGTTGAGCTGCGTCTCCCCCCAGGTGCCGCGCAGTTTGACGTTGGTGAAGACGCGGCGGATATCCGAAACGCTCTCGGAGAGCGCCTGCATCTCGCCCACGCTTTTATGCATCTTTTCGAGGCGGTCGGAAATGCGCGCGTAGCTTTCCGAAAGCTTGCCGTCCGAAGAGGTGAGTTTATCGTCCACCGTGCGGCGGATGACTTCGAGATTGTGCGCGTTGACGTCGGCGATGTATTTGATGTCTTCCGCGAGCCGCGTTTCGATGTTGTTGAGGCGCATTTCGGTGGTGCGGCTCAGATTATCGGTGGTGCGGGCGCTGTAATCGGCGTATTGCAGCGCCTTGTCCGTCTTTTCTTCCAGCCGTTTAAGGGCAGAAGCGTCGCCTCCCTTTGCGGGTCGGGCAAGGAGGAGGATGAGAAGCAGAAGGCAAAGCGCTCCCACGCCGATGGCGATGTAGAGCAAAATATCGGTCAGTCCTGGCATAGATTCTCCTTTTCAAGGTATTTTCGGGCAAGTTTTGCAAGCCGCTTCAAAAGGGCGGCTCGTTCGTTTTTCGCCATGCCTAAGGCGCAGTCGAAGAGCAGCAGATGAAGGACGTTCCCCACTTCATGCGGGGGGATTCCTGCCTCGATCGCGTCCTTCCCCGTGACGGCAAGCTCCGCAAGGGCGAGGGGCGCGCCCTCTTGTTTCATCCTTTGCAAGACGCCCTCCCACTTGACGACGGTGGGGGCGGGGGAGAGATCGTCGCGGCAGGCGGAAAAGTCCGCCTGTTTGAGCGCAAGCAGCATTTTAAGAAGGGCATGATGCTCGATCAGCTCCCGCCGCACTTTGCTCTCGCGCATTTTTAGGTCAAAGTCGCGCATATGCAGCAGGATGAGCGCTTTCGTCTCCTCGGTGAGCTTTTTGGGCGCCTTCCAGCGGGAGAGCATCTCCCCCGCGATGCGCGCGCCCTCTTCGGGGTGGGCGTGGAAGTTTCCGTCGCGGTAAAAACAGTAGGGTTTGCCCACGTCGTGCAGAAGGGCGGCAAAGCGGATGTCGGGCGGGGCGTAGCGCACGCAGCGGAGGGAATGTTCCAGAACGTCGTACTTGTGGAAGTCCTTCCGCTGGTCGAGCCCGTCGCCCAACGTAAGCTCGGGGGCGATCTCTTGGAGAACGCCCGTGTCGCGGAGAAGGCAGAGCCCGCGGTAGGGCCCGTCCTCTCCGCCCGCCTTTTCGTCGGATAAAAGAATGCGGGAAAGCTCCTGGAAGATGCGCTCTGGCACGATGTCGCGGATGAGCATATGATTGGCTCTCGCCCCTTCGAGGCATTCTTCGTCGGGGGAAAAGCCCGTCTCGGCGGCGATGCGCGCAAGACGCATGAGCCGCAGCCCGTCCTCGCCGAACACCTTCTTCGCGGGCGCGACGGTGCGCAGGATGCGCTTGTTGATATCGGGGATGCCGCCCAAGGGGTCGGAAAATTCCCCCTTTTTTATGTCGTAATAGACGGCGTCGGCGCAGAAATCGCGGCGCACGGCATCTTTTTTGATGTCGCGCGTGAATTCCGTTCCCGCGGGGGCGTGCATGCCGCGCACATAGGTGTCGCTCCGAAAGCGCGTGAACTCATATTCCGCGCCCTCGCCGTCCTTCAGTTTGACGGTCCCCGTCGCGGGATAGACGGCGCGCACTTCAAACCCGCTTCGTTTCGCGGCGGAGAGGAACTCCTCCTCCGTCATGGGGGAGGCGAGGTCCCAGTCGGGGGCAGGGGAGAGGGTGCCCGAAAGGTAGTCGCGCACGCTCCCGCCCACGAGATAGAGGGGCTCGGGGCAGTGTTCGGCGAGCGAAATGAGGCTTTTTGTCAGTTTTTCGCGCAAGCGGCGTCCTCCCTGGAAAATTTCTCGGAAATGATTATACCATTTTCCGAAAAAAATTGCAATTCTTGCCGCCATCGTGTATAATAAACGCGTGAAAGAATTTCCCGCAGGCGGCGGGAAGGGTACAAAAGGGGAAAATCATGCTCGATCTCATCATCAAACCGCAGAACAAGAAGGGGCGGCAGACTTTGAAGCGGGTGGAAAAGCGGCTCGTCTCGGAGGGCATCCCTTACGAGGTGTACTTCACCGAGGGCAAGGGGGATGCGCAGCGCATTGCCCGCGAGCTCACGGGAAGGGGTAGATGCGAGCTTGTCGTCATCGGCGGCGACGGCTCTCTGAACGACGTCTTAACGGGCATGTGCGATCCCTCCCTCTGCCGTCTGGGGCTCATCCCCGCGGGCACGGGCAACGATTTTTCCGTCAGCGCGGGCATCCCCTCGGGCGAGGCGGCGCTTGAACTCATCTTAAAGGGCGAGCCCAAGCCCACCGATTACATCGACTTTTCGGACGGGCGGCGCAGCCTCAACATCGCGGGCATGGGCATCGACGTCGATATCCTCCTCCGCTGCGAGCGGATGAAGGGCTTCCACGATAAGAGCAAGTACTTTTTCAGCCTGCTCGCCTCCCTCATGAAGTACGACGGCATGCAGCTGACCGTCCGTTCGGGGGAAGAAGTCATCGAAAAGAAGGTGCTCATCGCGGCGCTGTGCAACGGGAAGCAGTTCGGCGGGGGCATCCCCATGTGCCCCGCGGCGGACATCGGGGATGGGCTTTTGAATGTGGTCGTCGTCGACTGCCCCAAGCGTTCCAAGATCCCGGGTGCGCTTTTGAAGCTCATGCAGGGCAAGGTGCTCTCGCTGCCCTTCGCGCGCCACTTCACCTGCGAGGAAGTGTCCGTTATCCCCGCATCTCCCGCCGTTGCCCAGTACGACGGCGAACTCTATCAGACCGCGGCCATGGAAGCAACGCTCAAAAAGGGCGGCATCCTCATGTACCGCGCTTGAGAAGGACATGAATTTATACAAGGAAATTTTGAACAACATCCCCGCGGCGGTCATCGTCGTGGACGAAAATCTGCGGGTGCGCTATTCCAACCGCGCCTTCCGCACCTTCTTTCCCGCTTCTTCGGGGAAGGGGAGTTTGAAAGACGTCATCCGCTGCGGCGAAGCGGCGCCCTGCGGCAGGGGGGAGGCGTGCGCTTTCTGCCCTCTTCGCAATCTCTTTCTGGACGCCGAAAAGAACGGCGGGCTCGCCTTCCGCAAGCTCATGCTGCGCACGGGGGAGGGGACGACGCACCTTTCCTTCAAAGTGCAGCCGCTCGGGGGGCTGTATCTCGGCGTCGTCGACAACGCCTATGAAGCGGAGATCGCCCGCGAGATGCACTCCGCGCAGGACATCCAGCAGCGCCTTTTGCCGCCCGGCAAGGGGGGCAGCGTCCCTTATTCCTTCCTCTATCTTCCCTGCCGCGAGATCGGCGGCGACCTTCCCGACGTGTACGAGGCGGAAGGGGAGACGATGGGGCTTTTGGCCGACGTTTCGGGCAAGGGCATTTCGGCGGGCATGCTATCCGCTTTCGTCAAGGCGGGGTGGGATCGGTCGGAGCCCTCTCCCGCGCGCGCCATCACGGGGCTCAATGTAAAATTTCAGGAGCTCAACCTCGACGAGCGCTCCTATGTGACGGTCGCCGCCGTTCGCATCGGGCGCAAAGAGGGGGTCATCACCTACTGCGCGGCGGGGCATAACGCGCCCATTTTGATGAAGCGGAAGGACGGCATCGACGAAGTGGAGATGAACGCGCCCCCCATATCCACCTGGATCCCCGAATTTTCTTACCATGACAGTACGATCGGCTACGAAAAGGGGGATATTTTGGTGCTCCTCACGGACGGCGTCACCGAGAGCCGCAACGAGGCGGGCGAACAGTTCTCTTTGGAGCGCGTCGAGGCGGTGCTCTCCCGCTCGCACGATGCGGCGCACTTCATCGAACAGCTCAAAGGCGCCCTCACCGAGTTCTGCGGCACCTTCGACGACGACATCACCGCCATGGCGTTCGACCTTTGAAAAAGCAAAAGAGCATCCCGCGAGGATGCTCTTTTTTTCGTAAAAATGGTTTGTTATGCCTTCGCGAAGATCATGTGCTTGAAGAGCAGGCACCATACAACGTCCACCCAGCCGAACACAAGACCGAAGAAGGTGACGAGGATCGCAAAGATTAAGGTCAGAATGCTCTTGGTCTTGAGGAAAGCCGACCATCTGACGAGGATCTCGACGACCCAGTTGACGAAGGGAATGAGAAGCAGGATGATCTGCACGAGTCTGCTCTGTTTGTTGAACCATGTTGCCATAATATCCGTCTCCTTGATTTGAGATTTGCCGCATTCTATCCTATGCGGCATCCGCTACGCTTATTGTACCCGCTTTCCGCCCGTTTGTCAAGGGGGAAGGGGAAAAAAGAGGGGGAATTGTCAAGAATTTCACAATAATGGGCGACTTTGCTGCCTCACAGCGCGGCGCGTTTGAACTCTTTTCCCGTCTCCGCGTCCTTCCAAACGAGCAAGCCCTCTTCGAGAACGAGATAGGAGTGCGGGGAATTTTCTTTGGGGATGGACACCGAACCGCAGTTGACATAGGTGCAGTCTTCGCGCTCCTCGAAGGCGGGCACATGGAAGTGACCGTTGAAGAGGACGTCTCCCTTTTTGAGGTGCTTGGGCGTCTTGTGGCCGTGCGTTAAAAAGAGGCGGCGGCCCGCATAGGGGAGGATGCAGTACTCCGCGCCGATGGGGAACTCGAGCACCAGCTCGTCCACCTCGCTGTCGCAGTTGCCGCGCACGCAGACAAGGTCGTCTTTCATCGAATTGAGTATTTCAGCCGTCTGAAGGGTGGAATACTCTCGGGGCAGGGCGTTGCGCGCGCCGTGATAGAGCAGATCGCCGAGGAGGATGAGAAGATCCGCCTGCTCCTCTTCGAAGCGCTCTTTTAAGAGGCGGCAGTAGTATGCCGAGCCGTGGATATCCGATGCGATCAGGTATTTCATGAGATGGCCTCCGTTTTTTTGATGATCTCTTTGAGCTTTGTGAGCACCCCGCCCTCTTCGTTGGAGGGGATATGATTGCGGAACATCCGCTTCAAGGGGGGATAGGCGTTTTCGGGGACATAGGGATGCCCGCATTCGAGCAGCATCTCGTAGTCGTTCATGTGGTCGCCGAAGGCGAGGCATTCGTCCTTTTGGAAGCCGAATTTTTCTTGGATGAAGCGGACGGCGCGGCCCTTATTGGCGGTCGTCGAAGAAATGTCGCACCAGTCGAAGCCCGAGATGATGGTGCGGAGCTTGGGGAGCTTTTGCGGCAGCACTTTGATGCAGTGCTCGGCGGCGGCGATCGCGTCGTAGACGGCGATCTTGCACACGGGCTCTTTGCCGATCACGGCGTCCAAGTTTTCCACCTTCTTGCAGTTGGTGTACGAGAGCATCGCATAGCGGAAAAAGGGCATCTCGTTGTTTTCGATGTAGGCATAGTCCGTGCCGCAGAGCATGGGGTAAAGGTCGGGGAGCGCCCTTATTTCATCGAGTGCGTCTTTCAGGCAGTCGTCGTCGATGGGGTCGAGGAAGAGCGTTTCGCCGCGGTACTTGACGAGCGCGCCGTTCTCACACAAAAAGAGCACTTTGTCCTTGACGGGGGCAAAGAGCTTTTCAAGGTTGGCGTACTGCCGCCCGCTCGCGGGGGCAAAGAGGATGCCGCGCGCATGGAGCTGTTCGATGAGTCCGAAAATTTCTTCGGGCAGCCGTTTTTCGTTGTCGAGCAGAGTGCCGTCAAGATCTGTGGCGATGAATTTTAACATAGAGCGTTCCGTTCGGGTAAAATCGCAAAGCAAGACCGCCCGCGAAAAGGGCGGCCAAAGACTCAGATGAGGGAGAGGATGTTGATCTCGTTCACGGGGATGTCTGCCATCGAGAGGAAGTGTTTGAAGACCGCCTCCGCGTCGTTTGCGCTGTGTACCTGTTTGCGGTAGACGCTGAGGTCGATGGCGCCGTTGGCGACGAGGTTGATGGCGGCGGGGATGTATTCGGTGCCGACCGAAACGCCCGTAAGGGTGAGGCGCTTTCTTAAGATCTCGTTGAGGTCGAGGGGAAGGGAGTGGTCGATCTGCCCGCAGAAAGCGACGCTGCGCCCCGGCTTGGTGACGGAGACCGCCGTCTTGCAGTGCTTTTCCATATTGCCCGTCATGATGCAGACGGCATTGTCTGTAAGCCTTCCGCCCGTGATCGTTCCCACCGTTTCGAGGAGGGTATCGTCTTCGGCGGCGGTATAGTAGATGCCGCAGCTCCTTGCAAATTCCACCCTCTTTGCGTCGCTGTCGATGAGGATGGGGGAGATCTGGCGGTAGATGAGGAGGCGGCAGATAAAGACGCCCAGCATGCTCCCGCCGATGACGGCGACGTGCTCGCCGCGCTGGAGGCCGAGCTTTTCGACGGCGGCGTTCGCGAGGGCGATGTGCTGGATGAGCAGCGCCTTTTCGTCGCTCACCGACTCGGGAAGAAGGCTGAGTTCGTCCTCCGTCACATAGATGAAGTCGCGCAGGAACCCGTCTGCCGTGTAGCCGCGCAGGAGGATGTCGTCCTCGGTATAATCGCGCTTTTCCACGCCGTCCGTCGGGGCGGGGAAGGCGGTATGCACGAGCACGCGCGCCCCCTTGGGAAAGTGTACGCTGCCTTCGTCGGCGATGAGGCCTACGGCAAACCTGCCGGGGATACGGGGGTATCTGACCTTCTTTGCACCGCTGTAAAGGAGAGCGTCGCTGCGGTTGACAAATACCTTTGTGATGCGGATCCTGCGCCTGTTCTCTTCGGGAACGGGCTCCGTCGTCTCCTTGCTCATGGTATTTGCAGCCGTCAGTTTCCAAACGTTCATCATAGGCTCCTAAACAACAATTTTTGCCTTATTCTTTCACATTATACCGCAACGGAACATAATTTGCAACTGTTTTGCAAGCAAAAAGCGAAAGGTGAAAATTGTGCGGAAGGGCGAGGTTTTTGCGTTTGCCCGATAAAAACAGTTGACGCCGCGCTCCAAAGCGGCTATAATAGGAAACGTAAATAACCGAAAGTGCGGCGCAAAACAGTCGTCCGCATAGCGGCGAAAAAGGAGAGTGATCAGATCATGAAGAGCGGCATTCATCCCAAATATCATGAAGTGACCGTGGTCTGCGCCTGCGGCGAAACCTTCAAGACGGGTTCCACCAAAGACGGCGACGTCATGAAGGTGGATATCTGCAGCAAGTGCCACCCCTTCTTCACGGGCAGACAGAAGCTCGTGGATACCGGCGGTCGGGTCGATAAGTTCAAGAAAAGATACGGCATTTGATCGACCGATCACCCGCAGCCTCTTAAAAAGAGGCTGTTTTGCTAAGCGGGGTCTTCCCGCCTTCAGAGGCAGGGCCGCGGGGGTGCTATGAAGAAAAAGACGAATTATACCTACATCGGCGGGCAGGCAGTCATCCAGGGCGTCATGATGCGCGGCAAACGCGGCATGGCGACGGTCGTCCGCAACGATAAGGGCGAGCTGTGCATGGAAGCGAAGCGCATCACTCCTCCCGAAGAGAGGAAGAAGTGGACGCGCGTCGTCTTTCTGCGCGGCGTCGTCAATTTTTTCGTGTCCTTCGTAGACGGGATGCAGGCGCTTTTGCGCAGTTCCGAAGTCGCCATCACCGACGATGAGGAAGCTCCGCCCAAGATCAACAAGTGGGTGGCGGAAAAGTGGAAGATAAGCGCTTCGAGCATCGTCACCTTCTTTTCCATGCTCATCGGCGTTGCGATCGCCCTCGGGCTCTTTCTGTTCCTTCCCATGTACTTTACGGGGCTCATCGCGGGCGTTTCGAACGGCGCCATCGCCGAAGTGAGGGGGCTCCCCGGGCTTTACTATAACCTCATCGAGGGCGGCTTCCGCTTTGTCATCTTCATCGCTTACATCATCTTTACGCTGCTCTTTCAGTCGCTGCGTGAAACTTACCGCTATCACGGGGCGGAGCACAAGACCATCAACTGCTACGAGATGGGGATGCCCCTTACGGTGGAGAACGTGAAGAAGTGCTCGCGGATGCACGACCGCTGCGGCACGACGTTCATCTTCTTTGTGCTCATCGTCTCCATCATCCTCTTCGCTTTCGTGAGCTGGGCGATCGGCGGGCTCGATACGGGCTCTCCCGCGCTCGACTTCTTTTTGAATTTTCTCATCAAGCTGGCGCTTCTGCCCGTCATCGCGGGCGTCTCGTATGAGATCCTGAAGCTGCTCGCCAAGACGCAGTCGCCCCTCGTGCTCCCCCTGAAGGCGCCCGGTTATCTCCTTCAGAAACTGACGACCAAGGAACCCGACGACGGCATGATCGAATGCGCCGTCCTGGCGTTTGAAAAGGTGCTCGATATGGACGCTGATCCCGATTCCCCAGAAAAGGTCTTCATCACGGAAACCAAGCTCTCGCGGCTCAAAGAGATGATGACGGCCTCCTTTGAAAAGCACGGCATCGACTCTTCGGATGCCGAGTGGATCTTGAGCCTTACTCTGAATATCCCGAGGAGCGGTCTTTCCGAGGAGCGCATCGTCACGCGCGCCGAGTGCGAAAAGATCGTCTCCCTTTTCGAAGAGCGCCTCACCGGCAGGCCGCTCTGGTATATCATTGGCAACACCGAATTTTACGGCTATCCCATTGAAGTCGACGAGCGCGTGCTCATCCCCCGTCCCGAGACGGAGATCCTGGTGCAGCAGGCCATCGCCGCCGTGCAGGAGGGCAATATGGTGCTCGATCTTTGCACGG
>CALVPY010000021.1 GCA_944354535.1 uncultured Clostridia bacterium
TCGGTGGAGACCGTCTCGGGGTTGTTGTTGATGATGACGACTTCGTACCCGAGCTCTTTGAGCGTCCACACGCAGTGGACGGAGGAATAGTCGAATTCGATGCCCTGCCCGATACGGATGGGACCCGAGCCGATGACGATGATGCGCTTTTTCTCGCTCTTGTCGACGAAGGGCTTGGCTTCGTCGTGATCGAGATCGTCGTAGGTCGAATAGAAATAAGGCGTCTGCGCCGCGAACTCCGCCGCGCAGGTATCGACCATCTTGAAGCACGCGCGCATGTGCATGGGGAGCGCCTGCCCGCTGTAACTTTCGAGCACCTTATCGGGATAGCCGAGCCTCTTGCCTTCGAGGTATTCCTCCTTGGAAAGCTGCTTGCCCGTGACGGAGCGCTCGAATCTGACGAGGTTAAGAAGCTTATTCAAGAACCAGCGGTCGATCTTGGTGATGTCGAAAATTTCGTCGGGGGTGATGCCCGCCTTCAGGGCGGCGTAGACCGCGAAGAGGCGTTCGTCCGTCGTCTTGTGGAGCTCGGATTTAAGCTCCTCGCGGCTCATCCCCGTGAACTTGGGGTGGTTGAGGTCGGAGAGGGAAATTTCCGCGCCGCGCACCGCCTTCATGATCGCCTGCTCGAAGGAAGTGCCGATCGCCATGACTTCGCCCGTCGCCTTCATGCGGGAGCCGAGCTCGCGCTTGGCGTAGAGGAACTTATCGAAGGGCCACTTGGGGAGCTTGACGACGACGTAGTCGATGGCGGGCTCGAAGCAGGCGTACGTCTTGCCCGTGACGTCGTTTCTGATCTCGTCGAGGGTGTAGCCGAGGGCGATCTTGGTCGTCACTTTGGCGATGGGATAGCCCGTCGCCTTACTTGCGAGCGCCGAGGAACGCGACACACGGGGGTTGACCTCGATGACGGCGTATTCGAAACTGTCGGGATGCAGGGCGAACTGGCAGTTGCAGCCGCCTTCGATGCCGAGCTCGGTGATGATCTCGAGCGCGGCGGTACGAAGCATCTGATAGTCCTTGTCGGAGAGGGTCAGAGCGGGTGCAACGACGATGGAGTCGCCCGTGTGTACGCCGACGGGATCGAAGTTTTCCATCGAGCAGACGGTGAGCACGTTCCCCGCGCTGTCGCGCAGCACCTCGAACTCTATCTCCTTCCAGCCGCCGATGTACTTTTCGATGAGCACCTGCGTGATGGGCGAGAGCATGAGCCCGTTGTGGGAGATGAGGCGGAGCTCCTCCTCGTCGTGCGCGACGCCGCCGCCCGCGCCGCCCAGCGTGAACGCGGGGCGCACGATGACGGGATAACCGAGCTTATCTGCGATCTTGACGCATTCGTCGACCGTATAGGCGATGTCGGACGGGACGACGGGCTGATGGATCTTTTCCATCGTCTCTTTGAAGAGTTCGCGATCCTCCGCCCTGTCGATGGCATCTAATTTGGTGCCGATGAGCTTGACGCCCCATTCATCCAAAAAGCCCGATTTTGCGAGCTTGCAGCCCATCGTAAGGCCGGTCTGGCCGCCGAGGGAGGCAAGCAGGGAGTCGGGGCGCTCCTTGATGATGATGCGTTTTAAGCTGTCCTCGGTGAGGGGTTCGAGGTAAATTTCGTCTGCGAGCATCTTATCCGTCATGATGGTCGCAGGGTTGGAGTTGCAGAGGACGACGTTGACGCCCGCATCCTTCAGAACGCGGCACGCCTGTGCGCCCGCATAGTCGAATTCCGCCGCCTGACCGATGACGATGGGGCCGGAGCCGATGACAAGTACCTTTTTGATGTCGCTTCTCTTAGGCATTGAATTTCTCCTTATTCATCTCGGCGAGGAACTCGTCGAAGAGGTAGTTCGCGTCGTGCGGGCCGCCGCACGCTTCGGGGTGGAACTGCACGGTGAAGGCGTGCAGCCCGGGATAGTTGACGCCTTCGCAGGTGTTGTCGTTGGCGTTGACGAAGGTGACCTCCCCCACGCCCTTCAAAGAGTCGGAGACGACTTCATAGCCGTGGTTCTGCGAGGAGATGAACACCTTGCCCGTGGAGACCTGCCTCACGGGCTGGTTGGCGCCCCTGTGGCCGTACTTCATCTTGTGCGTCTTGCCGCCCATCGCGAGGGCGAAGAGCTGATGCCCGAGGCAGATGCCGAACACGGGGAGTTTCCCTGCGAATTTTCTGATCTCTTCGATGACGGCGGTGTTCTCTTCGGGGTCGCCGGGGCCGTTGGAGAGCATGATGCCGTCGGGATGAAGGGAGAGCGCCTCTTCCGCCGTCGTATCGGCGGGCACTTCGATGACATGGCAGCCGCGCTTGACAAGTTCTTTGACGATGTTGCCCTTAGCGCCGAAGTCATACAAAACGACGCGCTTGCCGCCTTCGGGGCCGCTCTCGCGCCGTTCGTGCCCCGTCACCGACTTCACGGCGTCCTTCACTTTATAGCCTTTGAGGACGGAAATATCCTTCAGGGGCTCGAAGGTGATGGCGGCAGGCATGACGCCCGCTTCCCTCACGATCTTGGTGAGTTCGCGCGTGTCGACGCCGTACACCGCGGGGATGTTCTGCGCCTTCAGAAATGCTTCGAGCGTCCC
This sequence comes from uncultured Clostridia bacterium, assembly GCA_944354535.1. Taxonomy (GTDB): domain Bacteria; phylum Bacillota; class Clostridia; order Christensenellales; family Borkfalkiaceae; genus Gallimonas. The sequence continues at coordinate 2,578 of CALVPY010000021.1, forward strand.
CTTGCAGCGGAAGTTGGAGGGAGCATCGCACTTTTCGCGCACGATATAGCCGCTCACCCAGCACTTGCCGCTCTCGCAATCTTCGGGGATCATGCCGTAGTTGCCGATGAGGGGGAAGGTCTGCGTGACGATCTGCCCGTAATAGCTCGGGTCGGTGAGCGTCTCGATATACCCCGTCATGCCCGTCGTGAAGACGAGCTCGCCCACGACTTCGCGTTCGGCGCCGAAGGAATACCCTTCGAACACCTTTCCGTTTTCCAGCGTTACATATACTTTCTTATCCATGCGTATCTCCCGCTCATTTCATCAGTTTGCACATGACCGCCTTCTGTGCGTGCAGGCGGTTTTCCGCTTCGTCGAAAATTTCGTCGGCGTGCGCTTCGAAGACGTCCGCCGTGATCTCCTCGCCGCGGTGTGCGGGCAGGCAATGGAGCACCATCGCCCCTTCGTGCGCCGCCTTCATCACGTCGGCGTTGACCTGATAGCCCCTGAACGCCTGTTCGCGCTTTTCCTTTTCGCCTTCCTGGCCCATGGACGCCCACACGTCGGTGTAGATGACGTCGGCTGCGTGCGCCGCCGTCTCAACGTCCTCCGTCATCATGAATTCGCCGTTCTGTTTCGCCCACTTGATAAGCTCCGCGTCGGGCTCGTACCCCTTGGGGCAGGCGATGGAGAACGCCATGCCCGTCTTGATGGCGCCCACCATCAGGGAGTTCGCCATGTTGTTGCCGTCGCCCACGAAGCACATCTTGAGCCCCTTGAAGGAGCCCTTGCGCTCGCGGATGGTCATAAGGTCTGCAAGCACCTGGCAGGGGTGGCAGTAGTCCGTGAGCCCGTTGATGACGGGGATGGTGCCGTATTTTGCAAAGTCTTCCACTTCCTTCTGTTCAAAGGTGCGGATCATGACGCCGTCGAGATAGCGGGAAAGGACGCGCGCGGTATCTTCGACGGGTTCGCCCCTGCCGATCTGCAGATCGTGATTGGAGAGGAACAGCCCGTAGCCGCCCAGCTCGTAGATGCCCGTCTCGAAGGAGACGCGGGTACGCGTCGAGGACTTCTGAAAGATCATGCCGAGCTTCTTGCCCTTCAGATAGGGGTGGAAGATGCCGTTCTGGCGCTCGTATTTGAGCTGGTCGGCAAGGTTTAAGATGGTGAGGATCTCCTCGCGGGAAAGATCGCCAAGTTTCAGTAAATGTTTCATTGTGCTAATACCTCGCGTAATATAGTCAGACCTTCGTCCATTTCCGTCTTGGTGATGTTGAGGGGAGGCACGATGCGCACCTTTTCGTGCGCGGTGAGCACCAAAAGTCCCCTATGAAGGCATTGTTGTGCGATCTCTTTGGTGGGCTTTTCCACTTCCAGCCCGATCATGAGCCCGAGCCCCGAAACGCGCTTTACGCCGTCGAAGCCTTTGAGCTTTGCGCGCAGATACTCGCTCTTTCCCTGCACTTCGAGGAGGAAGTCTTCGGTGAGCCTGCTCACGATGCTGACGGCGCCCGCGCAGCACACGGGGTTGCCGCCGAAGGTGGAGCCGTGATCGCCCGGCTTTAAGGTGTGCTCCGTCTTTTCGAAGAAGAGGCACGCCCCGATGGGAAGCCCCCCGCCGAGGCCCTTGGCGGTCGTCATGATGTCGGGCAGAATGCCGTAATGTTCATAGGCGTAGAGCTTGCCCGTCCTGCCGTTGCCGCTCTGCACTTCGTCGCAGATGAGGAGGATGTCATGCTCGTCGCAGAAGGCGCGAAGAGCCCTCACGAAGCCTTTTTCGAGCGCTTCGACGCCGCTTTCGCCCTGCACGCATTCGATGATGACGGCACAGGCGTTTTCGCTCTCCTTTTCGACCGCCTTCATGTTCGCGTCGACGGAGACGACTTCGGGCACGAAGGGACCGAAGAAGCGGTGGAAGGCTTCCTGCCCCGTCGCGGTGAGGGTGAAGAGCGTCCTGCCGTGGAAGCTGCCGCTGAGAGAGATGATCTTCTTCCTCCCCTCGCCGTACTTTTCAAAGGAGTACTTGCGGGCAGCTTTTAAGGCGCATTCGTTGGCCTCCGCCCCCGAATTGGCGAAAAAGACGCGCTTTGCACCCGTGCGGAAGCACAGAAGCTCGGCAAGGTCGAGCTGCGGTTCGGAATAGTAGTAGTTGCTGACGTGCTGGATGCGCGAGAGCTGGTCGATGACCGCCGCTTTCCACTGTTCGTCGTTCGCGCCGAAGATGTTGACGGCGATGCCCGAACCGAAGTCGACGTAACGCTTCCCCTCCGTATCGAAGAGGGTCGCGCCCTCGCCGCGCTCGATGGCGACGGGGAAGCGCGAGAACGTTTCCGCCATATAGGTGTTTTCGAGTTGCTGTAACGTTGAAAATTCCATAGCGTTGTGAAAGGGCCGCGCGTTTGCGCAAAGCCGAAATATTTTGAAAAAGGCGATCGAACCCTCTGTTCAGTCGCCCTTTACAAACATGGTGCCCATGCCCTCGTCGGAGAGCAATTCGAGCAAAATGGAATGCTTGACCCTGCCGTCGGTGATGAACACGCGGCCAACTCCTCGGCGGATCGCTTCTTTGCAGCAGTTGATCTTGGGGATCATGCCCCCCGAGATGACGCCCTCGTTGACGAGGGAAGGGATATCGGAAACGTACACCTTCTTGATGAGGCTCTCCTCGTCGTCCTTGTCGCGGAGAAGGCCGCGGATGTCCGTCATCAGAATGAGGCTCTCCGCCCCGAGCGCCCCCGCGATGGCGGAAGCTGCCGTATCGGCATTGATGTTGTAGATATGCCCCTCGTTGTCGTAGCCAACGGTGGAGATGACGGGAAGATAGCCGTTTTGAAGGGAATCGGTGATGACATCGGTGTTGACGGAGATGATTTTGCCCACATAGCCGAGCTCGTCGCTCTCCTTTTCGCACAGGAGCATGCCGCCGTCGATGCCGCACATGCCGACCGACTTTGCGCCCAACATTTGAAGACGGTGTACGAGCTCTTTATTCACCTTGCCCGCAAGCACCATGCGCACGACTTCCGCCGTCTCTTCGTCGGTATAGCGGAGGCCGTTCACAAAACGCGACTCAACGCCCATTCTTTTGAGCGTTTCGGAAATTTCGGGGCCGCCGCCGTGCACGAGCACGACGTTGATGCCGACAAAGCGCAGGAGGGTGAGATCGCGCATGACCGATTTTTTGAGCTCCTCGCTCACCATGGCGTTGCCGCCGTACTTGATGACGAGGACCTTATTCTGATATTTTTCGATGTAGGGCATCGCCTCTAAGAGGAACTCTGCCTGCACTTCCTTTTGCGTCACGTTCTGTAATCTCCGTTGATCTTCACATAGTCGTAGGTAAGGTCGCACCCCCATGCCGTCGCTTCGAAGCTGCCTTCGTTCAGAGCAACGTCGATGACGATCTCCTTTTCGGAGAGCACGCGCTTTGCAAAGTCTTCCGAGAAAGGAAGGGCGCTCCCTTGCTTGTAGGCGGGAAGCGTGCCCGCTTCCGAGCGGAAGTCGACGTCGATCTTCATGGGGTCGAGGTCTGCCCCCGCATAGCCGAGGGCGCACATCACGCGGCCGCCGTTGGCATCCGCGCCGAAGATCATCGCCTTGACGAGGTTGGAATTGACGACGGACTTTGCGGCAAGGCGGGCGTCCTCTTTGGTCTTTGCGCCGCGCACGCGGCATTCGATGAGCCTCGTCGCCCCTTCGCCGTCCGCAGCGAGCTTTTTGCACATCTCGGTGGTGAGGGTGTGGAGCGCCCGAGAGAAAAGCGCAAAGTCCTCCCCTTCCGCAGCGATTTCGGGATTGCCCGCAAGCCCCGAGGCGAGGATGCACAAGGTATCGTTGGTGGAAGTGTCGCGGTCGACGGAGAGCATGTTCAAAGAATCTTTCACGTCTTCCGAGATCGCCTTTTGCAGCATCTGAGGGGTGATGGCGGCGTCCGTCGTGAGGAACATGAGCATGGTCGCCATATTGGGGCAGATCATGCCGACGCCCTTGCAGATGACGCCGAGCTTGACTTCTTTCCCCTGAAGCTTGAAGGAGACGGCGGCTTCCTTTTTGACGGTATCCGTCGTCATGATGGCTTCCGCCGCCGCCGAGCTGTGCGCTTCGTCGGAAGCGAGCCCTTTTACAAGCTCATCCATGCCGCCTGCGATGGGATCGAGTTTGAGTTCCTGCCCGATGACGCCCGTGGAAGCGACGACGACGTCATTTGCGGGGATGCCCGTGTGCGCTTCGACGAGGGAGCACATCTTCTCTGCGATCTCCACGCCGTTTGCGTTGCAGGTGTTGGCGTTGCCGCTGTTGACGATAACCGCCTGCGCATAGCCGTCCTTGACGTGTTCTTTTGTCACGAGGATGGGCGCGCCCTTGACGAGGTTCTGCGTATAGACGCACGCCGCGGCACAGCGCACCTCGCTCGTGATGAGGGCGAGATCTTTCTTGACTTTATTCTTGCGGATGCCGCAGTGAACGCCGTTCGCCGCGAATCCCTTGGGCGCACACACGCCGCCCGTGATCAATTGCAACATGGTATTTCTCCGAGGACAGCCGAACAGGGCCTTGACGACCCTGATCCTGCTTATCCTATCTATTTTATCATAAAAGTTGTGCTTCGTCAAGCGAAGACGGGGCTACATGATCTCTCGGCGGAAAGATTTTGGGATGATCTGCTGCGAAGAGGATGAAGCAATACCGAACGTATTGCGAAGACGATGAACGGCAGAGGGCCCAAAAGATACCGCCGATTATAAAGAGAGCCCTTCGTCCAGCCCTAAGGCAATGTTCATATTCTGAACGGCGGCGCCCGAAGCGCCCTTGCCTAAGTTATCGAGCCGCGCGGAGAGCAGGAGCTGCTCGTCGTTGCCGTTCACGAACACCTGAAGGAGATTGGTGCCTTCGAGCGTGTTGGCGGCGAGGAAGCCCGACTCCTCTTTGGCGACTTTGACAAAGCGGCAGCCCGCGTAGTGTTCGCGGAACAGCCCTGTAAGCTCCCCTACCGTGAGCTTCTTTTGAAGCAAAGAGCGGTAGAGCGGGACGTGCACCGTCATGCCGCAGGGAAAATCGCAGATATACGGCGTGAAGACGGGCGGATGCGAGAGCGAGCACACCTTCTGCATCTCGGGAAGGTGCTTATGTCTGAGCCCCAGCGCGTAGAGGCGGGGCGAATCGAGCGCGCGGTCTCTTTCTTCCGCCTCGTACTCGGCGATGCCCTTCTTGCCCGCGCCCGTGTAGCCGCTGACCGCGTGGCTGACGAAGGGATAGTCCTTCGCCGCAATGCCGTGCGCGATCAGGGGATAGACGAGGGAGATAAAGCCGCTCGCATAGCAGCCGGGGTTGGCGATGCGTTTGGAGTTTTGGATGGCCTTCCGGTGCGAAGGAGAGAGCTCGGGGAAGCCGTAAGCCCAGCCTTCCGCCGTACGGTGCGCCGTCGAAGCGTCGATGACGACCGCCTTCGCCCCTTCTGCAAGCTGCGCCGCTTCCTTTGCCGCGTCGTCGGGCAGGCACAGGAAGACGGCGTCCGCCGCGTGGATGGCTTCTTTGCGGAAAGCGGGATCCTTGCGGTGCTCCTCGTCGAGCGTGATGAGCGCAACGTCCTCACGCGCCTGCATGCGCTCTACAATTTTGAGCCCCGTGGTGCCCGCGCCGCCGTCGATGAATACCTTGATCATTTTCCGAGCTTCTTATCGAGCATCGCCTTGACCTTGAGAGGCAAGCCGAAGAGGTTGATGAAGCCCTCGGAATCTTTCTGGGAGTATGCACCGCCGTCGTCGTCGAAGGTGGCGATATCCTCGCTGTACAGCGAATAAGGGGACGTGATGCCCGCGCTCGTGACGTTGCCCTTGTAGATGCGGAGCTTGACGTCGCCCGTGACCGTCTCCTGCGTCTTCGCGACAAATGCGGAGAGCGCCTCGCGCAGGGGCGTGAACCACTGGCCGTCGTACACCATCTCGCCGAACTTGACGGCGACGAGCTGCTTGTAGTGCTGGGTCGCCTTGTCGAGCGTGATGGTCTCGAGAAGGCGGTGCGCCTCATAGAGGATGGTGCCGCCGGGCGTTTCGTACACGCCGCGCGACTTCATGCCAACAAGGCGGTTTTCGACGAGGTCGGCAAGACCCACGCCGTTTTCGCCGCCGATCTTGTTGAGCGCTTCGATGAGGGAAACGGAGTCGATCTCCTCGCCGTTGAGCGCCGTGGGGATGCCCTTTTCAAAATGCAGGGTGATGTAGGTGGGCTTATCGGGCGCCTGCAAGGGAGAGACGCCGAGCTCCAAAAAGCCCTCCTTCTCGTACTGCGGCTCGTTGGCGGGGTCTTCGAGGTCGAGCCCCTCGTGCGAGAGGTGCCACAGGTTCTTATCTTTGGAATAGTTGGTCTCGCGGTTGATCTTCAAAGGGATGTTGTGCGCTTCGGCGTACTCGATCTCCTCTTCACGGCTCTTGATGTTCCAGATACGCCAGGGGGCGATGATGGTCATTTCGGGCGCGAACGCCTTGATCGTGAGTTCGAAACGCACCTGATCGTTGCCCTTGCCCGTGCAGCCGTGGCAGATGGCGTCCGCTCCTTCCTTCTTGGCGATGTCGACGATCGCCTTCGCGATGACGGGGCGCGCAAACGACGTGCCGAGGAGGTACTTATCTTCATACACCGCGCCCGCCTGCATGGTCGGGAAGATGTAGTTTTCGACGAAGTCCTTCTTAAGATCGAGGACGTAGAGCTTGGAGGCTCCCGTCTTCTTTGCCTTTTCTTCGAGCCCGTCGAGCTCGGTGCCCTGCCCGACGTCGCCCGAGACCGCGATGACTTCGCAGCCGTCGTAATTTTCTTTGAGCCAGGGGATGATGATGGAAGTATCCAGCCCGCCCGAGTATGCGAGCACTACCTTTTTGATCTGCTTTGCCATAAATATGACCTCTCTTTGTATTGCTTTTTCGTTATCGTGCATATTATAAATGCAAAAGGGACGCAAGTCAAGCATTTTGCGCCCCTTTTTCTGCATATTTTTGTTTTATTTCTGCTGAATATTGCATATTAGTTCTACAATATACATATATTCGCGAATAATTGTATATTATCGCTCAAAAGAGCAAAACCCTCGGGCCAAGCGGCGCCCGGGCGCCCCTTCGCAAGGGAATGAACGGAGAGCGCCCGTCGGAAGGGCCGTTATCGGCGCACGCCGAAGGTGAGGCGGCACTGCGTCAGCACTTCCTCCCCCATCCTGACTTCGCTCAAAAGCTCATCTCCCCTATCTTCCGCAAAGAGGGCAAGCTCGCTCCCCTCTTTCGCCTGTTTTGCATAGGAAATGTGGAAGCTTTTGAGGGTGCGGCCTTCGAGCGCCTGCATGGGCAGACAGTCCAAAAAGAGGTCGGCATAGCGCGTGTTGTTGACGTGGAGATAGTGATCGCACAGGCTCTGGCGGGCGACGGTGCGGTAGACCTCTTTGCCATCCTGCATGCGCGGCACCTTCCAATTGGGCACGACGATGCTCTTTTCGGGGTTGTAGGGGCAGTTCGTGTTGGCGTCGCCCAGCGCTTCGCCCGTGAGGAGGGAGAATGTACTAAGGTCGACGAGGCACCAGCGGGACGCCGCCGCGGCGACGGGCTGCCCGTCTTCGCCGAGGACGCGGTAGTCGCGCTCGAAAAAGACGTGGCGGGGCGGGAGCGGCCAGGTCTCGACCGTGACCGTCTCGCCGAAGGTGGGCTGACGGAAGATCTCGCCGTAGGTGTTGACGACGAGGAAGCCGTAATTTTTGGGTTTTAAGTCGGCATAGCCGAAGCCGAGCTCATCTGCGCTGCCCGTCGCGGACTCCTGGATGATGCCGAGGAGAGAGGCAAGGGAGAGCTCGTCCTTGAAATCGAAATCGGTATAGCGCAGCCGGAAGGGCCGGCGAAAGCAATAAGCACTCATAGCTTTATTATAGCATGAAAGCCTTCCGCCGTCAATCTTTTGGCTCGCAGCGCCGATGTTTTGTGCGCGCTTGAGCGGCGCGCTCTCCCCGTTCAGGATGCCGAGGAGAGATAGGTGAGCGCCCCTTCGAAGATCGCGGAAGCGAGCTTTTCACGGTACTCCCCCGTGACGAGGAGCTGTTCGTCTTCGGGATTGGACAAAAAGCCGCACTCCACGATGGCGGAGGGCGCGCTGCTGCATTTTAAGATGTAATAATCGCCCGCGACGGGAGAGGTCTTCTTGACGCACTCGGGCATCAGATTGAGCGCCGACTGAAGCGCGCACGCGAGCGCCTTCGAGGACGCGCTCCCCAAGAGATAGAACGCCTGTGCGCCGCGGCGGGCGGAGTCCGAGAAAAAGTTCTGATGGACGGAGAGAACGAGCGCGGGAGAAGCTTCTCCGATGATCTTGGCGCGGGCTGCCATATCGCGCTTCTTATGCCCCGGGGCGGTGGTGCCGTAGAGGCCCGCCTCCGTCTTGCGCGTGAGCACCGCCTCAAAGCCCGCCGCCTCGAATTTTTCCTGCAGGATACGCACGAGGGAGAGGTTGAGATCGCTCTCCTTGACGCCCGTAAGGGTACCGCGCACGCCTGCGTCGATGCCGCCGTGACCCGCATCGAGCACGACGACGGGCTTCTGCGTCCCCGCCGCACTGCTCCCGAGCGCAAAGAAACAGGTGCCGAAGGCAAACAGCACCAAAAGGGCGACGCCGAGCGCCGTCAGCGCAACGCGGTGCGAATAGAAAAACTTCATACCGCTATTGTATGGAGGGGCAAAGGAAGTTATGCGAAAACGGCTGCCGCGGGTTTTGTCTGTGACGGGTGCGCGCCGCCGCGGGCAGAGCCCGCGGCGGCGCGCAAAATGGAAGCGCCCGCGGCATGCTGCCGCGGGCGCCCCCGAATACAATATCATTCGTTTGCTTTCAGGCTCTCGTTCATGTCGATGCCGACGATCTTACGGCGCAGGATGAGGGTGACGAGCGCCGTGAAGAGCAGCACGACGACGGCAGCCACCGGCCAGACGAACCAGCTCACGCCCGAGAGCGAGCCGATATTGATGACCTCGAACAAGATCCAGATGAGGAAGACGCCGACGGGATAGCCGAAAATGATGCCGACGAACGTGTTGATGTACACTTCGCGGTAGATATAGCCCGCGACCTCCTTATCGTAATAGCCGAGCACCATCAACGTGGCGATCTCGCGGTTCCTCTCGCTCACGTTGATGTTGGTAAGCGTGTAGATGACCGTCATCGTAAGGAGCCCTGCAAAGATGACGATGACCGTCGCGAGCCCGATGAGCGCCGCCGAGCCGAAATCGTGGAAGAGGCACATATCGAGGAGGGCGAAGCCTGCGAGCGCGATGCCCATCGAACAGGCGACGGAGATGACCGTCATCGAGAAGCGGTAATGATAGCGCAAAACGTTGCGCATCGTCGACTTATACTTGAAGGAAAGCTTGTTCCAGAGGAAGGGAATGCGCTCCAAAAATACCTTCCTGCCCGCCTTCGGAGGCTTGGCGCGGAGCAGATCGGCGGGCTTTTCGCGCACCATCTTGCCGCCCGCGATGAGCGTTGCCGCGAGCGTCGCCGCGACGATGCAGGTGAAGGTGATGAGGAAATAGAGGGAAGTCGCCACATCCGTCATGGGCGGCATCGCATAGTTGTAGTTGAAGACGAAGTAGACGAAGCTCGTCAGCCCCACGCCCACGAAGTAGGCGCCCGTGCCGCCGATGCCCGTCGCGATCGCCGCGAACAGCAGATATTTGAAGACGATGCGGAAGCCCGAATAGCCGAGCGAGCGGAGGCAGGCGATCTGCGGGCGCTCCTCTTCCATGAGGCGGGTCATGTTGGAGAGCACGACGAGCGCCGTCACGAAGACGAAGGCGACCATGAGCACGGTGCCGATCGCCGTCACCTTGATCGCATAGGAGTTGAGGGAATTGACGGAGAAGTTATCGTTGAGGGTGATAAATTCGATGTCTTCGCCCAAAAGCGAGATGAGCGCCGCCTTTTCCTCTTCGACGTAGCTTTCGTACCCTTCGCCGAAGGGTTCGAAATGCTCGCGCTCGGGGAGGGCGATGTAGAGATCGCCGCGCGGCAGCACCGTTTCATCCGCTTCGAGCCCCGCGAAGGCGAGCATGAGATCGACGCTCGTTTCGGGGATGCCTGCTTGAAGGAGCGCTTCGCCATACGTCGGGATGAGCCCGAAGGAGAAGTAGTACGCGCCCGAGATCGTATTGAGCCCCGAAAGCGCGTTGGCAACGTCGGGGATCTCGACGCCTTCTTCCTGGATGTAGCTCGGCTCCCCTTCGACGCCGAAGAGGATGGGGCTCAGCGCGGTGCCCGCCGCCGTCACTTCGGTGGGTTCGAAATAGGAAAGGAAGGTCTCCGTCGTGGAAGAAATTTCCTGCCCGCCCTGCTCCATGAGCTGTTTCAGAATATCCGCCCAGTCGAGAGAGAAGGAAGTCCCCTCATCAAGGGAGAAAAAGGTCTTGCTCGATTCGACGTGGATGGAGACAAATTCATCCTCTTTAAGCTCATCGAACGTCTTGCCCGAACGCCCCCAAAGCTCGTTGACGCCCCCCTCTTCCAGAAAGTAGAGGCGGACGGTGTCTTTCCCCCCGTTCACTTCCACTTCGACGTCGAGCGAGTTGCCCGAACTCACGTTGCCTTCGCCGTAGCGCTCCCGGACAGAAGCGAGCTGCTCGTCGGAAAAGCCCGACTCCCCCGTACTCTTGACGATGAGATCGGAGATATTCTGATCGCGGTAGCTCTCTGCAAGGGAGCGGCGGATGACCTCGCCCGAGGATCCGACGCCCGAAATGAGCCCCACGCTGACCACCACGATGAAGATGATGGACAAAAAGCGCATGAGATGTTTTTGAAACATCCGCGCCAATGTTTTGAGATAGGTCTTCATGTTACCACTCGATCTCCTCGATGGGCATGGGATGCTCATTTTTGACGATATTTTCGATATGACCGCTCTTGATGTAGATGACGCGGTCTGCCATATCTTTGAGGGCGGCATTGTGCGTGACGGCGACGACGAGCTTATTCCTCTCGCGGGCGACATCGTAAAGCACTTTCAAAATGCGCTTGCCCGTCACATAGTCGAGCGCGCCCGTCGGTTCGTCGCAAAGGAGAAGGCGGGGATTTTTGGCGATGGCGCGGGCGATGGAGACGCGCTGCTGCTCGCCGCCCGAAAGCTGGGCGGGGAAGTTGTTCATCCTGTCCTCGAGCCCCACTTCTTTTAAGGTCGCCTGAGGGTCGAGATGGTCTTTGCAGATCTCCACGGCGATCTCGACGTTTTCGAGCGCAGTTAAGTTGGGCATGAGGTTGTAAAACTGGAAGACAAAGCCGACGTCCTCGCGGCGGTAGCGGCAGAGCCCCTTCTTATCGAGCCCCGTCACTTCGCGGCCGTCCAGAACGATCTTGCCCTCCGTGGCGTTATCCATGCCGCCGAGCAGATTCAGAAGCGTCGTCTTGCCTGCGCCCGAACTTCCCAAAACGACGACGAATTCGCCGTCTTCCAAAGAAAAAGAGACGTCCTCCAAAGCCTTGACGTCTACCGAACCCGAATGGTAGGTCTTGCCGACGCCTTCGAGCGTGAGAAAACTCATATTGCACCTCCCGCGGGATCCCCGCGCAGCCGATCGGACAGGCGCTCTTTGCGCACCCCGCCAACGCAGCGGGCATCTCCCGGCACCCGTATCACTTCATTATATAGTATACCACGGGAGTATATCAAATGCGTTGCATTATCGTGAAAATATTGTGAAAATCCCCGCAGAAGATCTGCGGGGATCCCCACTCCCTTGCGGGAGATTCAGTTGATGCCTTCGTTGAGCTTTGCAAGCAGGGCGTCGAGGTCTTCGCCGTGAACGGCGACCGCCTCGGCGACCGTCTCCCCGTGTGCAAGCGCACAGCCGAAGCAGTGCATCCCTGCCGAGAGCAAAATCTCGGGCGCATCGGGATTGAGCTGCAGCACATCGGAAATGAGCGTATCTGCCGTGATCTTTGCCATGATAGTACTCCTTTCAGTCTCTTATGGTTATATTATACCACAGCGCAAAAGGTTTTACAACTCATTTTGAAAGATTTTCGCCGCCAAAAGTATTCGGCCGATGAATGCTTTTCACCCAAGGCTAAGAAGATAATAGATAAGCCCCACTGCGGCTCCTGCGCTCACCCCGAACACCAGAATAGGCCCTGCGACGAGGAACATCTTCGCCGCCATGCCGTAGACGTAGCCTTCCGTCTTGAACTCGATGGCGGGAGAGGCGACAGAGTTTGCAAACCCCGTGATGGGTACGATGCTCCCCGCACCCGCCTGCTTCCCGATGCGGTCGTAGACGCCGAGGCCCGTTAAAAGCGTCCCCAAAAAGATGAGAAGGACGGAGACGGTGCCCGCAAGGACGTCGCCCGAGAGCCCCAAAAGTTCCAGCATAAAGCGGAAAAACTGCCCGATGCTGCAAATGAAGCCGCCGACCATGAACGCCCTGCCGCACGTTGCGAAGTGCTTGGTGGGCGGAGAAAAGGAGTTGACGTAATTGAGATAGTTTTGATTGCGCCGCGCAAGTTGTTTCTGCGTCATACCCTCTCCCTTCTCCCTACGCTTCGCCCTTCCTCATGCCCGAAAGCGGGGATACAGCTCTCCCGCTCCTCCCGCGTCTTGCCGGGAAATTGCTCTTTCCTTGCTTTCATGCCCTCAGTTTGGGGATAATCGCCCGCAATTATACCCTCTTCCCCGCCCGAAGCTCAGATATACGAGGCGAGAAGATCGTAGAGCGTCGCGTAATATTCCCCGAGATAGGTGCGGGCGAGCGAGTCCATCGCATAGGCTTCGAGGCGTGCCTCCGCATCCGACGTGATGTCCATGTAATAGGATCGCACGACGAGGAAGCGCTGGGAGGCGGAAAGGTTGTAGTTGGGGTTTTCGGGATAGCGGTACGGGCCCTGCTCGTTGCCGTCGCCCGCGTCGAGATCGTAGGCGATCTGATACAAAAGATCGTCCTTGACGACTTCCACTTTTGCCTCCGCCTCCTCGTCGATGGCTATGGAGCGCGCCTCGAAGTAGGTGGAGCGCGCCGTGCCGTTCGTGAGGAGTTCCTTGAAAAGCTCCCCCTTCTCCTTTTCCGCCGCGGCGAGGATGTCGTTCTTTTCCGCCTGCGCCGCACGCACCATCGCCATCTGCACCGCATTGAGATCGGCAAACTGTTCGTCGGAAAGATCGATGATGTCGATGATCACGGCCTGCCCTCCCGTAGCGTGATGCAAAGCTCTTTCAGCCTTGCTCCCGACGGAGCCTTGACCCGAAAGGCAAAGGCGCTGCCCTTCAGAGGCGGCATGAGGCGCATCTCTTCTCCCGCACGGCCGCGGACAAAGCGGGGAAGCCCCCGCTCCGCCCGCACCTCGATGCGGAAATGCCCCTCTCCCTCGACGCGCACCGCATCGAGATAGCGCACCTCGGAAAGCCCTCCGTCGGAGAGCGGAAACTCCACGAGCATCTCCCGATCGCCCGCCCCTTCTTTGTCGAGGGCGTACAGCTTTCCATCCTGCAAAATCTGAAGTTCCTTCCCGCCCGCGAGACTGTCCGCCCCGAGGCGCAGGATCGCCGCCCCTGTATCCTCTACGGAGAGGATGCACCGTTCCCCGTTCTTCAGCGTGACTGCCGCATAGTACTGCTCGCCCGCCGAAACGGCAGTTGCCCCTTTGCTCCAATCGATGTACTCTGCCCCGCAGCCTTCCACGGGGGAGACCGCATCCCCTCTGAGGGAAAAGACGCCGTTTTCCGTGCAGAACACCGCGCGGCTGCCGCAGGCGGCAGCGGAGGACGGGATGAGCTTCCCGCAGGCAAAAGCGATCTCCCCCGCCCGGAAGCCGAGAAAATCCCCGGGCGCCGTAAGCGCCGTGATCCCCCGTTCCCGGAAGAGGAGCAGCCTGCCGCGGTGGGAGATGAGCCGCCCGATCGCACCGCCCGCCGAAGGCAGGTCGATGCTGCCCGCCCCGTCCGCCGACTGCGCCCAATCGTCGGGCGCAAGCGGAGCGGAGTAGGAGAGCGTCTCCCCCGAAGCGAGGAACAGCCGCTCGCCGTGTACTGCCATGCAAGTTCCCGCGGGGGCCTCCGCGACCGCCTCCGCACCCTCCTCTCCGAGAGAATACAGCCCCTCCGCAAGGAGGACGAAGTACCCCCTTCCCTCCTCCCCGGGGAAGGAGAGCACGTCGAGGGGCGGCGAAGAGAGCTGCCACTGCGCATCCCCGCGATGCAGCGAGCTGCCGTCCCGGGAGAACAGCGCGCCGTCCTCCGTCGAAAAGAGCCGTTCCGTCCCCGCGGGAAGCGCGTTCAGAAACCTTTTCCCGCCCGTAAAGCGGAGCGCCCCGCCGCGTTCTGCGGCGTTGAGGGCAAACACCGCCGTTTTGCCGCTCTTTTGCATGAAGAGGGAGGGACGGATGCGCACCCGCTTCCTCGTGAGAGCGGGCGTCTGCAGCAAACTAACGCTCATACCCACCTCCTCGCCCGCATCGCAAGAGCACGGCGGGGAAGCCCCGCTGCGCGCACGGCGTCCCGGTATCGCCCGTCCCAGAGCTTTGCCTCTTCAAACATCCCGCGGGAGAGGCAGAACTCCCGCGCTACGCCGAAGGAGAGAAGGCGCGCCGAGACCCTGCCGCCGAACTCGCTTTTGCCGTCGATGCTCTTGGGCGCGGGAGAGTAGCAGTAGCGCACCCTCACCCTGCCGCAGTCCACCGCAGGCAGGAAGAGCCCCTCTTTCTGCGGTTCAAAGACAATTTCGCGCCCCCGGAAAAACACGGAGCGCACCCCCGCGGGCGCATAGGCAAAGGCATCCCATGCGATAAAATGCTCCGCCGCCGAAAGTTCCTCCTCCGCCCTGAGAGGGAGGTGATCGACGGCAAGCTCGTTCTCCACAAGGTCGTAACAGCGGAGCAGGGATGCGATCTCCCCCGTCGGCACCGCACCTTCCGAAAGTTCCTCGAGCTGCTTGTTCAAGTCGGCACGGCCGAGATGCTCTGCGGCGAGCGCCAAAACTTCCTTGACCGTCATCTCCTGCCTCCTTTTCCTTACTCGGTGATGCCCGTGAGCATCCCCTGCCCCACGGGGCGATAGCACATGAGCTCGGCGTACTTGACGAGCGTCGCCGTATAGACGGGCTTGCCCGGGATCTGCTTCAAGATCTTGCCGTCCTCGCCCTCCAGCCACTGCCAGTCGCACAGCTGATGGAGCCCGAAGTCGTCGGTATTGAGAAGGTACATCGTGCCCTTGGGACAGAAGCGGTCGGCAACGACGGGGATGCCGTTGAACGAGAGCGCCGTATATCCGCCCGCAAGGGAGAGCGTCTCCGTCTTGCGGTAAGCAGAGAGCGCCGTGATGAGCTTGCGCCTCACCCCGCGCGAACAGACGATGAAGTTGACCTTGCCGCCGCCGTATTCCTCGACCCCGTCGATCGCCTCCTGCAGAGCGTCCTCGCTCATCGCACCGAAGCTCGCCTTCGTATAGGGGGTGAGCCAGCTTTTGCCCGTGCGGGTGATGCCGTAGAGCTCCTCCGCCTCGAAGATGGCCTTAAGGCCGGTGATCTCGAGGTCCTTGGAGTTCTGCATATAGATGACGTCGTTTGCGGCGACGTTTGAGACGGTGCCCTCGAAGGCGATCTTGTTCGTCGCCCTGTCGACGGAGGCAATGACGGCGCCCGCCGTATCGCGCGTGTTCGCCGAATAGATGTCCACCACCATGCCCTCTGCAAGGTTGATGGCGGAATCGACGGTGTATTCGGTATCCCCCGAGGAAGGGATCGCCGTGATGGAAGCGAGTTTGCCCGAACCGTCGCCGAAGAGCATACGCGAGAAGTTAAAAGCGCTCGAACGGACGAGGCTCGACATCTCGTCGTTGAGCAGGTTGACGAACGCGCCCTCGTTGTTTTCGGAAGCGCGGATGGCCTTATCGCTCACTTCGATGGTGCCGTAAAGGTTTTTGAGGGGCGCGACGAACTGCGCATAGCCCGAAGAGAGCGCCTTGGGAAGGTCGCCGTCCTCCGTGCCCGCGCCCACGCCGCCGCTGACGCCGAAGCGCACCGCCTTTCTCACATCTCTGCCCCATACGTCGGAGGCAGTCTTCTTGATCTCGGCGAGCAGGGGGTTGACCGTCTTGTCGAGCTGGTCGCTCACCACGCCGAGGTAGTAGGACTTCAATACGCTGTCTGCCGTCTGAGTCGTGATCATAGTTTATTCTCCTTTTCTTGCATTTTTGAGGTAGCCGAGCGCCAGCCTGCCCGCCTCCTCGAAATTTTTCGGCCGCACCGCAGGGGCCGTGACCCCCGCGCCCGCGTGCATCATCAGCGGAACACGCACCTCTTCCCGATCCTCCTTCGCGGGAATGAGAGGCTTTTCCGCCCCTCTCCCCGCCGAAGGGACGTTCATGACCGCCTCCTCGGAAGGCACTTGTTCCGCGCCGCACGGGGCGGGAACGGGCGAGGGCTCCTCCGTTAGCGGAGCCTTTTTCGCCTGTTCGAGCGCCCGAAGCCGCTGGCTGCGGCGGGTAAATTCAGCTTCGAGCGCTTCATATGCCTGTACGAGGGCATCGACGGACTTGAATTTACCGGGCAGCGCGGCCGTCTGCCCCGCGCCTGCCTGCGCCGCGGGCGCGTCCGCCTTTTCCGCTTCCTTTGCTTCCGCTGCGGGTCGTCCTGCGGCGGCCTCTGCGGATTGTCCTGCGGCTGCTTTTGCGGCTTGCTCTGCGGCGGCCTCTGCGGCTGCCCCTTCTTCCGTCATCATCGTGTTCTCCTCGTTCATGGTCTCCTCCTAAAAATGTTGATGTTACTTACCTTGCCCCTGCATTTCCCTGTGCGCGGCGATATGGGCGGCAATGCGCGCCTTCACGGTCTCGTCCCCTTCCCCGCCCGAAAGCAGGGCGCGGGTGTGTTCCGTAATATGCACGGCGTGATCGTCGTAGGCGTCGGGCTCGCACGCCCCGTCCTGAAGCGCGATGTTCTCCCGTTCCGCCTTGCGGATATGAAGGTGGGTGATGTCGCGCGCGTTTTCGAAGGTGCCGTATCCGAAGGCGTCCAGGATCTTGTTCCGGATATCGTCGGAGAGCCTGCCTTCGCCGTCCGTCAGAAGCCCCGCATTGAGAAGGGACAAGATCTCCTCCTTGACCTCGGCGGGCGTACGTTCGTATTCCGTCAAAAACTCCACGTCGTCTGCCGAGATGTCGCTGCGGTCAAAGTAGTAAAGTTCGGTCTCGCCGCCCTCGCCCGTCATGCGAAGCAAGCGCCTGTTCGCCGCAAACTGTTTATAAAGGTGCAGGATCTGCCTGCCCGCCGCCTTGACGGCGCGTTCCACGCTCTCCACGCTCGCCTGCATCCGGTTGGTATCCTGCTCCAAAAGCAGCTGCAGCCCGGAAGCGGACGTCACGCGGTACGCCGAGGAGGACGAGCGCGAGAGCTCGCTCATGCCCGAGACGAGGATAAATTCGTTGGCGAGCCGTTCCTCCTCTTCGCGGAAATCGGAGGGAATGGAGCCGAAGTCCAGAAAGTGCGGCTCGTTCGCCCCCTGCCGGTAGACGATGACGCGCCCGGGCGCAAGCCCCTCTTCGGCAAGCTCCTCGGCGTCCAGTGAGCCGTCTTCCACGGCGAGCACGCCCATCGAAAGGCGATTCAAAAACTCGTGTTTGCGGTTGCGCACGGCATTGTAGGCGCGCTGCAGCGGCACCATGCGGTCGACGATGCTCATGCCGAAGAAGCTGCCCGGGAGCTCGACGCACGTCTGCCGCACAAAGGGGAAGATGCGTTCCCCCCGTTCCCCGTTCTCGTACGGGAGCGGGCCCTCGTACAGGAGCACGCCGCCCGCCGCGATCTCCAGCCTTCCTTCGGGATGCGCGCCGTCGGGGCGGGTATAGCGCTCGATGAGGATCTCCGCATCCTCGAGGGCGGGCGCCTCTGCCCCCATGCCCGGCCCTTTCCTGCCGCCCGCCGCCGCATAGGGCGAGAAGGCAAATCCGTCCAGCCTTCTCCCCGGCAGCTGCACGCCGAAGCGTTCCGCGATCTCCCGCACGGGTACCGCCCTGGCATGGATGAGGCTCGTAACCTCCTCCATGCTCTCCGCGGTCAGCGAATCGGGATACACTTCGAAGGGAGAGAGCGCCGCCACATTGACGTCTCCCTCCTTCACGGGCCGCTCTCCTTCCGAGCCGATCACCTTGCCGTCTTCGAAGTTCCAGACGACCTTATAAAAGGACGTGCCGCACACCTCCGACCAAAGCGTCGCCCGCGCGATGATTCGATCGAGGTCGATGCGCCCCCTGACGGCTTTTAAGATATTGGAGCACAGGCGCGCCGTCTTTACGTCTTCGGGGCTGTCCGAAAAGGCGCGCACGGCGAGCGAGGGCCTCACTTTGGCAAGGCGCGCAAGACGGGCATCGATGGTAGGCGCAATGTGATTGAAACATCCGCGCGACTGCCAGAAATACGCCGTTTCCTCATCCTCGATCTCCCCGAGGGGAGAGACGTCGCAGTACTGGTTGCCGCTGATAAAATTCATGTCGATCTGCCAGCCGCGCTCGAGCGGCTTGCGCTCCTGCTGGCGTTTCAAAAAGTCGGCGGCGATGTCGGAAGCGATCGCCTCCCGCCGCGCCTCTTCCATGCGTTCGAGCTCCCTGCTCTGTTCATCCTTCATCTTTTTCCTCCTTCAAGCGGGCAATGAGCCGCTGCTTTTCCGATTCCAGTTCGTCGTCGCTCATCCCCGAAAAATCCTGCCCTTCCATGAGAAGGCGCACCGCTTTGAGATCGGGCGGGATGTCCTTTCTCGTCTCCCGCCGCTTGACGAGCGTGAGCTGCCCGTCCGTCACGCCGTATTCCTCCGTCACCTCTTCGACGGAACAGCCCAGCGCGACCTTTAAGATGGCATTTCTGACTTCTTCATCCAACTGCTTGACCTCCTTGTCCTCCTACTTCAGACGCGGCTTTTTCCTGAGCGCGCGCAGAAGCCGCTCCTTTTCGCGCTGCACGTCGCTCATCACCCTTTCCTCAAAATGGTGCGGGCGGCTCATGAGGTAATACCTCAGCTCGTCGAGGGCATGGTCGTCCTTCTTTTCGGGGTGATCGCCCCTGCCCCAGAAATAACCTTTGAGCTCGCGGATGAGATTGGTGCAGCAGCTGAAAATATAGAGATCGGGCTGCCCGTTGCCGCGCTTTAAGTAGCTCTTTACCCGCGCGATGCCCGCGAACATCTCCTTTTCGACGCGCGCGTCCACGAGGATGCCCCGCTCATAGAAGAGTTCGGAAACGCTCTTTTGCGAGGAGAGCGTGCGCTGTCCTGCCGCAGAGTCGATGAGCGCCCTCACCCTGCCCGAGGCATCCTTCTTCCAGCCGAGCGCAGAGCTGATCTCGTGGATGCGGCGGGCGTGATAGTCGATGTCCTCCCCCGCCTTATAGTGTTCGGCGACGACATAGACGTTATCGTCATGATCGACGGCATACCAATGGGCGGAGAGCGGGTTTTTGAGCCCCGGGTCGATGGAGATATTGTCCTGCCAATCCTTCGGCACATCGAAGGGCTCGATGACGTGGATGCCCTCGTCGAACTCGGGATAGACGAGCCCCTCGCGCGCCGCAAACCGCCCGAAGCGACGGGATTGCAGCGTCGTCTCGTCCATCGTGCTCTCCAAAAGGGCGATCTCCTTCTTGGAAAGGTACGGGTTATCCGCCCATTCCATGAACTCGTACCACACTTCGGGGTTGTTCTTCCTGTTGAGATAGATCTCGTCGTAAAGGAAGGTGAGCCCTTTCAAAGGCGTCATCGTGCCGAAAATATCTCCGCGGCGGTCGAGAACGCGCATGAGGCATTCCTCGTAGATGTCCTTAGGCGGCTCCTCGTCGAACCAGACGAAGTCCAAAGAACTCCCTTGAAACTTCTCCCTGCCCTGATCGCAGCTCTTGAAGCCGATGACGCCCGTGCCGCCCAGCTCGTTCCTGACGACGATCTGATCGATGACGCCCGAGGAAGGGCTGTCCTTCCTGCCGCTGAGCATGACGATGTCGACGATCTGGTCGGGGCGGAGATAGGAGAGGATCTTCTTCTGCGCGACGTCGCGCTGCACCTGCTGGGAGAGCGACACCACCCAGCCGAAGACGTTCTGCCTGTTCCTGCGGTAGGGATGCACGCCGCGGGCGATATAGATCGCCTCCACCGCCCCGCACTCCGTCTTTCCCGAGCGGTTGCCGCCGAACACCCAGCGGTTGCGCTTTCTGCACTTGTGAAAAGCGAGCTGCTTTTTGTGGATGCGCCGCCCCTTATTGTAGCGGGCGAGCCTGTCGGAGGCTGCCCGCTTTTTCTGCTCCGCCTCGATGGCGGCGATCATATTGATGATTTCGTTCATATTCGCCAAAACCTTCCTTATCCCGCTCCCCCTTTTGCCCTATGATAGCGGCTATGAAAGTACTCATCCTGCTCGCCTCCCTCCTCTTCCTGTTCCCCTTCCCCATCCTCAGAGCCTCCGCCGAAGAAGCAGGCAAAACGCCCGCCGCGGAAGTTTACGCCGTTGCAGCCCGCAATGACGTATGGCTTTACACCGAGGAAAACGAAGAGAGCGGGCTCTTTCTTCTGCCCTACACCTACTATGTGCGCGTTCTGGAGCGCGGGGAGGAGTTTTCCGCCGTCGTCTACGGGGAGGACGCCGCCCCCTACCGCACCGTGGAGGGCTACTGCAAGACGGAGATGCTCACCTTCGTCGACTTTATCCCCGAACGCCCCTTCTTAAAGCTCGAAGTCACCGTCACTTATACGGTGCCCGGGCCTTCCGAGATGGGGAACGGCACGTTCGACGAGATCGAGCGCACCTTCCACTACTACGGCACGAGCTATCTCGGCACGCAGCGCTACTTCTATGTCCTTTCGGACGGCGTCTTTGACTATATCCCCGCCGCAAGAGACGTCAACTACGAGCTCAACACCGACTATTTGGAGGAGACCGTCGCCCCTGCACCCGACGACCCTTCCCCCGAGGCCGAGCCCTCGGGGCTCACGGGCTGGCAGATCGCCGCGCTCACGCTGGGCATTTTGGCCGTCGCCGCGATCGCTTTCTTTGTCCTGCGGGGCAAAAGATCCCCCGTCCCCTCCGAAGGGGAGGAATTCTGACCATCCCGGAAGGAGACGCCGCGCCCCTTGCGGCGCTGCACGAGCCTGCGCTCCCAGCCGTTTTCCAGCGCCGACACGATGCGCATGAGGGGCGAAAACCCCTCGAAATCGGCATAAAATGCCTCCCGGGTACAGCCGCGGCGGGCAAGGCGTCGCGCGAGCTTTTCCAAAAGCTCCCGCTGCTTGCGGAAGTAACTGCGTTCCGAACAGGCGAGCACCCCCGCCCCCTCCGCCGAAAGATGCTTCCTGCGGCGGAAATACTTGTATTCGAGGAGGAACCGCTCCTCCTCCCCGCAATAGGAGATGGCGCGCTCGAGCTGCTCCTTCCAATGCAGGAGCCGATCGGCATACTCCATGTCTGCCGCAATGCTCTCCATGACGGAGAGCGTATCGCGCTGATTTCGGAACGAGAGCGCCGCCCGCACTTTTGCGCCGTCCCGGACGGCGCGGGCGAGCATTTCCGCCATCGGGTACGCATAGAGAAGCGCACGCACATGATCATATCCGTTCATCACATCCATCCTTTTCATGAAAACACGAACATTTGTTTGTATTTCTATCATAGCACAAGAATGTGGCACCCGTCCGCCAATATGCCAAAATTTTTTGGATTTTTGCAAAAAAATTTTTTGCGCCCCTTTTAGAGCCAACATGACAACATACGCCCGCTCTTTCCCCTTCCGACGCAAAATATGGGCGTATTTTCATTTTAATCCCTTGTGTTTTGCGCGCGCGCGTGTTATAATAGTTACATGGATACACGTTCGAAAACCCTGTTTGCCCTCGGCGGAGCGCTTTCGCTCGCCCTGTGCGGCGCTATCTTTTCCGCATCGCGGGGGCTCGAGGCCTCTGCCGTCGACGCGCCTTCCCTCTTTCTCCCGGGCAGCTACGAAGAATATCTCCCCTTAGATTCCCCCTCCGACGCTGCGATGTCGGAAGACTATATCGCCGTCGCCGACGGATACACGCTCTATCTCTACGACCGCGAACAAAACACCTACACTTCCTATACGCACGAGTATAAGCTTTCGGAGGTGCAGTTCACCGAGGACGGCAGGCTGTTTTTCAACGATTCGACAGCGCAGCTCTATCTCTACCGCTTTACGACGGATCGAGCGGAAGTCCAATCGGGCGTCCCCTGCGCCACCTTCCTCATCGAAGGGGATACGCTCTTTACGGCGTCCGTTGCAGGCAGTACGACCACCATTTACGCTATCCCCTGCGACAGCGCGACCGTCTCCTTCTCCCGTGCCGAAGAGGTCGGCGAACCGGACTCCGTATCGGGAGCCTCCCCTCTGCTTGCCTACTCGGACGATCGCCTCTACTGCACTTTCAACTATCGCGTGACCGTCTTTACCCCCGAAGAAGACGGGTATTCCCGTTCGAGGAAGTTCCTCGCGGGGGAAACGACGGACGTTTCCAACGTTTCCGCCTTTACGGCGCATGAGGGCGAATTCTATTATGCCGTCAACGGCACGCTCGAAAGAGACGGACTGTATCATACCACGCTCGGCGAGAACAACGAACGCATCTTTGAAGGCAGCGGGTTTTCCTCCCTCTTCTCCTTCGACGGCACCCTGTACGGCGTACAGAACGGCTCGGTACGCGCCTTCTCTTTGGAAAACGGCGCGGCTTCTCTGACGGGGTATGAGATCGGCGGCGCCTCCGACGCGCCCAACCGCATCTCGGATGCGGGAGATGCCGTGCGCGCGGGAGGGCTCCTCGTCATTGCCGATCAAGGCAACGACCGAGTGCTCCTCTATGACGAGACGGAGAGGAAATTCTCCTCCGTTGCCCTCGGCGGCAAGCCCGGCTACGTCGCAACGGACGGCGAAAGCTTTGCCGTCAGCGTGGGGAACAGCATCCGCATCTACACCTACGGCGAAAGCGAACCCCGCTACGCCCACACGGCGGAGAGCAGCGTTTCTGGCATCACCTGCGTCTACGGAAAGTACTACTATGTGACCTCCCACAGCTACTACGGCGTTGCCGAAGAGGGAGCGCGCGAGTTCACGCGTGCAAACGGCGTACCCGTCGCCCTCACGAGCGATCTTACGGGCAACATCTATGTCGCGACCGCCCCTTCGGCAGGACAGAGCGCCTCCGTCAGCCGCTTTACGGAGAGTGAATTTTTGGACTATTCCTCTGCGGGCACGACCGTGACGGAAAACTGGTCGCTCCCTGCGGGAGCACACTCCCTCCGCGCCGACTACGAGGGCAGCCTTTACTATCTCTCGGGCAGCGCGCTCTACCGCAACGGCGTGCGGCTGGAAACGTTCGACGCCTCCTCTTCGCTCTATCACGGCACGGAGGGCGCCGCGCCCTCGCCCGTCTCCTTCGCGCTCTCCTTCTCGGACGGTACCATCTATCTCAACTACGGCGATTTCATGCTGAAAACAGAGCTCTCCTTCCCCAACCTCGGCGCCATCCCGGCGCAGGGGATGTATGAAACGCTGCACACGGCTCCCGCCGCGGCCTCGCTCTCCTATGTCGAAATATCGGGAGGCGCCGTCGGCATCCGGGTCGACCTCTCCGCCCTCACGGAGACCAGCCCTTCGCTCGCCTATGCCGCCCACGGGCGCATCGAAGGCGGCACCGCGCTCGTCCTCGGGGAGACGGGGCAGTTCACCCTTCTTGCGCTCGCCGAAGACAACAACGCCTATACCGTCCTGCTCGTTCCCACAGAGAACTGCACGCCCGTTCCTGTCAAGACGGTCGAAACGGAGAGCACGCGCTATCTCTCGAGCGACGTCTCCCTCACGAGCTATCCGCTCTTTTCCGAAGCGCTCGCCGAGGAGGAGCTCCCCCGCGGCACGGCGGTGACGGTGATCGCGGAAGTCACCCCCGCAAAGGGACCCGCCTTCGCCGAAGTGCGCTTAGGAGAAAACGGTCACGGCTATGTTCCCCTCTCCTATCTCACTCAGGCTTCCCCGCTGCCCGGCGAACACGACAGCTACCGCCTCGGCTACCTCAAAGCAGATGAAAACGGCATCACGTTCCGCGCCGTCCATGACGAGACGCTGACCGTCCGCGTCACCGAACGCACGCAGGTGAAGATCTACGACGCAGACAACGGCGCCTTTGACGTGTACTTCGAAGATGAGGCGGGCATCCTTTACACGACGCAGGTGACCGAAGATATGCTCGAGGCGGGCGGTGAAGATGCCCTCCGCACCAGCATGATCGTCATCCTCTGCGTCATCGCGGTCGGCATCGGCGCGGTGTATATCCTGCTCGTACCGAAAAAGACAAAGAACGGCTGATCTCCCCTATCATGCTGCGCCCGTCCATCCGGACGGGCGTTTTTTATATAAAAAAACGCGCGGCGCCCAGGAAGGGCGCCGCGCGGCACGATCGTTCATCTCAAACCGCAGGCGGTCAGATCTGAAATAATAACCTGTTTTTTCTTCGGCATTGAGCTGCTCATGCAAAAAACGCCGAGCGGTTTTCCATCTTACATCCGGGGTGCGCCGTCATCACGGGTATCCGCGTTTTCATCGGCTTCCCCCTGTCGGACCTTTTCGGCGTCGATCTCTTTTTCGATCGGGATCGCCTTCCGGCGCAGATCTTTTACAAGTCTGTTATTGATGAGCGCTCCCGCCATGATCGGCACGAGCGACAAAAGCGACCAGCCGGAAGCGGGAAAGAGGATCGCAAGCGCCCAGCCCGCTGCGATGCCTGCGACGAGGAACAAATAAAACAGTTTGCCCTTGAACTTGAAAAAACCGTCGTACAGTCTGTACCATTCGAGATTTTTCGCATATTCGGGATTGCTTTCAAGTTCCCTCTTCTGCTCGCTTTCAATTGCTTTGAGTTTTCCGACCGTGCAAACAGACAGCAACATAGTGCCGCCCAACAACAGCGTAAACATTACGGGCAGAGAATAGCCTATCAAGCCGAAGTACAAAAAGAGGGCGAGAGCAGCGATACTCATGATACCGAATATTATGATTGCAGGCGTTATGATTTTTGTGCGCCTTATGCGTTCGGCGTTCGCTCTTTCGCGCAGGGTTTCGTTTGGAAACAGATATGTGTACATCTTATCTGTTTGAGCATTCCTGTCCGACCGTATGTCGTATGTACTTTTTCTGCCCTGCGCCCTGTCTATTGCCGCCGCTTCCGGCGCCGTCTGCTGCTCGATCGCCTTGCCTTTCTGCTGCTTTAATAAGGCGTTGATAAAGTACGCAAAGAACAGCATAAGCGCGCCGGCAAGCAACACCCAAAATGCCGCCGTGCCCCAAACGCCGAACTCCTCGCTGTCGGGATTTTGTATTGTCTCCAGAACAATGCAAACGATAAATACGACGGCACACAGACCAAACAACAGCCACGCCCACCATAATTTTCGGAAGGCAGATTTTTTGTCTGCCGATACCTTCTGCCTGTATGAGGCAACCTCGGGCATCTCTCCCGCATAGGAGGGGCGGTTCAGGATCGTATTATACATCCTTTTGAACGATATCCAAAGGCACAATGCAGCGACGGCAAAGCCGATCCAGGCAAAGATCAATACCGTCATCACGGCGAGCGCCCAATCTTGCTCGAAATAGGGTTCCAGAGCGAGCGCCCCTGCGATGACCGCAGCGCACAGCACATAGAAAACGATCGAAACGACGGTTTTCGCTCTGTATTTTTTATACAGCCACTCGCGCTCGCGTTCGTCGCTTACCGCCCTTGCGTATTTCGCAAACATTTTTTCAAACATATTTCATATCCTCCGGTAAAAAAACAGCGAGGGACATCCTCGCTGTTTATTATAACATATCCGCTATGGCTCGTGCAAGCATCGAAACACAATGTTTCATCAAGAATACCGGGCGAATACATTCCCCTCAAAGGGGCGCCCTCCTCGGCCCGAAGATACAGACATTCACATCAGGGACGACGGTGTTTCCCTCTCTTCGAAGTCGCTTCATCGAGGGCGCTTTGATCCTCTTCGCGTCGCTGTTTTCTCTCCTTGATACGCGCCTGAAGGAGAATGAGATAGCGCCGCACCAGCTCGACCGCCTCGGGAGAACGGCGGGAGCGGAGGCTCGGGAAGGCAGCAAAAAATCGCTTGGGAAGCCCCGCCGCAAGCGCGTCCATCCGTTTCTCCCATCTTTCGTCGAGGCGCTCCTTTGCATCCTTTGCCTTCTTATCGACAAAGAGCGTCGCGTTCGCCACGCCCGAACCGATGAGATCGGAACCCCTTCTCATACGTTCGGCAGCGCGATCGATATCGCTCAGGATGCGGTTGAGTTTGAGGACTTGCAGCACGGTGATGATAAGATCGGCAATGAGGAGAGCAAGGCAGAGGGAGACAAACACCGTACCCCATAGCTCGTTGAAAAGACATGCAAACCACGCGACGGCGGGGTGGACGACTTCGACCGCGAACAGCACGGCGACGCCCCACAGAATGGAAAATTCGAGACAGATATACCCCTTCAGATTGAAGCGGCGGGAGGAATAATCCCACCACTTGTTGTGGAAGAAGCGTTCGAGCACCCAGCCCGTAACAAGCTCGATGAGCGTCGGGAGCCCCACGCCCACCAGAAAGACGAGCCACGCACGGGAGATGTTCTCCCCCAAAATGAGGAGCACCGCGACCATCCCCGTGCCGTAGATGGGGCAGACGGGGCCGTTCAGGAAACCGCGGTTGACGAACTTGCCCTGCGTGACCGCGTGGAAGGCGACCTCCGTCACCCAGCCTAAAAACGAATAGCAGAAGAAATAGCAAAGCACCTCATAGAGAGTGAGCGTACCGATCATGATGTGCTGCATACAGGCCTCCCGTGCGCCGCAAGATACGGACAGTTTTGTATCACGGGCGCGCCCCGCGCCGCTTGTTTTCGGCGGCGCGGGGCGCGCATCCTCTCTCAGAATATATCGTACTCAACGGGGGTGCGGAAGAACTTTTCCGCCGCCTTCCCGCTCCTTCCTCCGCCGAGCGCCGCCATAAGCTTGGCATACGCCGCCTCGAGCGTCATGCAGCGCGCCTCGATGACGTTCTCGCAGCCCAAGAGCCGCCGCCCCACCGCATAAGAAGCAAGCGCGCTCCCCTCCCGTTCCACCTGCGTCGCGATGACGACGAGCCTGCTCGCCGCCGCAAAGCGTTTGACGGCCTCAAAATAGGCGTCTTCCTTATAATTGGGGAGCCCGCCCGAACCGAACGTCTCCAAAATGAGCCCGTCGCATCTGTCTTCGAGATAGGAAAAGATGGCGGGATCGAGCCCGGGCGTCATCTTGAGCACGAAGACGCGCTCGTTGAGTTGGTGCAGAAAAGCGGGCGAGCCGTGCGGCTTTCCGCCGCGCAGATAATAGAAGGGCTCCCCGTCGCGCATGACGGCGACGGAAGGGAAATCGACGCTCGTAAAGGCGTTGTAGCTGCGCGTCCTCGTCTTGCGCGCGCGGGTACCTAAGATGACGTTGCCGTCGAAGACGATGCGGACGCCGTACGCCCCGTCGTCCGCACAGAAGCGGAAGGCGTCGTAAAGATTGCGGCGCGCATCGGTATCGCGAAGATAAGCGGACTTCTGCGAACCCGTCAGCACGACGGGCTTGGGGCTTCCCTCGATGAGGTAGGAGAGCGCCGCCGCGGTGTACGCCATCGTATCGGTGCCGTGTGTGACGACAAAGCCGTCGAAGGCGCGGTAATTTTCCTCGACGATCGAGGCGATCTTCAGCCAATGAGGGGAATAGACGTCGGTGCTGTCGAGATTGAAGGGCTGCACCGTCTCGACGGAGCAAAATTCTGCGATCTCGGGCACACACTCCAAAAGTTCTTCCGAAGTGAGCGCGGGCGCAAGGCCGCTGCCCGTCGGTTTGGAGGCGATGGTGCCGCCCGTGGCGATCATGAGGAGCTTCTTTTTATTCTTGAAAAACAGCATAATCGGTCAGCGGAGCTTTTCTGCAAGGCGCTCCAACACCTCTTGGGGATAGCCGAGATCGGCAAGATACGCCCTTGCGCCGGGAGGCGGCAGCGGGCGCTTTCCCTTCGCCCCCGCAAGCTCCAAGAGCGCCGAGGCGAGCAGTTTGAGCGTCCCCTCCTCCCCGCACAGCAGCGCGCCTTCGCGAAGCCCCGCAAGGCGGGCGAAAAGTTCAAACGTCTCCTCCCGTTCAAAGAAGTCCTCCCCGCCCGAGACGGGGACAATGGTATATCCTGCGGGTGCGGAGGCGGGCGGCTCGCCGAAGAGGCAGGCAAAGACGTGAAAGCGGGTGAACCGCTTTTGGTCATAACGCACGCCGCCCAGCTCAAAGCAAGTCCTGCCCTCCCATAAA
Organism: uncultured Clostridia bacterium; assembly: GCA_944354535.1. GTDB lineage: Bacteria > Bacillota > Clostridia > Christensenellales > Borkfalkiaceae > Gallimonas. Next base: position 30,901 of record CALVPY010000021.1, read on the forward strand.
AAGGAGCGCGCCCCGTACGGGGCAGCCACTCGTTTGATGAGGGAAACATCATATGGCGCATCGCGCTCATCCGCTTCAAGGATGTGCTCCACGCGGGCGCATTGCAACCTATCGTGCGAGCCGACGGGCGCAAGCACGCGCCCGCCCGTCCGAGCAGGAAAATCCAATCGATACCAATAGACGCGATCGCGGATATTGTCATCCTCCGTGAAGCGGAGCGCTGCAAAGGTCGCGCGCGGCACGAGTTCGCCTTCGCCGCCGGGCTCCGAAGGAAGCAGCTCCGGCGTCCCGCCGTCCTTTTCCTCGTGTTTCAGCATGGCATGACCTCGTGCGGCTGCCCCTCCCGGCCGCTAAGGGCGAGCGCCTCTTTTTCCCGGTGCGTCAGCCGCTTCAAGTGCCATTCGCGGCTTTTTGCATCGTGCTCGCTGTCAAATCCCTCGAAGTAGACGAGGGTGACGGGCAGGCGGCCTTTCGTGTACTTTGCGCCCTTCCCCGCATTGTGGACGGCGACGCGGCGCGTAAGGTCGGTCGTATAGCCCGCGTAATAGCTCCCGTCCGAACAGAGAAGGAGATAAGCAAAGTACCCCTCAGGACTCTTTTCCATCGTCCTCGGGAGCTTCCTTCTTTTCTTCCGCCCTCTTCCCGCGCCGATATTCAATACAGCAGACGACGATGCAGGCGATGATGGCGCCGAACACGACCCCCGCGACTGCGACCACGGCAAGGCTCGTATCCCCCGTGATGACGGCGCGGTTGGTCGCGAAATGCACTTTCGTCTCCTGGCGATAGAGCTGCGCGGTGACGCTCTTCAAATTGTTTGCAGCCGTCTGCAAGCTCTTGAACTGATCGTTGACGCGCGCATCGAAGGATGTGATATTCTCCTCCGTGAGCGCCGTGATCTCGCTGTCGATCTGGACATTGCGCACGACGAGCTCGGCGATCATCTCGGCGACGGCGGAATCGGACGCAGAGGAAGAACCGCTCCCGAACTCATCCCGCAGCGCTTCGATCTTGGTCTCATTGAGGATTTTTTCATTCTGAAGCTCCGCAATGCGGCTTTGCATCTCATCGAGAGGCACATAGCCGTACTGTTCCAGCTCCTCCTGCAGCGAAACGAGCGCGCCCAGCCCGCAGGAGACCAGAGCCTCTGCCCTGTAGGCAGAGAGCGTCTTACCGCTCACCGAATAGCCGGCGCGGTACTCCGCGATCCACTCGTCGTAGGCGGAAAAGACGCTCTCGCGCTGCTCCTTCATGAGGGCGATCTTGTCCTCATAGGAAGCGTCCGCGAACACTTCCTCGTCGACGGCATAGCCGATGCTTGCCGCCTTGTCGATGATGCTCTCCTGTGCGTGCTCCGCGAGCTTGCGGATGAACGCCTGCGCCGTCTCGCGCGAAGAAAAATACTTGCCCTGTACGGTGATGGTATAGCTCCCCGTCGGGACGTAGGTCTCACCCGTCAGGGAAAATTCGGCGGTGATGGAAACATCGTCCTCTTCGACCATCTTCCCGACGTCGACGGAGCCGAAGCGCTCGTCCGAGCTCCTGACAGATTCCAGCGCGTCGGCCGAGACCAGCTCGCGGTAAGAAAAGGTCGAACCGTCGGGGTACTTCATCGTCTCGCTCCCGGGATAGGAGAGATAGAACTCCATCGAATAGTATCTGCCGAACGGGTTGATGACGAAGGCAACGAGCAGCGTTACCGCCAAAGCGAACAGGACGGTGGTCACGATCACCGCCCGGATATGTTTGCCGATCATGCCGAACAGTTCGCCGACTGTCACGCCCTCCCGATATTCCTGCTGCATAGGTTTTCTCCCAAATTCTTGTTCTTGCATACGGGTATTATATCGCTTTTCTCCCCTTCCGTCAATTGCACTCGGGTGCTTTTTGCGTGAAATCAGACGCACACAAGGCGCAGAGCGCAAAAGGGTAAGGGCAGACTCACTTCCTCGCGGCTTCCTGCAAGGCGGCAATGGCGCTCGCCCTGCCGTCCGTGCCCGTCTTTTCGTAGATGGAGGAGATATAGTTGCGCGCCGTACCGTCCGAAAGCTTCAGAGCCGCCGCGATCTGTTTGTTGGTAAAACCGTCGCACAGCATGAGCGCGATCTCCGTCTCGCGGTCGGAAAAGGAGAAGGCGCGCTTTAATTTGAGTTCGCGGTCGCTCCCCACCATGCGCGCGGCGTCGGCGATGTGACGGGCGATCTTGGCGGGCAAGATGGTATCCCCCGCATAGGCGTTCTTGATGGAATCGATGAGCGCGGATGCGGAAGTATCTTTCAGAAGATAGCCGCTCGCGCCGTTGTTGATGGCGCCCAAGATATAGTCGCTGTCGTCGAACGTCGTTAAAACGAGCACCTTGACATCGGGATAGGCGCGCTTGATCTGCTGCGTGGAGATGACGCCGTTCATGACCGGCATCCGGATATCCATGAGCACGACATCGGGGCAAAGCTCCCCCGTCAAAGAGACGGCCTCTTCTCCGTTGCGGGCAATGCCCACCACTTCGATCCCGCCGTCGGATGAGAGCACGCTCTTGATGCCGTCGGCAAGGATCGCCTGGTCGTCTGCGATCAGGACCTTGATCATATAGCCTCCTCAGCGCCCGCCGTCGAGCGGCAGCCGCAAATGTATTTCAAAACCTTCGTCGATCTCCGTCTCGAACCAGACGGTGCCCCCGAGGCTCGCGGCACGGCTGTGCATACCGCGAAGCCCGAACCCCTCTTTGAGCGAAGAGATCTCCATGCCCGTGCCGTTATCCGAAAGGAGAAAGTTCACGTCCTTCCCCGTCTTCTTGAGCTCGACGTAAAACGCCGTCGCTTTGCCGTGACGGAGCCCGTTGGAGATGCCCTCTTTGAGCGTATTGCAAAGAAATCGGCACTTTGCGTCGCAGAGAGAGACGTCGTCGATGTCGCAGCGCACGGCGATGCCCGTGCCGTCCGTCGACTCGTGTACGATATCGAGCAGCATATCTTTGAGCGTCATCTGCGTTCGGCTGCCCGAAAGCAGATGCACGCTCTCTCTGAGTTCTTCGAGGGCGTGCTTCGCCTGCAGATTTGCCGCCACAACGGAGCGCTTCGCCCCCTCGGGATCGCGCTCGATGGCAAGTTTTGCCGCCTCCGTCTGCATGATGACCGTGGTGATGGAATGCCCCGCCGTATCGTGGATGTCTTTGGCGATGCGCTGACGTTCCTCGAGCGCCATCACTTCCTTGAGCTTTTCCATCGCCTCGGCAAGTTTTTGGTTGCTTTCTTCCAGCTTTTGGTTGCTCTCGTCGAGCTCCTTGACGCGCTTTGCGATCTCCTCGTTCTTGCGGTAGATAAGGAGCAGGAAGTTCATGATGAGGAAGTGCAGGACGAAGATGATGAGGTCTTCGAACGCATTGGAGATGAGAAGATCGAGCGCAACGGACTCGTCGCGCAGCGTCTGCGAAAGGGCGAGCATCGCAAGATAGAGCACGGAACTGCAAACGCCCATCGCGATGTTGCCCGAAAGCTTCTCCTGGCTCAGATAAAACTCCGAAAGGATGACGACGAATAGCGTCGAAATGAGCCTGCCGCCCGAAAAGTAAGTGAGCACGAGGAGCAGGAGGATGTCGATGACATAACAGAAGATGCGCGGCTTGAAGGAGCGCAGGGCAAACAGCTTGACGGCATTTTCCGCCACGAGCGCCGCCGAAACGGGCAGGATGACGGCAAGCGCCGGGATGTTCTCCACCCTTGCATCGCGGCAGTCCACCGCCAGAATAACGACGACGAGGAGGAGAGCGAGAAAGATGAGCACCTTGCCGATGACGACGAAGCGCGCAAAGGGAAGCGGGCTGCGTTCAAAGCGTTCTTTGATGTTCACGGTCTGTCCCTCCCCAAGACGCTGCCGATATTATACCGTGCGGAAAGTTCGTTGAGTTTGCCCGAAAAGAAGTAACTGAACGCTCCCTCGGGGCTGCAGATGATGTGGTCGCGCAGGGCAACGTTGTGCATGGAACATAAGATCTCGAGCTGCGCGGTGAAATCGTCGTCCTCCCGCGAAGGCGTCGCGGGACCCTCGACATGGTTATGCACCGCCACCATCGCGGCAGGCTTCGTCTCCACGAGAAAGCGGGAGATCTCTTTGGGCTCGACGGCCGCACGGAAGGGCTTTTCGGAAGAAAAGCGGCGCACGCACTTGACGCAGTCCCTTGCGTCGAGGGAATAGAGCTCGACATACTCCTCTTTCACGTCCTTGAAGCGTTCGGCAAGGTAGGGCCGGAACGCCGCAAAACTGAACGCGGCGGGAGGTTCGGGCGCCTTGAGATCGGCGCGTTCGTAAAAGAGCCCGATGATGCGCAGGTACGCCGCCGTCGACTCCCCCACCCCTGGGATGGCGGCGAGCTCCTTCATGCCCGCCTGCAAGACCGCGCGGACGCTGCCGAACGCGGAAAGGAGACGGTGCGCAAGCTCGTTGGTGTTCTTGCGGGGAATGGCATTGAAGAGCAGGATCTCGAGGAGCTCGTGCTCCTGAAGCGACCCTTCGGCCTTTTCCAGCCGCTCCAGCATACGTTGTCTGTGCCCTTCGTGCATATCCGCCTCCGTTTTGCCCTATTTTACCATATTTTATGCGGAGCGTCAAGCCTCAAACGCGGCATAAGGTAAACAAAACCCCTCCCGTTCGGGAGGGGCGATTTCAGGCGTATGTCACCCTGCGATGCGTTCGAGCGCCTTTTTGTAGATCTCGATGAGCAGTCCGACGCGCTCGACGGGCAGATACTCGTCGGGCTGATGCGCAACGGGCTCATCTCCGGGGAATTCGGGGCCGAATCCGACGCCGTTTTTGAGCGCACGCGCATAGGTGCCGCCGCCGATGGCGATGGGCTCCGCCTTCTGCCCCGTACACTCCTCAAAGACTTCCGAAAGCGTTCTGACGAGCGCGCTGTCCTTCCCGTGATAGAGGGGCGGCTGATGATTGAGCGTCTCGTAAGGCGCGCCCATCTTTCCGAGCGCGGCAACGACATCTTCATAGGGAATGCTCGCGGGATAGCGGATATCGACGACCACCTGGAGCTGGCTCTTGCGGAATTTGACCATGTTGGGCGACATCGTAAGGCTGCCCGTCTCGTCCTTCAAGGCAGTGAGGCCGCAGACGTCGTTGAACAGGCAGTCGATGACGCGGCGGATGCCCGCATCGCGCTCAAAATAGTGGAGGATGGGCAGCATGGCGTTGACGCCGAGCTCGGGCGTGGAGGCGTGTGCGCTCTTTCCGACCGAGACGAGCTTCTTGCCGCGCGTCGTGAGCCCGCAGTTCTCCGCACGCGACGCCTGGATGCTGCGGGGAAGCACTTCGCAGCGCCCGCACACCATGTTGGGCGCGGAGCCGCCCTGCATATAGAGGAAGGGCGCCCTGTCGAAATCAAAGTGGAGGCGCACCTGCAGGATGCCCTTCTCCGCGTAGATGACGGGGAAGTCCGCATCGGGCGAAAATCCCGCTTCGGGCAGATCGGCGCACTCCTTATAATGTTCGATGCACTGCCAGCCGCACTCCTCGTTGCAGCCGACGATGAGCTTGATCTTCTTCTTGGGGACAAAGCCCTCGTCCTTGAGCGCCTTCAAGGCATAGAGCGCGCAGACCGCGGGGCCCTTGTCGTCCGTCGTGCCGCGCCCCCAGATCCTGCCCTCCGAGACCTCGCCGCCGAAGGGCTCGTGCGTCCATCCGTCGCCCGCGGGAACAACGTCGAGGTGGCAGAGCACGGCAAACGGCTCCCCTTCCCCGAAGATGACCTCGCCTGCATAATTGTCATAATTATGCGTTTCGAAGCCCATTCCCGCCGCCAGGGCGAGAAAATCTGCAAGGCACTTGGCCGCGCCCTCGCCGAACGGCATCTCAGGCGTGCCCTTTGCGAGCGAAGAATCTGTTTTAACGAGGTCCGAGATCGCCCGGACCGCTTCTTCCTGATAACGTTCCATCAAAATACTCCGTGATCGCGGCAGAGCCGCGTTTCTATCGTCATACTGCACCATTTTATCATCAAGTGCATAAAATGTCAACCGCAAAGCCCTGAAGAACGGTTAAAAGCGTGTGAAAAAGGACGGCGAAGATGCGACGCCGTCCCTTTCGTTTTTCTTTTCCGCGATCAGACGATGCCCTGCGCCATCATCGCTTCGGCGACCTTCTTGAAGCCCGCGATGTTCGCGCCCGCAACATAGTTGCCCTCGCAGCCGTACTCCTTTGCGGCATCGTCCATGTTGTGGTAGATGTTGATCATGATGTTCTTGAGCTTGGCATCCACTTCTTCGAACGTCCAGAACAGCCTGCCGCTCGACTGCGCCATCTCGAGCGCGCTCGTCGCGACGCCGCCCGCGTTCGCTGCCTTTGCGGGAAGGAACACCACGCCCGCATTCTGGAAGACTTCGATGCCTTCGAGCGTCGTGGGCATGTTCGCGCCCTCGCCGACGTACTTCACGCCGTTTGCAACGAGCGCCTTAGCGGACTCGCCGTCGATCTCGTTCTGCGTTGCGCAGGGGAGCGCGATGTCGCAGGGGATGGTCCAGATGCCCTTGCAGCCTTCATGATACTCGGCACCCTCGACGCGCTCTGCATACACCTTGATGCGCGCGCGCTCCACTTCCTTGATTCTCTTCACGACGTCGAGCTTGATGCCCGCCTTGTCGTAGATATAGCCGTTGGAGTCGTACATTGCAACGACCTTTGCGCCCAGGCTCTGCGCCTTCTCGCAGGCGTAGATGGCGACGTTGCCCGAACCGGAGATGACGACCGTCTTGCCTTCGAAGCTGTCGCCGCGGCACTTGAGCGCCTCTGCCGTCATATAGACGAGGCCGTAGCCCGTCGCCTCGGTGCGCGCAAGGCTGCCGCCGTAGGAAAGTCCTCTGCCCGTGAGCACGCCGACGTGCTCGTCGCGGATGCGCTTATACTGACCGAAGAGGAAGCCGATCTCTCTGCCGCCCACGCCGATATCGCCTGCGGGAACGTCGGTATCCTGCCCGATGTGGCGGTAAAGCTCGGTCATGAAGCTCTGGCAGAAGCGCATGATCTCGTTATCGCTCTTGCCCTTGGGGTCAAAATCGCTGCCGCCCTTGCCGCCGCCGATGGGAAGACCCGTGAGGCTGTTCTTGAGGATCTGCTCGAGCCCCAAGAACTTGATGATGGAAAGATTGACGGAGGGATGGAAGCGCAGGCCGCCCTTGTAGGGGCCGATGGCGCTGTTGAACTGCACGCGGTAGCCCTTGTTGACGTGCACGCCGCCCTTATCGTCCACCCACGGAACGCGGAAGAGGATGACGCGCTCGGGCTCGACAAAGCGCTCCAAAAGAGCCGCCTTCTCGTACTCGGGATGGCGCTCGACGACGGGACGAAGACCGTTTAAGATCTCGGTCGCCGCCTGATGGAACTCGGGTTCGTTGGGGTTCTTCTGCTTGAGCTCTTCAAGCACTCTCTCTACATAATCCATAAGAAATACTCCTTTGCCTGCGGATGGGCCGCAGCGATCTTTCAAAGAGTATTATAGCAGAACGCGCAGCCGAACGCAAAGATTTCATCCCCTCAAACGCACATTCGACTTTTCGCGTTCGTTATATAAATTATAAGTTCTGATTATAGATAACGCGCCTTCTCTCCCGAAATGAGAGAAGTTTGCCCCATCTTCCTTATAAGACTTCTTCTTGAATCCTCCTGTCCCCTTTCGGCACAGCCGCAGCGAAGAAACCGTGCGGGCGCAAAAAAAAGCAGGCGTTTGCCTGCTCTTTTTTCAGCCGTTCGTGTTGTAGTGCTCGGAAAGGAGGTTCATCGCTTTCAGCAGCTTGTGCAGATAGACGAAGGGGCCGATGACGATGAGCGAACCGAGGATCTCCCATCCCCAGAAGGTTCCGGCGCCGAAGGAATAGTCGATGCCGCGGCGGTCGAGCTCGTTGCCGATCCTCGCGCAGATCCTGTGGTTCCAGACGAGCACGCCGATGCCGAGCGTCAGCCAGCTCACGAGGAAGAAGAGCAGGCAGTAGTGCATGGTCTTCTTGCCGTCGTAGCGGCTCGCGATGGTGTTGATGTCCGTACTCACCGCCGACATGACGACAAGGCCGTAGATGCCGAAAGTGATAAGGGACAAGAAGATGTACTTGATGAGCCCGCGGTTGGTCTTGAGCTGCATGGCGGGAGCGGACGGAGCCGCAGGCTGCACGGGAGCGCCGCAGTTCGGGCAGACGGAAGCGCCGTCTTCAAGCTCTTTTCCGCATTTGGTACAGAAAGCCATAATATTCTCTCCTTAAATATATATTCCGCAGAGCGATCTCATTGATCGTCGTGCATGCACAAGAGGCAGATGCCGCCGATGAGGCTGACAAACAGCAGCGAGCATATTTTGAGACCCGTGCCGATGGGGCGCTTATCGCGTAGGCGGTTGAAAATCGAGATCGTGATGGGAAGGCACCATGCGAGCGGCAGAAGCAGCCACCCCTGTGAGATACACCCCAAAATGAGAAAGACTTTGGCGACCGTGCTCATCGTGTCGTCTTCCGGCTTGACGCGCGGCGTCGGCGACGCAACGCTGCGCCCGCACTTGACGCAAACCACGGCGTCGTCGTAGAGCTCGGCTCCGCAGTGCTGACAATATTTCATATCCTCTCCTTTCAGCGGCCGCATTCTTCCCGCAAGCCGCCAATAAAATGATAATATATATTATATCATATTACCCCCCCCCCCTGTCAATATGGAAAATTGAATTTTTCGACAAATTTTTGCGAAGCTGATTTACATATAAAAAAGAGAAAGCCGAGTAAGGATCGTTCCCTACTCAGCTCTTTTGCCAAACTCTTGGATGCGATGATCGTATTGCAGGTACTTCGTATCTACCCGCTACCGCACATTTCGTTTTTGAGCCGTATTCGTACATTCGGAATACTGCTTGTATTGCGAGGTCATATCTCCAATTCGCGGCAGATCTCGTCCAGATTGCGCTTTGCGTACACGATACGGATGATATAGACAACCTTTTCCGTATCTACGGCTTTGTAGTAGAGGATATAGTTGTCTATCAGAACACGGCGCACGTCTTTATCGGTCAAAAAGGGATTATCCACAACCATACCCGATTGCGGAAAGTGCCGGATGGCGTCGATATTTTCAAACACCTTTCGTCCGAGAGCCGTTGCCGCGCTCGGATTGGAAAGATCTTCGCTGATGTATTGTAGAATGCCGGACAAGTCCGTTTCTGCCTGTTCAGTGAAACGATATCCGTATTCAGATGCCATACTTTGCCGCCAACCTTTGCTTTACAGCGTCTCCGTCAACCGTCTTGCCGTTTGCAAGGTCGGAAAGCCCTTCATTGATCTGCTTTGCTTCATAGATCTTGCGCATGGTCTGTTCGTAATACTCGATATCCATTACGACCAGCTTTCCGTATCCGTTTTTTGTAACGAAGACGGGGCCTTTTTCTTCCATGCAGCGCCGTTCTATCTCGACCGTATCTTTTAAGTCTCTCATGGGGATGATCGTCATTGTGTTTTACCTCCATACTATTCTGTGTCTATATTATACACCATATTCAGCCACAAGTCAATAGTTGTTATGCTTTTGCTCTCTTTATTCCCAACACGCAGGGCAGCAAAAAAGAGCCCCTCAAGGCTCTTTTGGGGAAGAGGTGGCCGCCGGGAATACTTCGCGCAAATCGGCGCATGCGGTTTGCCGAACGTTGCTCTGCGCTCGCTCAAAAAGCAAACTTTGACAACGGAAGGATAGTATCCGCTGAAACTTCTTCATCCAGAAAAATTGCCATGTAAATCGGATAATACACGACGTTCCCGGACACAGAGACATTTGCAGACGAAAAAACAAATGCTTCCGAAATATTGTATTCCTCCACCCCCATCACGTTATCAAGCGCGGTATGGCGCGTATAATCTTTTCCGCTCTTCACTTCAATGGGAAGAACCTTCCCGTCATGTTCGATCACAAAATCCAACTCGCCGAATTTTTTACTGTTATAGTAATACGTTTCATATCCATGCGCAAACAGCTCTTGAGCGATCACATTTTCAAATATGCCACCTTTATTGATCCCCGCCTCCCCATTTACGATCCGTAATTTTGTCGCCTTGCCGTACATGGTAGTAAGCAGTCCTACGTCAGACAGGAAAAGTTTGAACAGTGAAGCCTTTTCGTTGAGCGAAAGCGGCAATACAGGCTCTGTCACATTATAGCTTGCGATAGCAACGCCGGCAGCAGTCAGCCATAAAAAGTCGTCCTTCATGCGATCGTAACGAGCGCCCTTTTCTACGTCGGAAACATTAAACCGCTTATTCTTTTCATTGAGCTCGGCGGGGATCATGTCGTAGATGCGGGTAAGGAACAGCCGTTTTTGTTCGGCCTCGTACTTCGTAAAATCCTGCTTATACTGCTCGATGATCGACTGATGCTCCACGATAACGTCGTCAATATTATTCGTTCGCTGATAAGCATCGACCGCGGCGGGCATTCCACCGATAATCAGGTATAGATTAAAAATCTGATTGAAACGGTCATGGATCACCTGATCCACAGGCTGTCTGTTCATATAGCTTGTTTTCAGGCTCACCATGATTTTTTCATCCACATGGAACAGTTGCAGAAATTCCTCAAAATCCAGCGGATACATGGTAAGCGATTGCAAATACCCGACAGGCGCCGACCTGATATTTTTTATCTCTACTCCAAGGAGGGAGCCGCTCAGGATATAGCGGAAACGACCATCCTCTACCAAAAATTTAATCGCTGTCACAATTTCCGGAAATTCCTGGATCTCATCAAAAAATAAAAACGACTTGTGCGGGATCAGCGGCTTTTCGGAAAAAAGAGAAAGTTTCAGGATCAGATCATCCACCGAAGTGAACCCTCGCAAAATCTCCAATACACCCTTATCCCGAATCAGATTGAACTCAGCATAATCTGCTCCGCGCTCTTCCAGCACGGAACGAATGATATAAGTCTTTCCAACCTGTCTTGCACCATAGATAATGAGTGCTTTTTTACTGTTATCAAGCCAATGCCCGATCTCGCGTTCAATCTTTCTCTTTAACATTCCGCCACCTCCATAGTTACATTATAACATAGATTTGACAAAAATACAATTAAAAAATATTTTCGTTTGACAAAAATCCATAAAGAATTAAGTCGCATTTTGACAAGAATCCATAAAAAGGGGGATCGATAAAAAACGATCCCTTGTTGAATTCGTTTCCTATGGAACTTTCACTTATCTTCCATGATGCCCTTCCAGACGGGCTGACGCATGCCGCCGCTCTGCGTTTCGTGCATGAATGCGCCGTTCCGATAAGTTCGGGGTTCAGCCACATCTTTGACTTTTCCCTCCTCGACCGATTGATATCCGCAGATGGGCAAGTCTTCGTCCTGCATGGCCTTGATTTTCAGCCAATCGCGCGTTCGCTTGCCGATGTGATATTTTCCATCCTTCCGCTTGGCGACGCCCCCCGCGCTTGATAAGTTCAAAGAATGCCGTCCCCTCCCTTTCGATATACCTTGAAACACTTAAATGATACCTCCCGTCACCTTCTCGGAGAGGCACTTTTTCGCTCCATAACGGGAAAGTCCGCAAGATCTTTCCCGTTGTAGTAGAGAATATCATAGGCGACGAACTGCACGGGATTGCTCTTTGCTGCAAGGGAGATCCTGAACGCGTTTCCATTCAGGCTGCGCTTTTGCAATGCGTAGAGATCAGGCTTTCCGTCTTGGAGCGCTTGGAACCGCCTGACAGCGCAAAACGCAGGCGATAAGGCGGATCTCTGGCTCGTTTTTTCACCGAAAGCCAAACAAAAAAGAGTCCTAAGGCTCTTGGGGGGAAGAGGTGGCCGCCGGGAATACTTCGCGCAAATCGGCGCATGCGGTTTGCCGAACGTTGCTCTGCGCTCGTGCCATTGCTGCGCAATGGGGCGAACCACGGGTTCGCTTCCGCACCGAAAGCCAAACAAAAAAGAGCCCGAAGGCTCTTTTTTGTTTGGTACTCCCGCTGGGAATCGAACCCGGAACGGCCCCTTAGGAGGGGGCTGTTATATCCATTTAACTACGGAAGCATATTGACTGTTTGAAAAGGGAAATATCTTATCGGCTTTATTCTACATCTTTTGCCCGAAAAAAGCAACCGCTTTTTAAGAGGTTTTTCCGAAAAGCCGCGCAAGGCGCAAAAATAACTCTCCCGCCCCGAATGCGGCCATCGGCAGCCCCGTTGAATGCGTGGCGCCCGCCGCGGAAGGCCCTCCCCTATCCTTTTTCGTCACAGACGCGTTCCCGCACATTGCTTACTCCCAGAATTTCTCTTCCGGCGCAAATTTATAGTATATTTCCACGCTCCTCGGCTGATCCCCCTCCGTCTTTTCGCCCACGGTGATAAATTCGATGAGCTGCAAACACATTTCGCGCGTCAGCTCCTCGCACCTTGCGTACCGTT
>CALVPY010000022.1 GCA_944354535.1 uncultured Clostridia bacterium
AACAAGACGAATGCAACCCCTCCCGCTTATTTTTTTCGACAAATTTCGACATTTTTTTCATTCGGACGCATTTGTGCCTGTGATAAGAGCAAAAGACCCTGAAAACACGCTGTTTTCAAGGTCTTTCGTCCTATCAAGGGAATGATATTTCGCTTCCGTCAGATCTTTTTCACGAAGCAGCGGCGGCGCTTGTGGAGGACGTTGTCGAAGTGCTTCCACTGGTTGAGGATGTTGTAGTTCTCCTCGAGGTTCAAATTGGTCTCGCAGTATTTTGCGGTGCCTTCCGTCATCATGCGGCCGATGGCGTCGATCATCACAAGGCTGACGCCGCGGTAGGCGGGCAGCACGCCGATGAGGGCAAGGTCGATGATCTCGGGCTCTCTGACCGCCTTCAAGACGCGGAAGAGGGTGGGGAGGGTCATCCTGCCGCCCGACTTTTGCAGCGCCTTGGAGATGGAAGGGAAGCACAGCCCGAAGCAGACGGGCCTTTCGTTCTCGTCGAGGATCATCGCGACATAGCGGATGTCGATGATCTGGCGGAAGCTCTTGATGAGCTCCTTTTTCATATTTTCGGTGAAGGGCACGGTGCCGTAGATCTCGGCATACGTCTCGTCGAGGATGCGGAAGAAGTCGTCTTTATAGAGGCGGATGAATTCGTCTGCCGACTTTGTTTCGCTCAGATGCACCTTGTAGCGCTTCATGATCTTGTCGCGCAGTTCGGGGAGACGCTTGTCGGGCTCTTTGGGAGGATAGAGCTTGTGCTCCACCCAGTCGACATCCTTCTGATACCCTAAATTTTCGATGAGTTTTTGATAGTAGGGATAGTTGTACTGCTCTTCGAAGGTGGAAAGCTCCTCGAAGCCTTCGATGAGCAGGCCTTCGCGCTCGAAATCGGAAAAGCCGAGGGGGCCGACGACTTCCTCCATGCCCTTTGCTTTCGCCCACCCTTCCACGGCAGAAAAGAGGGCGGAGGCGACTTCCTCGTCGTCGATGCTGTCGAAGCGGGTGAAGCGGACGCGCTTTTGCTGCCATTTCTCGTTGGCGGCTCGCTGCAGAATGCCCGAGATGCGCCCGACGACTTCGCCCTTTCGGTATGCAAGGAAGTAGACGGCTTCCGACGTCTCGTAGTAGTGATAGTCCTTCCTGAAGAGTTTCATCTCATCCGCATAGAGGGGCGGGACGAAGTAGGGGTTATCCTTATAGAGCATGAGGGGGAAATTGACGAACGCGCGCTGCTCTTTGGGGGTTTTGACTTCTCTTATTTCGATCATATCCTCTTCCATCCTTTGTTTACTTGCTGAAATTATACGTCTTTCGCCGAAAAATGTCAAGAAAATCGGCCGTTCGGGTGCGGTGGAGGCGGTTAGGGACGGATGATGACGACGGGTGGAAAAAGAAATCTTGAAATTCGACAAATATCGACAAAAATACCATAAATTCGACAAGGATTGAGCAGATGTTTTTGCAAAAAATACTTTACAATCAATAGCGGATATTTTATAATTTTAATCACAATAACAATTTCAGGAGGTAATGGAAAATTATGGACATGACGGAACGGGAAAAATTTTCCGGACGTCTCTTTGCGCTCGGCTTGAAGCCGCACCTGAAGGGATACGCATACCTTCTTGCGGGAGCAGAGCGGTATGCTGCATCCGGCACTCTTCCGACGGAAGCAGAGTTGGCTGCGGCGTGCGGAGTTGCTCAGGATCATTTGGTGCGCGCGCTTGATATGTGCGCCGTCCTTGCTGAGTACCGCACGGGCAGGCACTTCGAAAACGGCAGAACTTTGCTTCGTGCAGTTGCTGCGGCGGAGGAAAGGTAAAAACGGGAGAAAACAAAAGGGCGCGCGCCGCAGATCTCTGCGGCGCGCGCGTCGTATAAAAAGCGCCGCTCGCGGCGCTTTTTGATAAAGTTCACGGTATTTCGCTCAATCGAAGCGGTAGGGCGTCGTCTGATAGACGAAGTTGAGCCAATTGTTGTAGAAGAGGTTGGCGGTCGACGACCAGTTCATCTTGATGCCGCCCGCATCGTTGAAGTAGTTGAAGGGTTTTTCGATGGGCAGCCCCTTTTTGAGGTCGCGCTCGTATTCCTTTTCCAGCGTGTCGCGGTCGTATTCCATGTGCCCGAGGACGAACACTTCGGAATGATCCAAATTGGAGACGATCGCGGCGCCCGCCCTGTGAGAGGCTGCAAGCACTTTGAGGCGGGGTTCTCTTCTTAAATCGCTCTCGCGCACGGTGGAGTGGCGGGAGTGGCAGACGTGGAACTCATCCGAAATGCCGCGCATGAGGGGATCGGGATCGGCGGTCTGTTCCTTGCGGTGGGTGAACACGCCGAAGAGCTTGCGGGGGAGCGGATATTTGGGGATGCCGTAGAAGTAGTTGAGCGCCGCCATCGCCCCCCAGCAGATGAAAATGGTGGAGGTGACGTGCGTGCGGGTGAAGTCGAAGAGCTTGGTAAGCTCGTCCCAATAGGCGACGTCTTTGAATTCCATGTCCTCGACGGGTGCGCCCGTGACGATCATGCCGTCGAAGTGTCTCTCCTTCACGCGCTCGAAGGGCTGATAGAAGCGTTCGAGGTATTCCGCCTCGGTATTTTTGGAGCGGTAGCTCTCCGTGTGGATGAGGGTGATGTTCACCTGCAGCGGGGAGTTGGAAAGAAGGCGCATGAACTGCGTTTCCGTCTCCTTTTTGGTGGGCATCAGGTTGAGGATCGCGATCTCGATGGGGCGGATGTCCTGCGAGGTGGCGCGCTCCTTGTCCATCACGAAGATGCGCTCGCCCTGCAATACCGAATAGGCGGGGATGTTGCGGTCGATGACGATGGGCATATTCAGACCTCGGCGAGCGCCTGCTTCAGGTCGGCGATGATGTCGTCTGGGTTCTCGATGCCGACGGAGAGACGGACGAGGTTCGCGGGGATGCCCGCCTTTTTGAGGTCTTCGTCCGAGAGCTGGCGGTGCGTCGTCGAAGCGGGGTGCAGCACGCAGCTCCTCACGTCGGCGACGTGCGTCTCCTGCGTGATGAGCTTCAAATGCTCCATGAAGCGGGCGCAGTCGTGCGCGTCGCCTTTAATGCCGAAGCTCATCATGCCGCCCGTACCCATGGGCAGATACTTTTGGGCGAGGGCGTGATAGCGGTCGTGCTCCAGAGAGGGATGGCGCACCCACTCGATCTTGGGATGGCTGTTGAGGAAGGCGGCGACCTTCTTTGCGTTGGAGCAGTGACGCTCCATGCGGAGGGCGAGCGTGTCGCAGCCGAGATAGGTCAGAAATGCGTTCTGCGGGCTCATGATGGCGCCCGTATCGCGGATCATCTGCGCGCGGCACTTGGTGCCGAAGGGGACTTTCTCGTCCGCATACACGAGGCCGTGATAGCTCTCGTCGGGCGTGTTGAAGTCGGGATAGCGTGCATTGCCCTTGTAGTCGAAGTTGGCGATATCCACGATCATGCCGCCGAGCGCCGCAGCATGCCCGTCGATATACTTGCTCGTGGAGTGGATGACGATGTTGGCGCCGAGCTCGCCCGGGCGGCAGAGGATGGGCGTCGCGAGCGTGTTGTCGACGATGAATAAAAGCTTGTTCTCTTTGGCGATGGAGGAGAGCTTTTCAAAATCGAGCACGGCAACGACGGGGTTTGCGACTGTCTCCGCGTAGAGAAATCTCGTCTTGTCGTCGATAAGGGAGGCGATCTTTTCTTTGGGGTCGTCGACGTCGAACATCCTGCACTCGACGCCGAGCTTGGGGAGCGTCGTGCCGAAGAGGTTGAAGGTGCCGCCGTACACTTCGCTCGCACAGACGATGTTGTCGCCCGCGCGGCAGAGCGTCATTGCGGTCAGTAAGATCGCAGACATCCCCGAAGCGCAGCCGATGCCGTACGCGCCCCCTTCGAGTGCCGCAACGCGCTTTTCGAGCGCTTCGACGGTGGGGTTTGCAAGGCGGGTGTAGAAGAAGCCCTCCGCCTTGAGGTCGAACAAATCCGCCATCTGCTGCGTGTCGCCGTAGAAGAAGGTCGTGCTCTGGCAGATCTGCGGGATGCGGCTCTCGCCCGTCTTGGGGGTATAGCCCGCCTGAACGCAGAGGGTGTCGCGCTGTAAATTGCTCATCATGTATCACCTCGCAATGGTATTTCCGAAAGTTAGGACATATATTCTTTGGCTTCGCGGTCGGCGGCGCGCTTTTGATCGCGCTCGGCGATGGAACGCTTCTTGTCGTAGGTATGTTTACCGCGGCAGAGGGCGATCTCGACTTTGACGAGCGCGTCCTTGAAATAGACTTTGAGCGGCACGAGCGTATAGCCAGACTTATTGACTTTGCCCGCGATCTTGGCGATCTCGATGCGGTGCAGAAGGAGCTTCCGATCCTTCCTGCTGTCGCGCGTCGAGAAGGCGCCGCTCTTATCGTAGAGGGCGATGTGCATGTTTTTGAGGAACACTTCGCCGCGCTCGACGAGGCAGAAACTTTCCGAAAGGGAGGCTTTGCCGAGGCGCAGCGATTTGACTTCCGCGCCTTCGAGCACGATGCCCGCCTCGAACTTTTCCTCGATGAAGTATTCAAAGGAAGCTGATTTGTTGACGGCTACGATCTTCATCTTTTCCCTCACGCCTTGTCGAGTTTCGTAAGGAGCCTGAACTGCGTCCTGCGCATGCCCCAGTCGACGCCCGCCACCTGCACGAGCAGCCGCTCGCCGAGGCGGAAGCTCTGGCGGGTGCCGCGCAGCTGAAAGCGCTCTTCGATAAATTCATAATAATCGTCGGGAAGGGTCTCGACGGGCAAAAAGCCTTCGATGGTGTTGTCGAGTTCTGCAAACAGCCCGAAGGAAGTGACGCCCGAGACGGTCGCTTCGAACGTTTCGCCGATCTTGTCCTGCATGTAGGCAACGGTGTAGAGGGCGTCGACGTCGCGTTCGGCGTCTGTGGCGTTTTTTTCGCATTCGGAGGAGCGGTACGCCGCCTCGACGACAAAGTTTTTATACTTTTCCTTGGTCTCTTCGGGGCGGGAGAGGCTCTCCTTGATGATGCGGTGGATGCACAGGTCGGGATAGCGGCGGATGGGGGAGGTGAAGTGGCAGTAGCATTCGGAAGCGAGCCCGAAGTGGCCCACGTTCTCCGCCGAGTACTTCGCCTTCATCATCGAGCGCAGCATCACGCGGTTGACGAGGGGATAGAGCGCGTTTCCTTCGAGGGAGCGTAAAAGCTCCTGATAGTCGAAGGGGGTGACCTTTGCGGGGTTGAACTTCACGTTGACGCCCGCTTCGGAGAGGAACTTTACAAAGTCCTTCGCCTTCTCTTCGGAAGGGCTCTCGTGCACGCGGTAGACAAAGGGCATCTTCTTTTCCGTCATGAGCGTGGCGACCGTCTCGTTGGCGAGCACCATGAACTGTTCGATGAGCTCGTGCGAGATGGTGCGCTCGTATTCGGGGATGACGATCTTGCCGTCCACATACAGAATTTTCGCCTCTTTGAGGTCCATCGCGACGCCGCCCTTTGCAGAGCGCGCGTCCTTCAGAATTTTCGTAAGGCGCACCGCCGTGTCGATCATCCCGACGAGGTCGGGGTATTTTTTCACCGTCTCCTCGTCGCGCTCATAGAGCTTGGTGACTTCGGTGTACGTCATGCGGTGGCGGGAGCGGATGACGGAGGGGGCGATGCGGCCCTTTATCACCTTGCCGCTCTTATCCACTTGCATGAGGCAGGAGAGGGTGAGCCGTTCCACGCCCTCGTTGAGGGAGCAGATGCCGTTGGAGAGGGCGGGCGGCAGCATGGGCAGCACGCGGTCGGGGAAGTAGACGCTCGTCCCGCGTTTGAACGCTTCTTTGTCGAGGACGCCGTTTCTCGTCACATAGTGCGTCACGTCCGCGATATGCACGCCGAGCGAAAAGACGCCGTCTTTTTCGGCGACGGAGATGGCGTCGTCGATGTCGCGCGTGTCCTCGCCGTCGATGGTGATGATGAGCTCCCCGCGAAGATCGAGGCGGCTCCTTAGATCCTTCTCGTCGAAGAAGCGGTTTTCCTGTTTTTTGGCTTCTTCGAGGACGTCTTCGGGGAAAGTTTCATAGAGATGATGGGCGCGGATGAGGGAGAGCTCTTCCGCGAAGAAGTCGCCCTTTTCGCCGAGCACTTCCTTGATCTCGCCCACGGGCGTATTGTCGGGGCGGAAGGAGACGATCTTTGCGACCGCCTTGCTCTCCGGCGGGCAGTTGTTGGTCTTGCCGGGAAGGATGAGGACGTCGCGTGTGTATTTCCGTTCATCGGGATGCAGATAGCCGATCTTCCCTTCGCGGCGGAAGGTGCCGACGAGCTCCGTGTATCCGCGCGAAAGGACGGCCAAAATTTCCCCCTCGTCGTCCGAGCGGCCGCGCACGGGGATCACAAGCACCGTGTCGCCGTGGAGGGCGTTCTTGACGGCGCGGCGGGGGATGAAGAGATCGGGCGAGCCGTCTTCGGGGATGACAAACCCGAAGCCGCGCTCATTGCCCGAGAACGTGCCTTTCTTCGCGCCGAACTGTTGGGCGGTGCCGTAGCGGGAACGGCTGTCCGAAAGGAGTTCCCCTTCGCGGACGAGGGCGCGCAGAATGTCGCGAAGCCCTAAGCTCTCCTTTCTTCCGAGCTTTAAGCACTTTGCGATCTCTTCGTCGGTGAAAAGGGCGAAGGTGCCGTCCTTGATTTTTTGTAAGACAGATTGTTTTGCGTTCAAAAGTGACCTCGAAAAGTGCGAGAGGAACAAAACGGGGCAGCCGAAGCCGCCCCCGTTTGGTTCGAGTTGTCTTTTACGCAGTCCAGATCGCGTCGATCTGCAGGATGAAGAAGACGACTGCGAGTACTGCCAGAACAACGAGGCAGATGATCGTCCAACGCTTCAGAACTTCTTCCGTCGACTTTCCTTTGTTCTTGCCGAAGAAGGTCTCGCTCGAGCCGCCGAGGGCGTCGATACCCTGCGAATTGCCGGGCTGAAGGAGGACGAGGACGATCGCGGCGAGGGCCGCCACGAACATGAGGATGATGAAGACCGCGCTGATGGTGACATACGTATTGTATGCCGCATCCGAACTTGCAGGCGCAAGCAGATTGATGAGATAGCTCAGATAATTCATACGGTGATTTCCTTCCGATGCATAGTCACGAGCAAGTATAGCATATCGCGCTCAAAAACACAACTTTTTTTCGCACGCTTTCCCCGATTTCACAAAAAAATTCCCTCCCGCGGCGGGGAGGGAAGGAGGAACAGGGTTTATGCATTGATGAAGGTGCTTGCAGCATCGCTGCCGAGCGCAAAGATCAGGACGCAGTTTTCCTTGACCCAATCGCTCTTTTGCAGATCTTCGTAGACGCCTTTGAAGGTCGCGCTGTTTTCGGTCATCTCTTCGAGCGCTTTGGTGGAGTGGAATTCAAGGATCAGGGCAACTCCGGAATCCAAGAGCCCCTCGGTCTTGAGGAAGAGATGTACTGTGCAGGAATTCTCATAATCTTCGTTTTCTTCGCCCAGCGCTTCAACGATCTTATCCTGATACTGCTGAACGGACTCGCTTTCCGTATAGCCCGCATCCTCATACGCCTTTTTGATGGAGCCGTAGCTGCTGCAGGCGGTGAGAGCGAACAGCATCGAGAGCGTGAGGAGCAGGACGGTGAGAAGTGTGACTTTTCTTTTCATATTCAAAGGGACCCCCTTGTTGATTTTGTCAACTGTATTATATCACAGGTGAGGCAAAATGTCAATACGCAAAATGTAATTTCTTTTTTTGGCGCCCTATAGGGAAAAAGCGTTTTCCGCTTTACAATCGGGGCGGTTTCTATTATAATGTAGCATATGGATAACCTCGTACTCATTGGAATGCCCTCCTCGGGCAAGAGCACGGCGGGCGTGCTGCTCGCCAAGCGTATCGGCTACGGCTTCATCGACTGCGACCTCATCATCCAGGGCGAAGAGGGCAAAATACTTTCCGAGATCATCGAAGACAAGGGCGTTGACGGCTTTATCGGCATCGAAGAGCGCGTCAATGCGGGCATCATGGCGACGCACTGCGTCATCGCGACGGGGGGAAGCGTCGTCTATTCCGACCGCGCCATGCAGCATCTGAAGGAGATCGGCACCGTCGTTTATCTGGAGCTCGGCCCCGAAGAGGTGGAGCGCCGCATCCCCAGCCTTGCAAAGCGCGGCGTCGTCATGCGCGGGAACGTCAAAGACGTCAAGGGGCTGCACGAAGAGCGGAAGCCCCTCTATGAAAAATATGCCGACATCACCGTCTCCTGCGACGGCAAGAACATCGACGAGACGGTGGAGGCGATCGCGTCCGCTGCGGGGTTCGAACTGTGAGGATTTGTATCTTCGGCGCGGGGGCGATGGGAACGAGCCTCGGCGCGGCGCTCATCAAAGCGGGCGTTCCCGTGGAGCTCGTCTCGCGCAATGCCGCCCATGTGGAGGCGCTGCGCACGCGCGGGGCAGTCCTTACGGGCTCGGTCTCCATGACCGTACCCGTCACCGCCATGCTCCCCGAAGAGATGGCGGGCAAATACGACATCATCTTTCTTGCCATCCGCCAGCGGGGCAACCGCGAGGCGGCGCAGAGGCTGTTGCCTTTTCTCAAAGAGGACGGCGCGCTCGTTTCGGTGCAGAACGGCCTTCCCGAACGCGCGCTTTCCGAAGTGTTCGGGGCGGACAGGGTGTACGGCTGCGCCCTCTCGTGGGGAGCGGAGCGCATCGCCCCGGGGGAGATACAAATGACGGGCGGCTCTTTCTCCTTTTCCCTTGGCGCGTTCGGCGCGGGGAGCAAACTTCAGGAGATCGCCGCGCTCCTCAAAAAAGCGGGCAGCGTGACGGTGGGGGAGCTTCAGGAGCTCCGCTATGCAAAGCTTGCCGTCAACGCCGCCTTTTCGACGCTCTCCGTTCTCTCGGGCCTCACCTTCGGCGAGCTTGCCTCGCGGCACAAAAAGCTTGCGCTTGGGCTCATGCGGGAAGTATTCTGCGTCGCCCGCGCTGCGGGCTGCAAAATGCTCCCTTTAAACGGACACGATCTTTTCCGCGTGTTTTCGGGGCCGTGGGCGGGGCTGCTGCTTCTTGTTGCCATGAAGCCTTATAAAAACACCCGTTCGGGGATGCTCAAAGATTTAGAGGCGGGCAGAAGAACGGACGTCGACTTTGTGGCGGGCGCCGCCGTAGATGAGGGCGGGCGGCTCGGCGTGGAAACGCCGCTTCTCGAGGGCGCCGTCTCCCTCGTGCACGACATCGAAAACGGGCTTGCGGAGATCGCGCCCGAAACATTGCAGTTACTGTAAAGAGGAAGATATGCGGCTCATACTCATTCGCCACGGCGATCCCGATTACGAACACGACACGCTCACTTCAAAGGGGCGGCGGGAAGCCGCGCTCCTTGCAGAGCGCACCAAAACATGGAAGGTGGACGACGTTTACACCTCTCCCCTCGGAAGGGCACGGGCAACGGCTGAGCCCTCCCTTCGAAATTGGGGGAAGGAAGCCGTTGTCCTCGATTGGGCGCAGGAGTTTTTCTATCTTGTTCCCGACGGAAAGGGGGGAAAGCGCATCGCGTGGGATTATTTCCCTTCCGAATGGACGAAGTCCGACGAGAATTTCATCGAAAACAAGTGGATCGAGCGCGAGGAGATGGCGCCCCTCCGCGAAGATTATAGAAGGGTCACGCGCGCGTTGGACGGGCTTATCGCCTCTTACGGCTATGAGCGCGACGGCAGGATGTACCGCGTGAAAGAACACTGTGATAAGACGATCGTCATCTTCTGCCATTTCGGGGTGAGCATGATCTTTTTATCGCATCTTCTCAACCTGCCCGCAGAGGCGCTCTTGCACGGGCTCATTTTGCCGCCCACGTCCGTCACCATCCTCAATACAGAGGAGCGCGTGGGGGACGAGGCGTACTTCCGCGCCGAACGCATCGGCGATACCTGCCATCTGCTCGTCGGCGGCGAACCCGTCTCCGAGTCGGGCTACTTTACGACTATCTTTCAAGAGGTTTGAATATGGACTTAAAAGCACTTGCGGAGCGCCTGCTCCCCGGGGATTATCCCGCACTCTCCTATTATGAAGAGCTCTATCCTCCGCGCGATCTTGAAAAGGGCGCGGAAGTCACCCGCCTTGCCCCTTCGCCCACGGGCTTCATCCATCTCGGCAACCTGTTTGTCGCCATCGCCAACGAGCGCATCGCCCATCAGAGCGGCGGCGTACTGTATCTTCGCATCGAGGATACCGACGAGAAGCGCCGCGTCGAGGGTGCCGTGGAGGCAGTGAAGAACGCCCTCCGCTACTTTGATATCCGCTTTGACGAGGGCGCCGAGATCGAAGGCGCCGAAAACAAGTACGGGCCGTACTACCAGCGTCAGCGGACGGATATCTACCGCGCGTTCGTCAAAGACCTCATCGTCCGCGGCAGGGCGTACCCCTGCTTCTGCACCGAGGAGGAACTTTCCGCTCTCCGCGAAAAGCAGGTCGCCGAAAAGAAGATCACGGGCTATTACGGCGAGTACGCCAGGTGCCGCACCCTTTCCGAGGAGGAAATTTACCGCAATCTCGACGAAGGCAAGCCCTATGTCATCCGTCTGAAGTCGATGGGCGATCCCGAGCACAAGCTCTCTTTTCACGATGAGATCAAGGGCGACATCACGGTGACGGAGAACGATCAGGACGTCGTCATCTTAAAGAGCGACGGCATCCCGACCTATCACTTCGCCCACGCCATCGACGATCACTTCATGCGCACGACGCTCGTCATCCGCGGCGAAGAGTGGCTCGCCTCTTTGCCCATCCATCTGGAACTTTTCGACGTGCTGGGCTTCCGCCGCCCCCGTTACGGGCATAACTGCTCGCTCATGAAGCAGGACGGCGAGACGAGGAGAAAGCTCTCTAAGCGCAAGGACCCCGAACTCTCCCTCGAATTTTACCGGCAGGAGGGCTACTTTGCCCGCGCCGTCAAGGTGTATATGCTCACCCTCCTCAACTCCAATTTCGAGGAATGGTACCGCAAGAACCCCGACGCGCCCCTCGAGAGCTTCCGCTTCTCCGCCTCCAAGATGAGCAAGAGCGGCACGCTGTTCGACCTTGACAAGCTCAACGACATCTCGGCGGACGAGCTTGCCCGCCTTTCCGAAGAGGAGATGCTCTCCTTCCTCAAAGAGTGGGCGGAAGAGTACGGCACCGACGCGCAGAAGGCATACTTTAAGGACGAAGACTACATGAAGAAGGTGCTTGCCCTCTGCATGGGCACGGGCAGCAAGAAGCGCAGAAAGGACTTCAAGACGGCTTCCCAGGCGATGGGGGTCATCTCGTACTTCTTCTCCCGCCCCGAGACGCACGAAAGCTACCGCGTCTCGCCCGAGGATAAGCGGGCGCTGCTCGACAGCTATTTAAGTTCTTACGACCACGGGGACGATGCGCAGGTGTGGTTTGCAAAACTCAAAGAAGTGGCGGCGGAAAACGGTTTTGCCGCCGAGATGAAGGCGTACAAGGCAGACCCTTCCGCCTATAAGGGGAGCGTCGCCGACGTTGCGGAAGTACTGCGCATCGCCGTCACGGGGCACGCGAACACCCCCGATCTCTGGACCATTCTTCACATCTTAGGTGAAGAGGAGGCGGCGGCGCGCATCAGGGCCGCAAGGGAGGAAGCATGAGCAGGGCAGATACTCTCTTCATCCAAAACTGCAAAGACATCATGCAAAACGGCGTGTGGGATACAAATCTTCCCGTGCGCCCGCGCTGGGAGGACGGCACGCCCGCCCATACCGTCAAAAAATTCGGCATTGTCAACCGCTATAATTTGCAGGAGGAATTCCCCATCCTCACCATCCGCAGGACGGCGTTCAAGTCGTGCATCGACGAAATTTTATGGATCTGGCAGAAGAAGAGCAACAACATCCACGACCTCAACTCGCATATCTGGGACAGCTGGGCGGATGAAACGGGCTCCATCGGCAAGGCGTACGGCTATCAGCTCGCCCAAAAGGCGGTCTATAAGGAAGGGGAGTTCGATCAGGTCGACAGGGTGCTCTACGATCTGAAACACAACCCCGCTTCCCGCCGCATCCTCACCAACTTGTATAACTTTCAGGACCTGCATGAGATGCACCTCTATCCTTGCGCGTACTCCATGACCTTCAACGTCTCGGGCGATACGCTCAACGGCATCCTCAATCAGCGCTCCAACGATATGCTCACCGCCAACAATTGGAACGTCGTGCAGTACGCCGTGCTCCTCATCATGTTCGCGCAGGTGAGCGGGCTGAAAGCGGGCGAGCTCGTGCACGTCATCGCCGACGCGCACCTTTACGACCGTCATCTTCCCATCGTGGAGGAGATATTAAAGAACGAACCCAAGCCCGCGCCCAAGCTGTGGGTGGATCCCTCCGTCAAGAATTTTTACGATTTCACGGTGGACAGTTTCCGCCTCGAGGGATACGAATACACCAAGCTCGAGACCAAGATCCCGGTGGCGATATGAGAGCGATCTTCTGCGCCGACGAGAAGTGGGGCATCGGGAAAGGCAACGGGCTCTTGTTTTCCCTGCCCAAAGATATGAAGTTCTTCCGCGAGACGACGAAGGGAAAAGTTGTCGTCATGGGGAGGAAGACGCTCGAATCTTTCCCGGGCGGGCAGCCTTTGAAGGGGCGGGTGAATATCGTCCTCTCTTCCAAAGAGGCAAAGGAAGGCACGGTGGGGGCGAAGAGCCTCGATGAGCTTTTTCGGCTTCTGAAAAACTATCCCGAAGACGAGGTGTTCGTCATCGGCGGGGAGAGCGTCTATTGTGCCCTTCTGCCCTATTGCAGCGAAGTGTATGTCACCAAAGTGGCGGCGGACGGGAAGGCGGATACCTTCGTGCCGAATTTGGACGAAGAGGAAGCCTTTGAGCTCGCGGCGGAAGGAGAGCCCGTGGAGGACAACGGATATACTCTCCGCTTCTGCACCTACAAAAACAGAGCGCCCAAGCCTCTCTGAAGGCGGCGGCAAACATCCAAAGATTTTAAGACTGCGCAAAAAAGCGCGGTCTTTTTTTGTTTTCTTTTTGAAAAATGCGGCAAAATAGGGGAGAAAAGGGGAGAACGGGTGAGAAAAAAGGAAAATTTCTGATTTTTTTACAACTTTATTACAGGTGACGGGCGGAATTTATTACATCGGACTGTTATGATATGCGTGTCAAAACAAAGAAAACAATTTGTAAGGAGAATCAAGTTATGACTAAGGCAATGAAGAGAGTAACGTGCCTCGCCTGCGTGGCAGTTATGGGTCTGGGCGCAGCAATGTTCGCTGCCTGCGAGAAGGAGGGCGGCACGGATAACCCCGGTGGCAGCGCCGAAAAGACTGAAATTTACATTTCGGGTTCCTCCTCCGTCACCCCTTTGATGGAGAAGCTTGCGGCCGTTTACGAAGTGCTCAACGACGAAGTGGAGATCACCATCCAGATGAGCGATTCCGGTACGGGCGTTGCGGATGCACAGCAGGGCAAGAATGATTTCGGTATGGCTTCGCGCGATCTGAAAGAATCCGAAACGGGCGTCGTTTCCAAGAAAATTTGCCTCGACGGCGTGGCGCTCGTCGTCAACAACAGCTGCTCCCTTACGGACGTGACGGGCGCACAGCTTTACGATCTTTACGCCAATGGTACGGCGATCGGTTCCGTCACCAACGCCATCTCCCGTGAGGACGGTTCGGGCACGCGCGACGCATTCGACAGCCTCATCAAGAATGCGGCGGGCGACGAGCTCGGCGATCTGACGCAGTTTGCCGCCGTTGTCGAGATCAACAACAACACGGGTACGGTGATGAGCAACATCGCCGCCAATAAAAACGGCAACACGATCGGCTACATCTCTATGGGCTCGCTGGACGATACCGTCAAGGCAGTCACCTTCGAAGGTGTTGAACCTACGGCAGAGAACGTCAAGAACGGCAGCTATACCCTTTCGAGACCTTTCAACATCGTCTATAAGAGCGAAGATTCCCTTTCCGCTGCGGCAAAGGAGTTCATCGACTTCATCATGAGCCCCGCAGGCCAGTGGATCGCGCAGTACGAAGGGTACATCTCCGAAACCCTTTGATCCGACCGAGGCTTTCTATGGCACAAAACGCTGCAACTGCAACAAAAGGGGCGGTCCGCAACGGAAATCTCGCTTCGGTGAGAGAAAATACCGCAAAGGGCGTATTCATCGCCCTTGCGGCATTTTCCATTCTCGCGGTCTTCGCCATCGTCATCTATCTGCTCTCGGCGAGCATCCCCGCATTCAAGGAGATCGGACTTTTCAAGTTTTTATTCGGAAGTACCTGGTCGGCGTCGCATAATATCTTCGGCATCCTGCCGATGATCGTGACGAGCCTCGTCCTTACCGTGCTCTCCGTGCTCCTCGGCGGGATCCTCGCCATCTTTACGGCGGTCTACATGGTCTACTACTGCCCCATCTGGATGAAGAAGATCTATGAGCAGATCATCAACCTGCTTGCGGGCATCCCGTCCCTCATCTTCGGCTATTTCGGGCTCGTCGTGTTAAAACCGGTCATGGAAGATATGTTTCATGTCGGCTCGGCGTCGGGGCTGCTCCTTTCCACGATCGTTCTGAGCGTCATGATCCTGCCCACGATCACGTCGCTCGTCAAGAACAGCCTTGAAAACGTGCCCATGCACTATTACGAGGGCGCGCTGGCGCTCGGCTGCACCAAGAACCAGGCGGTGTGGAAGGTGTGCCTGCCCGCTGCCAAGAACGGTATCATCGCGGCGGTCATCCTCGGCATCGGCAGAGCGGTGGGCGAGACGATGGCGGTCCAGCTCCTGCTCGGCAATCAAGTGAGATATCCGACCGATTTCTTTCTTCCTATCCGTTCGCTGACTTCCAACGTCATGCTGGAATTCGGTTATTCGACGGGGCTGCACCGCGAGGCGCTCATCGCGACGGGCTTCGTGCTCCTCGTGTTCATCCTCATTATCAACCTCTGTCTTTGGGCGGTGAAGAAGAACGACTCCATCGCGGGCAACAAGTTCTTCTCGCGCAAGTTCAAGCAGACGAACAGCACGCTCGCTCAGCTCAACTACAAGAAGACGGGGAGCTTGCAGGATATCCTCTGGATCCTCTCGCACATCATCGCTATTTTGGTGGCGGTCGTGCTCGCGTTCATCATCGTCTTCGTCTTTATCCGCGGCATTCCTAATCTTTCCGCCGATTTCCTCTTCGGAGAGAGCGGGAACGCCGATATGACGCTTGCCCCCGCGTTTGCTTCCACGGGCATGCTCATCCTGATGTCGCTCCTCATCGCGCTGCCCTTGGGCATCGGCGCCGCCATCTTTTTGACGGAATATGCAAAGCGCGGCAGTAAACTCGTCAAGCTCATCCGCCTCTTCATCGATACGCTCGCGGGCATTCCCTCCATCGTGTTCGGCCTCTTCGGCGCCATCTTCTTCGGCACCTACTGCGGCATGGGGTACAGCCTCATCAACGGTTCGCTGACGCTCGCGCTCATCATCCTTCCCACCGTTATCAGGAGCACCGAGCAGAGCCTTTCCGAAGTGCCCGACAGTATGCGGGAGGCAAGTTACGCCCTCGGCGCGGGGAAACTCAAGACCATCTTCGTCGTCGTGCTGCCCCAGGCCATCTCGGGCATCGTCACCTCCGTCATCCTCTCCATCGGCCGTATCGTCGGCGAGAGTGCGGCGCTCATCTATACCGCAGGTTCTGTTTCGACGATGCCGGAGGGCTACGGCTCGGCAGGTTCGAGCTTCGCCGTCATGATGTATAAGTTCATGAGCGAGGGGCTTGAGATCGATAAGTGCTATGCGACGGCGGCAGTCCTCATGATCCTCGTCATCATCCTCAACATCCTCGTTACGGTCTCACAGAAATTCTTTCAACGGAGAAAAGCAAAATGATCTTCAAGAGCAAAAAGATACAGGAAAATAAACCCGCAGGAGAGAGCGCCGAAATGGTGCGCGCGGAGAAGCAGAGGGGGCTTTCGCAGTTTGCGATGGGGGATGTTGCCGTCTCCGTCCATAAGATGGACCTCTTCTACGGCAGCTTCCAGGCCCTCAAAAACATCAATATGGAGTTCCCTCAGAAGAAGCTCACGGCGCTCATCGGGCCTTCGGGCTGCGGTAAGTCGACGCTTTTGAAGTCGCTCAACCGCATGAATGACCTCGTCGACGGCTGTAAAATCACGGGCGAGATCAAAGTCGGCGATACCGACATCTACCAGCGCGGCGTCGATCTTGCACGCCTTCGCAAGAACGTGGGCATGGTGTTCCAGCGCCCCAACCCGCTTGCGATGAGCGTGTATGACAACATCGCCTACGGCCCCCGCACCTTCGGTATCAAGAAGAGGGCGGACCTCGACGCCATCGTCGAAAAGTCGCTGCGCGGCGCCGCCATGTGGGATGAGGTCAAAGACCGCCTCAACAAGTCCGCGCTCGGCCTTTCGGGCGGACAGCAGCAGCGCCTCTGCATCGCCCGCGCGCTCGCCGTCGAGCCGCAGGTGCTCCTCATGGACGAGCCGACGTCTGCGCTCGACCCCATCTCGACGGGCAAGATCGAGGAGCTTTGCAAGGAGCTCAAAAACGAGATCACCGTCATCATGGTCACCCACAACATGCAGCAGGCGTTCCGTATCGCCGATTATACCGCATACTTCCTCCTCGGCGAGATGGTGGAGATGGGGGATACCCAGAAGATCTTCACCAACCCCGACGACAAGCGCACGGAAGACTACGTCAACGGCAGATTCGGTTGATATAAGCCGCGCGTGCGCGCAAACAAATATGCCCGAAAAGGGCAAATTACCCAACCCATTCATCCTTCATCTTTTCCCCGTGGCCCGGCGCAAAGTGCGTCGGGCTTGTTTTGCCCATCCGGGTACGGTTGGTTTTGTCCTCGAATTTGTATGCAAAAGGGGATTGACAACCCGTCATTCGGGTGCTAAAATGTAGGAGTTTGCAATTGTTTTACGATCGGGAGAAAACGAGGGATGATCTTCGGGAAATACATCAACAGATATTACTTGAAATACGCCTGGATCCTTTTGGTGGGGCTTGCGGCGCTCGTGCTCGTCGACTATTTCCAGCTCGAAGTGCCCGAACTTTACCGCATGGTCGTCAACGGCATCAATACGGGGGTCGTCGAGACGGCGGAAGGCACCGTGCCCTTCGATCTTGACTTCCTGCTCGATGAGATCTGCCTGCCCCTCATTATCATCATCCTCGTGATGGTGGTGGGGCGCTTTACCTGGCGCATCTGTTTTTTCGGTACGGGCATCCGCGTGGAAACTTCCATCCGCGACAGGATGTTCGACCACTGCAAGGACCTTTCCGCCCAATACTATCAGGTCAACAAAGTGGGGAATCTGATGTCCCTCTTTACGAACGACCTCGAGACCATCCAGGAATGCTTCGGCTCGGGCATCATGATGATGTGCGACGCGGCGTTTCTGGGCATCCTCACCGTCGTCAAAATGTGGCGCATGGACGTGGGGCTCACCCTGCTCGCGCTCATCCCCATGGCGCTGCTGCTCGCGAGCGGCATCATCGTCGGAAAATACATGACGAAGAAGTGGGAGACCCGCCAGGCCGCCTTTTCCGACCTTTCCGACTTCTCGCAGGAGAGCTTTTCGGGCATCGCCGTCATCAAGGCGTTCGTCAAGGAGACGAAGGAGCTGCTTGCCTTCCGCCGCCTCAACAAGCGCAACGAAGAGGTCAACGTCTCCTATACGAAGGCATCGACGCTCCTCAATATCACGGTGACGCTCTTTGTCGAGTCCGTCATCTGCATCATCCTGGGCTACGGCGGCTATCTCGTCTATCTGAAGCAGTTCAACGCGGGGCAGCTCGTCGAATATATCGGCTACTTTACGGCGATGGTCTGGCCCGTGATGGCGGTCTCCCAGCTCATCGAAATGACGTCGCGCGGCAAGGCCTCTTTGAACCGCGTCAGCGAGCTGCTCGACGCGAAGCAGGACGTTGTCGATAAGCCTGATGTGGAGGACGTCAAGGACATTGAAGGGTGCATCGAGTTCCGCCACCTCACCTTCCGCTATCCGGACGGCGAGTTCGACGTCCTGAAAGATGTCTCCTTCACCATCGAACCGGGCGAAAACGTGGGGCTTGTGGGCAAGACGGGCTCTGGCAAGACGACCATCGTCGATCTTATCCTGCGCACCTACAACGTGCCTGACGGCACCGTCTTTCTGGACGGGCACGACGTCAACACCATCCCCATCCGCGACGTGCGCGCCGCGGCGGCGTACGTCCCGCAGGATAACTTCCTGTTCAGCGACACCATCGAAAACAACATCGCCTTTGCCTATGAAGGGGAAAAGGCGGCGGAAGCGGAGGCGGCGGAAGAAGCGGCCCGCCTTGCCGCCGTGCACGACAACATCGTCGACTTCAAAGATAAATACATGACCATGCTCGGCGAGCGCGGCGTCACCGTTTCGGGCGGGCAGAAGCAGCGCATCTCCATCGCGCGCGCCCTCATGAAGCACGCCAAGATCCTCATCCTGGACGATTCCGTCTCCGCCGTCGACACCAAGACGGAGCAGGAGATCCTCACGAATCTCAAAAAGAACAGGGCGGGGCTCACGACCATCCTCATCGCGCACCGCATTTCCACCGTCGAAAATATGGACAAGATCGTCTTCATCGACGACGGGCGCGTCGTGGACGTCGGCACGCACGACGAGCTCGTCCTGCGCTGCCCGGACTATAAGAAGATGGTCGATCTTCAAAAACTCGAAGACGAGGGGAGGCAGCACAATGCGTGAGTATTATCCTCTCATCGTCGTGGGCGGCGTCATCGGGCTCATCTCCATCGTCTTTTCGCTTGCCTATGCGCTCATCAAGAACAAGAAGGAAGCGATCGGCTTCGACCGCAACATGAAGGACGGGGAGATCGTTCGGCGTCTCCTTGCATATGCAAAGCCTCATTGGCGGAGCTTTGTCTTCGCGGGGCTGTGCATGGCGTTCTCCATTGCCTATGACATCGCGTCGCCCCTCCTCATCGGCTATATCGAAGAGGTCGTGAGCGCCGAATTCGAACTTCCCAAGCTCTTTTTGCTCGTCGGCGTGTATGCGGGCATCCTCATCGTCTCGCTCGCAAGCTCCTATGCGCAGGCGATCGTGCTGCAAAAGACGGGCCAGCGCATCCTCTCGACGCTGAGAGAGGACCTCTTCTCGCATATCGAAGGGCTTTCGCACGCCCAGCTCAACCTCATCCCCGTGGGGAAACTGGTGACGCGCGTCACCAACGACACCAACGCCATCTCGATGATGTTCACGAACATCCTCGTCAACCTCATCAAGAACGTGTTCGTCGTCTTCGGCGTACTCATCGCCATGTTCATCCTGCATCTCGAGCTCACCTTGATGGTGCTGTGCTTCGCGCCCTTCATCGTGCTCTTCACGCTCATCTTCCGCAAGTTCTCGCGGCGGGCGTACCGCAAAGTCAAGGACGGCACGACGGACATCAACACCTTCCTTTCGGAAAATTTGTCGGGCATGAAGATCACGCAGATCTTCAATCGCCAGCAGCGCAAGATGCAGGAGTTCGACAAGAAGAATAAGACGCTCGCTTCTGCAAAGCATCAGCAGATCTTCGTCTTCGGGATATTCCGTCCGCTCGTCTATATGCTGTATATCGCCTCGGTGCTCTGCCTTCTCTATCTGGGCGGCAAGGGGTATCTGGACGGCGCGTCCTTCCTCGGAAATCCCGTGTCGAGCGCGACGGTCGTCACCTTCTATATGTACCTTTCCAAGTTCTTCAACCCCATCCAGAGCCTTGCGGAGCAGTTCAATTGGCTGCAGTCGGCGTTTGCTTCGGCGGAGAAGATCTTCACGGTGTTCGATATGCAGCCCGAAGTCGTCGACGAAGAGGGCGCGATCGAACTTTCCGAAGTGAAAGGGGAAATCGAATTTCAGGACGTGTGGTTTGCGTATGTGCCGGGCGAATGGGTCTTGAAGGGCGTTTCCTTCCACGTCAACGCGCGCGATACGGTGGCGTTCGTGGGCTCGACGGGCTCGGGCAAGACCACCATCCTCTCGCTCATCTGCCGCAATTACGACATTCAGAAGGGGCGCATCCTCATCGACGGCATCGATATCAAACACATCAAGATCGCATCGCTCCGCCGCCATTTCGGGCAGATGCTCCAGGACGTGTTCCTCTTCTCGGGGACCATCCGAAGCAATATCGTGCTCCGCGACGACATCCCCGACGAGGAGATCATGCGCGTGTGCGACTATGTGAACGCTTCTTCCTTCATCGGCAAGCTCGAAAAGGGGCTGGATGAAGAGGTGCGCGAGCGCGGCAACAACTTCTCGGCAGGGCAGCGCCAGCTCCTCTCCTTTGCGCGCACCATCGTGCATAAGCCCTCCGTCATGATCCTCGACGAGGCGACCGCCAACATCGATACGGAGACGGAAGTGCTCATCCAGGATTCGCTCGAAAAAATGATGAACATCGGCACCATGCTCATCGTGGCGCATCGCCTTTCCACCATCCGCAACGCGGATAAGATCATCGTGCTCTCCCACGGGGAGATCCTCGAAGAGGGCACGCACCGCGAACTCCTCGAAAAGAAGGGGAGATACTACCGCCTGTATACCTTGCAGGCGCACCGCGAGCAGCTACAAAACGCTTGAATATCCGGCTGCCCGCGTTCGGGAGTCCTATGAAACAAAGCAAAAGCGCGCCCCGCTTTACGAAGACGGGGATGCTCGTCTATTTTCTGAAGGGGAGCTTGGGGCTGTTCGCCGTGAGCATCCTCTGCAATCTCTTTATGACCTTTCTTCTCGTGCTCATCCCGCAGCTCATCGGCTTTACGGTGGACTGCGTCATCGGCACGGAGGAAGTTTCGTCTTCCTACGAGATCTTCGTCCGCATCTTCGGCGGGATCGAACGGCTCAAAGAAAATATCTGGCTCATTGCCCTCGTCGTCGTGGCGCTTTCGCTCGTTACGGCGCTTTTCCGTTACGGCAACAACTTCTTTACGCTGCACGCCAATCAGATCATGCTGAAGCGCATGCGCGATACGCTCTTTTCGCATTTGCAGCGGCTGCCTCTTTCGTGGCACCATACGCACAACACGGGCGATATCATCCAGCGCTGCACCTCCGACGTCGACGCCATCTCCAACTTCGTCTCGGGGCAGCTCGTGACGCTCCTTCGCATCGTCATCATGATCATGCTCTCGCTGACCTTGATGTATCTCACCGATGTGCGGCTCGCGCTCATCGCGACCGCCTTTCTGCCCGCCGTCGTGGGGTATTCGGCGGTGTTCTTTGCAAAACTTCTCCCCGAATATCAGAAGTGCGACGAAGAGGAGGGCGTGCTCTCCACCATCGCGCAGGAGAATTTTACGGGCGTGCGCGTCGTGCGCGCGTTCGGCAGGGAAAAGGAGGAGCGCGACAAGTTCGAAGCGCAGAACACGCACTATACGGGGCAATGGGTGCGCGTCATGCGGCAGAGCGCGCTCTTCTGGACGTCGAGTGACCTTCTCACTGCCCTGCAGCTTCTCTTCATCCTCATCTTCGGCACTGTTTTCTGTGTGAACGATTCGCTGAGCCCGGGCGATCTCATCGTCTTCATCTCCTACAACACCCTGCTCGTCGGCCCTATGAACATGCTGGGGCGGGTCATCTCCAACATGAGCCGCGCGGGCATCGCGCTCGGGCGCATCGCGGAGATCATGAATGCGAAGGAGGAGGTCTACGGAAATCGGGAACCCCTGCACGGGGATATCGTCTTCGACCGGGTGACGTTCGGCTATGAAGAGGGCAAGCCCGTTTTGTCCGACGTCTCCTTCACCGTGAAAGAGGGCACGACGCTGGGCATCCTCGGCGGCACGGGGAGCGGGAAGTCGACGATCGCCTATCTTTTGGACGGGTTCTATCCTCTGACTTCGGGCAAGATCACGATCGGCGGAAAGGATATTGCCGAACTTTCGCCTGCGACGGTCAGGGGCGCGGTCGGCTTTGTATTGCAGGAGGGCTTCCTCTTTTCGCGGACGATCGGGGAGAATATCGCGATCGCCGCCCCCGAAGCAGGAGAAGACGCCGTCCGCCGTGCGGCGCACCTTGCCTGCGTGGACGAACATATCGAAGCCTTCCCCGAAGGATATGCAACGGAAGTGGGGGAGCGCGGCGTCACCCTCTCGGGCGGGCAGAAACAGCGCGTCTCCATTGCCCGTACCCTCATGCGCAAGACGCCTGTGCTCGTCTTCGACGATTCTCTTTCCGCCGTGGACAGCGAAACGGACGCAAAGATCCGCGCCCGCCTCGGGGAAAACCTTTCGGGCGTCACCAAACTCATCATCTCGCACCGCGTGACGACGGTCATGGGCGCGGAAATGCTCATCGTGCTCGAAGACGGGCGCATCGCTGAGCAGGGCACGCATGAAGAACTTATGAAAAAAGGGGGCATCTACCGCACTATCTACGAGATGCAGATGGCGCTTCCCGAAGACCTCAAGGAGGAACTGTATGGCTGAGAATACCAAGCCGGCGCAGTCCGCGCCCGCCGCAGAAAAGCTCCGTTTCTTCGGGCTCGGGAAGATGAAGCCCTTCTTAAAGCCGTATGCTGCGATGTTTGCCGTCATGGTCGTCTTCACGCTCATCGTCGGCGGGCTCCAGGTCATTCTGCCCCTCTTCCAGCAGTACGCCATCGACCATTTCATCGCCGAAAAGACGACGGAAGGGCTCGCGCTCTTTATCTGCGCCTATGTGGGCGTGCTTGCGTTGAGCGGCGTCCTCGACTTTATCGCGTGCTTTAACTGCAGCAAGCTCGAGATGTATCTTCTGCGCGATATCCGCCGCGCCTGTTTCGACCGATTGCAGCGGCTCTCCGTCTCCTATTACAGCCAAAACAGCGTGGGGCGGCTGCACGCCCGCGTGATGAGCGACCCTTCCAATATCGCTGGCAATATCGCGTGGGATACCTATTCGGGCGTGTGGAACGTCATCTATGTGCTGGGCGCGGTCGTCGTCATGCTCGCTTTGCAGCCCGTTCTGGCGCTCTGCGTCATCGTCGTCATCCCGCTCGTGGCGCTCGTTTCCGTTTATTTTCAGAAAAAGCTCACCAAGCTCAACCGCGAGGCGCGCGAACTCAACTCCGCCATCACGGGCGCCTTCAACGAGGGCGTGACGGGCGTGGAGACCTCGAAGACGCTCTTCATCGAAAACGATCTCGATACCCGCTTCTTCGCTTCGACGGGGAAGATGCAGAAACGCTCTTCCAAGATCGGGCATTTCCGCGCGCTGTTTGTGACGGTCATCGCCTTTGCCTCCTCCGCGGCGCTCGCGCTCGTTCTGTGGTACGGCGGCGCACTGACGGCGGACGGGCTTCTCCTTGTCGGCACGCTCTCCGTCTTCATGACGTACGCGCAGGGCATCATGGAGCCCGTGCAGTGGTCGGTGGACTGCTTTTCCGACCTCATCACGGTGAAGGTCAACATCGAACGCGTCACGGCGCTGCTCGCTGCCGAGGGCGACGTCAAGGATACTCCCGAAGTCATCAAACAATACGGCGACAGCTTTTCCCCCAAGCGCGAAAATTGGGAGCGGCTTTACGGGCATATCTGCTTTGACGACGTCACCTTCCGCTATCCCGACGGGGGAGAGAACGTCCTCGAGCACTTCTCTTTGGACGTGCCGCAGGGGACCAACGTCGCCATCGTGGGGGAGACGGGCGCGGGAAAGAGCACGCTCGTCAACCTCGTATGCAGATTTTACGAGCCGACAGAGGGGCGCATCCTCATCGACGGACGGGACGCTCGCGAGCGCTCCGTGCATTGGCTGCACAGCAATATCGGCTATGTGTTACAGACGCCGCACCTCTTTTCGGGCACCGTGCGCGAAAATCTCTTATACGGC
The DNA here is from genome assembly GCA_944354535.1 of uncultured Clostridia bacterium. Taxonomy (GTDB): domain Bacteria; phylum Bacillota; class Clostridia; order Christensenellales; family Borkfalkiaceae; genus Gallimonas. Next base: position 23,856 of record CALVPY010000022.1, read on the forward strand.
AAAGAGGACGCGACGGAAGAAGAGATCGCCGCCGCCCTTCGCGCGGTCAAGGCGGACGGGGTCGTATCCCGCCTCGAACACGGCATCGATACGCGCATCGGCGAGGGCGGCAATTCGCTCTCGACGGGCGAAAAACAGCTTCTCTCCTTCGCGCGCGCCATTTTGGCAGACCCTGCCATCTTCATTTTGGACGAGGCGACGAGTTCCATCGATACGCTCACCGAAAAGCTCATTCAGGAGGCCATCCAAAAGCTGATGGAGGGGAGAACGAGCTTTGTCATCGCGCACCGCCTTTCCACCATCACGCAGGCGGACATCATCCTCGTCGTGGACGGCGGGAAGATCGTCGAGCGCGGCACGCACGAGGAACTTCTCCGCCGCAGGGGAGCGTACTTCGCCCTCTACATGAAGCAGTTCCAAGAGGAGAACATCCAAAGGAGCGAACAGCTCAACTAAGCGTAGAAAAAAGTCTTTCAAGCATTGCTTGATTGACTTTTTTTGCGTCTTGTGATACAATTTGTTTCAGTCAGGCGCGGGAGATGCCCGTGCCGAAAAGGAGGACTATGTTAAACTTCCGGAAAGATCTGTATGCCGACGTGCGCATCGAGGACCGCTTCACGACGAGCATCCGCTACCGCGACGGCGCGCTCGAAGAGTGCAAGGAGACGACTAAGAAAAAGGCGTTTCTGCGCGTCTTCGACGGCAACATCTGGTACTATGCATCCACCTATAAAGTGGACGATCTGCAGGGCGAGCTCGATCGCCTCTACGAGAGCGCGACGCCGAACAAGGACATCGAAGCGCATCCCGTCGTCAGGCGTTTTCAGGCGAACACGGACGAAAAGATGCTCTTTGCGGGAAAGAGCGTGAAAAAAGTGCCGCTTGCCGAAAAGCAGAAGCTGCTCGAAGCGCGCTTCCCCGCCTTTGCAGTCTCGGAATATGTGCGCATGAGCATCGCGCTCTATCTCGACCGTTACAGCGCCTATGAATTTTATTCTTCCAAGGGTGCTTCCCTCAAATGGGACTATCAGACCTGCGGCTGCGTCTTTTCCTTCGCGCTTGCGAACGAGAAGGATAATTTTTCCGAAATGTTTCAGCGCTCGGCGTTCAGCTTCGAAGAGCTCTCCGTTCCCGAAGAGGAGCTCAAAAGCGCCGTTCTGGAAGCGGAAAACTTCCTCCTGCACGCAAAGCCCGTGGAGGCGGGCGTCTATCCCGTCATCCTCGCGCCCGTCGTTGCGGGCGTCTTCGCGCACGAGTCCTTCGGCCACAAGTCGGAAGCGGACTTCATGCTCGGCGACGAGACGATGAAGAAGGAGTGGGCGCTCGGCACCAAAGTGGGCGCGGACATCCTCTCCATCTACGACAGCGGCATCGACTTCGGGTCGGGCTATACCCCTTATGACGACGAAGGCACCAAAGCCACCAAGACCTATCTCATCAAAAACGGCGTGCTTTCGGGGCGGCTGCACTCCGTTTCGACGGCGGCGGATCTTGGCGAATCGCCCACGGGCAATGCGCGCGCCATCAGCTGCGACTATGAGCCCATCGTCCGCATGACGAACACCGTCATCGACGCGGGCGACAAGACGAAAGAGGAGCTTTTCGCGGGCATTAAACACGGCTATTATATCAAGACGCTCAAGCACGGCTCGGGCATGAGCACCTTTACGATCGCACCCTCGCTTGCGTATGAGATCGTGGACGGCAAGGTGGGCGATCCCGTCAAGATCGCCGTCATCACGGGCAACGTCTTTGAGACGCTCGATCTCATCGACGGGCTCTCCGATCATACGGAGATGTTCTCCTTCGTGACGGGCGGCTGCGGCAAGATGGAACAGTACCCGCTCCCCGTCGGCTTCGGGGGCCCGTATGTGAGCATTGCGAAGATGAACGTACAGTAAGGAGGGAGCAGTCATGGAACGCGAACGTATCATCACGAGATCGACAACTTACAGCTGCAACCTTGCAGCGAGCCGCGCGGAATCGCTGCGCATCAACGAGGACATGGAGAAAGTCGTCCGCGTCTATGAGGGCGGCAAGATCGGTGTTGCGGCGTGCGTGGGCGACGAGGCGGACGAAACCCTTACGGAGCGCGCAAAGAACGCGCTTGGTCAGGGCATTCCCTATCCCTGTTCTTTGACGGAGCACAGCGTGCGCCATGAGGACGGGCGGGCACCTATTTTGGAGCCCAAGGACTTTCTGAAGACGGTCTCCCGCCTTGCAGAGCGGCTCAATAAAGCCTATCCCGACTTCATTTTCTCCAACAAGGTGATGCTCGGGGAGGAGGAGACTTTCTATACGAACAGCAGGGGAACGGACTTTTCCTATCGCGGGAATTATTTTGTGCTCGATATCGTCATCAAGGCGAAGTCCTCCGCGAACATCATGGATCTTTACTATGGCGCTATGCAGTCGTATTATGATGAGGACGCCATCGTCGAAGACATCGGCAAGCTTCTGAGCGTCTACAACAAGAAGCTCCCGCTGCCCGAAGAGGAGTTGCCCGTCATCATCTCCGTGCAGGAAGCTGCGCCCTATGCGCTCCGCGAGATGGCGGCGGAAGGGTACATGAGCGGCACCGGCCTTCTGAAGGGCAGGTTGGGCGAGAAGGTGTTCAACGAGAAGTTCTCCCTTCTCACCGACCGCGCGCCCCGCAACCGCGGCTGCTATCCTTTCTTCGATGCCGAAGGCACGGTGAAGGAAGGGGACAAGTTCTACTTCGTCAAAGAGGGCGTCTTTGAAGGACTTGCGACGTGCAAGCGCACGGCACAGCAGTTCTCGCTGCCCCTTTCGGGAACGGCGGCATCAAGCTTCGACTCCGTCCCTGCGGCGGGGTTCGGCGGGGTGACCGTCGCAAATACGCACGCAAAACTTTCCGACATTGTAAAAGGCAAGGCCGTCTATGTTGCCGTCACGTCGGGCGGGGATATGACGCCCGACGGCACGCTGGGACTCCCTGTCATGCTCGCCTATCTCTATGAGGACGGCAAGCTTGTGGGCGCGCTCCCCGAGTTCAGCCTTTCGGGAAGCCTCTTCGACGTCTTCGGCAAAGATTTTATGGGGGCGGCGGAAAACGATATTTTCTCCTTTGCAGACAAAGAAAAGGTGCTTGTCACGAAATTCAGACTCAACCGCGCCTGAAAATCATTCGGTTTATTTTGTAAAGCGCATACCCGAGACGAAAGTTTCGGGTATCTTTTTTTGAAATCTGACTTTTGGTGCGCTCATCGGGTTGACAAAATGTCATAATTTGGATATGATACTGTCATATATTTTTATGACAAGCGCCTGCGGGCGCGCATGAGGAGAACATGGACAAAAGTCAGAGTGCGGCAGAAGCGAATGCCGCAGAGAGTACAGCATGGAATACGGGCAAGAGAAAGCGGCTTTCCGTTATTTTGGCCGTTTCGGCGATCGTGCTTGCGATCGGGATCGCGGCGGCGGTCATCATCCCGCGCTTCTTTCATCAGCCGGGGCGCAATGAGGTGGAGGCGGGCTTTTCCACCGTTCTGCTTCCCGTGCCGGAAGACGGCTCCACGCCTGCCGATCATACGGCGATCGAAAACGTCGGCTATATGAACAGCGTATTCAAGGCGCAGAAGACGTGGTATTCCGAGATGCACGGCGAGACGGACGCCGCCGTCATGACGCAGAAGGTGAGTACCTACAAACAGTACGCGAACGATGTCCTCATCGTGGCGGACGTGACCAAGAGTTCGCTCGTGAAATCGGCACGGCAGTTCTGCTATGTCGGGGACGAAGTGCTCTGGCGCCTCGGCAGCAGCTACGATGCCGAGACGTTTGACGAGATGCTCTCGCTGCAGTGGGAGTCGGGCGATCCCTGCGCGCGCATGAGCACGGAGGACTTCATGGCGCAGAACGGACTTCCCGCTTCGGAGTTCTGCGTCTATGTCATCAATGAAGAGACGCTGCTCTCTGCCGACCGCGTCGTAAAGAACGGGGACGGCACCTATTCGCAGACGTACCGCCTCGATCCCGCAAAGGACAAGGCGCCCGCATATTATGCCAATCAGATGGTGTTCTCGGGCGGGCTCACCGCGCTCCCCGAGTTTTCCGCAATCGAGGTGACGTTCACGTTCGATGAAGATTGGCGCATCCTGAAGAGCGTGGTGGACGAGTCCTATCGCGCCGCCTTAGGGTTCAGCGTCAACTGTTCATCCCGATTCACGACGGATTTTGAGTATGATACGCCGCGTGCGGAGAGCACGGCATACGAGGAATATTTTGTCCGCTATGCGGGCAAGGGGGAGGCGGGGGAACCCGAAAAGCCGCTTCCGACCCTTGCGGGCTGCCTTGCAGACTGCTTTGAACGCCTGGCGGAAGGAGCGGTCTCCTTTGACGCGGAGCTGACGGCGGAACAGGCACGGCTTTCGGGCGCGCTTTGGCTGGATATCGGCGATATGACGCTCAACGACATCGACCTGCGTGCCGACTTCGGCGCCCTCCGCGTTTGGCTGGAGGAGGGAACGGCTTATCTTTCCTGCGGAAGCCTCAACGGCAAGGCCGCCGCGGAGGAGTTTTTGGCGCTTCCCGGCGCGCCCGAAGGCGGGCAGGCGTTTGCTGCGGAACTTTTGGAACAGCTCGGGAAGGGCGACTTCCGTTATGACGACGCGGGGGCCGAGCTCAATGCCGAGCTCTCCCTCGGAGACGGGGGCGTGATGCCTCTGAAGATCGCATTCCTCTTTGACGAGGAGGGCGGCGCCTCGCTCGGCGAGATAAGCCTGAGCTTTGAGGCGGGCGGGATGCCCGTCGGGTTGAAGCTCGTTCCCGGGGAGAGGGAACCTGCTCCGCTCACGGCGGCGGAGAAGGCGGCTTTTGCCGACCTTTCCCCCGTGCTGGAACGGGCGCTTCCCCTCATCGGCGGACGCGCGCTCTCCTTCGGCGGCAGCGTGTCGATCGATCTCGGGGATACCGCGCTCTCCGCAGACATCTTACGCGGAACATTGGAATGGGGGAACGGCTTTGCGCTGACCGTGGAGTGCGGCGTCCGTCTCGGCGGCGCCGAACAGCGGCTGTATCTCACTGCGGACGATGAGGAACTCCGCATCGTATGCGGGAAGTTCGGGCTCTGTGTTGCGCTCGGCGATCAACATACCGCGGAGGAGCTGAGCAGCCTGTTCGCCCGCGTACAGGGGCTTGCCGAACGCTTGGGCATACAGCTGCAGCTCCCCGATCTTTCTTCTCTCCTTTCCTTCGATCCGAGCGATCTTGCTGCTTTTCTGAACGGGATGCGGCTGACGGAAGTGCCCGACGCCCTGCTGGGTGCGGAGGGGAACGGGTTCACCCTCCGCATCGCGGAACATCCGGAGAGCGTCTTCCTCGTGGACGGGGAGTACGCGGGCGAGGGCGTGACCGTACAGACGCAGCTCTCCGTCGATGTGTTGGAAGAAGCGCTGCAGCTTCCCTCTGCCGACTATTTCACGTTGGACGATCTCAATGAGCTCCTCGGCTATATCGAAGCGGTCTTCAATACCCTTTCCGCTCCCAACGTATCGGGCGAGCTTTCTTTTGCCGCAGGGGATGCCGCGCTTTCGGGGGAATACCGCAAGCAGGGGAACGATCGCTATCTTTCGCTTTCGGGGACTGAGAGCGCTGCACGGCCGCTCTTTTTGCAGGCATGGCTGCAGGGCGGAGAGCAAGGGGCGGTTTATGTGTCCGCGTCAAATTCTGCCTTCGACGCGGAGGGTGCGCTCACGCTGAAGCTGCCGCTTTCTGAACTTGGCTGCATCTTCTTCGCCCCTTCTTTCGGGGATATTCTCGGCTCGTCCGGGATGATCGGGAGTGGAGGCCTCGGCCAATTGATCGGGTCGGTCACGGTGGGGGATGTGTTTTCCCTCGCGCTGGACGGGAGTGCCTTCGGTTTGCAGGGTGACATTGAAGTGCAGTTGGAAAAGAAGACGGAGAACGGCGCAGCGGTGCTCGGGGCTTTGTGCATTGCCGTCGGAGATGCAGAGCTGCGCCTGAATGAGATCGGGTGCGGCGGCGCCGTCTCCCTTCCCGAAGTCCCTTCTGCCGTACAGTACGATCTGACGGGGCTCGGTTCGCTTGCCGCCGAGGCGATCGGGGCGTTGACGGACGTTGGGAGCGGCTCCCTTGCGCTCAAGGACGGCATCTTCCTGAACGGGACGGTCACGATGGCTGCGCTCGGCGATCCGCTCGTGATCGCCGTCTCGGCGGCGGTCTATCCGCAGACGGAAGAGGGGCTCGTCGTCAATGCGCGCCTGCACTATGAAAAGAATGCGCTCTTCAATCAGGGGGCGGCAACCGTCGATCTGACCGTGAAGGGCGGCAAGATCATGATGCGGCGCGATATCGACGAGGCTCCCGTGCAGACGACGACGGAAGAATTCGGCGCGGATATCAAGTACTATGTGAGTTATCTCCTGAATGCTTCCAAGTTGGTGGAGATGTTCTTCCCCGAGATCGAGATCGCCCTTCCCGAAGAGAGTGCCGACCTCGGCGCGAAGGCCGCACATTTTATTTCCGCTTACAGCGGCTCGGAACTGACGGTCAACGGCGGCGCGCTTTTGGGCAGCAAATTCGGCGATGTCGGCGTGAGCTTCGGTGCGGCGGAAAACGGGGCGATGAAGATCGACTTTTCTACTTCCGTGACGATCGTCTTGAAGAGTACCGTATCGGGCAGTATGACGCTGTGCGGGGAGGACGAGATGGAGTATGTTCCCGCCGATCTTTTCGAACAGCTTTCGGACGGCGCGGAAGAGATCTGAGCAAATTCAAACATACCGCTTTGGAAAGGGGCGCATTGGGGTTGGGCGATAAGCTCGTCCCGAAGGCACTCTTTCACAAAAGCAAAAGAAAATAGAGAGGACAGCCAAGAATCTTGCGCTGTTCTCTTGCTTTTTTCCGAGAATATGATATAATATCTATTAGAATGGGCGAGAATGGGACTCTTCCCGAAAAGGGAGAGCGAAAAGCACGGTCTCATCCCGCCGAGGCGTGCCGCATCGGCATGCAAGGAAAAGAAGAAACTACATTTTAAGAGGTAACAGCAAAACTATGAGCAGACATTCCAAGATCAGTATCATCGGTGCCGGCACCGTGGGCGCGACCGCGGCGTTCTCCATTGCAACGCAGCGCCTCGTCTCCGAACTTGCCATCATCGACATCAACGCGGCGAAAGCCGAGGGCGAAGCGATGGACATCAGCCACGGCCTCATCACGATGGGGGCGATGAACATCCACAGCGGCACCTATGAGGACGTGAAGGACAGCGACATCATCGTCGTTGCCGCGGGCCTCGGCAGAAAGCCCGGCGAAACGCGCCTCGACCTTGCTACGAAGAACATCGGCATTGCGCGCGACATCGCACAGAACATCATGAAGTACTACAACGGCGGCGTCATCATCGTCGTCTCCAACCCCGTGGACGTCCTCACCTACGTCATCCAGAAGGAGACGGGCCTCCCCGCGGGCAAGGTCATGGGTACGGGTACCATGCTCGACAGCGCGCGTTTCCGCTATCTTCTGAGCACATCGCTCTCTGCGGATATCCGCAACATCCACGGCTTCATGGCGGGCGAGCACGGCGAGAGCCAGTTTGCCGTCTGGAGCTCGGTACACGTCTCCTCCATGCCGATCGACAACTACTGCGCAAAGCGCGGCATCTCCCTCAATAAGGAAGAGCTCGTTACCAACATCATCGGTTCGGGCGCGCAGGTCATCAAGCGCAAGGGCATGACCAACTTCGCGATCGCCGCCATCGTCGCAGAGCTCTGCGGCACCATCATGCGCGACAGAGGAAGCATTCTCACCGTCACTTCCTGCCTCGACAATTACTACGGTATCAGCGACGTCTGCATCAGCGTTCCCTGCATCATCGGCAAAGAGGGCATCCTCGACCATCTTGCTTATGACTTCAACGAAGAGGAGATGGCAAAACTCAAGAAGTCCGCAGAGAGCATCCGCTCCTTCATGGACAGCCTCAACGTATAAACAATTTACAGGAGTTTGTATTTATGGATAAGAAGCAATTTGCATTGGACAAACACCGCGAATGGGCGGGCAAGATCGAAGTCGTCACCCGCGCACCCATCACCAACCGCGAAGAACTCGCCGTCGCCTATACGCCAGGCGTCGCTGAGCCCTGCCTTGAGATCAGCAAGGATGTCGATCTTTCCTACGTCTACACCCGCCGCTCCAACCTTGTGGCGGTCATCACGGACGGCACGGCAGTCCTCGGCCTCGGCGATATCGGCCCCGAAGCGGGTATGCCCGTCATGGAGGGCAAGTGCGCCCTCTTCAAGACCTTCGGCGACGTAGACGCCTTCCCGCTCTGTATCCGTTCGAAGGACGTCGATGAGATCGTCAAGACCGTCTCCCTCCTTGCAGGGAGCTTCGGCGGCATCAACCTCGAAGACATTTCCGCGCCCCGCTGCTTTGAGATCGAGAAGAGGCTCAAAGAGGTGTGCGATATCCCCGTCTTCCACGACGACCAGCACGGTACGGCGATCGTCACGATGGCAGCCATGCTCAACGCGCTCAAGCTTGCAGGCAAGAAGATCGAAGATATTTCCGTCGTCGTCAACGGTTCGGGTGCCGCGGGCATCGCCATCACCAAGCTCCTCATGAGCAAGGGCCTTAAGAAGGTCATCCTCTGCGACAGGAAGGGCGCCATCTACGAGGGCCGCGACGGCCTCAACCCCATCAAGGAAGAGATGGCGAAGATCTCCAACCTCGAAAAGAAGGCGGGCTCGCTCGCAGACGTCGTCAAGGGCGCAGATGTGTTTATCGGCGTCTCCGCACCCGGCAGCCTCACGCAGGAGATGGTCCGCACGATGGCAAAGGATCCCATCATCTTTGCGATGGCAAACCCCGTGCCCGAGATCATGCCCGACGAGGCGGCAGCCGCAGGCGCGAAGATCATCGGTACCGGCCGCAGCGATTTCCCCAACCAGATCAACAACGTGCTCGCATTCCCCGGCATCTTCCGCGGTGCGCTCGACGTGCGTGCAAGCGACATCAACGACGAGATGAAGATCGCGGCGGCAGAGGCGATCGCTTCCGTCATCCCCGAAAGCGAGCTCCGCCCCGACTATATCATCCCCGATTCCTTCGATCCCCGCGTCAAGGATGCGGTCGCAAACGCCGTCAAGGCAGCTGCCATCAGAACGGGCGTTGCAAGAAAGTAAGCGAAACTTCAACGAAAAGAGCCGAGTGATCTCGGCTCTTTTGCTGTTCTTTTCGGGTGTTTTCGGCATACTATAGAGGATGAAACACTTGCTTTTCGTGTTTGCCCTTCTGCTGCTGCTTGCGGGCGCAGTCCTGAGCTTTTTCGCCGCTTTCCCGCGGCCGTATCGGGCTATCGTCGGGGAAAGCGGTCTCGATCCTGCGCTCATCTATGCTGTGATGAAGGCGGAAAGCAACTTTCGGGAAGATGCTGAAAGCGATGCGGGTGCGGTAGGCATCATGCAGCTTTTGCCCTCGACGGCGGCGTTTGTCTGCGAGCGGGAGGGCATCCTCTTCGAGCCGGCGCGGCTCAGAGAAGGGGAGTACAATGTAACGCTCGGCTGCGCGTATCTTGGCTATCTTATGGAGGAATTCGAGGAAGAGACGGCGCTTGCCGCATACAACGCGGGGGAGGGGAGGGTGCGCGAATGGCTCAAAGACGGGCGTTATTCCGCAAACGGCCGCACGCTTTTTCACATTCCCTATCCCGAGACGGCGCGCTATCTGAAAAAAATCTCCTTTTTCCGAAAAATTTATGGATTTTTCCCGTATTAAAACTTGACTTTTGGTTTTGGATGTTGTAAGATATAAAAGCTGTCAGCGAGGACATCATCCGAGCGGGCAGAACAACAAAATATGCGGTCGTGGCGGAACTGGCAGACGCGCAAGACTAAGGATCTTGTGGGTAACACCATGCAGGTTCAATTCCTGTCGACCGCACCACGAAAAAACGGAGCCTAAGCTCCGTTTTTTCGTGGTATGAACGAATTGAACCACAGCCGCCGATCATGCACGGAATGGGCATGAAAATCAATATCGGCTGTCGGTTCACGCGAGCCCGAAGGGCGACGCTTCGCCAAGGGGACCCCTTTGGGGTGTCGGCGAATTCCTGTCGACCGCACCACGTCGCCGCAAGGCGCGTAACAAAACAGCTTGGCAAAATGCCAAGCTGTTTTCATTTACGCCTGCGTCTCCTCTTCCCAAAAATCTTTGCCGGGGCAAATCTTTTTGGGAGCCCTAAGGGGGCTTAAGCTCTGTTTTTTCGTGGTATGAACGAATTGAACCACAGCCGCCGATCGCGGGCAAATGCTTGCGGCCAAGGTTTTTTTTGCTATAATAGTTAGGGCAAATAAGATTTTTCGATCAAAACGGAGCACGATGGAAAAGTTGATAACTATCACAACGGTAAACGAAATAGACAGAGAAAAACCCTACACCGCCGAAACGTTCCGTCAGGCGGGGGCAAAAAGGCTGGCTCGGCTGCAAGAGATCAAGGCGCTTTTGGAGTCGGAGGGGTATGAACAAAGGCGCGCGGCGTTTGAAGAGGAGCGCGATCGCATGACGCAAAATTGGCAGCGCTTCACCGCACATATCGGGGAATGGGAAGAGGAAGCAACGCGAAAGATCATGAACGATGTTTCCCTCACAGAAGAAGAGAAGGGGCAAAAATTACAAAGCGAAGTGTATGCCAAGGTGCAGGAAATGTATCAAGAGGCAGAGAGCGGCGAGGCGTTCCAAAATGCCATAGGGGAGTATGCTGCATTCTTGCAGAACAATCAGCTGATGGATGAGGCGGCGGGATACCATCTTGAACGGACCTCGCCTAAGAGTATGCCCTTTTTCGATCTGGCGCAGGCTTTGTCCGGGGAAGAGTCCGACACGATCGATCTTGAAATGCCTTCGGACTGCATCTACGATCAGATCAAGATCTGGGAAGAGTATGTGGAGCGCGGGTACACGGACGACTATCATAAAGCCTTCGCCGAGGACGAACGGGCAAAAAAACTTTCGGTTCTGCAGCTTGACTATCTCTTTGCCGAGTGTGATACCGTTTGTTTTCACGCGGAAGAGGGGATCCATATCGGGGACGAGTGTGATGTGCGCTTCGCCCAAATTTTAGACGAAGCCGTCAAGACAGAAAAAACCGAAAATTACGGCATGAATGTGCTGAGGGTCTATCTGAAACCCACGCAAAAACTCAAAGATTACCTGTTGTCTTACAAGCGGTTTGACAGGTATCATTATGATGCATATCAAAGATATGATCCATACTTCGGCTTTGCCGACATAACTTTTTTGAAGGACGGCGAAGTGCTGTTGAGCTGCCTCACACACGAGGGCTATTTCGACATCGCAGAGAGCATTCGGCCCGTTTTCGATGGTTTTGAAGCACAGATGAAATAGAACGGATACATCAAGGCGCGTAACAAAACAGCTTGGCGTTTTGCTAAGCTGTTTTTCTTATGTATCGGGTCCCGATGCATTGAAGTTACAAAAGGCCCTGCTCTTTCAGCGCTTCGAGCACATCGTCCACCTTTTTGCGGAGCGCCGCCTCATCGCCGTCGTTTTCGATCGCGAGGCAGCCGTCGGGAAGGGCGCCGTCGTAGTCGAACTGCTGCTTCATGCGCGCTTCTGCCCGCTCTGGGGTCAGCCCGTCGCGGGTGACGACGGCGCGGATGCGCTCCTCCTTGTTCCGCAGGACGACGATGATGCCGTCAAACAGTTCTGTCATGCCGCTTTCGAAGAGGAGGGGGACTTCCGCAAAGCAGGTTTTTTCGGTATCGTCCATTTCGCGCCGCAAGCGTTCCGCAATGCGCGGATGGGCATAGGCGTTGAGCGTTTTAAGCGCTTTCTTGTCCGAAAAGACGAGGTCGGCAAGCGCCGCTTTATCGAGCTTTCCGTCCTTCACGCAGGCAGGAAACAGGCAGCACAGCCCTTCGAGGTAGCTCCTCTCATTCAGGAGCGCGCGGTTGATCTCGTCGCAGGAAAAGACGGGATAGCCTCGCTCTTTCAGGATGAGGCATACGGCGCTCTTGCCGCTGCCGATGCCTCCCGTCACGGCAAATTTACTTGGCATCGTACCAGCTCCTTCCCATTGAGACGTCTGCAATGAGCGGCACTTCCAGCTTCGCCGCTTTTTCCATTTCATCTTTCAGTACGGCAGCCGTGCGCTCTGCTTCCTCTTCGGGAGTATCGAGGATAAGCTCGTCGTGTACCTGCAATACGAGTTTTGCGCGGAGCCCTTCCTCGCGGAGGCGGCGGACGACGCCCAGCATGGCGAGCTTGATGATATCGGCAGAACTGCCCTGAAGGGGCATATTCATCGCAGCGCGTTCGCCGAAGGTGCGCGTCGTATAGTTGGAGGACTTCAGCTCGGGCATATACCGTTTGCGGCCGAGGATGGTCGTCACATAGCCGTCTTCCCTGGCGCGGCGCACGTTTTTCTCCATGTATGCTTTGACTTCTGGATAGGTCGCGAAGTAGCCGTCGATGTAGCCCTGCGCTTCGGTCGTGGAACAGCCGATGTCTTTGGCGAGCCCGAAGGCGGAAATGCCGTAGATGATGCCGAAGTTGACGGCTTTCGCGCGGCGGCGAAGCTCGGGCGTGACTTTTTCGGGCGGCACTTTGAAGATGAGTGAGGCTGTAGCCGCGTGGATGTCCTTGCCTTCGTGATAGGCTTTGCGAAGAAGCTTTGCGCCGCTGAAATGCGCGAGGAGCCTCAGCTCGATCTGCGAATAGTCGGCGTCGACGAGCACGTTCCCTTCACGGGCGATGAAGAGCTTCCTCAGTTCCCTGCCTTCCTCGCGGCGGACGGGGATGTTCTGTAAGTTCGGATTGGCGCTCGAGAGCCGCCCCGTCGTCGTCATCGTCTGATTATAAGTCGTATGCACGATGCCGTCTTTGATGAGCGGGAGGAAGCCGTCGATATAGGTGGAGCGGAGCTTCTGGATCTCCCGATAGCGCAGGATGAGGCGGGCGATCTCATGCTCGCCTGCAAGCTGTTCGAGTACTTCGGCGTTCGTGGAATAGCCGCCCCGCGCCGTCTTCTTGACGCCCTTTGCGCTGTAGCCGAGGCGGTCGAAGAGGATCTCCGAAAGTTTTGCGGGGGAATTGAGGTTGAATTCACAGCCTGCAAGCGAGAAGATCTGCCGGGAAAGCGTGTCGATCTCCGCGGCATAGCGTGAGGATAGCTCGGGAAATTTTTCCTCATCGACGCGCACGCCCGTCTCTTCCATTTCATAGAGCACGCGGGAAAGGGGGAGCTCCAGCTCCCGGTAAAGGCGGTTGCAGTTATCGTCCGCGACGCGTTCCGCATCCCTGAAAGCCCGCATGAGCGCATAGGCGCAGTTGGAGGCGGGAAGGGCATATTCGCGCGCAAAGTCTTCTGCCGTCGTCGCCTTTCTGCCCGAATTGAGAAGATAGGACAGGAGCCCGACGTCCTCGACGGGGCAGGTCACGGGAGAGGACGCAAAGCGATGTAAAAGCGCCTTATAGTCGGCGACGATCGCCCGCTTGTTCCCCGCAAAGAGGGGTGCAAAGAGCTTCGTGATGTCCTCGGGGAAGTACCCTGGCTCTAAAAGCGTCTTTTTGAGCGGAAAGATGTATTCCGTGCTGCCGATGCAGACGTGAGTTCCGCCCTCTCCGTCTTCGGCAAAGGAGAAGTGATCCGCCTGTGCAAGGGCAGCCTCGAAGACCTCTTTTTCGGGAAGCGTGACGCATTCCGCATCCGACGTTTCATACTCATCGAAGAGGGAAGAGTGTACGAGCGTGCGGAACTCCAACTTGTCGAGTGCGGCGCGCGCCTCGGCAGAGAAGGGGATGTGTACGGCAAATTCCTCGACGGGAATGGAGAGGGGGACTTTCGTGTCGATGGTCGCAAGCGTGTGCGAGAGTTTTGCATCCTCCTTCCCCGCGATGAGCCGCTTCTGAAGGCCTGCGGCAAGTTCGTCAAGGTGCTCATAGACGCCTTCCGCTGTGCCGTATTTCTGAAGAAGGGAGAGGGCGGTCTTGGGCCCGATGCCGGGTACGCCGGGGATATTGTCGGAAGAGTCGCCCATGAGCGCTTTTTCTTCGATGATCTGCGCGGGGGTAAGCCCCACCTTTTCGAAGAAGTTTTCGTTCGTGAGGCGGTCGGTATCGCTGACGCCGCGCTTTGTGAAGCAGACGGAGACATCTTCGTTCACCAGCTGATAGGCGTCGCGGTCGCCCGTATAGATGACGGAACGGACATTCTCATAGGCGCGTGAAAGGGTGCCCATGAGGTCGTCCGCCTCATAGCCCTCCATTTCCACATAGCGGATATGCATGGCATTTAAGACCTCTTTGAGGGCGGGGAACTGCACTATGAGCTCCTGCGGGGTCGGATTGCGCGTGCCTTTATACTCTTTATAGAGCTTGTGGCGGAAGGTGGGGGCATGGACGTCGAAGGTGACTGCAAGGTAGTCGGGCTTTTCCTCTTCTATGATCTTGAAGAGGAATTTGATAAAGCCGAAGATGGCGTTGGTGGGGAAGCCGTCTTTGGTCGTGAAGCCGCCGAGTGCATAGAAAGCCCTGTTCATGAGGCTGTTTCCGTCGATGAGAATGAATGTTTTCTTTTCCATATCCTTATTGTAACACGCGCAGAGAAATTTTGCAAGAAAAAGGCGGAAATCGCTTGATTTTTGAGCCTTGGTAGGATATAATGAGCGGGTAAAATGCCGCTGTGGTGGAATTGGCAGACGCGTCGGACTCAAAATCCGATGGTAGCGATACCGTATCGGTTCGACCCCGATCAGCGGCACCACGTCGCGGCGGGGCGCATTTGGCGGGCAGTTGCTTAAAGCAACTGCCACGCTTACAACGCCCGCCGCTCCTTTTCCCAAAAATCTTTGCTTTGCAAATATTTTTGGGAGCCCTGTTAGACAGGCGCGTTTTAAGTCGGTTTGAGCAAACTCAAACCGACTTTTTTTAACGCCTGCGGCTCCTTTCCCCAAAAAAATACTTCGTCTTTTTTTGGGGGCCCCGTTGGGGCGCTCTTTTCGGGTGTTTGTCTAACGGCAAACACCACGTTTGGAGCGCCCGCCGTCTCGCGCGGTAGTGTCCGCGCTCGGTCAGGAAACGGCGCGCGCAATGCGCCGTTTCCAAGCTCGAAAGCGGTCAAAGCCACACCGTGGCTTTGACAAGAAAGCGCTTTCTCGCCCTTTTCCCACAAAATTCGCTGCGCGATTTTTGCGGGAGCCCTGAAATTATTTCCCAAAAATCTTTTTCTGCGAAAAACATTTTTGGGAGCCCTATGAAAACATTTTGTGGGCCTTCGCCATTCGGCGAAGGCCTCACTTATAACGTCGGTTCCTCCTTTCCCCAAAAAAATACTTCGTCTTTTTTTGGGGGCCCCATTTAGGCGCGTTTTAAGTCGGTTTGAGCTTGCTCAAACCGATCTTTGATTGACAGGGGGTGTCAGTGCGGGGATATTTGTTCAGATGGTGAACTTTCCATGAAAATGTCACAGAATGGTCACAAGGTTGTATAAACTTCCGCAAATATATGGGCGCAAAGGTTTGACTTATTTGCGTATGGCGTGTATAATTTAGTTGGAAGTTTATAAGAAAGGCCTTGCCCGTGTTTCAAGATCGGGGCAGAGGGTCGGACGGCAGGCTGCACACCATATGGCTGCACACCATATTCGTATGCGCTGCTTTCCGTTCGCAAATCATTTGGATTATGAACGATCACACGAAAGATCCTGCCGCGTTTTCGCGCGGCGGAGCAAAATATAAGAGCTATCTGTTTTTCAAGCGCGCGTTCGACATTTTCTCGTCGGGCGTCATGTTGCTGCTTCTTTCCTGGCTCTTTCTCATTCTGGCGCTTGCCGTCAAGCTGAGCGACGGCGGTTCCGTGTTTTATCGCCATCCGCGCGTCGGCAAGAACGGAAAAGATCTCTTTATCCCCAAATTCCGCAGCATGAGACGCAACGCCGATCAGCTCAAAGATATGCTCACGCCCGAACAGCTTGAGCAATACCGCCGCGAGTATAAGATCGACAACGATCCCCGTGTTACGAAGGTGGGGCATTTTTTACGCAAGACGAGCCTTGACGAGCTTCCGCAGCTTTGGTCCATCTTCAAAGGCGATCTTTCCGTCGTCGGCCCGCGCCCCCTCATGCGGGAAGAGGTGAAGGAGAAATACGGCGAGGATGCGGAAAAGCTTCTCTCCGTCAAGCCGGGGCTCATCGGATGGTGGGCGGCAAACGGCAGGAGCAAATGCACCTACGAGAGCGGCGAGCGGCAGAAACTCGAGTTATACTACGTCGACCATTGTTCTTTCGGGCTCGACATCAAGATCGTCTTCAAGACCATCGGCAGCGTTCTCCGCGGCGACGGCGCACAGTAAAAAAGATTTCTATGAAGATCCTGCACATCAGCAATTACTATCATCCTCACATCGGTGGGATCGAACAGGTCGCGCGTGACTGCGTTTCGGCCGTCTGCGGCGGCGCCGAGCAGCGCGTCTTTTGTTTTCACTCCCAAAAAGGCGACAGGCGCGATATGGTGGACGGCGTGGAAGTCGTTCGCGCGGGCACTTTTGTAAAGGTCGCCTCGCAGTCGCTCTCTTTTTCTTACGGAAAACTTCTGAAGCGCGAGATGAAGGCGTTCGATCCCGATATCGTCATCTTTCACTTTCCCAATCCGTTTGCGTCGCACTATCTTCTGAAGTGCCTGAAAAGAAGCAGGGCGAAGCTCATTCTCTGGTGGCACCTCGATATCATCAAACAGAAATTCCTCAAAAAGCTCTTCCGCGGGCAGACGCTGCGTCTTCTGAGACGGGCAGATAAGGTCGTCGCGACCAGCCCCAACTACATCGAAGGAAGCGAATTTTTGCCCGCCTTCCGCGAAAAGTGCGTCGTCATCCCCAACTGCGCCGCAGACAGCCGCGTGAGCTTATCTGATGAGGAGAAGCGGCGCGCCGAAGAACTCAAACGCCAATATGCGGGCAAGTGCCTGCTCTTTGCGGTCGGCAGGCACGTCCCTTACAAGGGGATGGAATATCTCGTTCGCGCGAGCAAGCTGCTTCCCGACGAGTATGCCGTCTGCATCGGCGGGGAAGGGGAACTGACTCCTTCCTTAAAAGAACTTGCGGCGGGCGATAAGAAGGTGAAATTCCTCGGCCGTATTTCCGACGAAGAACTCAAAGCCTATCTTGCGGCCTGCGATATCTTCTGTTTCCCTTCCGTCACCAAGAACGAGGCGTTCGGCATCGCCCTTGCGGAGGCAATGTCCTTTGCAAAGCCCTCAGTCACCTTTACGATCGAAGGATCGGGCGTGAATTACGTCTCTTTGAACGGCGTCACGGGCATCGAAGTGAAAAACGGCGACGTCGAGGCATATGCCGCCGCCATCCGGAAACTGAAAGAGGATGAAACTTTACGCGAAGCGTACGGCAAGGCGGCGCGGGAGCGCGAGCAGGAACTGTTTACGGAAGCAGCCTTCCGCCGCAACGTGCGCGCGCTTCTCGGCTTTGAGGAGGCGGGCGTATGAAAGTTTACGGCGTCGTCATGGCGGGCGGCAGCGGAACGCGCTTCTGGCCGCTTTCGAGGCAGCACAGACCCAAACAGCTTTTGAACCTTACGGGAAAGGATGCGATGATCAACGAGGCGGTCGCCCGTCTCAGACCCGTCTGCAAGGACGGCATCTTCATCGTTTCGAGCAAGTCTCAAAGAGAGTGCCTTCTCGAAGTGCTCGACAAAGATTTCCCGAAAGATCATATCCTGTTGGAGCCTGCCGCGCGCAACACGGCTGCGTGCATCGGCTATGCCGCCATCGAGATCGTCAAGCGCTGCGGGGACGGCGTGCTTGCCGTCATCCCGTCGGACAGCTATATCAAAAACACCGAGGCGTTCTTATCGGCGCTCACGCTCGCCGTGAAGACGGCGGAGGAAAAGGACGCCATCGTCACCGTCGGCATCAAGCCGACCTTCCCCGCGACGGGGTACGGCTATATCCGCTATGAGGATGTGCCTTCGCCCGTCAAACCCGTGAGACAGTTTGTGGAAAAACCCGACCTCGCCCGCGCGGAGGAATACCTCAAAAGCGGCGAGTTCGTCTGGAACAGCGGCATGTTCATCTGGAAGGCGTCGCTCATCCTGCAAAAATTGGAAAAATATCTGCCCGAGCTTTACAAAGAGCTTCTTCGCATCGGCGAGGCGGTCGGCACCGAACGGGAGGAGGACGTCATCGACAGCGTCTACCCCGAAATGCCTTCCATCTCCGTCGATTACGGCGTGCTCGAAAAGACGGACGGCATCTATGTGGTGCCTGCCGATCTCGGTTGGAGCGACGTGGGCAGTCTCGATATGCTCGGCGCCGTGCGCCGCGCGGACGAAAACGATAACGTCACCGTGGGGGAGACGTACCCCGTCGATACCCACCATACCATCATCTATACGGGCGGCAAGCCCGTCTGCACGGTCGGCGTGGACGATCTTATCATCGTCGATACGCCCGACGTCCTTTTGGTGTGCTCCAAAGAGCGCGCGCAGGACGTCAAGAAGATCGTGGAAGAACTCCGCGCAAAGGGAAAAGAGGAATTGCTTTGAAGCATTACCGCGAAGAATATGAAAGATGGCTCTCATCCGCCGTCTTTGACGAAGATACCAAGCGTGAACTCTTGGCGCTTACCGACGAGAAGGAGATCGAGGACCGCTTTTACCGCGACCTTGCCTTCGGAACGGGAGGCCTGAGGGGCGTTTTGGGTGCGGGCAGCAACCGCATGAACGAATATACCGTCGGCAGAGCGACCCAAGGCCTTGCCGCGTTCCTTAACGCCGAGGGAAGGGACGGAGGCGTCGTCATCGCTTACGACA
>CALVPY010000023.1 GCA_944354535.1 uncultured Clostridia bacterium
ACAAAGCGCTTATTCCAATTCAAATTCCGCGGTGACGGTGCCTTCCGCACGCACGTCGTCGGGGGTAAGGTCGAACTTCGCCGCCCGCACGGCAAGCGCCGCCGCCCCGCCGAAGTTCATCGCCCGCGCGCCGCCGACGGAAAGGGAAACTTCCCTTACGGCGCCCACCTTCCTCCCGCTCGCTTCCGCAAAGAGCGCCGCCTGCGACAGGGCGTCTGCCCAGGCGGAGCGGACGATCTCCCGCCGCACCGCCTCGGTATCCTCCACCGAAAAGGCGATCGAGAGCTCTTCCGCGCCCTCCGAGAGGGCGTCGGCAGCCGCAGAGAGCCCTTCGGGCGTGAAGGGGAGCGCGAACCGCAGCGCAATGCGGCAGGCATAGCCCGTCTGCACGCGGCGGCGCATGCCGCCCTCCGCCTCTTCATATTCGGGCGAGACGGAAAAGTCCGTCGTTTTGAGCCCGCTCTCGTTGAACCCGCGTTCGCGAAGGCGCGCGCACAGCGTTTTCACCGCCTCCTGCGCCGCTTCCGAGGCAGCCGCGCACGTCTTTTCTACGCGGCGCACAATAAGATGCAGCTCCGCCCGATCGGCAGGCCGCGCGCAAACGCCCCTGCCCGTGATGCGTAATGTACTCATGATCCCTGCTCCTCCTTCATTTCTGCCGAGGAATGCAGCACAAAGCCCAGCACCTCCTCCGCATTGCGGCGGAGCTCCGCCATCGTGAGGCCGTCCTTCTTCATGGCGGCGCGCACGGTGCCGTCCGGCTTGCGCTTCCCGAAGTAATCGCCGCCCGGCATCAGCACGTTGACGCCCGCGCGGATACGATAGGCGTTGTCTTTGAGTTTGGGATACTCGGGGCAGCGCGCGCGCTTCATCCACCAATCGGTCATGACGCACCCGCCGAACCCCCACTCGCCGCGCAGAATGCCGCGCACGAGCTCGAAGTGATAGTGCGCCCACACGCCGTTTATCTTATTATACGAGGTCATGATGCAGTGCGGGTTCGCCTCGCGCACGCAGATCTCGAATCCCTTCAGATAAATCTCCCTCAGCGCCCGTTCGGAGACGCGCGCATCGTGGTTGTTGCGGTTGAATTCCTGGTTGTTGCACGCAAAGTGCTTGGGGCAGGCGGAAACGCCCGCGCTCTGGATGCCCTTCACCGCCGCCGAAGCGATCTTGCCCGAAAGGACGGGGTCTTCCGAATAGTACTCGAAGTTGCGCCCGCAGAGGGGGCTCCTCTGGATGTTCATCCCGGGCGCGAGCAACACGTCGCTGCCGCGCTCCTTCATCTCCTCCCCCACGCCCGCGTACACTTCGGAAACGAGCGTCTCGTCGAAGGTGCAGGCGAGCAGCGTGCCGATGGGGATGAGCGAGCTTGCGCGCTTTAAGCGGATGCCCGAAGGCCCGTCCGTCGTGATGACGGGCGGCACCCCTTTCCTGTTGAGAGAGGGCAGCACGCCGCCGAACGCACCCGCGTTGCCCTCGGGGCCCAAGGGGCTGTTCATCTTGTAGTCGCCGCGGGAGACGGCTTCGAGCTCGTCGAAGGAGAGCTGCGAAACAAAGGCGCGGAGGGGCACTCTTCCCGCTCTCACATCCTCGAAGGTGCAGGGCTCCGTATGCACTTCCCACAGGCTCTCGGGCGGAATGGAAGCCGCCATCTCCGCCTTGACGTCCGATCTTGCGAGCCGCACGGGGACTTGAATGAGCGCATATTCCCCGCACTTGTCTTCCGCACGGAAGACGGAGAATGGCATGCGGGGAGCGCCGCGCTCTGCAAGGTGCCTTAACACGCGCCCCTCCGTCGTCACGCGGCCCGCTTCCTTTGCGGAACGCACGTCTTCGCCCGCAAAGAACACATATTCCCCGCCGAGCAGCACTTCGGACGACGTCTCCTCGTCGTATGTCGTAACGCGATAGACGGGCACGGAAATGACCGCCTCTTCCTCCCCGCCCGCGGGAAGCAGCCCCGTCTTATAAAAGCCGACGAGCTCGCGCTTAGGGTTGCCGTCCTTTCCGAAGGGCTTCTGCACATACGCCTCTACGACGCATCTGCCCGCGCAGTTCCCCGTGTTTTTGACCTTCACGCAGATCTCGGCGCCCTGCTCGTCATAGGTAAGCGAAGGCTCGACGGAGAACGTGGTGTAGCTCAGCCCGTAGCCGAAGGGATAGCGCACCTTCTCCTTTGCGAACGTTTCGAAATAGCGGTAGCCGACGTAAATATCTTCGGTGTAATCGGTGTGGGAAGAGTCGCCGAAATTGCTTGCGGGATAGTCCTCATAGCGCTTTGCGATGGTCATCGTCAGCTTGCCCGAAGGCGAGACTTCGCCCGACAAGAGCTTGGCGCAGGCATTGCCCGTCTCCATGCCGCCCTGCCACAAGAGGAGCACGGCGTTGGGAGCAAACTCGTCCACCCACGAAAAGTCGATGACGTTGCCGATGTTGAGGAGCACGACGAGCTTTTTGAAATGCTTTTTGGCAAGGGCGAGCATATTGCGCTCCTCCGCCTTGAGATAGTAACTCCCCTCCTGAAGGAGGCAGTCCCTGTCCTCCCCCGCGGCGCGGCCCAAAACGACGACGGCGGTCTCCGCGCGCGCCGCAACGCCCTTTACGAAGTCCTCCGAAAGGGGCATTTCGGGATAGTTGAGCGGCCAGTTGCCCCAATAGCCGTGATCGACGGGGTGCTCCTTCGCCCACTTGCGGTAGGTCTCCAAAAGCTCAACATCGGGCGCAAGCCCGCGCTCTTTCAGGATACCCTCCGAAATACTCACCTGATAGGGCTTGATGACGTCGCCGCCCGAGCCGTAGCCCGTATAAAAGCTGTCCGCCTGCGTCCGCCCGAAGAGGGCAAACTTATCCTTGAGGGGCAGCGTGCCGTCGTTTTCGAGCAGCACCGCCCCTTCCGCGGCGGCACGGCAGAGAAGTTCGCTCATCGCGGAGTCTACAGCAGCCTCTCCCTGCGGCGCCAGATTTTCGCCCTGTTTTAGGGGGCTTCCCGTGATGTCGATGTAAACTTTTGTGACCCAATTTCTCAGAGCCTTACGGAATTTTTCTAACATGGCTTTATTATATCACAGTCTTTCCCTTCTGTCAATGATGAGGTTGGAAAGCATTTACAGCAGTTCGAGCAGCCTCTTCACGTCGCTCTCCCCCTGCACAAGCTCTTCAGATGAAAGAAGCTCCTTTTTCTCCTTCTTCTCCCATAAAAAGCAGCCGTCTTCGGAAGAGACAAACACTTCCCGCAGAACGCAGTATCGTTCTTTTTCATCGCGGTTGCGAAAAAATCTGCATCCCCCGAAGCGATAGAGTTTACGGAAATACGCGCAAGTGACACACCTTTTACTCGCCGCCTTCATCGTGCATCTCCCGCTCCGCTTCCATGATACACCTGAGCTCTGTGAGTTGACGGAGAATATCGCCGAGACAGACCCTCAGCATCGTCTCCGATCGTTTGCAGCGTTCTCTGCGCTTATATCGATCACAGCCGCCATTGCTTTCGACTGCCACCCCTGCTATACAGCAGCGCCCGAATTTTGTCGCCCGAAAGCGCGTCGTCTCCTTGGTGTAATAGCGGCTGAAATAGCGACAGTTCCAACACTTTCCTTGTTCCATCATAACCTCCTGAGTGCTTTTTTCTGATTTTACAATAGGCAATGCCTATAAGTCAAGCGCATTATAGGCATTGCCTTTATAATTTTAAGACGAGGAACAAAAACATGATCACATTGGAACAAATCAGAGAACGTCTCAGTGAAGCCATTCGCAACAGCGGAATGACCCAAACCGAACTCGCACGCCGCTTAGGCATTCGACAGCCGACCATCGGCCAATATCTTTCCGGCCGTTCCATGCCCGCGCTCGATACGTTTGCCAACCTTTGCAAAGTCTTAGATGTGGACGCCAACGACATCCTCTGCCTAGATGAACACGCAGACAGCACGCGGTGATTCCCGCTTGCATTTTGGCGCGGATATGATATACTGTAAGGGAAAAAACAAATCAAGGAACAAATATGAACGAACTTTCTTCCGTTGAAGGGCTCTCCCGCTATCTGGGGAGCTCGTACACCGCCTTTCAGGCCGTTCAAAACGCCGCAGCCTTTCTTTCGGCGCACGGCTTTTGCGCCCTTTCCGAGGACGAGGAATGGGACTTGGAGCGCGGCGATCGGTATTATGTCACGCGGGGCGGCAGCGCGCTCATCGCATTTGGCATCGGAAAGCGCCCCGAAAGCGCCTTCAAGATCGTCGCCACGCACACCGACTCGCCCGCCCTCAAACTCAAAGAAAACGCCGCCCTTTCGGACGGCGCCTTCACGCGGCTCAACGTCGAACCTTACGGCGGCGGCATCCATTATACCTTTTTCGACCGCCCCCTGAAGATCGCGGGGCGCATCGTGCGGGAAAAGGAGGGCGTGCTCGTTTCCGAGCCCTATGTGAGCGAAGAGAACATCGTCATCCCCTCGCTCGCCATCCATATGGACCGCTCGGTCAACGAAAAGTTCTCCCCCAACGCGCAGACCGACCTTCTCCCGCTCTGGTCTTTGGGGAAGGAGGAACTCGGAAGCGCCCTTGAAGGCGCGCTTTCCTTCGATCTGTTCGCCGCCTGCGCCGAGCAGCCCTTTTCGAGCGGCAGACACGGGGAATTCCTCTCCTCGCCGCGCATCGACAACTTGTCGAGCGTCGCCGCTTCCCTCTCCGCTTTAACAGAATCGGACGAGGGCGAAGGCGTGCTCGTCGCGGCGTGCTTCGACAGCGAGGAAGTGGGCAGCCACACGCTGCAGGGCGCGGGCAGCGGCTTTTTGAAAAGCGTGCTTTCCCGCATCGCGGAGAGTCTTTCTCTTTCGGCAAGCGAATATGAGCGCATGCTCTCCCGCTCCTTTTCCGTCTCGCTCGACAACGCGCATTCGCTGCATCCCAACCACCCCGAAAAGTGCGACCCCACCAACCGCGCCGTGATGGGCGGAGGCGTCGTCATCAAGGGGCATGCGGGCGGCGCTTACACGACGGACGCCCTCTCCTCCGCCGTCATCAAGCGCATTTTCTCGCGCGCGGGCGTCAAGTTCCAGACCTTTTTCAACCGCTCGGATATGCGGAGCGGCGGCACGCTGGGGGCGATCGGCTTTGCGCAGGTACCCGTCCGCACGGTGGACTTGGGGCTTGCCCAGCTTGCGATGCACTCCGCCGTGGAGACGTTTGCAAAGGCCGACTATGAAGAGCTTCTGAACGGCCTTGCCGCCTTCTACGAGGCCCCCTCCGCCGCCCTTCTGGTCAGGTGACCGCATGAAAAAGCGCATTCTTTTTTCCCTTCTCTTTCTGCTGATCGCAGGATGCAGTTCACTCTTTTTCGCTTCCTGTTTTGGGGAAAAACACGTCCACGAATACGGGGAGTGGGTCGAAATCAGGCAGCCGACCTGTACCGAGTCCGGGCTGAGGGAGCGCGCCTGCGCGTGCGGCGCCAAACAGACGGACACGGTGCTTGCCACGGGCCATCAATGGGGAGAACCGCCCACCTGTACGCAGCCGCAGGTCTGCACTGCGTGCGGGAAGGAGTACCGCCCCGCTTTAGGGCACCATTACCGCGACCACGTCTGTACGCGCTGCGGAGACATCCTCCCCTCGGAGGACATTTACTTCCTCTTTACGGAGCTGGAGGACGGCAGCTACTCCGTCGCCAAAGCGCCCGAAGAAGAACTGCCCTCCAAGCTCTATCTTCCCGAAGAGCATCTCGGGCGGCCCGTGACCGCCGTCGCACCCTCCGGCTTTCTCCGCTGCGTTTCCCTCGAAACGATCCACATCCCGGAGAGCATCACATCCATCGGCGCGCACGCCTTTGAAAGCTGCCTCGCCCTGACGGATATGACCCTGCCGCAGAGCGTCACGGACATCGGGGAACACGCCTTTGCGGGCTGCCACTCGCTCGCCCTGAACGATCTGCCGCAGAACTTACGCACCGTCGGGGCATATGCCTTTGAGAACTGTTCCTCACTGGCCTCCCTTTCCCTCCCCGAAAACGTCACGTCCGTCGGAGAGGAAGCATTTGCGGGCTGTTTCCGGTTACAGGAACTGACCCTCCCCGAAGGGCTCGAACGTTTGGGAGAGGGCGCATTCCGCGGCTGTTCTCTCCTGACAAGCATCCGCCTTCCCGCGAGCCTCTCCTCAATCGGGACGGGCGCCTTTGCCTTCTGCCCCGCCATCCGAACGATCGAAGTTGAAGCGGGGAACGAACGGTACTCCGCCATAGGGAACTGCCTCATCGAGCGGGAAACCAAGCGGCTGATCGCGGGCTGCGCGGAGAGCGTGATCCCCGCGGACGGAAGCGTGACGGCGATCGGCGCAAAGGCATTTTCGGGCTGCACTTCCCTCCGCGCCGCCGTCCTGCCCGAAGGCATCACCGCGATCGAAGAGGAGGCGTTCGGCGGGTGCAGCGCGCTCGGGGACATCTCCCTTCCCGCAAGCCTTACCGAGATCGGGGACTACGCCTTTGCGGACTGTGCGGCGCTCACCAAGATCGTCATCCCCGAGGGCGTCGCCGCGATCGGGGAGGGCTGCTTTCTCAACTGTTCCCTGCTCGGCTCAGCCGAACTCCCGCAAAGCCTGCGCTCGATCGGCAGCCTCGCCTTTTACTGGTGCCTCTCCCTCGAGGCGATCGTCATCCCCGCCCAAACCGCATCCATCGGGGCAAACGCCTTCTTCGGCTGCTTCTCGCTGCAGACCGCCCGCTTCGAGGCACCGAGCGGCTGGAGCGCCGCAGGGGAAGCGCTCTCCGCCGACCTTCTTTCCGATGCGCAGTCGGCAGCCGAAGCGCTCGCCATGACGAACTATTCCGCCGTCTGGACGCGCGGGTCTCTCGGGTAACACCTCGCCCAAAGCCGCCAATATCTGCCCGAAGCCGCAGCATATCAAACAGTTAAAAAATATCCACGTGCATAGCACGTGGTTTTTCATTTTCGGGCATAGCCCTAATCATTACCGGCTGCGCACAAGTACGCCGGAGAATTGGCCTGCCGGCCACGCATTTGTTATTTCCTACCCGTAAACGGGTCTCATATCTTCCCCTCTCTCGCCCCCTGTGCAAGGGTGAGCAAGTGCTTTCTTGCATAGAGCCCGGTGGGCTCTTTGCCACTTGCGAACTTGGAAATGCCCCATTGTTCGGGGCGTTTCAGGGCTCCCGCGCAGATGCGAAGCAGATGTGTGGGAAGAGGAGACGCAAGCCGAGCGGTCAAGCCGCGAGGAACGCAGCGGCGGACAAACGGGCTTTGCGGCGACGAGAGCGCGGTCTCTACCGCGCGAGACGATGTCTACGATTGAAAAGAGCAGACGGAAGGGTTGTCATGCCCTCGCGGCGACATAGGCTCCCTTGTGTAAAGGGAGCTGTCACGAAGTGACTGAGGGATTGTTCCCTGCTTTTTGACAATCCCCCCTTACTCCCCCCGAATAGGGCTCCCACAAAAATGCACAGCATTTTTGTGGGACAGTCGCAAGGGGGGCAGAATATAGAGATAGCCTCGCTACACACTTCTCTCCCCCCAATTCAATTCTGCTCATCTGCAAAGCCTCTCTTGAGCTCGCGACTATCGCGGGGTTTTCGTTTATACAAAAAACAGCAGCGCACTTGCATACGCTGCTGTTTTTTGTCATTCCAAAATATTTGTCGTGATGAAGTCTGCGCCCCAGGCGATCAGCCTTTCCGCGTCCCGAAGATCGTCGCACGTCCAGCAATTGACGAGGATGCCCGCCGCGTGCAGTTCAAAGATATTCTCTTCCGTGAGCGCCTGATAGGCGATATCCAGGTCGAACCCGTGCTCTTTGAGCCGAGCAATCAGCTCCGCGCTGTATTCGCAGCAGAGGAACTGTACGGCCTGGCGCGGACGGAGCTTACGCACCTCGACAAGGTTTTCAAAGCAAAAGGAGATGAAGATGACCCGATCGGGATCGTACTCCTGCTCGCAGATCGAGACGATCGCGCCGATGTGTTCCGCAGCCATGGGGTTTTTCAGCTCAATCACCGCCGTTTTCCCGTACCGCGCGCACACGGCAAGATATTCCGTCAGAAAGGGAAGCTTCAATGAGTCCGTAAACCTTTCTTTCCCCGCCTCCCTGACGCGGAGCGCGCGCAGCGCTTCCGCCGTACTGTTCTCCAGAGAGAGGTCTCTTTCGCACACTCTGCCCGTGCTGTCGTCGTGATGAACGAGATACTTCCCGTCCCGAGTGACGTGGACATCGCATTCCAGTCCGAAGTAGCTGCGGTTGCCCGCCGCCACAAAGGCGGGCAGCGTGTTCTCGCGCTCGATTCCCGAAAGCCCGCGGTGCGCGATCATGCGGGTGTGCCCCTTCTCCTGCAAAAAAACCGTATCCATATCCGTCTCTTCCCGGCTTCGGCGGCGGCGCCGCGCGCCGTCCTCCGCTCAGAAATAAAATTTCACGGTGTACGCCTTCGTCACATCGGTGCGGAAGGAGACGATGACGGTATCGGAATCGGGAGAGCACTTGCCTGCATTGAGCGGGAAGGTGCCCTCTTCCTTCGGCGTGCGGACAAACCCGACCGATTCCCCGTTCACGGTGATCTTCTTGGGTCTGCCGATCCCCTTCATCTGGTGGAATTTCACCGCAACTTCGCGTTCCGTGAAGGCGCGTTCGCCCGTGAACGCTCCCTCCGCCGCATCCAGCGTCACGACGAAGGCATTCTCGCCCTCTTCATAGTGCGCGCCGTACTTCGTCTTGCGGTACGCTCCGCCCTTGTATGCGGTCGTCTCGCCGTCGTCCTCGTAGAGGCACCCCGCATCCGAGGCGGCCTTGTCGGGATAGTAGTCGAGAACGAGCTTATCCCACTTCTGTTCCTTCGTATTCCTTGCCTCGTGCGCAAGCGGTACGATCGACCCGAGCCGCACGAAGAGCGGCATGGCGCGCAGCGCGTATGCCTTGCGGATGATCCTTCCGCCCGCATACACCTTGCCGTCGAACGTATCCAGCCATCTGCCCTCGGGGAGATAGACGGGGAGCACGCCTTCCTTCACGATCTGCTTATAGTAGAGGCCGATCGAGGCTTCTCCGCCCGCCTGGAAGTATTCGATGACGACCTTGTGCTTCTTTCCGCCCTCTACCACTTTGAGCGGGAAGCTCATCGCGGAGTGCAGCGTCTTGTCCTCGAAGACCTTTTCGCCGTCCAGATAGACCGTCGCCCCGTCGTCGCAGCGGATGATGAGCTGAACATCCCGATCGAACAGCACTTCCGCCTCGAAACGCGCCGAGAAGTCGTACACCGGCACGCCCTTTTCGGGAGCGCAGTGGTTCCACATCTTGTCGAGCATGGGGTACTGCGTCTTTGCAAGCGGCTTGCCTTCGCACTCCCTGCCCTCGTAATAGGTCGCCAGGATGGGCGAAGTGTAGTTCGCCTTCGGCACGGCTACGGACTGCTTGCCCACGACGGGACGGATGAGCAGATCTTCGCCCAGCATATATTCATCGCCGCACCTTGCCGCACGCTTGTCTTTCGGGTAATTCCAAGCGAGGCGGCGGAAGATGGGCGCGCCCGTCTCGTAATTCTCGTGCGCCGCCGTATAGATCACGGGCAGCAGGCGATAGCGCAGGTTGTTGTACTCGCGCACGATGTCCAGCGTCTCCTCATCAAACACCCAGGGATCGCGCGGCCGTGCGACCGTGTTCGTGCAGTGCGGGCGGAAGACGGGCGAAAGCGTGCCGAACTGCATCCAGCGGACGAACAGTTCCTTTTCGGGATCGCCGATATGCCCGCCGCAGTCGGAATTCACATACGCGATGCCGTTCTCCGACGCTTTGAGCATGGTCGCCACCTCGCGCGCGAGCGAATCGTCATCGCAGAAGATGTCTCCCGTCCACTGAATGGAATAGCGGTGCGAAGCGGTATCCTTGATCCCCTGATAGCACCCGTTGACGACGTTGACGACGTTCCCCATGACGACGGGGCGGCGGTAGACCTCTTTGTTTTTCGCCTGCTTCTGATAGAAGTGACGCGTAACGTCCGTAAAGAGATACAGCCCGAACGTCTCCCAGAATACATTTTCGGAAGCGGACAGAAGGTGCGTGCCCCAGTTGCGGTCGTACCACCAGGTATCCAGGCCCAGCTCCATGAGCGCCTGCAGGTTCTTCTCGCGGTAGGCGATCTCGGGCCCGTCGAATACGCTCTCGGTGCCCTGAACGGGCTCGGGATGATCGTTGAACATCACCTCCACCCCGTGCTCGTGCGCAAAGTCCAGAAAGCGCTTCATATCGGGGAAGAGCTTCTTGTTGATGTCGTATCCCCAGCCGTCGGCGCAGTCCCGCCAGTCGGTATCGATGACCATGTTGTCGAGGGGGATATTGTGCTTTTCATAATCGAGGATGAGCTGCTTTGCCTCCTCTTCGGAGTAGGCATAGTACTTGCTCTCCCAGCCGCCCAGCGTGGAGAGGCGCACGAATTCGCTCCGCCCCGTCAGTTCCACATACAGGCGGCGCAGCTTCTTGAAATCCTTCCCGCAGAGGAGCAGGTACACGTCCTGCACGTTCTCTTCCACGGAGTACTCCCCCTTCCTGTCCGCGGTGTACCCGCCTTCGGGGATGAGGATGCGCGGGCTGTCGGTGATCGCGAACACCTCGGGCGTTTTGTCGAGCGCGGGAAGTTCGCCGCTGTTCTTCTGCTTGCGGTAGGTATAGACGCGCTGCCCGTTTTTTTCGAGCTTCACGCCCGCAAGGGTCTTTCCGCCCTCGGGCAGATAGAGCTCGTACTCTCCGAAGCAGATGACGTTCTCTTCCTGCGACCAGGCGATCCTGCTGTCTGCATACTGCGCACGGTCCGGGATAAAGAACGTGTCCCGAGCGCAGAACCCCTTCTTCCCCGCGCGCTCGATGCGCACCACCTCTTCGCTCATCAGCTGCACGCGGATGCCGCCATAGACGATCTGTTCCATGATTGTTCTCCTGTATCGTTTTATTTTTTAAGAACCGAAAGATGAAAAATAACAGGGCTCCCGAAGCAATTTCGCGCGCACTTCTGAGGCGATCCGATCCCCGCTCCGAAAACGCCCGTATTCTATCATACATTTCCGAGAATGTAAACCAAATAGACGGGGGGTATGCCCGTTTTTTTAACAATAACCTGCTTTTTTTTGCGGCGTGAAACCGCCTCCCGTCTTTACGCGTCCCGCCGCAAAAATAAGACGGGAAACCATCCTGCCGATGCGCCGGCAGCTCGTCTCCCGTCTCTTGCAAGATCAGCTCTTATTCCGCCGCAAAGGGCGCCGGCGGAACGCGCCGATACGCATCACTCCTTGCCGCCGCCGAAGGTGATCCCTTCGATGAAGAAGCGCTGGCAGGCGAGATACACGATGATGAGCGGGACCATCGCCATGAGCGCCACGGCGCAGGTGAAGTTGTAATCGTACTGCGATTTCGCCATGTATTCGATGAGCTTTTGCAATACGATCTGCAGCGTCCACATCTGAGACTCCGCCGTCTCCAGATAGACGAGCGCGCCCGCATAGTTGTTGTAGCCTCCGACAAAGCCGAAGATGAACTGCGCGATGAGCGCGGGCTTGGAGAGCGGAAGGACGATGACGAAGAAGATCTGCCAAAAGCCCATGCCGTCGATCTCCGCCGCCTCGATGATCTCTTTGCCGATGCCGTCCAGATAGGGCCGCAGGAAGAACACCGTTCCCACGCTTGCAAACAGCCCCGGAACGACCAGAGGGAGCCATGAAGCATACCCCTCCGTCCAGCCGATGTTCTGATAGAACATATAGCCGACGAACCCGAACGCGCCGAGCGGCACGAACATCAGGGTGACGGTGAACATGAAGAGGAAATTCTTGCAGGGGAAGGTATATTTGGAATAGCAATATGCCACCAAACAAGATTGCAGCAGGCTCGAACAGAGCGGCAGAAGGGTGATCCACATCGTGTTGAGGAAACCGAGGAAGATGGAGGGGATCCCTTCGAAGATGTACGGATCGTCCATGAACAGGCGCTGATAGCCCTCTAACGACGGGTTTTTCGGCCACCAGATATACTCCGTTGCAGCGAGGTATTCGTCGCTGCTCGTGAGCGACGTCACAAGGACGATCATGAAGGGCGCCATCAGCCACAGGGTATAAACTGCAAGCAGCACATACAGAACGACCTTCCACGCATAGATCGGCTTGTGCCTTCTTTCCGATCCGCCTGCGGCGGGGCTATGCACTTCCGCACTTGCGGGAGGGATCTTTTCGGTTTTTGCGATCGCCATATCAGTTTTCCTCCGCAGCTTTATTTCTCGCCCGGATGACAAAGAACGAGATCGCGAACGTCACAAGGAAGAGCGCCCAGCTGATGACCGAGGCATACTCCATTTCGCGGTTTTTGACACCCTTGAGATACACATAGTAGTTGACCGTGAGGCCCACGTCGTCGGGCCCCGCAACGCCCGTCCAGTCGACGGGGGCGAGGATGGTGACGGCATCGAATACGGCAAGGCCGTTCGTGATGCTGGCGAGCAGCAGAAAGAGCGTGACCCCCTTGATCCCCGGGAGGGTGATGTGCCAGAACTTGTTCCAGCCGTTCGCCCCGTCGAGGCTCGCCGCCTCGTAGAGGGAGGGATTGACGTTCTTGAGCGCCGCCTTGAACATGACGATGCCGTATGCGGGGGCCTGCCACATGATGGTGATGTACACGCACCAGATGAGCCGCGTCGGATGATCGTAGCTGTTCAGCCATTCGATATTCTCCCCGATCAGGGAGTTAAGGACGCCGAGATCGGTGGAGAAGATCCACTTCCACATGATGGCGATCGCGATGGACGAACAGATGTACGGGATGAAGAAGATGACCTGAAAGACATTCGAAAACTTTCTGATCGCATTGAGGAGCACGGAGATGACGAGCGCGATGACGAGCGTTACCACCTGCGCGGTCGCAAGCCAGAACGTAGTCCCCCACGAACCCCAGAACCGTTCATCCCGGAACACTTCGACGAAATTTTGGAAATTGTTCCATTGCATCGTGGTGAGGTCGTTATTATCCATCTCCGTGAACATGGAGACGAACGACATCACGACGGGCACCCCACTGAAGACGATGAAGCTTATGATGGGAATGAGCGCGATCCCGAAACACAGCCACTGCACGGGCTTCCACTTCTTTTTCTTGGGCGCCCGGGACGGCAGCAAGAGCGCAATGCCGTCCGCAGCCGCCGCGGCATCATTTTCTCTTGCAGTCATGTCAGCGGATCCCCTTTATCACACAATACATATTGTTGAGCTCTTCCTTGGCGGAAGCACCGTGTCCTTCCGAAAATTCGCTCAGGGTCATGGTCCCCCGACGAACATATCCGTTGAAGTCGTTCGCCCAGTTGGTGACCCACTGGCCGCTCTCGAAGTAGCCCCAGTCGCCGCGGCCCGTATTGTTCGCCATCATGGCGACCGCATAGTAGTTCTTGCCGCGGTTGATCTCTTCGTTGTAGGCAAAGGCATCGCTGAAGAGGACGTCCTTCGCGGCGGGCGCCACGGTACCGTTCTTGGCGATATACTGCTGTCCCTCGGTGGCGACCCAGCTGATGAAATCCCACGCCGCCTGATACTTCTCGGGATCGGAGCAGGCGGGGATGACGAGATATTCGGAGATGCTCGCCGTCGTCGAATTACCGACGATGGGCGTTCCGTCCACCACCTTCAGTTCGCCCGTATAGACCTCTCCGTCATACTCTTCGCCGATGACCTTCAAATATTCGTTGTCGATCGTCTCTTCCCCGTCATAATAGACGCTGCCGCCCACATATTCGCGGTAGGTCTCGCAGGGACAAATATCGAAGTTTGCCGCCTTATCCTGCCGAAGCCTGTCGTTGATGGATTCGAGCTTGCCGCGCACCATGGCGATCTGTTCCGTGTTGAACCAGTTATCCGAAGAGCCGGTATCGGGATTCGCCACGCCGTAGCCCTTATACTCCACGCCGTCCACGACGTCCACGGGATTTGAGTTGTTTCTCGGGATCTGCAGAGAGACATACTCTTTGACCGCATTGTACTGCGATTCGATGGCATACACGCCGTCCATCGAAGAAATATCCTTCTCGTTGACCCTGTCTTCATAGAGGACGATCTCGCCTGCCGAATAGGTGTTCCCGTTGATGACGGTGCCGTCCTTCGTGACGAGATAGTTGGGGCTCTTATCGAGCAGCGTGAAGTCGTAATCGGTGCCGTTGAAGCCCATGACGTCGCCGCCCACCGACCAGCCGTAGTTGAACCAGTACTCGGACACAAAGCCGTAGTTCGAAGTCGAAGAAGGATTCCACTCCTTCGAGAAATACTTCAGAAGATAGCGCATTTCCTCCCAATTCATGCCGATGCAGTCGTTGAACACCTTATAGACGGTGCGCCCGTCCAGCGTCTTGGAAGAGGTCGCGCCGTCGAAGGGCGCATTCTTGTATTCCGCATAGCCGTGCGGCTGCACATTCGGATATTCCTCGGGGAGCTCCTCTTCGGGGCAGGAGATGATGTTGATCCCCTGCGCTTTGAAGAGCGCGGCGTTATACCAGTTGAAGTGCGGATCGACGCCGTACGGAACGGCCATCAGGTTCTGCCCCGCGCCGATG
Organism: uncultured Clostridia bacterium; assembly: GCA_944354535.1. Taxonomy (GTDB): domain Bacteria; phylum Bacillota; class Clostridia; order Christensenellales; family Borkfalkiaceae; genus Gallimonas. The sequence goes on from CALVPY010000023.1 coordinate 14,569, forward strand.
ACGTGCTTGGGAGCCCCCGCGCCCTGAGCGGCGTCCGGGTTGTACGTCATACGCCCCCAATTGAGCGCCTGTTCGGAGATGGTATTGTTCTTGAAGTCCTCGTCCGCTTCCGCGTAGGGCGTCAGATCGACGAATAAGCCGTCGGGCGCGCGGCGGCTGTCGCGCGTGATCATCAGCGCCTGCAGGCCGTTGTCGTTCTGCGAGTCGTTGACGGCGATGACGTTGCAGGCGTAATCTACGCTCTGCGTAAAGTAGTTGGAGGACGGCGAGCCGTTCCCGTTCTTCATCGTGACATAGACGCCGTCTTCCTCATAGCCGACGCCGTCGTTATAGGCTTCCAAAAGTTCGATCCACGAATCGCGCGACGTCGCATTGACGCTCGCGAGGAAGGTGATCTCCACTCGGTCGCCCTTCTCCTTTTCGCCGACCTGCGTGCCGCTGCCGCCGCAGCCCGCCAATGCAAAAGTGAGCGTCGTCGTCAGGCACATGAGCCCGATCCCTGCCTTTTTCAGTTTCATAATTCATACCTCCTGATCATGCTGCAGCGGGGCGTTAAGCCGGGCTGCGATTCCCAATGTGTTGCCGCAAGTTACAGTCTGATCTTCTGTCTCAGTTCGATCTCTTCGACGTTCCTGCCGACCATGATCTCAAACACGCCCGGCTTGACCGTCCACTTGTCTTTGGCCACCGAATAATAGGCGAATGCCCGTTCGTCCAGCGTCAGCTCCGCTTCCGTGCTCCCGTGCGCCTTGACGAACACCTTTTTGAACGCCTTCAGCTCCTTATACGGGCGGTAGACTTCCTTCGTCACTTCCCGCACATAGACCTGCGCCGCCTCTTTGCCGTCCGTATCGGAGATATTCTCGACGGTGAACGTCACCTTGACGCACCCTCCCTCTTTTCGGACGCGAAGATCGCGGTAGACGAACTCCGAATAGGAGAGCCCGAAGCCGAACGGGAAGAGCACGGGGACGCCGAACGTATCGAAATAGCGGTACCCCACGTTCAGCCCCTCGCTGTACAGCATGACGGCCTCGTCGCGGTAGGCGTTCTCGGCGGGCACATCTTCCAGGCGGAGGGGGAAAGTCTCCGTCAGTTTGCCCGAGGGGTTGACTTTGCCCGTCAGCACCCTTGCGACGGCGCGGCTGACGAACTCGCCGCCGTACCCCGCCCAGAGGACGGCATCGGCTTCCCCGATCCAATCGGTCATGTCGATCGCCGCACCCGCATACACCACGACGACGAGCTTTTCGCTCACATCGGCGAGCGCGTGGATGGCGAGCTCCTCCTCTTTGGAAAGTTTGATGTGCTGCCTGTCCGCGCCCTCATACTCGCAGGAATTCGGCTCGCCCACGCACAGCACGGTGACGTCGCTCTCCGCCGCTTTCACGACGGCAGCCTTGAGGTTGCCGAGGATGGCCTGATGCCCCTGTACTTCCCAGACGCTCTCCGCAAACTCTGCGAAGGCGCCCTCGCTCCCAAGCGCATCCGCAAGCGGTTCGAATTCGCGTTCGGGATAGACGTTGGAGGAGCCGCCGCCGAAATAGTAGCGGAATGCGGGCGCGCCCGTCACAAAGACGCGCTCCTTCCGAAGGGGCAGCACGCCCTCGTTCTTCAGAAGGACGATGCCCTCCTCTTCGATCTTCTGCGCCGTCGCGCGGCGTGCCGCAAGATCCATATCCATCCTGCGGAGCTCCTTCTCCCGAGCGCACTTTTCGGCGAGGGCAGCGACCCTTCCGGCGCTCTCGTCGAGCTTTGCCCGATCGAGCTGTTCCGCCTTTTGGAGCATCTCCTTTTGATGCCGTTCGTTGTAGGGCATCTCCCAGTTGCAGCCCGCGTTCAGGCTCGCTTCGCTGTCCTGCACCGCCTCCCAGTCCGACATGATCATGCCGTCAAAACCGAACTCGCCGCGCAGGACGCCGTAGAGCTTTTCATGTTCGCTCATCCTAACGCCGTTGACGAGGTTGTAAGAACTCATCACCGTCCACGGCTGCGCCTCGCAGGCGATCTCGAAGGGGCGCAGATACAGCTCGCGCAGCGTCCGCTCGTCCACTTCCATGCTCAGCCACTTGCGCGAGAGCTCGGAGCTGTTGCAGCAGAAATGTTTGAGCGATGTTCCGACGTGCATGCTCTGCACGCCCTTGATGTACTCTCTTGCAAACGTGCCCGCCACAACGGGATCTTCCGAAAGATATTCGAAATTCCTGCCGTTGGTGGGCAGACGCTTGATGTTCACCCCGGGGCCTAAAAGGATATCGACATCCTGTTCGATGCAGTCGTTCCCGAGGCTTTTGCCCATTTCATAGGCAAGCGATGTATCCCAGGTCTGCGAAAGGATCTGAAAGGAAGGATATGCCACGGACCTGATGCAGTCCGTCTGCTCCGTCGTCATCCTGTCGCGCGGCTGGCGCAGCCCGACGGGGCCGTCCGATACCACGAACCGATAGAGCGCTCCTTCCGCATCGTAATTGGTCCAGAAATCTGCGCCCATCACGAGTTTTACTTTTTGTTCCGTTGTCAGATCCTTTTTCATGTTGCTTTGTTCCTTTTTTTGTCTTTGTGGTCTTGCTCAAAACGGGTCTGCGTGCGGGAGCTGCAGGCGCTCCCGCACCGACCCTGTATGGAGGAAATGATGAGATCGGTCAGTTAGCCTCTTCCGAGATCTCAAAGTGCATCGTCACGTTATCCGCCGTATCCCAGGAGAAGAACCCGACGCGCACTTCCTGATCGGCATACTCTGCGGGGATGGTGTATTCCCCGACCTGATCTCCGTCGAAATAGGTGTACAGCTTGCCGTCGCGGATGCTGACGGTGAGATCGAGCCCCTCGCCCGTGGTGATCGCCGCGCGTTCCTCATCCGAAAGGTTATGCACGGGATTTTCGCCCCACTGGTTGAGGTTGGCGCTCGCATCGAACAGGCTGTTGCCCGCATTGTAGGGATCCCACGCGGAGTTGCAGTACTGGATGTTGCCGTTGCCGTCGCCGTTGTGATAGCGGATGATGAGGTGCTTATTGTTCTCGAATACGAGGACGATGCCCTGCGTGTGCATATTGTGTTTGCTGAAATTCCAGTTGATGCCGAGCGTGACGGTGACGTCCTTGTAGCTGTCCGCGGTGATGACGTTGAACGTCCCGCCGGGGCCGGTGTAGCCGATCGAAGCGTCCTCATTGTTCACGTTCGTAAAATCATGTTTATCCTGATCCCAGCCGACGAGAGATTCGAACAGGCGGTACTCGAACGCCAGCTCTTGGACGGACGCGCCGTTCTCATCCACCGTAAAGACGATGTCGCCGTAGCCTTCCGTGGAAGCGGTATAGCTGCCCACGGGCAGGCTGTTTGCCGTGATCTTGCCGCCCGAAACGGTGCAGACGATCTCCGGAGACAAGCCGTCTTTCAGCACGACCTTGGCGCCGTCGGCGATCGCATTTCCTGCAACGCCGTACTTATGGCCCGTCACGCCGAGGGAAAGATCGACGGTCGCGACTTGTTCAAACGCTGCCGCAACGGTGTGCTCCTCTTTGCTTGCCGTGAAGGTATAGACGCCGTCCTTGACATTTTCGAGCGCGACCTCCGCGCCGTCCACCGTCAGGGAAGCGAGCTTATATCCCTCGGCAGGCTTGATCGTCACGGTGACGGTGTCGCCGAGAACGATGCCTTCGGAAATTTCAAGGCTGCCGTTCGTATCCGTCGTCTCGTCCGTTACGGTGACGGAAGCGGGCAGAATGAGCGTTTCGGAAATTTCGATCTTCCAGACCGCGCTGCCCTTGGCGTCGCCCGCAAAGTAGCCGACCTGGATCTGATCGTCCTCGTATCCTGCGGGGAGCGCAATGGAATAGACGAACCTGCCGTCCACGAACGCATAGAGCATGCCGCCTTTGCGCGTGAGCGTCACGGAGATGCCCTCTGCGCTGTTGAATTTTGCGATGTCCTCCTCCGTCACGGAGCCGGGAGCAGATTCCTTCCAGGCACCCGGCCAGACAGACTGCACCCCCCATTGATCGGGGCGGAACTGAACGATCGTCTGATCGGTCTTGAGATTGAAGATCGCAGCCTTGCCGTCCTCAAAGCGCAGCACGATGCCCTGGATCACGCCCGCATTGTCGTTCTTCGCATAGATGGTCGCGGAGACGTCGCCGAAGCTTTCCGTCGAGATGATGTTGAGACTCTTATAGAGCTGATCGCCCGCATTCACGCCGATGGTCGCAGGCGTATCGTTGACGTGCGAATAATCATGGATGTCGTTGTCATAGCCGACCCAGGAGACAAACCGTTCGAACTCCAGCGTGAAGTCCGCGTCGGCAAGCCCGTCTTCGGTGACTTTAAGTCCCGTTACGGAAACATATCCTTTGGCGGAGAGCGTATAGTTTGAACCCGTCGACACGCCTTCAAATACTGCGACGCCGTCCGTCACGGAAGCGGTGTAGGTTTTGGTGCCGTCGGAGAGCGTGACCTCCTGCCCTTCGAGCGAATTGCCGTCTACATCGTACTTATGGCCCGTGATGTTCACGGTGACATCCGCCGTGGCGAGCTTTTCAAACGCTGCCGCAACGGTGTAGCTCTCTTTGGTCGCCGTGAAGGTATAGACGCCGTCCTTGACATTTTCGAGCGCGACCGCCGTGCCGTCCACCGTCAGGGAAGCGAGCTTGTAGCCCGCGGCAGGCTTGACCGTCACGGTGACGGTACCGCCGAGAACGACGCCTTCGGAAATTTCAAGGGTGCCGTTCGCATCCGTCGTCTCGTCCGTTACGGTGACTTGCTTCAGATAGGCAGATGCATCCTCGATGCGGAACTTCTGCTCCTTGCCGACGATCTGAGAAGCGGTCGTACAGAAGATGCCGACATAGCATTCACGATCGGCGTACGAAGCGTCCAGCGTCTTGGTATCGTAGTAGACGCCGTCGATGAACACATGGATGCGGTTTGCATCGCGCACCAACGTGAGCTCATACGACCTGCCCTCTTCCAGGGGATTGATGTAACCGTTCCAGTCACCGCACAGGTTGCTGCCGAAGCCCCAAATGTTCATTTCCCCGTTCCAGGAGATATGACTGTTCCATTCCTTCTGGATCATCATGTAGCCGTCCTGCGCGTAGCTGTCGCCCTTGAAGCGGATGAACACGCCCTGCCGCTGACCGTCGACAACGGTCGCAACGGTGATGGCGACGTCGCCGAAGGGGATCTTGCTCGAGACCCATTCGGTATCGCCGCTCGCGTGCATGATGCTGCCGTCGTTCTGATCGCTCAGGTCGGCATTATCGCCCCAGCCCCAGGCAATGGTCAGATTTTCAAACAGATCGAATTCGAGCGTGAGCTCCGCCTCTGTAAGCCCGTCTTCGGTGATTTCCAGCCCCGTTTCGGGAACGTACCCTTCGGCAGAGAGCGTATAGTTCGAACCTGACGGCACATCTTCAAATACTGCGATGCCGTCCGTCACGGAAGCGGTGTAGGTATTGGTGCCGTCGGAGAGCGTGACTTCCTGCCCTTCGAGCGAATTGCCGGCTACATCGTACTTGTGACCCGTGATATTCACGGTGACGTCGGTGAACGCGACCTCGGCAAAGGAAGCCTCGATCTCGTAAACGCTGTCCACGCGGATCTCCAGCTTGCCGTCGGCGACGGAGGTTGTCATATCACGCCCGTCGATCATGAGCTTTTCGAGGCGGTAGCCCTGTGCGGGCTCGATGGAAATGACCGCCGTCTGCCCGATGGTATAGCTGTCCTTCTCAAGCGCAACGGTGCCGTTCTGCGCAGCCGCGATAACGGGAGTTGCGTCTTTGAGATACTGCGAAACGTCCGTCGTGTAATCGAAGGAATACGTCCAATTGTTTGCGGGATTCCAGACGATGTACCCGAACTGATAGTCCATATCGGCATACTTTTCGTCGAGCGTGAAGCAGTCGATGAAGACGTCGTCGGCAAGCACGTAGATCACCGCGCCCTGCTTGACGAGCCTCAGATCAAAGCCTTCGCCCGCCCACTTTGCGCGCAGCGCCGCGAGCTCCGCCGACGGATTGTTCGTGCCGTAGAGCACCTCGCCGAAGGCGTTCTTGTAATCCCACGCGCCGCTCGGGTTGATGTTGTTCTTGAACGGGTTGTTATTGCCCCAGCCGAGGCTGCTCCCCGAGGGATAGTTCTCGATGCGGAAATCGCCTTCGCTGCCGCCGCAGCTGGAGGCTGCGAAGAAGCTGCCGTCCTCAAAGAGGATGACGACGAATTCCTTTTGGGTATGGTTGCCCATCTTGCTCGTGAGCGAGAAGGCAAGGTCGCCCGTAAAGTGCTCGTTGGAGAGCAGCCCGATGCCCCAGCCCGAGAGGTGGGTAAACTCACCGTTGACGGCATTGGTCAGATCGAAATCGCTGAGGGGATAGTGCCCGTCGGAACCGTCCACGAACATCTGGTATTCGAGTTCGATCGACGTGAGCGTCTCGTCAAACTGGATCTGCTGTTCATAGTAGCCGTCCACGACGACGGTATAGAGGTTCTTGATGACGGAAGGCGCCGTGATCCTGCCGTTCTCGCCCACGACGAAGGAGTAGTCGGTGTCTTTGAAGGTGACGACCGTCCCCTGCGGCAGGGGCTCTCTCGTACCCGACCTGTCGCCCGTGACGATGAGATCGAGCGCGACGGGAACTTCTTCCATGAACTCCGCTTCGACGATCATATTCATGCGCGCGGCCTTCGTCGTAAGCACACCGTCCGTGACGCTGCTCTTCATCTCCCTGCCGTTGACGAGCAGCGAGTTGAGCATATAGCCGTCGGGAACGGTCACATTGAGCGTGATGTCATCGCCCAGCACATAGGAATCTTTGTCTGCCGTGACGTTCGCCGCAGCCGCTCCCTCCTCGGAGGGCTTATTGACCGAGATCGCAGGGACGATCGAAGCGGAAGGGTCTTCGGCGATCGCAAAGGGAATGGTGACGTTGCTTGCCGTATCCCACGAGAAGTAAGCGACGCGCACTTTGCCGACGCCCTCGGGCAGCGCATAGGTGCCGATCTCAGTCCCGCCGAAATAGGTGACGAGTTCGCCGCCCTTCACTGCCACGGTGAGGTCGGTCCCTTCGCCCGTAGTGATCTCCGCGCGCTCCTCCGCCGTGAGATTGTAGATGGGCAGCTCGCCCCACTCGTTCATCCCCGTAAAGACGCTTTTGCTTTCGGGGATCATTTCCCAAGAACCGTTGTTGTGTCCGTTGTAGTACTGGATGTTGCCGTAGCCGTCGCCGTTATGATAGCGCACCACGGCGTGCCGGCCATCTTCGAACAGGAGGATGATGCCCTGCGTGTGCTGGCCGTTGGTACTGAAGTTCCAGTTGAGGCCGACCGTTGCGGCAACTTCTTCGAAGCTGTCCTTCGTGAGGACGCTGAACGTGCCGCCGGGGCCCGAATAGCCGAGTGTGGCGTTCTCTGCGTTCGCGTTCGAGAAGTCGATCTTCTCCCAATCCCAGCCGAGCAGCGATTCGAAGATCTCATACTCGAGCACGATGCCGCGCGACCCGCCGAGGACGACGTTCTCGTCCTCGCCGACCTGCACGTTGATCGTATAGTCCTGATAGCCGGGTTTAGACACCGTCAGGGTGTAGGGCGTATCGGCAATGATGTCTTCGATGGTAAATTCGCCCGTCGCGGCGTCGTAATCGACGGTGACGTCGTCGCTACCCATATCGATGCTGACGCCCGAATAATCGTCGACGAATTTGCCGAATTTGCGCAGTTTCACCTGCCCGGATGCCGAACCGTATGTATGTTCGACGACCGTCTCTTCCGCGCCGCATTCACACTCGCCAGCGACGAAGATATGATCTTCGCGCGAGCTCTCGTCGATGGCGCCGTCCTCGGGACAGACCTTCCAATGCTGATCTTCGTCATGCGCCCACTGCGTATAACTGTGCGTATGCTCGGGTTCATCCGGCGTATCGACGCAGGCGGCGAACGCCCCGAACGAAAGGCCGGAAACGACTGCGAGACCCGCGATCAGCAATGCCTTCTTGCTCTTCATATTTTTCCTCCTCACAAATTAGATTTATCGAAAGCGCACACGGCGCTCACTTTTGTTCTCAGCCGATCTCGACTTCGAATTCGAGATCTTCCCTCGCATTCCTGGCTTCATAGGTGTAGATGCCGCCCGAGAAGGAGAGCTGCCCGGTGCAGTCGACGCCGTTGACTTTGAAGGAAGTGACTTCCGCGCCGTTGAGCGTCCGGATGACGAACGTCGGCGTCCCCTCTGCCAGGAAGTAATCCCAGCCGTGCTCTTCTTCCAGCGTACCGCTGCCGCTGCCCGTATAGGTCACGGTGTAGTCGTAGGCGATGAGCCCGTCCTTGCCGAATTTGAAGAAGGTGGAAGGGTTCTGAAAGCCGACGGGGATGTAATCCGCCGCCCAGTCGGACCAGAATCTGTCGCCGTTGAGATCGGTCCCATCATATCTGAGCGAGAAGATATGCACGGGGTCGATGCCGAGGATGAGCGAATCGCGCTGCTCCTGCGTCTCCACATCGTAGTCGGCAAATTCCAAAAAGCCCCACGGGAAAAACGCCTCGATGATATAGCCGTAGCACTCGAGCGTATTGACTTCGCCGCCCAAAGTCGTTGCGGCGACGACGGGCATCTTTTCGTATGTCGTCTTGGCTCCGTTCCAGCCGTTGTAGTTGAGCTTGGACTCATAGGAACCGTCCGCCAGAAAGTCGAACTCGAAGCAGCGGGGGGAATCGCCGCCGTCCGTCGCGGGCCCCATGTACATCTCGATGCAGCTGTTGTAATAGGACGTTCTGTTGGGATTCACATAGATATTGGTGCCCGTCTCTTCTACCTTGATCGCAAAGTAGACGCCCTTTTCGCCGTACGAAGTCGTAAATTCGATGTCGGCGTACTGCTGTGCGTTCATGACGTCCACGGCGTACAGCCAGCGCGATTCGCTCCAGCGCGCCTCGTCGAGGACGCCGTCGATGGTCATATCCGCATCCGTCTCTGCCTGAGGGGGAGCGGGGTTGGTGAACTGATAAGGCTCAGGGTCGGGGATATACTCCACCTTCTTCTCGCAGCCCGAAAGCATTGCCGCAGAGCAGACCGCGGAAAGGCAGAGGAGCGCCGTTATCATCTTTGCTGTCTTTTTCATCATGCTTCCTCCTTATTTCCCTAAAATACGGATCTCGGAAATGCCGACGCTCTCCTGATCTTCGGGCACTTCCACCGTGATGCTGACGGAAGTCACTTCGATGTCGTAGAACTCCGTGAACAGCGCCGAACCGGACATCAGATAGATGACGCGGTCGCCGTCCGCACCGCCCACCTGACAGTACTCGCCGATATCGAAGGCGAGATCGTGCATGACGCGCTTGCTGCCGTCCGCGAGCGTCAGTTCGATCTTCGGAATGTTGTAGAACATGGAGCGCTCGAACGCCGAATTGTACACCATGATCGCGCGGATGGTCGTCGCCGCATCGAAATCCAGGGTAAACGTTGCCGTTTCGGAGATATACGTCTCGCGGACGTAGCTCATGTACACATCGTTGGCCGTCTTATGGACGGAGAGCAGGCCGTCCGTCACGTACGCCGCTTCGGCGGAGGCGTCCGTACAGGTGACTTCCATCCCCTCGGCAACATTCTTATAGCCGCTCACCGCTTCGGGCAGGGGCTGCAGGGAATCGGTCGGGCCGTTGACGTAGGGCACTTCCATATCGTTCCCGTCCTTATCCTTCACCGTGATCCATTTCATCTCGTCCGCAGCCGTATAGCGGTCAGCGCCCGCGATGTCGTAGTCGCGGTGGCGGTGATAGACGATATAGAGCTGATCGCCCAGCGTCGCAAAGGAGTGATGCCCCGCGCCGGAGATGGTCTGGCTCTCCGTCGTCGAGGAGCACAGAAGCAGTCCCCCTTCCTCTTCCGTCAGCTTACGGAAGGGGCCCATGGGGCTCTCGGAGATGGCGATCGCCACCTGGTAAGCGCTCGTTCCGTAGTCGTTCACGGAGAACGTGAGATAGTACAGTCCTTTTCCGTTCGCATCTTCATGATAGAGGACGTGAGGGCCCTCGTTGCAGGAAGTCGCCTCGTAGCTGACGCCGCGGTTGACGCCTTTTTCCCAATCTTCCACCGTGTAGTAATTTCCCGCCGTACAGATGGCGGCGTTCTCCCAGTCGGGGGTCAGCCAGTCGAACATATGCACGACCATGATCGCCGTGGGGCGCGACATATTGCAGTAGAGATATTTTTCGCCCGTCACGGGATCGACGAAGGGATGCGGGTCGATGTTGCCGAAGTAGCCGGCGTTCCAAACGAGCCCGACCTTGTCCGCGTCGTCGCCGCTCTGCATGATACCCATGCGGTCGTTGAACTTATACAGTTCATCGGGAGCGAACAGGCAGTACCTCGCATAGTAGTGCGGGAATGCGGCTTCATAATAGAGGCCGTCCTCCCGCGAATAGACATAGGCATACTTGCCCGTGAACTCGTCCTCCGCCGTCATATCGAGGACGTGCCCCGCCTCGGTGTTGTAGCCGTTGTGGACGCGCCCCTTCACGCTGCCGTCCGCCTGCTCAAACTCGTGGCAGTTCTCTTCCAGGCCGAAATCGACCATGGTGAACGGTCCTTCGGGAGATTCCGACGTCGCAACATACATATTGTACATATGCGAATTGCGCACGATGCCCTGTTTGGCATTGGCGTCGGTGTACGTTCCGTCTGCTTCGGGCGTGGCGCTGAAGAACAGATAGTAGAGCTCCGTATCCTCGTCGTAGACGACTTCGGGCGCCCACAGGTTGCTCGACGTCGCCCTGCGCACGGCATCGGACTGCCGCTGCAAAAACGTGGGGCCGACATCCTCCCAATTCACGAGATCTTTCGAGCGCATCGTGGTGAAGCTGCCCGAAGTCCCGTAGAGATAGTAATACCCGGAACGCGCCGTGTCGTCGAGAACATCGGGATCGGGATAGCCCTGCTGCTTATAGTTGGCGTAAAAGAGCTGGGTATTATATACCGTCCTGCCGCTGCTGTCCTTGTCCTCGCCGCCGTAGTATGAGAGTTCATACTCCTGTGCCGTGCAGCCCGTGAGCGCGCTGCCGAACACCAGCAGCAGCGAAAGACTTGCTGCAATGAGCTTGGTCCTTTTCATATCTTCCTCCTCATTCTTTATTTGGTCACGATCTCACATCCCGCCTCGGCAAGCGCGTCGGTAAAGACTTTGTAATTTTCCGTCTTGGGATGAATGCCGTCTCTGAGCATACCCGCCGTGATCTTCGAACAGGTATCCACGCAGGTGATCCAGTCGTACCGCGCGCACCACTCTGCCATGTAGTCGTTGGTCTCGCTCACCTCTTCCGCAAACGAGGTATCCGTCCGCTGCGTGATGTTGAACCACCAGATGCTGCTCGTCGGATAGGTCGTATGCAGGTACATCATGAGGCGGGTGAGGCTCGCTTCGGTGAACTCCACGCCGTCGCGTGCGTCATAGAAGTTGTTCGTTCCGATGTGCAGTACGATATTCTTGGGCGCGGTATCGCCGATGATGTCCTCAAACACCGCCTCCCAATGATAGGAAGTCGTCGAGCTGATGCCCGCGTGCATCACTTCCTTGTCGGCGGCATACGTCTGCATATACTCGCCGATGAAATAGTCGTCCATGAAGCTGTCGCCGATGAAGAGCGTCGTATCTTCATTGATCGCCCTGCACTTCTCCGCAAGAGAGACGATCTGCCCCGAAAACCTCGAAGTATCGAAGAAGGTTTCCATCGGGGCGTTGTCGCCGCTGTAGCGGATGACCTCCACTTCCACACGGAAGATGACGTTGAAATGCTCGCTCTCTGCGCGCACGTTGACGACCTCGTCCGTCCGCTTCAGGGGCGTCACGATGTTGCCCTCGATCTTGATCTTATCCGTGTCGTAAGTATAGGTGAGTTCCTCTGCCTTCTCGGGCTTCGAGAACACGGGTTCGATCTCGGCAAACGTATAGTGCTTGTACTGATCGATGTTCACCTTCACATCCTCGATGCTGAGTTCACCGTACTCGCTCGTCTTGTCCGTATCGTCGGGCGGCGTTACGGGAAGTTTTTCCCCCGCTCCTGCGCAGCCGACCAACAGAGCCATCATCAGCGCCATGACGCCGGCGATGAACAGAGCCCGCCATTTCGTCCTCATATTGATCCTCCTTATGAGCGTTTCCGCTCCAAAATCCGAATGTTTTGCTTCCGCCGCCTACTGCGGCTCGAGGGTATTGAGTTCGACGGGGAAGATCTCGCGTATGACCTTCCCGTCGTACTTCTCGATCTTGCGGATGAGCAGCTGCGCGCTCCTCTTCCCGATGGTGCTCAGCTTCCCCCCTACGCTCTTTATTTTGCGGCAGTAGGGAAGATACTCCGAAAACCGATCGACCCCGTAGATGTCGCCCCGGTAGTCCGTCTTCTCCATCACCTCCTGCACGCCCGCCGCGATCTCGTCGTTGAAGCAGAAGATGAAGTCGTTCCCGTTCTCCAAGACCCCCTGACGGATCTTTTCCAACGACTTCTCCTTCCCGTAATAATTATAGGAATAGAGGTCGCACTCCAGCCCGGCGCTCTTGAGCGCGACGCGGAAACTTTCCTGCCTGCCGTCGTAGTTCCAGTTCTTCGAACCGCCCACATAGCACGGCCTCTTCGCCCCGTTTTTGATCGCCTGCTGCGCCACAAGCTGCGAACCACGGTAATCGTCCGAATAGATGGCGCTCACGCGATCCTCCTGCGGCTTCAGCCCGCAGGCCAAAAGCGGGATCTTGTTCTGTTCGCAGTAATCGACGCCTTCCCTCGACACATCCATAAAGGTGAGGATGCCGCACGCCCCGTTCTGGATGCAGGAGATGATATGGCTGACATCCAAAGTCCCCCGCACGAGGGAGATGAGCGGACGATACCCCTTCTCTGCCATATAATCGGCACAGTAATCCATACAGACGGAAAAGAAGGGATTGGTCATGGAGCTGATGACGACGGCAATGATATTGGAGCGCTTAAAACGCAAAAAACCTGCGATCTTGTTGGGAACGTATCCCATCTCTGCCGCAGTCTGCTTGACTTTTTCCTTCATTTCCGCGCCGATGTCCGTGCAGTCCCGAAGCGCACGGCTGACCGTATTTTTCGACGTTCCCAGCCGCTCGGCGATATCTTCGAGCGTAACGGCTTTCCTCTGCATCCGCATTCCCCCTTGCCTGCTCTTTCTTCGTGCTTTTTCTGCTCTTCTTCCGAGTAAAGTTTTTTTTCTGCTATCCTTCCAGGATAGCAGAAAGGGAGTACTCCCTTTCAAAAAAATGTCTGTCCGATTTTGCGGTTTTATGGTAACACACATTACAAGTAATGTAAATAGGAATCGGGAAATTCGGAAGAAAAAAATTTTTTGGCGCTCAAAATTTGTACTATACTGATTGAATTTCGATTGTATTTTGAGAATTTATTGAAGTTTTGCGTCATGTCCGATTTTACGGACGCATTTTTCCGATTTGTAATGTAAAATCGGATACTTTCACGAAAAGAATTTTCAGGAAATAATGATCTTTGTGTTTGAGCTTCTCAACTGCCCCGAAAAGAGCAGTTTTTCTGCGCCTTAACAACGCAAAAATCGGCCGATTTTACCCGTGAAAGCGCAATTTCACCCCAAAACGGGCGTTTCGCGGGCAAAAACTTACGTTACCGCTCCCGTGCGCGGCGGGGGCGGAAAGTTCGCCGCAAACACACGACCGCCCCGAAAGATGCTCCGTTCGGGACGCTCCCAAACATGGAAAAACGCAAAAAGGGCGGGCGTCCGCAGCCTTGCGGACGCCCGCCCTTTTCTTCTTGAACCAACTGTCTTTTCACTCCGCCGCACCCCGAAAGGACGCCTACGAGATACGCCCCTCCTTCCGCAGCCATGCGACGGTATCTGCGACCGTCTCGCGGATAGAGCGGTTGGAAAAACCGAGCTCCTTCTTTGCCTTCTCGTTGGAGAATTCGACGTGATGAGAGATGGTATAGAGCGAATAGCGCGTATAAAGGGGCGGCTGTTTCAGGATGGCATAGTAGACTTCCGAAAGGGGCGCGGTGGCCTTTGCGAGCCACATGGGGAGCACCGTCCTGATCTTCTTGGTGCCGCGCACCTCGCTGATGGTATCGAGCAGTTCCTTGATCTCCACATAGCGGTTGGAGAGGATATAGCACTCGCCCGTCCTGCCGCGCTCTGCGGCGCTCAGGATGCCCGCCGCCACGTCGCGCGCGTCGGAAAAGTCATAGCCGCCCTTGACGCACGCCGTGAGTTTGCCGTTGCTAAAATCCAGCACGAGCTGCGTTAAGTGGCTGTGGCCGAAATCATACGGCCCGAGCATGCCCGAAGGATGCACGATCACGCAGTCGAGCCCGCGCTCGTTCACCATCTTCAAGAGGGCGTTCGCAGTCTCCGCCTTCGTCTTGGCATATTGCCCCGTGACGAGGGCGGGATCGAATTGCTTTGTCTCGCAGATGATCTTCTGCCCGCGTTCGGGGATGGCGTGTACGCTCGAAACATACACGAGCCGCGCCCCGATCGCAAGCGCCCTTTCGGCAATGTTGAGGGCGCCGTTGACGTTGACATCGTACACTTTGGGGTTGAACTTTGATTTGACCGTGACGATAGCGGCGCAGTGGATAACGATGACTTCTGCCCCGTCGGGAACGGTAAAGATCTCGGAAAGCGTCTCGTTTTTCGTGACGTCGCCCCGATAGACGGTACACCGCAGCCCTTCGAGGGAATGCAGTTTGTCATCGGGCAGCACGAGGGCGCGGATATCGCACGCCTCCTCCTGTAAGAGACGGATGATGTTATTGCCCAAAAAACCGTTGGCACCGGTAATGATATAAGTCTTCAAGAGGCTCACCTCCTTCTATTATATTTATACCGCTCTTCCCTGCGCGGTCAAACTCATATTCCGTCACGACTTTGTGTGACACCGCCATGACCGGACCATGACTGAACAAAAAACAGCCGAAAAGCGGTCTATTTCCCCCTCTTCGGCTGTATCATATCGGTTTTTGCCGCCAAAATGCCGCGCGAAATGCTGCATCATGCCATGCGCTCAGCGTTCGCTCGGATAGACGAGCCCCATCTGCCGCCTGCATTCGTCGAGGATGCGCATGACGTCCACCGTGTGCGAAGACGGGCAGAAGGCGCTCTCTTTGCACCCGTTTGCGATCTCCTCCGCAGCGCGCCGCAGCTGCACGGCATACTTGGGCGAGCCGTCCTCAAAGCGCGCCTCCTCTTCGCCCGTGAGAAGGACTTCCTGCGCCGCGTGGAACCACGGCACGCAAATCGTGCCCTTCTCGCCCTCGATGACGAACTCTTCGCCCTTGAATTCGTCCATATCGATCATAAGCTCGGCTTCAAAGCCGTCGTAAAGCAGCGTCACCTTCTCCTTGTGGTCGACGCCGCCCTCGACGCTCCCCTCACAGACGATCTTTTTCGGCATGCCGAAGAGTTCGTAAGTATAGCGGATGGGATAGACGCCGATATCGACGAGCGCACCGCCGAGGCGCACGGGATCGACGAGGCGGGGATTGCCCGAAATGGACACGCAGTACTTGGCAGTCACCTTTCTGACCGCGCCGAGCTTGGGCAGCCACTTACGGACGGTGAGTGCGGGCGCATTGAACCACGTCCACATGGCTTCGCAAAGATACAGCCCCTTTTCTTTGGCGAGTGCGAAGGCTTGCTCCGCCTCCCCCGCGTTGACGGTGAAGGGCTTTTCGCAAAGGACGGGCACGCCCGCATTGAGGCACAGGCGGATATAGCCGAGGTGTTGATCTGCCGTCACGGCGATATAGGCGGCGTTCACGCCCTCCGCCTTCAACGCCTCCTCCGCCGTCAGATATGCCCGCGCGCCGTACTTGACGGCAAACTTTTGTGCACGCTCGGGCGAGCGGTTCCAGCAGGAGACGACCTTCTGCCCCGCTTCACCCGCGAGCTCATTCGCGACTTGCTCGGCGATATTGCCGCAGCCCAAAAATGCCCAACCAAACATCGTTTGCTCCTTTGCGGCAGACCCTGCCGCGCTCCGCGCTCACGCGCCTTTGATTTTTTGATAGAGCTTAAAGACTTCCTCGGGCGTTTCGGCGATCAGGTCCGCGCCCGCAAAAGTAAGCTCCTCGCGGCTGCCGTAGCCGAACAGCACGCCCATCGAACGGATGCCGTTCTCCTTCGCGCCCAGAATGTCGTGCTTCCGATCCCCCACCATGAGGGCGCTCTCCTTCGCGATGCCGCTCTCTTTTAAGGCATATGCGATGACATCCCCCTTTTCGATGCGCGTTTCGTCGAGGCTCGCCCCGAAGACGCGCGCAATGTACGGAGAAAGGGCGAAGCGCTCGATGATGCGCTCCGCGAAGGGCTCGGGCTTGGACGTCGCCACAAAGAGGCGGCACCCCTCGTTTTGCAGGGCACCGAGAAGTTCGGGGATGCCCGCGATGACCGCGTTTTCGAAAAGCCCCTTCCCTTCGTAGTACTCGCGGTAAAATCGGACGGCGCGGCGGGCTTCTTCCTGCGTCATGCCGTAAAATTCCGAAAAGGACGAAAGCAGCGGCGGCCCGATGAACGCTTTGAGTTTTGCCCTGTCCCGCTCCTCGATGCCGCATTTGCGGAGGGCATAGAGGACGGAATTGGTGATGCCTTCGAAGGGTTCGGTGAGCGTCCCGTCGAGGTCAAAGAGGATGTTTTCGATCATAGGATTCCCTCGCCCTCTATCATACCCCATCCGCCACCTTCTGTCAAGAGCCCGCGGCGGAAAAAACCACCTTATTGCAGGCGCCTCCTCGTCGGAGCAGACATATTTCCCTTGGCGCCTTCTCGGGGGCGAGCAAATGCTTTCTTGCTTTCAGGGTTCCCACAAAAATCGCATGGCGAGTTTTGTGGGAAGAGGAGCGGCAGGCGTATAAGGTCATGCGGCAAACGAAGCGCGCCGCAGACCAAACCGCCTTGCCGCGACGAGGTGGGCTCTTTGCCATTTGCGAGCTTGGAAACGGCGCATTGTGCGCGCCGTTTCCTGACCGAAGCGCGGGCTCTACCGCGCGAGACGCTGTCGAGCGCAGCGAGCGGGTGACGGCGCGGCGTCAGCCGCGCCGTCAGCTCTGCCGCCGACTTGTATATACCAAGCGCACGCCTTACTGCCATTTTTATTTTTCGTCCTATTTTTTGCTTTGTTTTATATATAGCAAAACCGCCCCTTGCGGAGCGGCTTTGAAAGAGATTTGCTCTTAAATTGTTTCTTTTGTCCAAATAACGGGCGTTACGCCATCATCGGCAAAATGCCAATAATTTCCGCCATCATCGGGGATGTCTGTTTCATTTTCGATATAATAATAAATTGTAGCTGCGGCAAAGTAAAAATTGTTGTTGCCGACGGAAATCGCATTCCATTGCTCCACAGTTCCTTTGTAATAATAAGAAGTAAGATTATCACAACCAAAAAAAACAGAATCTTCAATACGGATTATGCTATCGGGTAGGACTATACTCTTAAGGTTGCTACAGCTCCAGAATGCATACTCTCCTATGCTCGTTACACCATCAGGAATAACTATATCCGTAAGGTTACTACAGTCAGAAAATGTAGAATTTCCTATGCTCGTTATACCATCGGGAATAACGATTTTCGTAAGACTGCTACAACCAGAGAAGGCAGATTTCCCTATACTCGTTACTCCATCGGGAATAATTATACTCGTAAGACTGCTACAGCCGGAGAATACATCGTTTCCAATACTCGTTACACTATCGGGGATAACGATTTCCGTAAGACTGCTGCATTCAGAGAATGCAGTATCTCCTATGGATATTACACCATCAGGAATAACTATATTCATAAGGTTACTACAGTGATAGAATGCCCAGTATCCAATACTCGTTACGCTATCGGGAATAACGATTTCCGTAAGACTGCTGCAACCAGAGAATATAGAATTTCCTATGCTCGTTATACCATCGGGAATAACGATTCTCGTAAGACTGCTACAACCAGAGAATACAGAATTTCCTATGCTCGTTATACCATCGGGAATAACGATTCTCGTAAGACTGCTACAACCAGAGAATACAGAATTTCCTATGCTCGTTATACCATCGGGGATAACTATATCCGTAAGACTGCTACATTCAGAGAATGCAGAATCTCCTATACTCGTAACACTATCGGGGATAACTATATTCGTAAGGCCACTACAGTTATAGAATGTTTTTTCGCCTATATTTCTTATGCTATTGGGCAGAATTATACTCGTAAGACTGCTACAGCCGGAAAATGCATAGTTTCCTATAATTCGTACGCTATCGGGGATAACGATTTCCGTAAGACTGCTACAACCGAAGAATACAGCCTCACCTATCCCTCTTATACCATCGGGAATGTTTATACTCGTAAGACTGCTACAGCCGGAGAATGCAGAGTCTCCTATATTTCGTACGCTATTGGGAATAACGATTTCCGTAAGACTGCTACAGCCGGAGAATACACCGTATCCTATACTCGTTACTCCATCGGGAATAATTATACTCGTAAGACTACTACAGCCGGAGAATACACCGTATCCTATACTCGTTACTCCATCGGGAATAATTATACTCGTAAGACTACTACAGCCGGAGAATACATCGTCTCCAATACTCGTTACACTATCGGGGATAACTATATTCGTAAGACCACTACAATTATAGAATGCCTGGGAATTTATATTTTGTACGCCATTAGGAATAACTATATCCGCAAGACTGGTACAGCCAAAGAATGCACCATAATCAATACTTGTTATATTTTGAGGAATTACGATGTCAACTAAATACTCACAACCAGAAAAGGCATGATATGGTATACTTTGCTGGCCAATATCGTTTATAATAACAGTTTGCAAAGAATACGGAACATATAAATTATTTTCAAAACTGCTTGTTGTTCCAAAATAATATCCGAGATGTTGTGTTAACGGTAATTTAATCTCAATGACGGATTGACAATCTATAAAAGCCCCGCATTCGATTCCCGTTATATAATCGGGTACGTTTATCTGCAAAACAGAAACGTCTTTCACCCCTGTAATTTGACATGTATTGAAATCCGCGGTAAAGATAAAGTTTTCCATTTCTTCTTTCACTGCAAATTCCGCTCGGAATACACAATCATAGAACGGTACAGTAAAAGTATATTGTAAGTCGGATGTTAAGAAATCCTCTCCGCTATACCAACCGACAAACTTATATCCGAGATAGGGTTTTGCCGTAATGGTAACCGAACTATTGTAGTCATAAACGTTGCTTGGTGTAACCTCTCCCATGTTACTGTTGCTTTCAGTCGTGACGGTATATTGTTTCGGCGTGTAGACGGCATTGACCGTCACGTTGCCCAAGGTCAGTTCGTATTCTTCCCATACGCCCGTATAGCCTGCTTTTTCGGGTACGTTCGGTTCGGTAATCTCTCTGTCTTCCACCGTGTAGCTGTCCGTGCCGACAGTCACATCGTCGGCTATGAACGTAACGGTGTATTCTATGGGGGTATAGACGGCATTGACCGTCACGTTACCCAAGGTCAGTTCGTACTCTTCCCATGCACCCGTATAGCCCGCCTTTTCGGGTACTTCCGGTTCGGTAATTTCTTTGTCTTCTACCGTGTAGCTGTCCGCGCCGACAGTCACATCGTCGGCTATGAACGTAACGGTGTATTCTATGGGGGTATAGACGGTATTGACCGTCACGTTGCCCAAGGTCAATTCGTATTCTTCCCATACGCCCGTATAGCCCGCCTTTTCAGGTACGTCCGGTTCGGTAATTTCTTTATCTTCTACCGTGTAGCTGTCCGCGCCGACAGTCACACCGTCGGCCATGAACGTGACGGTGTATTCTATAGGGGTGTAGACGGCATTGACCGTCACGTTGCCCAAGGTCAGTTCGTATTCTTCCCATATACCCGTATAGCCCGCCTTTTCGGGTACTTCCGGTTCGGTAATTTCTTTGTCTTCTACCGTGTAGCTGTCCGCGCCGACAGTCACATCGTCGGCCATGAACGTAACGGTATATTCTATGGGGGTATAGACGGCATTGACCGTCACGTTACCCAAGGTCAGTTCGTATTCTTCCCATGCGCCCGTATAGCCCGCCTTTTCAGGTACGTCCGGAATTTCGACCTGTGGTTCATCATCAATGAAATCGATGATGGCCACTACATTATCATCCGCCACATATGTAACAACAGTTTTTCTGGAACCTTGGCTGCAACCGATTAAAAGTACAGAAATAAGGAGAATCAGTAAAAGAAATAATAATTTTTTGAGCCTCATCAAATTTCCTCCTCGCATTATTTTGAAGAGCATACAATTTCTATCGTTTAAGTTGTTTACATTATATCATGAAAAATAATAAATTGCAAGGTTTTCCCCAATTTATAGATGAAGACAGACTCAAACTAAAAATATTGTATATTTGATATCTTGGCTTGCAACTATACTAAAATCGATTTACATTTCTTATTCTAAAACACACGGAAAAGAGATACGAAATGCCTCATCGTATCACTTGCTTTGGCATTCAATTGTTGGGCTATTCCACTATATCACATTTGCCCTCAAAAATCAAGTATCCCCTTTGAATTTAATAAAAATCATTGTAAGCGCGTGGCGGCGCCGCGGCTTTGCCGCGGCGCCGCCACGCACCCGCTGTTTTCCCCCGCAAAATCGCTTGACCGCCGCCCCGTTGCCGTGATATGATAACGGCACGAAAATCGTTGTGGATTTTTCCTGCTCAGTCATCTTTTCGCCACACAGCCCCGCCGCCGTGTGGCTTTTTTGCGGCAAAATTCGCCCTGCGCGCCTTATAGAGCGCCCCATGCGCGCCTCTTATCCCCCCGAGCACGCCCCACAGAACCCCGCACGCCTCATACGAAACCCGCGCTCGCCCGTTCGGGCAGCAGCCGCCTCCCCCCTGCTCGCCCGTTCGGGCAGCCGCCCTCGACCCCCAACGCAAAGGAGCCAACTTATGGATCAGACCTTCATGAAAGAAAAGCCCGTCCTGCCGCTCGTGCTGAAGATGGCGCTTCCCATCGTCCTCTCCATGCTCATCAACTCGCTCTACAACATTGTCGACAGTTACTTCGTCGCGCAATGGAACGAGAGCGCCATGACCGCCGTCTCCCTCGTCTTCCCGCTGCAAAACCTTGCGAACGCCGTGGGCATCGGCTTCGGCGTGGGCATCAACGCGGCGGTCGCCTTCTATCTGGGGGCGGAGCGCTACCGCGAAGCCGACCGCGCCTCCGCACTCGGCGTCATATTGAGCGCCGTCCACGGCGTGCTGCTCGCGGGGCTGTGCTGCCTCTTCATCGCACCCTTCCTCCGCATGTTCACGAAGGACGAAATGACCGTCTCCTACGGGCTCGAATACTTCTATGTCGTCATCGCCTTTTCGCCCGTGCTCACATTGAGCCTCGCCTTCGAGAAAATTTTGCAGGCGACGGGCAAAATGATAACGACGATGTTCTGCATGGCGGTGGGCGCCGTCGCGAACATCATCCTCGACCCCATCTTCATCTCGGGCCTCGGGCCCATCCCCGAAATGGGCGTTATGGGCGCGGCGCTCGCAACGGGCATCGGGCAGTGCCTCTCCCTCCTTACCTATCTCATCGTCTTCTGGCGGGCGAACATCCCCGTCAAGATCCGCCTCGGCAAAGCGACGAAGGAAAAGATCGCCCTCAAACTCTATGCGGTGGGCATCCCCGCCTCGCTCAACATGGCGCTGCCCTCCTTCATGATCACCCTGCTCAACGCCATCCTTGCGGCGTTTGCGGAGACATATGTGCTTATCCTCGGCGTCTACTATAAATTGCAGACCTTCATCTACTTCACGGTAAGCGGCATCGTGCAGGGCATCCGCCCCCTCGTCGGATACAACCTCGGCGCGGGGCGCAAAGACCGCGTGCTTTCCATCTTCCGCCTGACGCTGCTTTTGAGCATCGGCGTGATGACAATCGGCACCGTGCTCTGCCTTGCTATCCCCCGGGAGCTCATGGGGCTGTTTTCGGAGACGCAAACGACCATCGAGGCGGGCGCTTCCGCCCTTCGCATCATCTCGGCGGGGTTTATCGTCTCGGCGCTATCCGTCGTCATCAGCGGCACCTTCGAAGGGCTCGGCATGGGGATGCCCTCGCTCGTCATCTCCCTTCTGCGTTATCTCGTCATCGTGCTCATCGCCTATCTTCTCTCCCTCCCCTTCGGCGCCGTCGGCGTATGGCACGCCTTCTGGGTGACGGAACTCATTTCCGCCATCCTCTCCTGCCTCTTGTTCTTCGTATGCTTTTTGAAAAGACTTCCTATACAGCACTGACAGTACACCTGCCCTGATCGCGGGGAGATGGCGCGGCGGGGCGTGAAACACCCGCCCCGCCGCGAACGGGCTGCCGATCCCGGATCGGCAGCCCGTTTTTCCGCATTCGGACTTATCGTGCACAATTCGGCAGAGAAATGTCAGAAAAGATACCCGATCGGGATAAAATAAGCACAAAAAGTGTAATATTTTACTATTTTGCCCCTTGTCATGCGGCGAAAGATGTGCTACAATAACGGTATGAAGAGCAAGAAGTATCTGCAATTCCAGCTCGAAGCACAGCGCGACCGCGCCGACTACTTCCACGCCGAAAAATACCTCTCCGACGGCTATTATGCGCATTTTCACCGCAATGCGGAGCTCTACTGCGTCTACGAGGGCGCCGTGACCGTCACCATCGGGAAAAACGAATACGCCCTCCGCGCGGGCGAGGGCGTATTCATCGACAGCTTACAGGTACACAGTTATCTCTGCGACGAACAGGCGGAGATCGGCTTTGTACTCTTCGGCGAGACGTTCATGCAGCCCTTCCACAAGACCTATCCGAACATGGCGCCGCCCGTTCTGCTGAACGACCACGAAGCCAACAGGCCCATCCTCGACTATCTGACCTCGATCGGCGACAGAAAGTCACAGTTCGACACGCTGGAGGCGTATGCGCATACCTCCATGCTGCTCCATCACATCGTGTCCGCCTACGGCGTCGTCCCCGCGCAGGAAGACAGGAAGTCCTCCGACTTCATCATCACCAATATCATCCAATATATTTACGACCACGCCGACGAGGACATCACGCTCACCTCGCTTGCCGAGCAGTTCGGCTACAACCGGATGTCCGTGAGCCACCTCATCAGCAAGTATATCCGCATCGA
>CALVPY010000024.1 GCA_944354535.1 uncultured Clostridia bacterium
AACCCGAGGGCGGTGAAGGCGTTCAACGAAGTGTTCGGCGGCATCTTCACGGGCACGGAGATCGCCTGGATGAAGGGCGAGCCTAAGACATTGCAGTTCATGGCGGAATTCCGCGACATGGAAAAAAAGATGAAACTTTCCGACTTCCCCCATATGCTTAAACGCGCCAATGAGCTGTTCCAACAGTAACGGGGAAGAGTTTGTATCGAAACGTTCTTATCCACAGGAAAGAGCGCTCCCTTTTATCGGGGAGCGCTCTTTTGTTCGATCGGTAAAATTATGTTATAGCAGAAGGACAAATGCTGCCGCATTCTGTTGCGCGCCGAGGATGAGTGCGGCGAGGAAGAACCACAGTAAGAACCATACGAGGTTTGCCGCGGCGATGACGATAAGCTGCCCTAAGAACCGCATTACCACGTTCATCTTGGAGCGGGAGAGCGATATGTTGAAGAGAGCGGCAAGGCCGCAGAACAATGTGCTTAAACCTGCGCCGAGCGCCCCGCAGAGGATGATGGCTGGCGTTATGCCGACGAGTGAGAGGGCGAGGATCAGCCAGTCATACCATTTGTTTTTGGCAAGCACGGTGTGTTCCATAGAGTCGGTGGATACCGTCACGCCGCTGAAAAAGTTGCCCTGCACGGTATAAAAAGTTTCTTTGCCGTCTGCATCGGTGAAGCGAAACCGCTTTTTCGCGATCTTGACCGCAGGGACTCCGTTGATGGACAGATATTTTTTTCCTGACCAGAAGTTCTCTTCGTACAAAATGGTAGTCCCGTTTGCGCTTACAGCCGAAAGTTCCATAAAAATTCCCTCCCTATAAATGATGTCTCAATGATACCATAGGGGCGGGCGGTTGTCAATATCTAAAACAAAAATACTTTGAAAAGAGCGCTCCCTTTTATCGGGGAGCGCTCTTTCATTCAAAAAAACCTTATTTCTGCGGCTCGACTTCGGCGATGACCTCGACTTCGGCGAGAACGCCCTTCGGAAGCGCCTTCACTGCCACGCATGAGCGCGCGGGCCTTCCCGTAAAGTACTCGCCGTACACCGCGTTGAACGCCGCAAAGTCGCCCATATCGGCAAGGAAGCAGGTCGTTTTCACGACGCGCTCCAACGAGGAGCCCGCCGCTTCCAGCACCGCTTTCAAATTCTCGCAGATGCGCTGCGTCTGTTCGGCAATGCCGCCTTCCACAACTTCGCCCGTCTTCGGGTCGATGGCGATCTGCCCCGACGAAAAGAGCAGACTTCCCGTCCTCACCGCCTGCGAATAGGGCCCGATCGCCTCGGGCGCATCCGCCGTATAAATTTTCTGCATATCTGACCTCCAACTTATTTTTTAGCGCTGCCCTCGTTTCGGGCAGCCTTTCCGTTCAGCGCCGCCCCTTTGTCCGAGGCGGCTTTTTTAAGCGCGCCTCTTTATTCGATGATCTTGAACCCCGCATCCTCAAGCTCCCTGCGGATGAGGGCGATGTGCCCGAAGTCCTTGGTCTCCATGTCGATGCGAAGGGAACACCCGATGACGTCGCTGCCCGCGTGCGCGTGCTCGTGGTGGACGCCGACAACGTTCGCCCCGCATCTTGCGATGATCTCGGAAACGGCGACGAGCTGGCCTGGTTTATCCAGAAGTTCGATGTTGAGCGTACACATCCTGCCCGTCATCAGAAGGCCTCTCTGGATGACGCGGCTTAAAATAGTGACGTCGATGTTGCCGCCCGAAATGAGGCAGCACACCTTCTTGCCCGCAAGGTGGGGGAGTTTCCCCGCCATCACGGCGGCAAGGGGCGTCGCGCCCGCGCCCTCTGCGATCATCTTCTGCTTTTCGATGAGCGTCAGAATGGCGGCAGCGATCTCGTCGTCCGTCACGGTGATGACGTCGTCCACATATTCTTTGCACAACTCAAAGGTGAGATGCCCGGGCTGTTTCACCGCGATGCCGTCTGCAATGGTCGAAACGGAGGGGAGCGTCTCGATGGCGCCGTCGTGCAGCGAATTTGCCATAGAGGGCGCGCCCGCCGCCTGTACGCCGTAAATTTTCACGCGCGGGTTGATGCTCTTGACGGCGAACGCCACGCCCGCGATGAGCCCGCCTCCGCCGATGGGCACCACGATGGCGTCCACGTCGGGCAGCTGCTGCAAAATTTCCAGGCCGATGGTCCCCTGACCCGCGATGACGTCCTCGTCGTCGAAGGGGTGGATGAAGGTGTAGTTGTGCTCTTTCTGAAGTTCGAGCGCGCGGTTGTAGGCGTCGTCGTAGACGCCGGGCACGAGGCAGATCTCCGCCCCGTACGAGCGCGTCGCCTCCACTTTGGAGATGGGCGCACCCTCGGGCAGGCAGATGACGGCGGGGATATGGTTCTTCTGCGCCGCAAGCGCCACGCCCTGCGCATGATTGCCCGCCGAGCAGGCGATGACGCCGTGCGACTTCGCCTCGTCGGAGAGCTGCGAAATTTTATAGTACGCGCCCCTCAGCTTGAAGGAGCCCGTCCGCTGCAAGTTCTCCGTCTTGAGGTAGATCTTTGCCTCCGAGGGGATGCTCGCGCGGATGACGGCGGTAGTAAGTGCCGCCTCATGGAGGACGCGCTGCGCGTCTTTGACTTTATCGAGTGTAAGCATACCGTTGCCCTTGCGCCGCCCGCCGCACGGTCGGGACTTGCGCGCTTATGCGCATAAAACTGCGTAAATTCGTGTCGAACGGTATTATTATACGTTCTTTTTGCGGGAAAGTCAACAAAATGGGGGAGCCGCCGCCCCTCCTTCGCAATTTTTCCCGCATTCCCGCCGATTGCACTTGCAAAACCGCGGTAAAATCGTTATAATAACAGGGAAGAAACAGAAGGAACATCTATGGCATCACCCAACCGCAATTTACGCAATTTCTGCATCATCGCCCACATCGACCACGGCAAATCGACCATCGCCGACCGCATCATGGAGCTCACCGGGCAGGTGAGCAAGCGCGACATGGAAGAACAGCTCCTCGACAGCATGGACATCGAGCGCGAGCGCGGCATCACCATCAAACTCACGCCCGTGAGGATGTACTACACCGCCCTCGACGGCGAGGAGTACGAGCTCAACCTCATCGATACCCCCGGCCACGTCGACTTCACCTACGAAGTCAGCCGCTCGCTCGCCGCGTGCGAGGGGGCGATCCTCGTCGTCGACGCGACGCAGGGCGTGGAAGCGCAGACGCTCGCCAACGTCTACCTGGCGCTCGAAAACGACCTCGAGATCGTTCCCGTCATCAACAAGATCGACCTGCAGTCCGCCCGCATCGACGAGTGCAGGAAGGAGATCGAGGACGTCATCGGGCTCGACGCCGAAAACTGCCCCTGTGTCTCCGCGAAGGAAGGCACCAACATCCGCGACATTTTGGAAGCGGTTGTAAAGCAAGTGCCGCCCCCCTCGGGCGATACCGAAGCTCCCTTGAAGGCGCTCGTCTTCGACAGCTATTACGATAACTACAAGGGCGTCATCCTCTTCGTCCGCCTCAAAGACGGCACCTGCAAGGTGGGGGATAAGATCAAGTCCTTCAATTCGGACAAGGTGTACGACGTCACCGAAGTGGGGGCGTTTGCGCCGCACTTACAGCCCAAAGAAAAGCTTGCGGCGGGGGAAGTCGGCTATATCGCCGCTTCCATCAAGTCCATCGAGGACGTCGCCGTCGGCGATACGGTGACGTTTGCCGATCGCCCCGCGCCCCAACCGCTTCCCGGTTACAAAAAGGTGCAGCCCGTCGTCTTCTGCGGCATTTACCCCCTCGACGGCAGCAAATTCCTCGATCTCAAAGAGGCGATCTTGAAGCTCAAGCTCAACGACGCCTCGCTCACCTTCGAGCCCGACAATTCGGTGGCGCTCGGCTTCGGCTTCCGCTGCGGCTTTTTGGGGCTGCTGCACATGGAGATCATCCAGGAGCGCATCGAACGCGAGTTCAATCTCGACATCATCACGACGGCGCCCTCCGTCTCCTACCGCGTCCACAAGACGGACGGCACCGAATTTTTCGTCGATAACCCTTCGCATCTTCCGCCCGTCTCCGAGATCGAGTTCATGGAAGAGCCCATCGTCAAGGCAGAAGTGTATTCCCCGCCCGATTATTTGGGCGCCATCATGGACTTGTGCCAGGATAAGCGCGGCGTCTTCAAGGATATGACCTACCTCGATCCCCGCCGCGTCAAGCTCGAATACCGCCTTCCCCTCAATGAGATCGTCTACGACTTCTTCGACGAATTAAAGTCCCGCACCAAGGGGTACGCGAGCTTCGACTACGAGATCGTGGGGTACGAAAAGAGCAAGCTCGTCCGCCTCGACATTCTCTTGAACGGCGAGATCTGCGACGCGCTCTCCATCATCGTGCATGAAGACAGGGCATATACGCGCGGCAGGACGCTGTGCGAAAACTTGAAGGACGCCATCCCGCGCCAGCTGTTCGAGATCCCCGTGCAGGCGGCGGTGGGGGGCAAGATCATCGCCCGCGAGACGGTGAAGGCGGTGAGAAAAGACGTCCTCGCCAAGTGCTACGGCGGCGACATCACGCGCAAGAAGAAGCTCCTCGAAAAGCAGAAAGAGGGCAAGAAGCGGATGCGCAAGATCGGCACCGTGGAAGTCCCCTCCGAAGTGTTCATGGAGATCCTCAAAACCAATAAAGATAAATAAACGCGCAAAGCATCTGCGTCGCAATACTTTGTCGCGCTGCGGCTCGTCGAAGCAAGGCAAACCTTGCCCGCCCCTCCTTCGTCGGGGCAAGGCTTTGATGCCTGCTTCTCCTCTTCCCGCAAATCTTTTGCTTCGCAAAATCTTTGCGGGAATCCTAAATGGGAGGTGGCAGCCCGCAGGGCTGACGGAAGGAGTCTCCTCATTTTAGGCTCCTCCCCCGGGGTCCCCAAAAAAGACAAAGTGTTTTTTTGGGGTGGGTTTGGGGGAGCTGGCTTGCCGTCCGAAGGTTTACCGAGACGGCAAGACTGAGGGAGTAAAAAAGAGCAAACAAGAAAGCGAGGGAGTAACTTTCCGCCTCGACTGCACTTTATCACGCCTATGTTACGCCGAGCAACTTTTCGGGACTATCCCGCCATGCTGCAAATTTATGCGCCCTATGTCGAGCAGACGACGGTCTCCGCCGAATACTTCGCGCCCTCGCCCGCAACGTTCGCGGCGCGCATGGAGGCGCTCCAAAACACATTCCCCGTCCTCGTCTATGAGGAAGAAGGGGAAATTTTGGGGTATGCCTATCTCGCGCCCGCCTTCGAGCGCCGCGCCTTTTCGTGGGACTGCGATCTCTCCGTCTACGTCCGCAGGGACGCCCGCGGCGGCGGCATCGGCACCAAGCTCGAAGGGGCGTGCGCCCGCATCGCAAAGGAGCTCGGTTACCGCCGCATCTATTCTCTCGTCACGGGGGAGAACGCGGCGAGCCTTGCCTTCCACGAAAGGGCGGGCTATCATATCGCCGCTCGGCTTCCCGAAGCGCTCTTCAAGTCAGGGCGCTGGATGTCTTTGATCTGGCTGGAAAAAGAGGTGAACGCGTCCGAGTGCGCGCAAGCTTTCCCGCGCTCGCTCTCTGCGCTTCCCGCGTCCTTTTGGGAGGAGTTATGATTTTCGACGAAGCCGTCTATTCCTATCTTCTCACCGTGCCGAAGGGGTGCGTCGTCACCTACGGGATGATCGCTCTCGCGATCGGCCATCCCCGTGCCGCAAGGCAGGTGGGGAACGCCCTGCACCGCAACCCGCGCCCCGGCGAAATTCCCTGCCACCGCGTCGTCAACAGGGAGGGGCGGCTCGCTCCCGCCTTCGCGTTCGGCGGCCAGCAGGTGCAGGCAGACCTGCTTTTATCGGAAGGCGTTCCCTCGTTCGAGCGGGACGGGCTCTTATACGTCGATCTTGACCAATTTCTTTGGAGGCCTTAAATGGCAGGCATCTATCTGCATATCCCATTCTGCAAACACAAGTGCACCTACTGCGATTTCACTTCCTTCGCGGGCCGCTCCGAGTACGCCGAAGCGTACATGGCGTGCCTCATCAAGGAGATCGAGATGTGGGGCGAAAAACTCAAAGAGAAAACGTTCGATACCGTCTATTTCGGCGGAGGCACACCCTCTTTTATCGACCCGAACTACATCTACGGCGCGATGAACCAGGTCACGAAGTGCTTTCATCTCACGAAAGACCCCGAAGTCACCATCGAGATGAATCCCGGCACGGTCAGCGAGAAAAAGATCGAAACGTACCTCCGCGCGGGCATCGACCGCTTCTCGATCGGGCTGCAGACCGCCATCGACGAGCAGCTTCAAGAGATCGGCCGCATCCACAACGTGCGCGACTATTTATACTGCACCTCTCTTCTGAAGGGGCGCAACTTTTCCGCCGACGTCATGCTCGGGCTCAAGGGGCAGACGAAAGAGGACATCCGCAAGACCATCGAGCTCGTCGCGGCGAGCGGGGCAAAGCACGTCTCTATGTACGCCCTCACGCCCGAGGACGGCACGCCCATCTACACCGATTATCTCAACGGCGAGCTCCCCGACGGCGACGAAGTGCGCGAAATGTACGATTTCGGCGTCACCCTCTTGAAAAAGCACGGGTATTTGCGTTACGAAGTGAGCAACTTCTCAAAGCCCGGCTTCGAGAGCCGCCACAACCTCAACTATTGGAAGCGGGGGGAATACATCGGCATGGGCGTCTCCGCAAGCTCTTTCTTAAGCGGCCACCGCTTCACCAACACCTTCGACCTCGACGAATACATGAAGTGCATCCTCTCGGGCTTTTTCCCCATCCTCACCGACGAAGAGGTGAAGGGGGAGGAGGCGAAGTTCGAATTCGTCATGCTCGCGCTCCGCACAACGCGAGGCATTTCGTCCAAAGAATATAAAGATGCCTTCGGCAGCGATTGGAAGGAGGACTTCGCGGAAGCCTATCGCAAGACAAAACAATACTTCGTCGAGGAAGGGGACATCATCCGCATCAAGGACGAATATCTCTACGTCCAGAACCAGATCCTGTCCGATTATATCCGATGAAGAACATCCCGCATGAGATCGTCATCCGCGGCGCGCGGGTGCATAACTTAAAGAATATCGACGTGAGGGTGCCGCTCCACGAGATCGTGGGCATCGCGGGCGTTTCGGGCTCGGGCAAGTCGAGTTTGGCGCTTGGCGTGCTGTATGCCGAGGGCTCCCGCCGCTATCTCGAATCGCTTTCCGCCTATACGCGCCGCCGCATGACGCAGGCGGGCAAGGCGCAGGTGGATGAAGTCTTGTATGTTCCCGCATCCCTCGCCCTTCATCAGCGTCCTGCCGTTCCCGGCATCCGCAGCACGTTCGGCACGGGAACGGAGCTTCTGAACAGCCTTCGCCTCATGTATTCCCGCCTCGCGGAGCACCGCTGCCCCAACGGGCATTACCTGGCGCCTTCGCTTGCCGTGGCGGCGGGCAAAGCGCTCGTCTGCCCCGTGTGCGGGGCGGAATTTTATGCGCCCTCCGCAGAGGAGCTCTCCTTCAACAGCGGGGGCGCCTGCCGCACCTGCGGCGGCACGGGCATCGTGCAGACGGTGGACGAGAGCATGCTCGTACCCGATGAGAGCCTCACCATCGACGAGGGCGCCGTGGCTCCGTGGAACTCCCTCATGTGGTCGCTGATGACGGACGTCTGCCGCGCGATGGGCGTGCGCACCGACGTTCCCTTCCGCGAGCTCACCGCAAGGGAGAAGGACATCGTCTTTCACGGCCCCGCCGAAAAGAAGCATATCTTCTATCATCCCAAAAATTCCGATCAGGCGGGGGAGCTCGATTTTACTTACTATAACGCCGTCTATACGGTGGAAAACGCCCTCGCGAAGGTCAAGGACGAGAGCGGCATGAAGCGCGTGGAAAAGTTTTTGAAACAGGGCGTCTGTCCCGATTGCGGCGGCACCCGCCTTTCGGACGCTGCGCGTGCGCCCCGTCTTCGCGGCATCTCTCTCGACGAGGCGTGCAAAATGACGCTTTCCGACCTCACGCAATGGGTGCGCGGCGTGGCGGGCAGCCTTCCCGAGGAGATGCGCCCGATGGCGGAGAGCATCTGTGCCTCGTTCAGGACGGGCGCGAAACGCCTCATCGATCTGGGGCTCTCCTATCTCACGCTCGACAGGGCTTCATCCACGCTCTCCACGGGGGAGCGCCAGCGGATGCAGCTCGCGCGCGCCGTCCGCAACCGCACGACGGGCGTCCTCTATGTGCTGGACGAGCCTTCCATCGGCCTGCATCCCGCCAATATCGAAGGGCTCATCGGCGTCATGAACGATCTCGTTGAGGACGGCAATTCCGTCGTCCTTGTCGATCACGACACCAAGATCCTTTCCGCATCCGACTATATCATCGAGATGGGCCCGGGCGCGGGCGCGCAGGGCGGGCGCGTCATCGCAGAGGGCAGCGCAGAGGAACTCGTCCGCGATCCCGCTTCCAAGATCGGCCCCTTCCTGAAGGAGGGCGCGCGGCCCCGCCTCCGTCCGGAGATCCGGGAGGGGGAGCTCTTTTCCCTCGGGAGCATATGTATGGAGACGGATGCGATCCACACCGTAAAACCCCTGCGGGTACACCTTCCCAAGGGGCGGCTGACGGTCGTCACGGGCGTTTCGGGCTCGGGCAAGACGACGCTCGTCTTAGAGAGCCTCGTTCCCGCGCTTTGTGCAGAACTTCGCGGCGCGCCGCTGCCTTCTCATGTCCGTTCGGTGGAGGCGGAGGGCATCCGTGCCGTCAAGCTCATCGACGCGACGCCCATCGGCGTCAACGTCCGCTCGACGGTGGCGACGTACGCGAACGTTCACGACGAGCTGCGCAAAGCGTTCGCGCGCACGGAGGAGGCGAAGGCGCTTGGCTATAAGGCGGGGGATTTTTCCTACAACACGGGCCGCCTCCGCTGCCCCGTCTGCGACGGTACGGGTACAGTCAGCCTCGACGTGCAGTTCTTGCCCGACGTCGATGTTCCCTGCCCCGAATGCCGCGGTTCGCGCTACGGCAGCGAGGCTTCGAAGGTGCATATCGCGGGGGCGGACGGGAAGCGGTATTCCCTGCCCGAACTCATGAACATGGACGTTGCGGCAGCGCTCGGCGTCTGCGGCGGCAAGCTCGTCAAAGAGCGGCTGAAAGTCCTTTGCGATCTCGGCCTCGGCTATCTGACGCTGGGGGAGGAGACGCCGGGGCTCTCGGGCGGCGAGGCGCAGCGGCTCAAGCTCGCCGACGAGATGGGGAAGGTGCAGTCGGACAGCGTCTTTGTCTTTGACGAACCCACGATCGGTCTGCACCCGCTCGACGTGGAGACGCTCCTTCGCGTCTTTCAGACGCTCATCGGGCGCGGCGCGACGGTCATCGTCATCGAGCACGACCTCGACGTCATCCGGAACGCCGACTATGTCATCGACATGGGTCCGGGCGGCGGCGAAGAGG
Source organism: uncultured Clostridia bacterium (assembly GCA_944354535.1). Taxonomy (GTDB): domain Bacteria; phylum Bacillota; class Clostridia; order Christensenellales; family Borkfalkiaceae; genus Gallimonas. The sequence goes on from CALVPY010000024.1 coordinate 9,414, forward strand.
GCGGCACGATCGTCGCCTCAGGCCCGCCCGAGATCATCAAAGAGACCCCGGAAAGCCTGACCGGGAAATATCTGTAAACGGAAAAGCGGCGCCCCGCGCAATGTTTGCGCGGGGCGCCGCTTCTTATATCGTTTTATATCGTCCGGAATGTTACCACAGCTCATCGGCATCGAAGCCGTACACCTGCACGACTTCCAGAAGTTCGCTCCGCGCGATGTCGTTGCACGAGACGAGCGGCCCGCCGTCCGAATCGATGTCGTAGCCGAAGGCTTTGTATGCCTGCCATACGAGGTGGCTGCAATGCGTCGTCTCGGGTGCGCTGCTCTGATCTTTGGCGTTGAAAAAGCCCGTGAACAGCGAATATTCGATGCCGCGCAGGTTTTCGTATGCCCAATCGGCGATTTCTTTCCGCTCCTCGGAGGCAGTTCCTTTGAGGCGCAGCACCATGAAGTTTGTGCCTCCGCAGAACCAGTTTGCATCGCCGAGGGAACTCTCGACGCCCGGGCCGATCGCTTCGAGCACGCGGCGGCTCTCTGCGTCCACAACGATGGCGGCGTGTCCGTTGCGCCAACCGAAGGTATGGCAGGTGGAAGTCACAAGGATGTCTCCGTCCTCGAGCGGTACGAGCGGCGCTTTATAGGTCTTTCCGTTCTCATCCAGCAGCATACAGCGGGGGGTCGTGGGGGCAGCCATGCCGTGCGAGCGCTCCCCGTCGTAGAAGAACGCCTCCTGGAACGCAAGGAGATCCTCCCTTTTTTCGAGCGCATCCACCCCGAGGCGGGAAAGCCCCGTCTGATGATACAAGACGTCGTAATCTTCCTCGGAAAGCGTCTCCTTTTCAAGATAGGGGGTAAGGTCGACCTTTTCGCAGGAGGGCGTCGTGCGCGCCGAGTTTTCCACAACTGCCATTGCAAGTCCCATGCCGAGAAGGACGGAAAGGAGTATGCAAAGGAAAGCCGCAAAGAAGGCAAGCGCGAACGCCCCGCCCCGCGTTCTCCGTGCGGTGAGGGAGTGGCTCCGCCTCGAAGGATTGCCGAAGTTCTCAGCGGTCATAGATGCTCCCGCCCTCGCTGTCGATGGCGACGACGAGGGGAAATTCTTCCACTTCCATCTTGTACACGGCTTCGCTCAGAAGGTCGGGGAAGGCGACGCACTCCGCGCGCTTGACGGCGTTCCCGTAGGTGGGGCCCGCGCTGCCGATGTCGTCAAACTAGACGGCATTATTGCGGCGCAATGCCGCGCGCACCTCTTCGCTCATCTCGCCCTTGCCGATCATGCCGGGAAGCCCGAGGTCTAAAAGCCGCGGCGCAAAGCTGTTCATGCGGGCGGAAGTCGTCGGCCCGCAGCTGCCGCACGCCTTTCCTTCGGGCGCGGGGCAGGGGCCCGCATAGTAGATGAAGGCTTCCCGAAGGGGGAAGGGGAGCTCCTTTCCCTCGTCGAGGAGCGCAAAGATGCGCTTGTGCGCGCAGTCCCGCGCCGTGTAGATGGTGCCCGTAAGAAGCACGCTGTCTCCCGCGCGCAGGCTTTTTCTTTGCTCTTTGGTCATGGGAAGGGTGATGCGCTTCATCACAGCACCTCCTTTTCACAGCGCACGCAGTGGCATTGGATGTTGACGGCGACGGGGAGCCCCGCAATGTGCGTCGGGGCAAGTTCGCAGCTCACGCCGATGGCGGTCGTCTTCCCGCCGAAGCCCTGCGGCCCGATCTCGAGCGCATTGATGCGGGCAAGCGCCTCTTCCTCGATGGAGGCAACGTCCGCGCGGGGATTGCGGCTCCCCACGTCGCGGGTGAGCGCCTTTTTCGCAAGGAAGGCGCACGAATCGAAGCACCCGCCGATGCCCACGCCCACATATACGGGCGGGCAGGGGCGCGAACCCGCCAGCCGTACCGTCTCCACGATGGCGTTTACAATGCCTTCGCGCCCTTCGGCGGGGGTGAGCATATAGAGCCTGCTCATGTTCTCGCTGCCGAATCCCTTGGGAAGATAGGTGATCTCCACCTTATCTCCCTCTTCGATCTCCACATGCAGGTGTGCGGGGGTGTTGTCGCCCGTGTTGACGCGCGTCAAAGGGTCGCAGATGCTCTTCCGGAACTTCCCGTCCTCATAGGCGCGCCGTACGCCCTCGTTGACGGCGTCTTTCAAAGGCGCGCCCACAAGCTGCACGTCTTGGCCGAGCGATATAAGGACGACCGTCATGCCCGTATCCTGGCACACGGGCATTTGTTCCCGCTTTGCGGTCTTTTCGTTTTCCAGGAGCGCGGAAAGCGCGAACTCCGCCGCCCCCGTCTCGCGCTCTTTGGCGCAGTTCAATGCCGCGCGGCAGCTGTCCGTCAGGGAGAGCCCCGCCCGCCGCGCCATTTGGTAGACGCGCTGCTCGATTTCTTTTGTGTCTATCGTTCTCATGGTGAGCCTCAATGGTGGTTTCACCCCTCATTATATCCTTCTTTTGTGAAAAAGCAATGTTTTTCCCCGTATCGGCTTGGCTTTTTCCGAAAAAAATGCTAAGATAGCGCTATGAATGAAGTTTCGGAAACCGTTGCCGTCCTTCCGCCTGCCGACAGGCTGAAGGAATCGGGCATTGCATTCTCTTTGGCGGCGCTTTTGCCCGTCCTCGTCTCCCTCATCCTCTCCGTCTTTGTCGCGGCGGCGGGGAAGGGCGCGCAGGATACCGTCTGGTACCGCTATCTTTCTTATTTTCTGCCGCAGCTGTGTTTTGCCGCGGCGGCGGCTGTCTGTGTGCGCCGCCCGCGCCAGCCCTGTCCCGAGCTGTACCGCGGCGCAAAATGGCATTACTATCTCATCGCCGTTTTCATGCAGTTCGGGCTCCTGTTTTCGCTCGGAGATCTCAACGAGCTCTTCATCGGCTGGCTGGAAAAGTTGGGCTACACCACTTCGGAGTCCCCGCTCCCGCCCCTCGACGGGGGCTGGCTCGCGCTCTCGCTCTTTGTCGTCGCCCTGCTGCCCGCCGTCTTTGAAGAGACGCTCTTCCGCGGTATCCTCGTGCGCAATATGCACGGGGCGGGCTGGGGCACCTGGGTCACCATCCTTGTCTCGGGTGCGATGTTCTCCCTCTTCCACGGGCGGCCTGAACAGACCATCTATCAATTTCTCTGCGGCTGCTGTTTCGCGCTCATCGCCGTGCGTTCGGGGAGCGTCCTGCCCACCGTCCTTTCGCACTTTCTGAACAATGCGCTCATCCTCGTTCTGTCGGCGCTGGGTTTAGAGACGTTCTCGGGCACGGTCGGCATCATCCTGACCGTCGTCGGCGCCGTCTTCCTGGCTGGTTCGCTCGTCTTTCTCATCTTCTTTGATAAAAAGACAAACCGCAAGGGCGGCGCGCCGCGCGCGGGCGTATTCTTCCTCGCGGCGGCGGTGGGGCTCGTCATCTGCGCCGTGCAGTGGGCGAGCATGCTGCTTCTGGGGTTTATCAATGTTTAAGGTGCATCTTGTCTGCGTCGGAAAACTCAAAGAAAGTTATTGGCGGGAGGCGGCCGCGGAATACAGCAAGCGCCTTTCCCGCTTCTGTGCGCTCGACGTCCGCGAACTTCCCGAACGCGCCACGCTCTCCGAGGAAGCTGCCGACATTCTGCGCGCCGCAAAGGGGCATATCGTCGCGCTCGCGGTAGAGGGGAAGGGCTGTTCTTCCGAAGCGTTTGCGGGAAAAGTCGCCGCCGTGCGCGATAAGGGGGAGGAACTGACCCTTCTCATCGGCTCCTCCTGCGGCCTCGCACCCGAGGTCAAGGCGGCTTCCAAAGAGCTTCTCTCTTTTTCCGCCATGACGTTCCCTCATCAGATGATGCGCGTCATCCTCTTGGAACAGCTCTACCGCGCATTTATGATATTGAGCGGCTCGGAGTATCATAAGTAGATCCCTTATTATGGCCTCCCCTGTGTAAGGGGAGGTGGTTTGCCTTCGGCAAGCCGGAGGGGTTGTTGATCCCCTTTCTTTCCGCCGAATGCGTTATTTCAAGGCTCATTCGTTTCACTCCGCGCCGTTTTTCAACTCTCACTTGCCTCCCGCGTCGCCGCAAGGCGTTTATGCGAGCGATCGCCTTACGGCAACCGCTGCGCTTTTTACGCCTGCTTTTCTCGCGCGGTAGTGCCCGCGCTCGGTCAGGAAACGGCGCGTACAATGCGCCGTTTCCAAGCTTGAAAGCGGTCAAAGCCACACCGTGGCTTTGCAAAGAAAGCGCTTTCTCGCCCTTTTCCCAAAAAATCTTTTGCTGCACAAAATCTTTTTTGGGAGCCCTATCCTATAAGCCCTCCCTGTGTAAGGGAGGGTGCCGAGCGAAGCGAGGCGGGAGGGTTGTAAAGGTCGGGGTCACGCATAACGACAACTCTTCCGCCTTTCCGACGAATGCGTTATTTCAAGGCTCATTCGTTTCACTCCGCCCGTCCTTCCCGCATACAATGCAGAATGGACATCTATCGCCGCATCCGCGCCGCCTACGGCGCATATACGGGAGAAAAACGCGTCATCGGCAGAAGCCTCAATGGCCGCGCCCTCTTCGCCTTCCGCATGGGAGAGGGAAGGCCTCTCGGCATCGCCGTCTATGCCGTTCACGCGCGCGAGTGGGTGACGGCGCTCCTCGCGCTCGAACACTTGAAGCGATCCGTTTCCTTCGGCAGCGTGTGGTTTGTTCCGCTCGTCGATCCCGACGGCGCCCTTCTCGTGCAGCGGGGTATCGAAAGCGTCCGCCCGTCCCGCCGCGAAGCGCTGCTCTCCCTCAACGGCGGCGATGATTTTTCCCTTTGGAAGGCGAACGCCGAAGGCATCGACCTCAACGTCAACTTCCCCGCGCGCTGGGGGAAGGGGAAACAAAACGTCTTTTCGCCCGCTCCCGCCAATTTTGTGGGCGAATGCCCGCTGAGCGCTCCCGAAAGCCGCGCCCTTGCCGCTTTCACGCTCAAAGAAAAGCCCGACTATACGCTCTCCTTTCACACGAAGGGTGAAGAAGTTTATTGGCATTTTCATCAGCCGCCCATCCGCCTTGTGCGCGACTTCTGTTTCGCCCGCGCCGTCGCGGCTGCTTCGGGCTATCCCCTGAAAGAGGCGAAAGGCTCTTCGGGCGGGTATAAAGATTGGTGTATCGAAGCGCTCCGTATCCCCGCGCTCACGATCGAGGTGGGGGAAGAGCATCTCGCCCATCCGTTGGGAGAGGAGGCGCTCCCCGCCATTTCGGAGCGGGCGGGGGAGACCGTCCGCGCGGCGTCGCGTGCCGCAAAGGAGTACCTATGGAAGAAAAATTCATGCGGGAAGCCATCAGGCTCGCCGAACGCGCCAAAAAAAGGGGGGAAGTCCCCATCGGCGCCGTTGTCGTTCTGAACGGGAAGATCGTCGGCAAGGGCTATAACCTGCGCACGAAATTGCAGATGGCGACGGCGCACGCCGAAATGCGCGCCATCGACCGCGCCTGCAAGAAGGAACATTCCTGGCGGCTGCCCGAAGCCGAGCTCTACGTCACGCTCGAGCCATGCCCCATGTGCATGGGCGCCATCCTGAACGCCCGGATAAAGCGCGTCTATTTCGGCGCATACGAACAGAAGGGCAGGAGCCTTACCGAGGAACTTGCCAACGCCAACCTCCTCAACCATAAGGTGGAAGTGATAGGCGGCGTGCTCGAAGAGGAGTGTTCGCGCGTGCTTTCCTCTTTCTTTATGGAAATGCGCGCGCGGGAGAAGGCGGAAAAGGAGAAGAAAAAGGCCAAAGCTGCGGCGAAAGCGGCGCGCTCCGATGCCGGCGGCGGCAAAAAATAAAATATTTCAAAAACGGTTGACTTTCCGCCCCAAAGAGGGTAGAATAGTTTTCGCGGGTCTGTGCAAAGGCCCTTCACGAATGCCCGAAAAATTACAGAGGATGACGAAATGATCACACACGGTAACGAAATCAAGCTCTTTTCCGGCAATTCCAACCGCCCTCTTGCCGAGGCGATCGCCAAGAAGCTCAATACGACGCTCGGCGACATCGAAGTCGGCAAGTTTTCGGACGGCGAGACGAGCGTCCATATCGGCGAAACGGTACGCGGCAGAGACCTCTTCATCATTCAGTCCACCTGCGCGCCCGTCAACGATAATCTGATGGAACTGCTCATCATGATCGATGCGGCAAAGCGTGCCTCTGCAGGCCGTGTGACGGCGGTCATCCCTTACTTCGGCTATGCCCGTCAGGACAGAAAGGCCCGCTCGCGCGATCCCATCACGGCAAAGCTCGTAGCCGACCTTCTCACGTCCGCCGGCGCCGACCGCGTCCTCACGATGGACCTTCACGCCGCGCAGATCCAGGGCTTTTTCGATATCCCCGTCGATAACCTTCTCGGCGGCCCTCTCCTTTACAGCTATTTCGAACACCAGATGGACGAAAGTTATGTCGTCGTCTCTCCCGATATCGGTTCGGTCAACCGCGCGCGCAAGGTCGCAGAGCGCCTCAACTGCCCGATGGCCATCATCGACAAGCGCCGTCCCAAGGCCAACGTCATGGAGGTCATGAATATCATCGGTAACGTTGAGGGCAAGAAGTGCCTGCTCGTCGACGATATGATCGATACTGCCGGCACCATCGTGCAGGGCGCTCAGGCGCTCGTCGATCAGGGCGCAACGGAGATCTATGCCTCCTGTACGCACGCCGTGCTCTCGGGGCCCGCGCTGGAACGCCTAGCGGCTTCTCCCATCACGGAACTCGTCATGCTCGATACCATCCGGCTCCCCGAGGAGAAGCGCCTTCCCAAGATGAAGATCCTCTCGACGGCCGATATCTTTGCCGCCGCGATCGAGAACGTCTATCTCGACAAGCCGATGTCCAAGATCTACGACTAAACGTTTTGAACAAAAGAACCGCCGCCGCAAGGCGGCGGAGTTTTTATGGAGAAAGAAGTTATGTATCTCATCGTGGGGCTGGGCAACCCCGAAAAAAAGTACGAAAAGACCTTTCACAATATGGGCTTTCTGGCGGCGGGGGACGCTGTTGAAGCGCTCAATACCAAATTCAAGAAGAAGGAGTGCGAAGCTTCCGTCGCGGAAGCCTTCGTGCACGGCGAAAAGGTGATCGTCGCCCGCCCCGTGACGTATATGAACGCCTCGGGACGCGCCGTCAAGCAGCTTATGGCAAAGTATAAAGTCTCTCCGCACGAGATGGTCGTTTTATATGACGATTACGACCTTCCCAAGGGGCACGTCCGCATCCGCCCCTCGGGCAGCGCGGGCACGCACAACGGGATGCGCTCGGTCATCGCGGAGATCGGCACCTCCGACTTCGCCCGCATCCGCATCGGCATCCGCGACCCGGAGATCAACGTCCCCATCATCGATTATGTGCTGCAAGACGTGAGGAAGGACGACTACGAACTGTTTTCCGCGGCGTGCCATAAGGCGGCGGAGGCGGCGCTTGCCCTCGCTTCGGGCGAAGAGGTGGAGCGCGTCATGACCAAATATAACGGATGAAGGGATTTTTCTCGTTTGAACAACTGAGCGGCGAGTACGCGCTTCTCGGTCGGGACGTCGAACACGGCGTGCCCACGGCTTGCTACGGCCTTTCGGACGCGCAGAAGTACCTCATCGGCGCGCTCCCCGAGCGCCGCGTCGTCTATGTGACGGCGGACGCCCTCACTGCAAAGCGCGCGAAAGAGAGCATCGCCGCACTCTCTGGCAAACGCTGTGCACTCCTTGCCGCAAAGGACGAGGTGCTCACTTATCGGCGCGCCCTTTCCAAAGACGCGCTCTTTGCCCGCCTTAACGCCCTCTACGAATGGCAGACGGGCGCGGAAGTGCTCGTCTGCGACATCGAAGCGATCTTACAGCTCGTGCCCGCCCGCCTTCCCGTCGTCACGCTCGCGGCGGGGGGAGAGACAGAGCTTTCCGCCCTCCTTCGGACGCTCGTCTCGTTGGGGTACAGCCGCGAGTACAACGTGGAAGCCAAGGGGAGCTTCGCCCTCCGCGGCGACATCCTCGACATCTGGCCCGTCAACCTCGAACACCCCGTCCGCATCGACTTTTTCGGCGACGAGGTGGAGGCGATCAAGCCTTACGACGAAGTGACGGCGGAGCGCTATCCCGTCCTTGAACGCGTCGACATCTGTTCGGCGACGGACGCTTTCTACGAAGAGGGCGAAAGGGAGCGCGTCCTTGCCGCCATGAAGAAGGAGGTCCGCCGCGCCAGAACTTCGCAGGCAGCGGGCAGGATGGCAGACATCATTTCCGCCATTGAGACCGAAGAGCAGGCGAGCGATTTTACTCTTCCGCTCCTTTCCTCCGCCGTTCCCTTCTTTTCTGTGTTGGACGGCGAAACGCTCGTCATCTTTGACGAGTGCAAACTCATTTCCGATAAGATAGACGGCCTCTGGAAGGAACATATGGAGCGCTGTTCTCAGCTCCTCGAAGGGGGCGAGGCGATGAACTTCTCCCTTCGGCAGTACGTTGCGCCCGAAGATCTGGAAGACGAGATCACGCTTCTGCCCAAACTCGCGCTCTCCGCCTTCCTCTCCGACGTCCGCCTCTTCCGCCCGCTCTCCGTCCATAATTTCACCTCCGCGCCCGTCCGCAGGTACTTAAATTCCTTTGAAGACCTTCTCTCCGACCTCTCCATCTGGAAGAGGACAGGCTACCGCGTCATGCTGTGGTGCGGCACTGCGGAGCGCGCCGAAAAGACCAAAGAACAGCTCTTCGACAACGGTTTTCCCTGCGTTCCGCTCCCCAAAAGGCTGTACGACTTCAAGGGTGTCAGCGTCCTCGAAGATACCCTTGAACAGGGCTTTTTAGTGCACGAGAGCAAGCTCGCCGTCATCGGCACGAGCGATCTCTTCCGCAAGACTGCCTCCGCCCGCCGCATCAAGAAGAAGCGGGGGGATCTTTTCCTTGCACCCGAGGTGGGGGACTACGCCGTACACGAAACATACGGCGTCGGCAAGATCACGGGCACCAAGAAGATCGAAACGACGGACGGCATCAAGGAATATGTCGCCCTCGAATACCGCGACGGCGACACCCTCTACGTTCCCGTCGAACAGATGGATATCCTCTCCAAATATATGGGGGAGGACAGCCCCGGGCTTTCCAAGATCGGCGGCGGTGAATTCGAGCGCGTCAAGGCGCGCGTGAGGGCGTCCCTCAAAAAGATGGCGCTCGATCTAAAGCAGCTCTATGCCGAGCGGCAGGAGCGCAGGGGCTATGTCTTCCCTCCTTACGAAGAGGAGATGGAGGAGTTTGAATCGGCGTTCCCCTATGAAGAGACGCCCGATCAGCTCTCGTCCATCGCCGAGATCAAGGCGGACATGTGTTCGGACAAGGTGATGGATCGGCTCCTCTGCGGCGACGTCGGCTTCGGCAAGACGGAAGTGGCTCTCAGGGCGGCGTACCTCTGCATCCTCGACGGCAGGCAGGCAGCCCTCATGTGCCCGAGCACCGTCTTAAGCGAACAGCATTTCCGCACCGCCGAAGCGAGGATGAAGGACTTCGGTGTGCGCATCGCCTGCCTCAACCGCTTCCGCAGCGAGCGGGAACAGACGAGAATTCTGGCTGCCCTTGAAAAGGGGGAAGTGGACCTTCTCATCGGCACCCACCGCCTCCTTTCCAAAGACGTGAAGTTCCGCGACCTCGGGCTCCTCATCCTCGACGAAGAGCAGCGCTTCGGCGTCGAGCATAAGGAAAAACTCAAGGACATCAAGCGCAACGTCGACTGTCTCACGATGACGGCAACGCCCATCCCGCGCACGCTGCATCTCTCCCTTTCGGGCATCCGCGACATCTCCACCATCCAGACGCCGCCCCACGCGCGCCTTCCCGTGCAGACATACGTCGCCGAAGAGTCCGAATCGCTCATCCGCGACGCCTGCATCCGCGAGATCGCCCGCGGCGGCCAGGTCTTCATCCTCTATAACCATGTGGAGAGCATCCACGCCTTCACAAAGCGCATGGGGGAGCTTATCCCGGAAGCGCGCATCACGCTCGCCCACGGCAGGATGGAAAAGCTTGCCCTCGAAAAGAACGTCTTCGGCTTCTACCGCGGCGAGTACGACATCCTCGTCACGACGACCATCATCGAGAACGGCATCGACCTTCCCAACGCAAACACCATCATCGTCATCGATTCCGACCGCCTCGGCATCTCCCAGCTCTATCAGCTTCGGGGCAGGGTGGGGCGGGGCAAGCGCCTCGCGCACGCCTATTTTACTTACAAGCCCGAGCGCATCATGACGCAGCAGGCTGCGGAGCGGCTGAAAGCCCTCATGCAGTTCACCGAGCTCGGCTCGGGCTTCCGCATCGCCATGCGCGATCTCGAGATCCGCGGCGCGGGCAACGTCCTGGGCGCCGAACAGCACGGGCATATGGATAAGGTGGGCTACGAGCTCTACTCCAAAATTTTGCAGGAGGAGATCACGGGCGTCAAGCACGAGAGCGTCGATCTCGACATCCGCACGACGGCGTTCATCCCCGAAACTTACGTCGAGTCGGCGGCGGGCAGGATGGACTGCTATAAGCAGATCGCCGAGATCCGTTCGATGTCCGACTACAAGCGCGTCAGTGTTTCCATGGGGGAAACGTACGGCCCGCTCCCGCCCGAAACGCAGAACCTTCTTGTCATCGCCGTCTTAAAGAGCTATGCCGCGAAGTTTGCGGTCAGAAAGATCTCGGTGAGCGGGAAGGGGGGCGCCCTCGAATTCGCTTCCCTCGAAGCGCTCGCAAGCGAGAAACTTTCTGCCGCAATGGAGAAATACCGCTCGTATCTTTCGCTCGATATGACGAGTGCGCCCGTCGTGCGCTTTGCCTCATTGGGCGACGGGGGCAAGACGATGGTGCTCATGACAAAATTCTTGAAGTTTGCGGCAACTTTTGTTTGATTTTCACCGAGAATTATTTGCACTTCAAGCGAAAATAAGGTATAATAAGCAAGTATGGGACGCTATATATGCGTTTCCTAAAATGAGTAACGGTTCGGAGCAGAGAATTTTATGGCATTCAACAAGAAAAAAACGGCGGCGGTCGGCATCGCGGCAGTCATGGCGCTGGGCGCGCTCGCAGGCTGCGATCTCGTGTCCGTCGATCTCCAAAAGGACTATCAGCAGGTGATCGCCGAAGTCGACATCACGAAGGGCGAAGATTTCGCGTCCGGCGGCAAGTATGCTGCCTATGCAGATGCGATCGAGTCCTCCTCGATCGTCAAGCGCGACCTGGTCGCAAGCTTCATGAACGTGGGCTATCTCTATGTCGAGTCCTACGGCTATTCCTATGAAGAGGCTTACGATCTCATCAAGAACAGCCTCGTCAACCGCGCCATCTATCTCCAGTACGCGCAGGTCTATTTCTTCGAGATCGGCGACTACACCGTCGAAGGCTACGAAGCGGCGGTGAACGCAGCCGAAGAAGGGGATAAGGACATCGCGGGCCTTGCCTATTTCCTCGACGAGGAAGAGATCGCCAAGGCGGAATACGATGTGAAGGTCTCCCTCAATACCGCCATCGATTCCCTCGAGACGTCCATCATCAATTTTGAGGACGAACACGATCACGACGAAGCGCGCACGACTCCCACGGGCGTCGATACCGTCAACGAAGACTTCGTCGACCCCGCATACAAGGTCTACACGGGCTCCAACTCCGCTTCCGACTGCGGCTCTTACGAGACGGTGGAGCGCTCCACGCCCTCGACGCGCACCCGCGCCTACAAGCGCCTTCTTGCCAACCTCAACAGCTACGGCCTTATCCAAAAGGGCGAAAACACGAGCGACGTCACCGCGCTCTCCTATTATCAGATCCAGCGCAGGAACACCTACGAGGATGCCGTCATCGATAAGCTCGGCGAAGCCTTTGAAGCGGAAGCCGAGAAGGGCATCACCGAAGAGTGGGTGAAGGCGAAGTACGACGAGACGCTTGCTTCCCAGCAGCGGACCTTCTCGTCCGATACGACATCCTTCGAATCGGCGCTCGACAGCGTTTCGGATACCTCCTTCGTCCTCTATGCGCCCGACGAAAACTACGGCTTCGTCCTCAATATCCTGCTTCCCTTCAGCTCGACGCAGTCCGCTGCACTTTCCGCAGCTCCTGCCGACAGAGGGGATAAGAACGGCAATAAGTTCATGACGCGCGCTTCCCTTCTCGACAGCGTCCGCGCCACCGATCAGCGCAAGACGTGGTTCACGGGCCATGAAGACTATTCCTTCGTCGCGGAAGAAGGGGATAACGCCTACACGGGCGGCATCGAAGAGAGGCAGTACCTCTTCTTCGAAAACAACATGAAGAAGTCGGAAGGGGAGACCGCGCAGTACGAGCCCCTCAAGAACTACTACGGCAAGTACACCTACAACGGCACCGTCGATAAGACGGAGGGCGAAGACGGCAAGACGGAGTTCACCATCACGCCCAACAAGCTTACGATCGACGGCTTCCTCTCCGAAATGGAAGGCTACCTCTCCGCGAACGGCTACACGCTTGAAAAGACGATCTCCGCACCCGAAAGCTATTACGATAAGTCCCTCTCCGACTACTACAAAGAAGACGGCACGGTGGACTATTCCTCCTTCGTCTACTACGAAGCAAAGGTCAATGAACTTTCCGATTTCAAGGCCAACAACGTGTTCGTCGCGGGTTCGGACGAGAACAACGTCATGTCCATGATGAACGAGCTTTCCTTCGCCTACAACACCGACACGGCAGGGCTCAACAGCTACCTCGGTTATGCCGTCTCCCCCAACTCGACCGACTACATGAAGGAATTCGAGTATGCGGCGCAGGAGGCTGTGCGCGGCGGCGCGGGCACGATCGTCGTCGTTCCCACCGACTACGGCTGGCACATCATCTACTGCACGTTCTCGTATGCGGGCAGCGCGCCCTACACCTTCGATTGGAACGAGATCGAAGAGGAGGGCACCTTCTCCAACCTTTACTACGAGGCGCTCAAGGCTTCCAACCTCACGACGTATTCCTCGAGCCGTCAGTCGGAGATCATCAACTCCTTCAACAACGACTCCTGTGTCACCGTCTACGAGAAGCGCTATTCCGATCTCTTTCAGGACGGGTCGGAGAGCGATTCCCATGCGGGTCACAACCACTGAGCTTCCAAAGGGCTGAAATATGGATTTTTTTACGGCGATCTGGCAATCGATCGTTTTGGGAACGGTGCAAGGACTCACAGAGTTCTTGCCCGTTTCTTCAAGCGGACATTTGGCGCTTTTGCACCGCATCCTGGGCGCGGACTTCGGCGGCAACACGCTGTTCTTTGACATCATGCTGCACGTCGGCACCCTCGTCGCGGTCGTCGCGGTGCTGTGGCGGGATATTTTGGATCTCTTCAAAAAGCCCTTCAAGACGCTGCTCATCCTTATCGTTGCGACCATCCCCGCGGGCATCGTCGGGCTCTTATTCAACGGCTGGATCGAGGAGATCACGAACGGGCAGTACGGCGTCATCATCCTCTCGTGCTGTTTTGCCTTTACGGCCGTCCTCCTGCTCGTTACCGAACACATTGCAAAGAAGCGGCAGCAGGCGCAGCCTTTCGGCTGGAAGCACGGCATCTCCATGGGGCTCATGCAGGCGGTCGCGCTCTTTCCGGGCATTTCGAGGAGCGGATCCACCATCTGTGCGGGCGTTTTGTCGGGGGCAGACCGCAAGAGCGTTGCTCACTTTTCCTTTCTCATGAGCATCCCCGTCATCTTGGGCAGCGCCCTCGTGAGCGGGCTCGACATCGTCAAAGAGCCCGAGCTCGTCACCTCGATCGGCGCGAGCGGCTTCGTGGGTATTGCCGTCGGGGTCGTCTTTGCGGCGGTGAGCGGTTTCTTTGCCGTCAAGTTCATGCTCCGCATCATCGAAAAGGCCAACTATAAGTGGTTCAGCCTGTATTTGGCTCTCCTTGCCGTCACCTGCATCTCGCTGTACGCGGCGGGCGTCATCGCCTGAAAAAGTTTTTTCCCTGCGTATAGTCTTTCTCCTTCTGCACAAGATAGCAGTATCGGAGGTAACCAAATGAGATTGAATTGCGGCGATACCTGTCCTAAGACGGGATCCTACAAGGTAGTCAACGAGGAAGGCAGGGTGGTGAACACCGTCTACGTCGGCGAAGGCGAGACGATGCCCCCTACGCAGTATTCGAACTGCCATTACGAATCGGAAAACTGAATTACCGACGAAAAAAACGTCCGCCCCTCCTTCCGAGGTGCGGACGTTTTGCCATATTTTAGCCTCCCCTGTGTAAGGGGTGAGCAAGTGCTTTCTTGGCAAAGCCCTGGTGGGGCTTTGACCGCTTGCGAACTTGGAAATTTCCCATTGTGGGGAAATTTCCTGACCGAAGCGCGGTCTCTACCGCGCGAGACGGTGTCTCATCATTCGGCGAATGCCGATGATGAGACGGAGGGGTTGTTGATCCCGAAGGGGACGGAAGGAGTTATCTCACGAATGCAGCACGCGCTCGATCTCGTCGAGCTCTTCCTGCGTGAAGGCAGGGTTTATCTTCAGATTGTCCAGGATCTGCGCCGAGGAGCTCGCGCCGATGATGACGGAAGCGACCGTCTCATCTTTGAGCACCCACGAGAGGGCGAGCTCGGGCAGCGTCTCCCCGCGCGCTTCGGCGATGCGGCGGAGGCCGTCGAGCTGCTGCTGCAATTCGGGGGTCAGACGCTCTTCCTTGAGCGAAAAGCTCTTCTTGATGCGGCTGTCGGCGGGGATGCCGTAGCGGTAGCGGTCGGTGAGGAGCCCCTGCGCGAGCGGTGAATAGACGATGAGCCCGAAGCCGTTCTCCTTCGCGCAAGCAAGAAGGCCGTCCTCCTCCACATGGCGGTCTAAAAGATTATAGCACGACTGATTGAGGATAAAAGGGGTCTTGAGTTCGCGGAACACTTTGAGCGCCGCTTCCGTCTGTTCCCTGCTGTAATTGGAGATGCCGATATACAGCGCTTTGCCCTGTTCCACGAGGCGGTGGAGGGTGTAGCACGTCTCTTCGATGGGCGTATCGGGGGCGGGACGGTGGTGGTAGAAGATGTCCGCATAGTCGATCCCCATGCGTTTGAGGCTCTGATCGAGGGATGCGACGAGATACTTCTTGCTGCCGCCGTCGCCGTAGGGGCCCTTCCACATCCCGAAGCCCGCTTTGGTCGAGATGACCATCTCATCGCGGTAGGAGGAAAGCTGTTCGCGCAAGATCTTCCCGAAGTTTTCCTCGGCGGAGCCGTTCCTCGGGCCGTAGTTGTTGGCAAGGTCGAAGTGCGTGATCCCGTTGTCAAAGGCAGTGAAGATCATGTCGCGCATGGTCTCGAAGTTGTCGAACGAGCCGAAATTGTGCCAGAGCCCCAGGGAGATCTCGGGGAGTTTCAGTCCGCTCCTGCCCGCGCGGCGGTAGTGCATCGTCCCCTTCTTATAGCGCATGGGATCGGGAATGCGTTCTTTGTTGGAAATCAGGCGCCTGAATTCGGTTTCGTCGTTCATCGTTTTCACCCCAAGTAAATTTTTAATGAGGATAGCACACTTTGCCGCCGAAAGCAAGCAAATCGCGCATTTTCCCTTTGTTTTAATTGCGCCCTAAATAAAAGCTGCGCAGGGAGAGGACAGCTATTGAAACTCCGTCATAAATTTGCGGTAACGGACGGGCAGATACCCGCGCTGCTGCCGGAGCCGTTCGCGCGAGGGGATGTTGACGGCGGAATAATACGTCTTCCACAGCGTCTGCCAGCCGTCCTCATCGGCGGAGAGCATCACCTCGGCTTTTTCCAGAGGCGCGAGAAAGAGGTGCTCCCCGTCCCATACGGCAGCCTTTTTGCGCTTGACGTCGTGAAGGACGAAGGGGTACTCGGGCAGACGCTTCTGAAAGTGCCGCGCCAAAATGTCAACAATGTCGTTATCGGGCGAAAGGGGAGCGTACAGCGCGCCGCTTGCGCTCTCAGAAAAGCGCACAAAGCCCTTCATGCGGTCGATCTCGTGGGCGACCCGCCTCAGAGCTTGTTCCGCTTTGAGTACGTCGGGATGAGAGAGCATCCCGCGCACCGGCCCGCCCCGCTTTGCGATGAGCAGCAGATAGCGGAAGGCGGTCTGTATGTGCCCCTCGTCACCGCAGCGGAGAAGGCGGTCGAGCTCGCGCATACACCCGCCGTCGAGCTCCCGGAAGCGGCAGAGCGCCTTCTGCGCCCGTTTGGGGTCGGGTACGATTTCCACGCACGGCCCCAAGGGTCGTTTGTTCTTTGGCAGGAGCACGGCTTCCTCGTCGCCCCACGCCGCAAGGAATGCCGTCAAAAACCCGTCCCTCGTCCCGTCTGTCAGATAGATCATAGCTTCACAATTCTCCCGTCAGCGCGGCAAGCGCCGTCTCCCGCGTGCCCAAAAGCCACACGGCGGGGGAGAGCATCCGCCCTTCGCCCGCGCCGCCCGCCGAGCCCGCGCCGCCCAAAATAGCCGCGCCGACCAACACGCCCGCCGAGTCGGCGCCGCCCAAGCTCCAACGCTCGGGCTCGTCGAACAAGCTCATCTGCCGCGCCTCGTCCTGGCGGGCGCCCAACGCAAGCAGCCCCTTCACGGCGCGCTCATCCTTGGCGCCCAGGTACTTCCCTTTGCAGGTGATGAAGTGCTTCGCCCGTTTCAGGACGATGCGCATCCGCTTCAGGTCGCCGAAATCGAGCGCCGCATACCGCCTTGCCTCGGTGATCTTATACGCGCCTCTGCCGCCGATGCCCGGCACCCGCAGCAGCATCTCGAGGGGCGCGGTATTCACTTCCACGGGGAAACACTGCGGGTTTCTCAGCGCCCACGCGCACTTCGGGTCGTATTCGAGGGGCAGGTTTTCCCCCTCGGGCGCGATCTCCTCCGCCGTGAAGCCGTAAAAGCGGAGCAGCCAGTCCGCCTGATAGAGGCGGTGCTCCCTCAGCTGCCCCACGGGGAGCGTCGGCAGCAGACTGTCCTGCACGACGGGCACATAGGAAGAATAGTACACGCGTTTGAGCCCCATCTTGTGATAGAGCGCCTCGGAAAGCCGCACGATGCGGCTGTCGGGCTCGGGGCTCGCGCCCACGATGAGCTGCGTCGTCTGCCCCGCGGGCAAAAAATGCCCCTTCTTGTGTTCTTCTTTGAATTCTGCCTTCTCCTTCACGAGCTGCCGCATGGGGGAGAGCAAGCTCTCCGTCGATTTCTGCGGCGCCAAAAGTTTCAAGCTCGCCTCGGTGGGGAGCTCCAAGTTATAGCTCATGCGGTCGGCGTATTTCGCGGCTTCCGAAACGAGCCCCGCATCCGCCCGCGGGATGCCTTTCAGGTGGATATACCCGTGAAAGCGGTACTTGGTGCGCAGCAGTCTGACGGCGGCGAGCAGCCGCTCCATCGTAAAGTCGGGCGTCTTTTCCACGGCGGAGGAGAGGAACAGCCCCTCGATATAGTTGCGCTTGTAAAAGTCGAGAGTCAGCTCGGCGATCTCTTCGGGCGTTGCGGAAGCGCGCGGCACATCGGCGTCCGCACGGTTGGGGCAGTAGCGGCAGGAATAGATGCAGCGGTTGGAGAGCAAGATCTTCAGAAGGGAGATACATCTCCCGTCGGGCGTGAAGGAATGGCAGCACCCTGCGGGCGCCGCGTTGCCCATGCCGCCGCCGTTTGTTCTGCCGCTCCCCGAAGAGGAGCAGGAAACATCGTATTTTGCCGACTCCGTCAGGATTTTCAGCTTTTCCTCCGAGATCATGCCTTCATTATAGCACGCGGCTCGCCCATTGTCAAACAAATGTTTGATAAAATTTCGTGCGCGCCTCTTGCCAATCGCCGTAAGATATGCTATAATATCAAAAAGAAAGTCATTCTTGTGAACATTTCACGAAAAATTCACCCCGCGATGAAGTTCTCTTTATCACGCGGGTATATAATAAGGAAAACATTATGCGAGGAGGCGGAAGATGAAAGTTTTGATCGTGGACGATGAGGAGATGATCCGTGCGGTGCTCCGGGAGTATATCGAATTTGAAGACGGCGAGGCGGATGAAGCGCAGGACGGCATGGAGGCGGTCAAAAAGGCGCGGGAAAACGATTACGACATCATTCTGATGGACGTAATGATGCCAAAGCTCGACGGCTTTTCCGCCGTCAAGGAGATCAGGAAATTCAAAAACACTCCCGTTATCATGCTCTCGGCGCGCGGCGAGGAGTACGATAAGCTCTTCGGCTTTGAGATCGGCTCCGACGACTATGTGACGAAACCCTTCTCGCCCAAGGAGGTGATGGCGCGCATCCATGCGGTCATCAACCGCTCGCAGGGCGCGGCGGGCCCCAAGCGCGACGTGTACGAGTTTGAAGGGCTCAAGATCGACATGGTGGGGCGCAACGTCTATGTGGACGGCGAGCGCGCCGAACTCACCCCAAAAGAGTACGAACTGCTCTTTTACTTCGTGGAAAACCGCGGCGTGGCGCTCACGCGCGAGCGGCTCTTGAACCAGGTGTGGGGGTACGATTTTTACGGCGACGACCGCACCGTCGATACGCACGTCAAGATGCTGCGCGGAAACCTCAAAGAATACCGCAAGTTCATCGTCACCCTGCGGGGGTTGGGATATAAATTCGAGGCGTAAATATGCCCGCTTTTCCGGCACGAAAAACGCGAAAGCCGCATAAAAAATTTCAGCCCAGGAGCTTCAACCTCAATCTCATCCTGTGGATGAGCTTTTCCGTCTTCACCATCGTCGTCATCGCTTTTTTCGCCGTCGTGCAGAACGTGCAGATCAAGTATCAGTACCGCGATCAGACGGAGCGCTCTTTACGCGAGGCGGGCGACGAGATCGTGCGCTGCGCCATCGAGGACAACATCTTTTTTCAAAGCGTCGACTTATCGCGCCGGCTGCTTGCCATTGCCAACCGCTACAACGTCAGCGTCTATCTCTTCACGGTGGACGGCAGGTTCGTCTTTCCCGAGAGCCCTGACGAAGATCCGGATGAATACGCCGCCCTCTATGAAGAGGTGCGCGAACTGATCGGGGACGGTCGGTTCGTTTCGCCCTACGATACGGGCGACGGCAGCTATGCCTATGCGATGCGCCTCGAGCTCGTGGGCGGAGATTGGTATCTGTATCTGAGCAGCTCCACCGAGCACATCACGCGCGTGATGAACGAGATGGGCTGGCTCTCCCTCATCACGGGTCTGTTTGCGGTGGCGCTCGCGTTCGTCGTCAGCGGGCTCGTCTCGATGGTCATAACAAAGCCCATCAGCGAGGTCGCCGAAAAGGCGAAGGAACTTGCCCGCGGCAATTACGAGGTCAACTTCGAGAGCGAATCGTACGCCTGCCTCGAAGTCAAGGAACTCTCCGAATCGCTGAGCCATGCGAGCGCGGAAATTTCCAAAGCGGACAAGATGCAGAAGGAGCTCATCGCCAACGTCTCGCACGATTTCAAGACGCCGCTCACCATGATCAAGGCGTATGCCTCCATGATCCGCGAAATTTCGGGCGACGATAAAGTCAAGCGCGATAAGCATGCGCAGGTCATCATCGAAGAAGCCGACCGCCTCGCCGCCCTCGTGGGAGACGTGCTCGACCTTTCCAAATTACAGGCGGGCATCGAGAAGGAAGAATTTTCCGTCTTCAATCTCTCGGAGGACGTCTACGCCGTCACGAATCGCTTTGATTTCTATGTCGAGACAGAGGGCTACATCATCAATACCGACATCGACGACGATCTTTACACCTTCGCGGCGCGCGGCAGGGTGGAGCAGGTCTTGTATAACCTCATCGGCAACGCCATCAGCTATACGGGCGCCGATAAGAGTATTCTGGTGCGGTTAAAGGCAGGCAAAGACTGCTCGCACTTTGAAGTCATCGATACGGGCAAGGGCATCCCCAAGGAGGAGCTTGACACCATCTGGGATCGCTACTACCGCTCGAACGAGGCGCACAAGCGCTTGAAGCGCGGCACGGGGCTGGGGCTCTCCATCGTCAAGAGCATCCTCGTAAAGTACGGCATCCGCTTCGGCGTGAAGTCGGAGGTGGGGAAGGGCAGCTGCTTCTGGGTGGACTTCCCGCTCCCCAACGGCAGGGAAAACAAAACGAAATGATTTCAAGGCCTCTCCCTTCGGAGGGGCCTTTGGGCTTCCCGCCCCGCCCGATCCCGCCGCTCCGC
This sequence comes from uncultured Clostridia bacterium, assembly GCA_944354535.1. Classification (GTDB taxonomy): domain Bacteria; phylum Bacillota; class Clostridia; order Christensenellales; family Borkfalkiaceae; genus Gallimonas. The sequence goes on from CALVPY010000024.1 coordinate 29,460, forward strand.
GTATAAAGAAAGAGTTGACAAATTTTCGCGGATATGCTATACTGCTCCTTCGGAAAAAAGAGAGGAATTCTATGTTAGAACTTCAGAATATCACCTTCGAAGTGGAGGAGAACGGCCAAAAAAAGCGCATCTTAAACGACGTCTCCCTCACGATCGACGAACGTTTCGTGGCGATCACGGGCCCCAACGGCAGCGGCAAGAGCACGCTCGCCAAGATCATTGCGGGCATCCTGACGCCGACGGGCGGCAAACTCATCTTCAACGGGGAGGACATCACGCCTCTCTCCGTCACCGAGCGCGCAAGGCGGGGCATCTCGTTTGCCTTCCAGCAGCCTGTGCGTTTCAAGGGCATCACGGTCAAAGACCTCATCTCGCTCGCGGCGGGCAAGCACATCACGGTGGGGGAGGCGTGCGGCTATCTCTCCGAAGTGGGCCTCTGCGCGCGCGATTATATCGACCGCGAAGTCAATGCTTCTCTCTCGGGAGGGGAGCTCAAGCGCATCGAGATCGCGACCGTCCTCGCCCGCGGCACATCTCTTTCCGTCTTCGACGAACCCGAAGCGGGCATCGACCTCTGGAGCTTCCAGAACCTCATCTCGGTGTTCGAAAAAATGTACGCAAAATCGCAGGGGAGCATCGTCATCATCTCCCATCAGGAGCGCATCTTAAACATTGCCGATAAGATCGTGGTGCTCTCTGCGGGCAAGATCGAGCGCGTCGGCACCCGCGAAGAAATTTTGCCCTCCCTTCTCGGCACGAGCGCCTGCCGCGCCTTGACGGACAAGTTACAATAAGCGCGGAAAGCTCCTCGTCTCGGAGACGATCGCTTCCCGAAGCTGACCTCAATTTTAAGGAAAATCAATATGGACGAATTGGAAAAAATGCTGTTGATGCAGGTGGCGGACCTGCACCGCGTGCCGGACGGCGCGTATAACATCCGCAAGAACGGCGAAGGGGACGGCCGCCGCAGCACCGACCGCATCCGCATCGAAGATCGGAAGGACGGCCACGCGGGCATCGACATCTTCATCGCCCCCAACACCAAAAACGAGAGCGTGCATATCCCCGTCGTCATCACCAAGACGGACTACCGCGAGCGCGTGTATAACGATTTCTATGTGGGCGAGAACGCAGATGTCCTCATCATCGCGGGCTGCGGCATCCACAACTGCGGGGTGGAGACGAGTGAACACGCGGGCGTACACACCTTCCACATCGGCAAGGGCGCGAAGGTGCGCTATGTCGAAAAACACTACGGCAGCGGCGACGGGAACGGCGAGAACATCATGAACCCCGCGACCGTCATCTTTCAGGAAGAGGACTCCCGCTTCGAGATGGAATCGACGCAGCTCAAGGGCATCGACTCCACCGACCGCGAGACGACGGCGACCTTGAAGGCGGGTGCAGAGCTCGTCGTGCGCGAGAAGATCTTCACGCACGGCAAGCAGTTCGCGCGCACCAACTTCATCGTCGATCTCAACGGTGAGGGCGCGGGCGTCGATCTCGTGTCCCGTTCGGTGGCGGCGGACGATTCCCGCCAGACGTTCGGTTCGCGCATCAACGGCAACACGGCTTGTCACGGGCATTCGGAGTGCGACGCCATCATCATGGACCGCGCCTGCGTGACGGCGGTGCCCGAACTCACGGCGAACTGTATCGACGCCGAACTCATCCACGAAGCCGCCATCGGCAAGATCGCGGGCGAGCAGATCGTTAAGCTCATGACCCTCGGCCTCACCGAACAGGAAGCCGAAGAGCAGATCATCAAGGGATTTTTGAGCTGATCGTTCACTCTTTAGCCGCGGAGTTTGCCCGTTTCAAACTTTGCTGCGTCAAAGCGTGAAAAAAAGTATCGCTGCCCTGTAAAAACAGTTGACTTTCCCGCCGAAAAGCCGTAAAATAAAATAGCTTTTTGCGGGGGCATAGCTCAGCTGGTTAGAGCGCACGCTTCACATGCGTGAGGTCACAGGTTCGAGTCCTGTTGTCCCCACCAAAGCCGCCGCAAGGCGTAACCAAAGCAGCTTGAGCAAGCTCAGGCTGCTTTCTTCATGCGCGGGGCTGTTCTCTGCGCGCTCGTCCGCTCATATGCGGCAGCATTCTACCAATGGAGGAACTATGAAAAAAGCCATTCTGGCAGTCAACATCGTACTTTGTGCGCTTCTCGTCCTCTTTTTCGCCCTCTCCGTGGCGGATACCGAGGAAGTGACGCGCAAGACGGAGATGGACACTTCCGCCATCTCCCGGCATATCGAAAAACTTTCCGAAAACGGCCCCCGTTCGCTCTTCCACCCCGAAGCCAACGAGGCAGCGCGCGACTACATCATCTCTTCCCTCGAAGCAAGCGGCTTCGTCGATGCGGACACCACCAAAGCTCCCGCCTATCAGGTGCAGGAGTATGTGGCGCACGACGAGGAATATCAGAACTTCTATCTCTCCAACGTCATCGCGCACATCCCCGCCAACGGCGAACACCCCACGGGGAAGGCCATCCTCTTCATGGCGCACTACGACTCCGTGCCGATGGGACAGGGCGCATCCGACGACGGCGTCTCCGTCGCCACCATGCTCGAAGCCATCGACTACTTTACGGAGCGCATGGCGGAAGGCTACACCCTCAACAACGACCTCGTCTTTGCCTTCGTCAACGGCGAAGAATTCGGGATGTACGGTTCCAGGGCGTTCATGGGGCTGGACGGCGAGCCTGCCTTTGCGGGGTTCGACAACATCACCGAGCGCATCCGCTTCGGCGTCAATCTCGAATCGCGCGGCACGAGCGGCACCGTCATCATGTTCGAGACGGCGGCGAACAACTATCACACGATCGAGCTCTTCTCCAAACTCAACAAGAGCGTCTTCTCCTGCTCCATCGCGACGCTCGTCTACGACATGATGCCCAACTACACCGATTTCACGTCCATCAAGGACGTCTATCAGGGCGTCAACATGGCGAACATCACGGGCGGCGAGAACTACCACACGCAGAACGACAGCCCCGAGAACGTCGGCATGAGCTATCTTTCGCAGCAGGCGGAGATCGTTCATGATCTTATCGACGGCATGGGCAATTTCGACCTCGATACGCTCTACGAGGCGGAAGAGTCGGCGATCTTCTTTACCTATCTCAACGTGACGACGGTCATCTATAACCACGCGGCGAACGTCGCGCTTGCCGTCATCGTCCTTCTTATGCTCGTTCTCAACATCCTGCTCCGCGCCCTTTACCGCAAGGAAACGCGCGGCTGGGCGGCAACGGGCAAAGCGGTGGGGGCACTCGTTCTCGCCCTCGTCCTCGCGGCGGCAGCGGCGTATGTCTCTTACTTCGTCTTCCAGCTCATCGCCTCCATGTTCGGCGTCATCGACATCCACATGATCGGCACGATCACCTACACCAATATCCCGATCGTCATCGGCGTCGGCATTCTGACGCTTTCCATGATCGTCTTTGCGGTCTCCTATGCCGTCCGCCATTGGAAGGTGGGGCTGCGCGATCTCGTGCGTGCCTTTGCCTATGCGCACGGGGTGCTCGGCGCCGCCGTCGCGTTCGCGCTCCCCAATGCGGGATACTTATTCCTGTTCAGCGGCATCTTTTTGCTTGCCAATGAGCTCGCCGTCACCCTCGTCAAGAAGTTTGATTTTTCCGCCTTCCACGGCGAACTCCTCGTTACGGCGCTCTACTTCCCGCTCATCGTACCCGTCATCTTCCTTGCGACGAGCGCGCTCGGCCTTACGATGGCATACGTCTACGGCCTCGTGTTCGCGCTCGCGGTCTTTGCGGTCGGCGTCGCGCTGACGCCCTTCATGCGCTACTTCACCGTATCGTCGCTTATCCGCGCCATCCGCGGCAGAACGGCTGCCGTCGCGGCGGCAGAGGGCGGCGCGCATCTGCTTGCCGTCGCGCTCCTCATCTTCCTCGTCGTCAGCCTCATCCCCGCCAATGCGAGCGTCAATCTGCAGGGCAAGCAGAACATCGCCAAGCTCCCTTACGACGACGCCCTCATCTATGTGCAGGCGGCGGACGGCAGCGGCGAGTACCGCATCTACGACCTCAACTCCATGCGCGCCCTCAGGGATCACGCGCCCGAAAAGATGGAGTATGTGACCGACCACTACACGGCGGAGGCGGAGAAGGACATCGCGCTTGAAGTGCTCTCTGAAGCGGAAGGCGGCGTTATCACTGTGAAAAAGTGTACAGAAGATGCGCTCGTCTACCTCACCTTCACGGCAGAGGAGGGTACGATCGTCACGCTCGACGACGGCGCGACTTCTTCCGAACATACGGTAGGGGAGAGCGGCGAGCTGCTCCTCACCCTGCATTCGGACTGCACCGTAACGGCGTCCGCGGCGGCGGAGGTCGAATATCTTGAAGTCATGCGCGACTACGCGCCCCTCATCCCCGAGGGGTACGAAGGCTCTTCCGAAAAGCTCCACTTCAACCTCTGGCTGACACAGAGCTTTACCTTATAATAGTTGTCTCTTGCTGGGGTCACCTTATTTTAGCCTCCCCTGTGTAAGGGGAGGTGGCTTGCCGAAGGCAAGACGGAGGGGTTGTCGATCCCTCAGGAGCGGAAGGAGTCACTTCACAAATGAAAAGCGCGCCGCCGCGGCACTGCCGCGGCGGCGCTTTCCAAATTTTACAAGCTTTATCCGACGATCAGATTGACCAGCCTCCCG
>CALVPY010000025.1 GCA_944354535.1 uncultured Clostridia bacterium
GCACTTTTAGCTCAGTTGGTAGAGCAATTGACTCTTAATCAATGGGCCCAGGGTTCGAGTCCCTGAAAGTGCACCAAGAAAATGAGGAATGCTTCTGCATTCCTCATTTTCTTTGATTGCGTTTTCAGGGGAAGAACCACATCCGAACGATAAAATAGGATAGAACGAACCGTTGTTCTCGGATGTTGGTTCGCCCCGCCGCTTGCGGCGGCACGAGGAGCGCAGCGACGAAGTAGTCCCTGTGAAAGTGCACACACTCCGCAAGGAGTGTATTTTGTGCCCGTGCTGTCTGTTCGCCCCGCCGAAGGCGGCGGCACGAGGAGCGCAGCGACGAAGTAGTCCCTGAAAGTGCACACACTCCGCAAGGAGTGTATTTTGTGCCCGTGCTGTCTGTTCGCCCCGCCGAAGGCGGCACGAGGCGCGCAGCGACGAAGTGGTCCCTGAAAGTGCACACACTCCGCAAGGGGTGTATTTTGTGCCCGTGCTGTCGGTTCGCTCCATTGCGAAGCAATGGCACGAGCCCCGAAGGGGCGAAGTAGTCCCTGAAAGAATGTTTTTGCATTCCTCATTTTCTTTGGTTACGTTCTCAGGGGAAAACCCACATCCGAACGACAGGGTAGGGGAGAACGAGGTTCTCTTCTTAGATTTTGGTTCGCCTCTTGAAAAACGATGATAAAGATCCTGCAGGGGAAATGTCAAACTTCGTCGAACAAAGTAAAGGAAATTGGCAGCCCATGCTGCATTTTAATTTCATTTCGTGAAAAGTTCGTTCAGTTTGTCTCCCGAAGAAATAGAATTTCATGGAAAGGTGAAGTTTATTTGGCTCTTGTGGTATAATATAAATACAGCGGTGCAGGCTCTGCTGTATGACAATATAATCCATAATTTATCGACCACAAGGAAATCATGAAGACATTATATGTGACCGACCTTGACGGGACTTTGCTTACGAAAGAGGAGCGTATCTCCGAGTACAGTCTCGAAAAAATCAATGCCCTTGTCGATCGCGGCCTGCTCTTTACTTATGCTACCGCGCGCTCCGAGGGGAGCGCAGATCGGGCGACAAGAGGCCTTAAACGTAATATTCCCGCCGTGCTTTACAACGGCGCACTGATCTATGACCGCAAGACGGATACCCCCCTGTACGCTTCTTATTTCGACGAGGAAGGGAAGCGCTATGTTCTGCAAGTCCTGCGCTCGTACGGGATCTGCCCGTTTATCTACGGGGCGACTCCCGAGCGCGAACACATCAAGTGGATCCCCGAACGTGCTTCCGAAGGCATGAGACGGTATCTTTCGAGGCGATCGGGGGATTCTCGTCTCGTTCCCGTCCAAAACGATGACGAACTGCTTGACGGTTATGTGTTTTACTTCAAATGTATCGGCCCCGGAGATCAAATCGGACGTGCATGGAACGCATTGAAATTCGATCCTCGCTTTGTATGTATCTATCATCAGGAAATGTATCAGAATGATTTCTGGATGGAGATCTCGACGCGGGGCGCCAACAAGGCAAAGGGGGTTCTCTTCCTCAAAGATTATCTGCATTGCGATAAAGTCGTATGCTTCGGGGATACCTCCAACGACTCGGATATGTTCGATGTCTGCGACGAAAAATATGCCGTTATGAATGCGGACGAATGGCTCAAAGAGAAATCGACGGGCGTGATCGGGTACTGCGAAGAGGACGGCGTCGCCAAGTGGCTGGAAGCGAATTTCCGGCCGGAAGAATAGAGCGGCGAACAAGAAGTCTGTTTCCTCTTTTACAGGGCAAACCCGGAAACGCCGCTGTAGCCCAAGTAAAAGCAGTAGGCGTTGAGGACGGCAAGGACGGGAAGGGCGATCATCAGGAGCGCATTCCCAAGCCGGAACCGAAGGACGAGCATCGTGATAAACACCGCAGCCGCGCCGCCGAGCGCAGCCGCGAGCAGCAGGCGGACGTCTTCACGGCGCAGCCCGTCGCCTTCCTCGCCGCTGTCTGCCTGCGTCTTGACGAGGCGGAAGGCATAGAAATTCACCGCCAGAATGTAGACGGTGATGAGGATATAGAGAAAAATAGTCCCGCGCATATCAGAAGCAGTATGTGCGGGCTCAATAAAATTTTTCAAAACAGGACGGATCTATGAACAACAAGAAGAGAGCGTATGTGAGTGTGTACAACAAAGAACGCATCGTCGAGTTCTGCCAATACCTCATTGAGTACGGCTACGAGATCGTCGCCACGGAAGGGACTTGCAAGACGCTTGCAGAAGCGGGCGTCAAGGCGATCTCCGCACATGAGCTGACGGGCTATCCCGAACCGCTCGGCGGAAAGGTGCGCGCGCTGCATCCTGCGATCTATACCGGTATCGTTGCCAACGAACTGACCGAAGATCAGCTTTCCGCGCTCGACGACAGCGAGATCTTTCCCATCGAGCTCGTCGTCGTCAACTGCTATCCCTTTGTGGAGGACATGGAGGCAGGGGTCGACTTCAAGGAAGCGGCCTCTCATATCGACTGCAACGGCGTGGCGCTGCTCAATGCGGCGGCGAAAAACTATCTCAATACCGTCGTCGTGTGCGATCCCGAGGATTACGACCGCGTCCTGTGCGATCTTGCCGCAGGAGACATCCCCGAGGACGAACGGCGCTACTTTATGTATAAGGCGTTCTCCTATACGGCGAGCTACGATGCTCTTGTGGCGCAATATCTTTCGCACGAACTCGATATTCCCTTCCCCAAAATGTACACGGTGACGTTTGAAAAGACGCACGATATGCGTTATGGCGAAAACCCTCACCAGCGCGCCGCCGTATATCACGAACCGTTCCTGAAAGAGGGGGCGCTTGCCCGCGCCCGTCAGATCGCGGGCGGCACGACGACGTACAACAACATCAACGACGCCAACACCGCATTGGAGCTCGTGAAAGAGTTCGATACGCCCGCGGCCGTCTCCGTCAAGCATTGTGCCATATCCTCCGTCGGTGCGGGCGAGAGCGCCTTTGAGGCCTTCAAAAAGGCGTATGATACCGACGCTCACCATATGAAGGGATGCATCCTTGCCATCAACGGCATCGTCGATGCGCGCCTTGCGGAGGAGCTTCGGCCCGTGGAATGCGAGGTCGTCATTGCGGTCGGGTTCACGCCGGAGGCGATGGATACGCTTCGTTTCCGCAAAGAGCTCATTCTTCTGGAAATGCCCGATATCCGTTCCAAGGTGCAGTTCTCTACGTTTGACATGAAGAAGATCTACGGTGGGCTCCTGGTGCAGTCCTATGATACCGCGCTGTATCATAACGTTAAATGCGTCAGTGAACGCGCGCCCACCGAAGAGGAGCGTGAAGCGCTCGAATTCAACTATCGCATCGTCAAGCACGCAAGTTCCAGCGCTGTCGTTATCGGCGAAAAAGATGTGACGCGCGGCATCGGCACGGGGCAGACCCTGCGCGAAAAGGCGGTCGAGCTTGCGATCGCGCTTGCCGGCGACTGTGAAGGCTGCGTCCTTGCTTCCGAAGCGCCTCTTGTCACTGAGGAATGCGTGGAACACGCCGCCGATGCGGGCATCACCGCGATCATACAATCCGGAAAAGCTTCGGATGAGATCATCTCCGTCTGCAACGAACGCGGTATCGCGCTCCTCTGCACGGACGTTCGCCATTTCAAGAACTGAACATATCGGCATTGCGCGCGGCAGAGTCCCTTTTTATGAAGGACGCTGCGGCCGATCGCCCGATCGTTCACGTTTTCCCCGTTTAGACATTCCGCCGGGATCGGCGGCGAAAAGGACGTAATATGCATTCTCTTCGGGAATTGTATAAGATCGGACGCGGGCCGTCCAGCTCCCACACCATGGGACCCGAGCGCGCCGCCCGCGATTTCCAGGGCCGCTGTCCTTCGGCGGCCCGTTATTCCGTCGTTCTCTACGGCTCGCTCGCGCATACGGGCAGAGGGCATCTGACGGATGTCGCGATCCTCTCCGTCCTCGGCGAAGATCGTACGGAAGTCGTATTCGACAGGGATGTCAAGGAACTCCCTCATCCCAATACGATGACCTTTACGGCATACGACGGCGCAGGTAATGAAATTGAAAAACGCACCTATCTTTCCGTCGGAGGCGGCATCATCCAAGCCCTCGGCGAAAGGGAAGGGGAGGGGAAAGACGTCTATCCCTTCCGCAGCTTTTCCGAGATCAAGGAGTATTGCGAGCGGGAAAACATCGGCCTTGACGAATGCGCCTATCGGTTCGAAGACCGCGGGTTCCGCGACTTTTTGCGCGAAGTCTGGGAGACCATGCGCTCTACCGTCGACCAGGGCCTTCGCGAGACGGGCGAACTCCCCGGGGGGCTGCACGTCGTAAGAAAGGCAAAGACGCTCTCGCTGCCTCAGCCCAACGAAAGCCCCGAGGAGCGAGAAAAGCGGGAGATCTGCAGCTATGCCTTTGCGACTGCGGAGGAGAATGCGAGCTGCGGGGTCATCGTCACGGCGCCGACCTGCGGCGCCAGCGGCGTTCTGCCGGCAGTTTTATATCACCTTGCAAAGAAATACAACCTGGCTGAAAACGCCGTTCTTGCGGCTCTTGCGGCGGCAGGGATGGTCGGCAATGTCGTCAAACACAACGCTTCGGTGAGCGGTGCGGAGGCGGGCTGCCAGGCAGAGATCGGTACGGCTACCTGTATGGCTGCGGCAGCCGTATGCCGTTTATACGGATATTCGCTCGAAGAGACGGAGTATGCCGCCGAGATCGCCCTCGAACATCAGCTCGGCCTCACCTGCGATCCTGTCGGCGGGCTCGTACAGATCCCCTGCATCGAGCGAAATGCCGTCGCCGCCATGCGCGCCCTCGATGCCGCGGAACTTGCCCACGTCCTTCACGGCACGAGGAAGATCTCCTTCGACACCATCGTCAAGACAATGTATGAAACGGGGAAAGACCTGAGCGAGCGCTACCGCGAAACGAGCGAGGGCGGGCTTGCCGTAAACTATCGCGGCTGCTGAATACGATAAAAACAGCGTTCCCTTTCAAAAGAGAACGCTGTTTTTTTGTTATCGTTATGCGTTGAGCTGTTCCTCGAGCGCTTTCGCGAGCTGATCGGGGCAGGAAGTATTATTCCTGCAGCGGATCCCCTTGAGAAGGGGAACGACCTCTTCCGCCTTCCTGCCTTCGACGAGTTTTCCGATCCCCTGCAGATTGCCGCTGCAGCCGCCGATGAATTTCACGTTATGGATGCGGTGATCCTCGTCTAAATCGAAAACGATTTGCTTGGAACAAGTTCCCTTAGTCGAATATGTGATCATGATAGTCTCCTTAATCTACGAGCGTTTCGCTAACGACGGAATAGAGCTCGGCCGCCTTGTCCTCCCATTGCTTATAGATGTAGTTTGCCGTCTTTTTATCGGGAACGACAAATTTAAGCTCGAGAATGGGCTGAACATTGCCGAGAATTTTCAAAAACACGGTATAAGAGCCGTCCTTATTCTGATAGTAGTCGGACTTGCATTCCTGCCGTTTGCGATATTTTACGCTGTTTGTCTTGATGAAGCGGGAGATCTCCTCGCGCCTGCTCTTCGGGATGTTGATATAGAAGTTGGCGAGGGTCTCTCTCCCTTCCGGGGTGATGGTGTAGAGGGGGTCGTCGGAGGTAGGGATCTCGAGGATGAATCCGTCCTGGAGCATTTTCTGGATCAGGACCATGCAGTCCATATAGTTGAGCCAGTCGTTGGACGAGGTGCACATATCGATGATCGTGCGTTCGGAAAGGGGACACTCCATCTTATCGAACACAAAGAGCAGAATTAACTTGTTGACAGATGTTTCGCCTCTTACCAGCATATCGGGCCGCCTCTTTTGTGATGTCTTCTGACAAAACTGCGGGCTTTCCCCGCAGTTCCTGTTTGGAAACAGAACACAAACGGCCGCTTAAAGTCTTTAAGCGGCTATATGTGTTGTTTTTTGAAAGTTACGCTGCGAAAGGAGCGAGCTTTGCGAGAAGATCTGCGCAGTCGTCGCTGTAGATCTCAACGGTGAGAGGCTTGCTCAGATCGAGGCTGAAGATACCGAGGATAGACTTTGCATCGACGACATATTTACCGCTCTTGAGCAGAATCTCAAAGTCGCATTCCTGCGTGATCGCCACGAATTCTTTGACGCGCTGTGCCTGTTCGAGTGAGATTTTGATGGACTTCATAAGATATCCCTCCACGAGTTATTTTTTCCTATATTATAACGAAAAACAAGAATAAAATCAAGATATTTTCGGAAAATTTCTTTGTCATTTTTCCTTTTTGTGCTATAATACCTCTAAGGAGGTAAAATGCTGTCCATTTTGCCTCAAACAACGGGAGGAACCATGCAAGATAAATACGCACAGATGCAGCGCTTCTTTACCGCCTGCGATGAGCTCATTTCCGGCAAGTATATTTTGGCCGATAATAAGATCAGCGAAGTGCTCAAAGCGATCGCTGCAAGCGAAGAACTGACAGGCCTGTTCACGGCCGTTACCGAACGTTTCGATTACCCCGCAGCCAAGCAGGCGTATCTTCGTTACCCTGCCGAACCCGGTGGGACGCGGGGAGCCGCCTATCTCCCCGCCGAGCGCGGCGATCTTATCGCCTTTATCTTCTGCCTGCTCGTCGATTTCGATACGGGGAACATTCGCCTGAGCGATTTTTTGCGCAAATTCTTCAATGAGGACGGAAGCCATACGGCAAGCTACACGCTCTTTGTCGAGCGCATGATCCGTCCCTTCCGCGACATCGTGCGCGACTGCTTCCCCGAACTCGCGCGTCCGGGCTCCGTCTCACGCGACAGAGAGGAGGCGCTCGATAAGATCGGCGAGATCATCAGTCTCGAGCGAGGGAGGATGCTTCAGTCCACGCTCGACAAAGTCGACGCGGACGCCTGTGAACTGATCCTTGCCGAGCTCTATGCGGCTGCCGGAAGGCGCGATACCGCCGAGCTCAAGGCGCTCCTTTGCGGGTATTCCTACTTCCTCAACACGGTGGGATACCTCAACGATGAGAGCCGCACGCTCTTCGAACTGAGCGCCAAGCTTTGAGGTGAAGGATGGATCTGAAAGAAAAGACCGTCAAGGTCAACTATGTGTATCGGGGAAAGATCGTCAATCTGCGCTGCGATGAAGCGGAACTCCCCGACGGAAGGCCGTGCAAGAGAGAGATGATCGAACACCCGGGCGGCGCCTCGGTCCTCTGTGTGTATGAAGGAAAGATCGCTCTCGTCCGCCAGTTCCGCTACGTCTATCAGGAGGAGCTTTGGGAGATCCCCGCAGGCAAACTCGAAAAGGGGGAAGATCCCATGCTCGCCGCAAAACGGGAGCTGGAAGAGGAGACGGGGCTCGTTGCAAGCGAGTTGAAGCCTCTCTTTACGCTCTATCCGACGCCCGGCTACACCAACGAGAAGATCTACATCTATGAGGCGATCGGCGTTACGGCGGGCAAGCAGCACCTCGACGAAGGGGAGTTCCTGAACGTCGTTTTCCTTCCCGTGGAGGAAGTTGCGCGCATGATCGAAGCGGGGGAGATCCGCGACGCTAAGACCATCGTCGCCGTACAGCGCTATCTGTTGGAACACCAAAATGCGATCGAAATGCCGCAATGCGGTAAGATGTAAACACATCGAAAACAAGATGAGAGCCCTCGGCCATGTATGCGGCCGGGGGCTCTTTGCGGGAACGGAATTAGTTTAGTTGTTGCAGCCGCCGAGTGAGTTGAAAAAGGACGCCAAAGTGCCGTTCTTGCTCAGCACATAGAGAGCGGCGATCAGCATGGGCCAGCCCGCGCCCGTGAATGCACTCGAGGAGAGCACGCCGGAGTTAGTTCCCAAAAGAAGCAGGATGATCAGGATCCAGAGATAGCTGTTTGAGGTCGTACAGCAGTTCATAGCTTTTCCTCCTTGACCGCGGACACGGAGTATGTAAAGTCGATTCCGTTCCGCTTCTCTAAATTGTATGAAGGGATGCTGAAAAAATGTTACGAGCCCCGTCATTTACTTGCTAAATTGGCACAAACTTGGTATAATATCTGAGATAGCCGCGGAAAAACACGCATGATATGCGGTTTTATCCGTTTTACGGCAAAGTACATTTTTTCTACGGATATTCCGCTTTCGGAAATCCGATGGAGGTCAATTTCATGAAACGCAAGCCCTTTTTCTCGGCGAGGAACATCGCCTATCTTGCCGTCTTAGTAGCGCTCCTCATCGTCCTGCAGCTGTTTGCGAGCGCGATTCCGATGTTCGGCGTCACGCTGAACTTCTCGCTCATCCCCATTGTGCTGGGCGGCATCTTCTTCGGCGTATGGGGAGGGGGGCTCTTGGGGCTCATCTCCGGGCTTCTCACCTTTTTGGTGACTGCCGTAATGGGCAGGGAACCTTCTACTGCGTTTTTCTTTCAGGCAAGCCCCGTTATCCTGACGCTCACCTGCATCGGCAAGACGACGGTCGCAGGGCTTGCCGCAGGGCTTTTATATCGCCTCATCGCCAAAAAGAGCGCCATAGCAGCTTCCTATGTTGCGGCTGTTACGGTCGCAGTTCTGAATACGGGGCTCTATCTCCTCGGGATCGTCTTTATGAAGGATGCGGCTTCTCAATTTCTCGGCACGGACGCAACGGCATCGGCGGTATTTGTCGCAGTCTTTACCCTGATCTGGCTGAACTTTGTGTTGGAAGTGGTCATCAACGTCCTGTTTGCCCCCGCGATCTCGAGGATCGAGCACGTCGTCAACAGCAAAGTCGCAAGATACCATGCCGACCGGGAGGGGAGCGTACCTAAAAAACAGAGCGCTCAAGCGCCGGAAGCCGCGCAAGAGAAACCACATACACCGCCAACGGAGGATAAGACATGATCATCTGCATCGACGTCGGCAATACCAATATCAAATACGCTATCTTCGACGGGGATGCGCTCAAATTTTCCTTCCGCGTCGCGACGGACTTAAAGCGCACCTCGGACGAATACGGCTCCCAGCTCATCGGGATGCTCGAATTCAACGGGCTCAAAGCGGACGACATCACGGGCGGCATCTTTTCCTCCGTCGTGCCTTCCCTCGATTACACCATCGAGCATATGCTCAAGATGTATTTGAAGATCGACCCGCTGCAGCTTGCGCCGGGGCTTAAATCGGGCCTTAAGATGCACGTCGATAATGCAAGGGAAGTGGGCGCGGACCGTATCGTCAACAATGTCTCCGCCCTTCACAAGTATGGAAGGGGAAAACCTATGATCGTTGTCGACTTCGGCACGGCGACCACCTTCAACATCATCAGCAAAGAAGGGGAGTTTATCGGCGGCGTCATCGCCCCGGGTATCCGCGGGTCGCTCGACAGCCTTGTGAGCGGCACGGCAAAGCTCCCGCGCGTGGAGATCGAAGCGCCCAAGAGCGTCATCGCCACCAATACCACCACGAATATGCAGGCGGGCATCGTGTTCGGTTTTGCAGGGCTCGTGGAATATATCGTCAAAAAGATCAAGAAAGAACTCAAGGCGGACGACGTGTTCACCATTGCGACGGGCGGCTTTTCCGAGACCATCGCAAAGGAAACGAAGTGCATCGACGTCATCGACAAGCTGCTCACGCTCGACGGCCTGAAGTATTTATATGATTTGAACTGTTCGGAGGAATGATATGAAAAAAGTCGGAATTGCCATTCTCGGGCTCGGGGTCGTCGGCGGCGGCACCTATCAGATCTTGAAAGAGCACCGGGAATTTTATAAAAAGACACAGGACGTCGACCTTGAAGTCGTCAGCGTTCTGGAGCTTCGCAAAGACCGCATCGAGGCGCTCGGCATTCCCGAAGAGAATGTCGCCTCCAACATTGCGGAAGTCGTCTCTAATCCCGACGTCAATATCGTCGTCGAAGTGATGGGCGGCGTCGGCAAGGCGCGGGAGTTCGTTCTCGACGCGCTCAACGGCGGAAAAACGGTCGTCACCTCCAACAAGGAGCTCGTCTGCAAGTACTCCCATGAGCTTGAGCGGGCCGCCAAACGCCACAATGCGGGCCTGTATTTCGAGGCAAGCTGCGTGGGAGGCGTGCCCATCATCCGCACCCTTCTCGACGGCGTGCAGGCCAATCACATCTCGTCGATGATGGGCATCATCAACGGCACGACCAACTATATCCTCACCAAGATGACGAACGACGGTGCAAGCTACGAGGACGTTCTGAAAGAGGCGCAGGCGCTCGGCTATGCAGAAGCGGATCCGACCGCCGACGTCGAAGGGTTTGACGCTTCTTATAAACTCTCTATCCTGTCCTCGCTTGCCTTCCACACGAAAGTTCCCTTCTCTAAGGTGTTCCGCGAGGGCATCACGACCATCACGCAGGACGACATCTCCTACGGCAAGGAGCTCGGTTACAGCCTCAAACTCCTCGCGATCGGCAAGCAAACGGAGGAGGGCATCGAAGTCCGTGTGCATCCTGCTTTCATCAAGCGCGAGCATCCGTTGGCTTCCGTCAATGACAGCTTCAACGCAGTTTATATGACGGGCGACGCTGTGGACGACGTGATGCTCTACGGCAGAGGTGCAGGCGCGCTTCCCACAGGCAGCGCGATCGTCAGCGACATCATCTATGCCGCGACGCACTCCGAAAACAAGTACTCGACCTTCAAGAACAACGCGACGGCGGAGAAAGACGTCAAGTTCGTCTCCAACTTCAAGAGCGCATATTATCTGCGACTCACCGTCGACGACGAGGCGGGTGTGCTCGCCAAGATCGCATCGGTTTTTGGAAAGCAGAACATCTCTATCCAGGAGATGGTGCAGAAAGAGAACGCAAAAGAGGGCAAGGCGACGCTCGTGCTCGTCACACACGAAACGAGGGAATTTTCGCTCCGCACGGCGGTCGCAAAAGTTGCGTCGCTCGGGATCGCTTCGGTCGACTCCGTGCTCCGCGTCGTCTCTTAAACTTCACATGAATTGCGGCCGCCCTCAGGCGGCCGTCTTACTTTTCGGGAGGATCTATGTCCGTTTCTTCATTGCGCGGCAAACGGCGCGCCGTCGTCGTCATCAACGCCTATACGACGCTGGAAAGCGAGCTCCATCAGCCATACGCGATCGCAAAAGCGCTGCGTGCGCGCGGCGTGGAGGCCGATGTTCTCAGAAACGGGTGCTTTCCCGCCTATTTGGAGCGAGAAAATATCGCCGCCGCTTGGGCGGAGCAATACGATTTCGCCGTCTATCTCGATAAGGATAAATACCTTTCCAAACTGCTCGAACGGGCGAGGATTCGGCTCTTTAACTCGTCGGATGCCGTCGAAGCGTGCGACGATAAGCTTCTGACTGGCATTGCGCTTTCAGGCGTTGCGCCCATGCCCAAAACGCTCCCTGCGCCGCTCTGTTATACGCCGTCCGCGGCAGTAAACGAGGAAATGATAAATAGGGCAGAGGCGCTCCTTAGCTATCCCATGGTCGTCAAGGAATGTTTCGGCTCGCTCGGAAAAGGCGTTCATTTGGCACGAGACCGAGCGAAACTGAGAGCACTTTCGGAACGCCTCAAAAGTGTGCCGCACCTCTTTCAGGAGTTTATCCAGGAGAGCATGGGGCGCGATCTGCGCGTCATCCTCATCGGTGGAAAAGTCGTTTGCGCGATGGAGCGGCGTTCGGAACATGATTTCCGCTCCAATGCGGAATTGGGCGGAAAGGGGAAGCCCTATACGCCCGACCGCGAGACTGTGGCGCTCTGCGAACGTGTTGCAGGGGTGCTCCGCCTCGACTACTGCGGCGTCG
Organism: uncultured Clostridia bacterium; assembly: GCA_944354535.1. Classification (GTDB taxonomy): domain Bacteria; phylum Bacillota; class Clostridia; order Christensenellales; family Borkfalkiaceae; genus Gallimonas. Next base: position 11,722 of record CALVPY010000025.1, read on the forward strand.
ACTTGTTATTCGGGAAAGAGGGGATGCTGCTTTCCGAAGTCAATTCCAACGCCTTCTTCGGCACGATCGAACGAGTGACGGGCGTGGATGTCGCCGCACATTATGCGGAATATCTCGTTAAAACCGTCTATGGGAGCTGAACTTTACCATTCTCTGGCAATATAAACTAAAATATTCCCGTTAGCATAGTATTATGCCAGACATAATTACAGATGACCATTCTATAAAAATGAAAACCGCCTCGATCGAGGCGGTCATTTTATGCTTTTCCCGTCGTTCGCAATTCGTCGATCGCTCCCCGCGCAAGTTCGTCGCAGCGGTTGTTGAGCGCATTATCTGCATGACCCTTTACTTTATGGAAGGTGACCTCATGTTCCCGCGTGAGAGCGAGGAGCTTCTTCCAAAGATCGTCATTAAGGACGGGCTTCTTGTCGGGTTTGACCCAGCCACGTTTTTCCCAGGCGTACACCCAGCCCTGCAAAAAACCGTTGACGGTATAGGCGGAGTCACTGTAAACGTCGACACGGCAGGGGAATTTGAGGCGTTCCAGCCCTTCGATGACGGCAGTGAGCTCCATGCGGTTGTTGGTCGTTTGCGCCTCTCCGCCCGACAGTTCGCGGCGATGCTCCCCGAAGATGAGGATCGCGCCCCAGCCGCCCGCCCCGGGATTGCCCGAGCAAGCCCCGTCCGTGTAGAGGGTCACCTGTTTGAGTTCGCTCATTTCGAGAGCTCCTCCGCCCGCTGTTCTGCTGCCTGCATGGCTCGGACAACGCTTTCGGGAACTCCGTTCCGCCGAAGCACTTCGAGCGCCGCAAGCGTCGTTCCGCCTTTGGAGGAGACGGCTTTGATGAGTTCTTCGAGCGGCGTATCGGCGTGTGCCTCCGCCATAGCAACACCGCCTTTGAGCGTCTGGATGGCGAGAAGGCGCGCCTCATCGTCATCAAGTCCGCACCGCACGCCGCCGTCGATGAGCGCCTGCAAAAAGAGATAGACGTAGGCAGGCCCGCTCCCTGAAAGGGCGGTAACGGCATTGAGCTTTGTTTCGGGAACGGGGAGCGTCAGGCTCGTTGCGCCGAAGAGCCCGAACACAAACTCGGCATCTTCGGGAGCCAGATCTTCCGCATCGATCGCGGCCGCGCCCATTCCCACAGAGCAGGGAAGGTTGGGCATCACGCGCGCAACAGGGGCGTTTGTTTCGAGAGACGCTTTGATATCCGCCTTCTTCATGCCTGCCATAATGGAAATGACAGGGGGAAGGACGGCGTCTTTCAGATGAAGCGCGACTTCGGGGAAGGTCTGCGGTTTGACGGAGAGCAGGAGATAGGAACTTCGTTCCGCGGCGATCCGGTTCAAAAGCGTCGTCTGAAAGCCGCGGGCGGCAAAAAAGTCACGGCATTCATCGGAAGGATCGCTGACGATGACCTCATCGGGAGAGAGAAAATGCTGTGAAACGGCGCCGAGCACGATGGCACGCGCCATAAAACCTCCGCCGATGACTCCGAGTTTGCATTGTTTTTCCATAAAAATTACCGTCCTTTTTTTGATTTGAGTACAAAAAGTTCTTGACGAAAGAGGGAAGATACGCTATAATATCTAAGGTCACAGGGGAGTGGCTCAACGGTAGAGTAGCGGTCTCCAAAACCGTAGGTTGCGTGTTCGAATCGCGTCTCCCCTGCCAAGGCGGCTTGAGAAATCGAGCCGCTTTTTGTTGCGTTGAGCGCGCCCGTGGGCGCGAGGTTGCGTGTGACGCGATCGGTCTCCCCAAGGGGAGCCGGCGATCGCTATTCCGTCGCTTCGCTCCTTACGCACCGCGTCTCCCCTGCCAAGGCGGCTTGAGAAATCGAGCCGCTTTTTTGTTACGTTGAGCGCGCCGTTGGCGCGAGGTTGCGTGTGACGCGATCGGTCTCCCCATAGGGGAGCCGGCGATCGCTATTCCGTCGCTCCGCTCCTTACGAATCGCGTCTTTCTTGCCAAGTCGTCCGAGTCAGAATGCTCGGGCAATTTTGTTTGCGTATTTTTTATTACAAACCGGAAAGAAAAACCGATCCTGTTGCCTCCCAAATATCTTAGCAAATTGATTCGAAAAAGTCAAACGAATGAGATAGAGCAAGGCTTTCAAATCGAACGAGCGGCCTTCCCTGTTTTCATTTCATCCCATTATCACATGAATATGCTATCATTGATATGAATCCGATGATATTTTGCGCGGCGATGCGATATACTGTATCGTATGGGGGAGCTGCGTACAAGAACGGTCACAGCAATGAAAGAGAAACATCAACTGCACATCCATATCATTCTGCTCTTTTTGGCGGGGATCGCACTCGAGGTCTTCTGCGTTTTGCTCGCGTTCCTTCCGTCCGTCGCGGCAAAGGATTGGCTCAAAGGGCTCATCCTTTACGGGGGGAGCCTCTTGGTCCTCGTCCTGCTTCTTATCGGCGTCGTCGGTGCGCTCCGCGGAAAGGAAGTGCTTGCAAAGACTTGCTTCCTCACTCAGATCCTTCTGCTGCTTGCTGCCGTCGTCTTCTATATTATTGTCAAGACGGGCTTTATCGAGGTCGTTCGCGATGAAGAGGAGTTCCGCGCCTTTTTAGAGCGGGCGGGCGTTTGGATGAGCATCGTGTTCATCGCCGTGCAGTTTTTACAGGTCGTCATCCTGCCCATCCCGAGCACCGTCACCGTCGTCGCGGGGAGCGCGCTGTTCGGGCCGCTCCTCGGCAGTATATATAGTCTTATCGGCATCGTCTTGGGCTCTTTTACCGCATTTGCGGTGGGGCGCTTTGCGGGATACCGCGTCGTTGCCTGGCTGGTCGGGAAAGAGACGCTCGACAAATGGCTCAATAAGATCAAGGGAAAGGATAAGATCTTTCTTTCCGCCATGTTTGTGCTGCCCGTCTTCCCGGACGACGTGCTGTGCTTTGTCGCGGGGCTTTCGAGCATGAGCTTCGGCTTATTTGCCGTCGTCATCGTCCTTTCACGCATCCTCGCGATCTTTACGACGAGCTATTCCGTCTCCCTCATTCCATTCGATACCTGGTGGGGTCTGCTCATCTGGGGGGTCATCGCGGCAGCCGTCGTTATCGTGTTCTTCCTCCTCTATAAGAAGTCGGACGCCATCCTGGAATTCATTCATAAACTTCTCCACCGTGAAGTGCGCGTGAAGGAGAAACACAAAGAAGGGGAACTGCACGTTGAGATCGTCTCGCCCGAAGGAACGCTCGTGGAAAAGGGCGTAGGGGAGACGGTCGAGCAGAAGAGAATCGGCGAAAAGCGGACGAACGATAAGAATGCAAAGAAGTAAAATTCGCCCTCGGGATGATAGCGTCCCGAGGGTTTTTTGTGCTTTTTTTCTCAACAAGCTTGTGTTTTTGTTGTAAAATCCGAGAAAATGTATTAAAATAGGCGACGGTAATATTTTTAGAGGTTTTTTATGATCAGAGAAGATTTACGCAACATCGCGATCATCGCGCACGTCGACCACGGCAAGACGACCCTCGTCGACCAGCTCTTGAAGCAGAGCGGCACCTTCCGCGCCAATCAGGTGGTGGAAGAGCGCGTGATGGACAACGGCGATCTCGAACGGGAGCGCGGCATCACCATCCTTGCGAAGAACACGTCCGTTCACTACAACGGCGTCAAGATCAACATCGTCGATACCCCCGGCCACGCCGATTTTTCGGGCGAAGTGGAACGCTCGCTCAAAATGGTCTCGGGCGTGCTGCTCCTCGTGGACGCCGCTGAAGGCCCCATGCCGCAGACACGTTTCGTCACGCAGAAGGCGCTTGAACTCGGGCTCAAACTCATCATCGTCGTCAACAAAGTCGACCGCCCCGATGCTCGCGTCAAAGAAGTCATCGATGAAGTTCTGGAACTTCTGATGGACCTCAACGCGACGGACGAACAGCTCGAAAGCCCCTTCCTCTTCTGCTCGGGCAGAGAGGGTACCGCTTCTACCGATCCCGACGTCAAGGGTACCGACTTGAAGCCCCTGTACGAGGCTATCCTTTCCCACTTCCCGCCCCTTGAAATGGACACAGAAGGGGAGCTTCAGATCCTCGTCTCCTCCATCGACTACAACGAATATGTGGGCCGCATCGGCATCGGGCGCATTGAGCGCGGTGTCGCCAGGCCCAACATGGATGTGACGGTGTGCAACTACAATCACCCCGAAGTCAACACGAGAGGAAAGCTCGTTGCGCTCTATGAGATCGAAGGGCTCGACCGCGTTCCCTGTGAAAGCGCGAAAGCGGGCGACATCGTCTGCTTTGCGGGCCTTGAAAAGATCAACATCGGCGATACGCTGTGCGCTTCCTCCTGCGTGGAGGCGGTGCCCTTCGTCAAGATCTCCGACCCCACGGTGGAGATGATCTTCTCTGTCAACGACTCTCCCTTTGCGGGAAAAGAGGGCAAGTTCGTCACGACGAGGCATCTCCGCGAAAGGCTGTACCGCGAACTTCTGCGCGACGTTTCCCTCCGCGTCGAGGATACCGATTCGACGGACGCCTTCCGCGTGAGCGGCAGAGGGGAGATGCACCTTTCCATCCTCATCGAAACGATGCGCCGCGAAGGCTATGAATTCCAGGTGAGCGCACCCAAAGTGCTCTATAAAGAGATCGACGGCGTCAAGTATGAGCCCGTGGAGCGCCTCATCGTGGACGTCCCCGAAACGGTCACGGGCCCCGTCTTCCAGAGCATGGGCGAGAGAAAGGGCGAACTTCTCCACATGAGCGCAATGGGTTCGCGTATGCGCCTCGAATTTTTGGTCCCTTCGCGCGGCCTGTTCGGCTACAAGAGTGAGTTCTTGACGGACACCAAAGGCGAAGGCGTCATGAGCTCGGTGTTCTTCGAATATCAGCCCTACAAGGGTGAGATCAGCCGTAAGACGGTGGGCTCCCTTGTCGCCTTCGAGACGGGCGAAGCCGTCACCTACGGGCTCTTCAACGCACAGGGAAGGGGTGTTCTCTTCATCACGCCGGGAACTCCCGTCTATGAGGGCATGGTGGTGGGGTATTCCCCCAAGGATGAGGACATCAACGTCAATGTCTGCAAGACGAAACACCTCACGAACACCCGTTCCTCCTCTTCGGACGAAGCGCTCCGCCTCATCCCGCCGAAAAAGCTCAGTCTCGAAGAATCGCTCGAATTTATCGGCGACGACGAACTTTTGGAGATCACCCCCAAGACGGTGCGCATCCGTAAGCGTATTCTCGACTCCGAACTGCGTGCAAAAGCACGCGCAAAGGCGAAAGCGGGACTTTAACATAGTTATACGTCAGACATAGCATTGTAAATCTTAACAATTACCGCTCCATTCGGGGCGGTTTTTCATATTATTTCAAAACTTCGCATACAATGCCGTATGCAGGACGAAACAAACAGCCTTCTCACGCTGGAAAACAGAAACAAACTTACCCTGACGGGCGTTGAGAGCGTCGACGCCCTATCCGATCGCTGCATCCGTCTGACGGTCCGCAAGGAAAAGCTCGTCATCGAGGGCGAAAAACTCAAGATCCTATCCTTTTCCGAAGGGAGCGGGAATTTTACGGCTTCGGGGGAGGTTGCATCGATTCGCTACGGGAAAGGGATCAAAAAAGGGCTGTTTGCATGACGCAGCTCCGTGTTTTTTCCGCAATGCTTTTGTTCGGTTTTGCGGGAGGCATCCTCTATGAGCCGTTTCTGTTCATACATCACGCCCGCTCGGCTCACATGAAAATTATCGCCGCGCTGAGCGATGCTATTTTCTGCGCTTTGCTGGGCGGACTCTATCTCTTGCTTTTTCTCGCCTCCGACCTTACGCCCTTCCGGGTCTACCATATCTTCGGCATCGCGTTCGGGCTTTTCCTCTACGAGAAAAGTTTGCACAAAACCGTTGCTTTTTTCGCCCGAAAGGTGTATAATGTGAGCAAGAAATTTATTTCACTACAGAAGGAACATTCAGCATGCAAGACAAGAGACAGACCATCTCTCCCGAAAAAGCAACGAGGATCGCCGTAGGAGCTACCGTAGGCGGGGTTTTGCTCGTACTTTTTCTTGTCATCGTGCTCATCATCCAGTTTGTGCAGATCGGCGTTCAAAACCGTTTAGAGGACGAGCTCAATGAACAGATCGCCCAATACGAGCAGATGATTGCCGACGGAGAGGATAAGATCACCTATTACGAGGAGGGCAACGGGCTTTACTACCTCGCTCGGAAACACGGTTGGCAGTAATGAAAGCGGCAGTTATCGATATTGGTTCCAATTCCGTTCGTCTCATGCTTTGGGCGGACGGAAAAGTTTTATTTAAGACGCTGAAAACGACGCGCCTCGGCGAAGGCACGGCTTTTTCGCCCTTTCTCAAGGCGGAAGCCGTCGAGCGTACGGCAAATGCCGTTGCTGAGTTTGCACTGCAAGCAAAGACGGAGGGCGCCGAACAGATCTTCGCATACGCGACGGAAGCGGTGCGATCCGCCCGAAACGGCGCAGATTTTTTAACGTGCGTCAAAGAGCGTTCGGGGATCGACGTCGAAGTGCTTTCCGGGGAGACGGAAGCAAAGCTCGGCCTTTATGGTGCGCTCGGGAAAAGCTCAGACGGGGGCATGATCGACGTCGGCGGCGCGAGCACCGAAGTGTGCTTCCGGGAAAAGGGAGAACTTGTCTTTTCCGTGAGTATCCCCCTGGGAGCAGTGCGTCTCTTCGATCTGTGCCGCGATGACAGGGCGCTTTTGCAAGAGAGCATTACGCCCTATCTGAACGCCTTGAACGAAGCACCCAAAAAACTTCCCGTCTATGGCGTCGGGGGGACGGCGACGACGATCGCCTCCGTCTGCCTGAAACTTGAAACTTATTCCCCTTCCTCCGTACAGGGATTTCGCATCAAGTCGGAAGAGCTCCAAGCGCTTTCTGCAAAGCTTCTTTCCCTTCCCGCAGAGGAGAGAGCGAAGCTTCCCGGCATGGATGCAAGGCGTGCGGACATCATCGGAGGAGGCGCGTTCCTGCTCGCTTCCGTCTTAGAGAAGTTGGGACGGGACGAGCTCATCGTCTCCGATTCCGATAACCTGGAGGGCTATCTCGCCTATCGGGGGCTCATATGAACGCGAAAAAAAGAGCCGTATATTCGTCCGTCAGTTACTTCCTGTTGGCAGCGGCGCTCGCCCTTACCATTTTCCTCATCGTAAAAGGGGATATCGGAGAGGGCAGCAGGGTGCTTATCTGCGCACTTGTGTGTATTGCGGCCGTGCTGCAAGTACATTATCTCATCCACGAGCTCGGGCATCTTCTCATCGGGCTTACGGCAGGCTTTCGTCCCGTCTCATTTTCCGTCGCGTGCGTGCGCTTTTCGCGCATCGGGAAGAGAGTATCGTTGATCCCCAACTCCGCCGCTGCGGGCGCCTGCGAAATGTTTCCCGTAGGGGAACGCAAGCTGAAGGGCCGCCTCGTCTTTTACGCGCTTTCGGGCGCTCTTTTCAATTTTATTTTTTCAGCCGCAGCCATTCTGTGTTATCTGTTGCTGCAGCCCTCTGCACTTCTGCTCTTTTTTGTCTCTCTTGCGCCTCTCAATCTGTATGAGTGCGCAGCGGAACTGATTCCCGCAGAACTACCCGCAGGGAAGACGGACGGAAAGTTCGCACTCGATCTTGTAAAGGGGGAGGCCGGTGCGCGAAACGCGTTTGCCGTGTTCCGCGCCCAGAGCCTGCTTGCAAAGGGCTGCTTTTCGGATATGCCTCGCGCCGTCCTTTATGACGTTCCCGTCGTCCGTGAGGACGATCCCGCCTTTATATCGCTCCTGTCCCTCCGCATGATGCGCGCAGCGCTCTCGGGCGAGAGAGGGGAGGCACTCGCAAATGCCGACAGACTGAGTGAATTGAAAGAGTACCTGCCGCCCTATGAAGCGGCCGAACTTTCGGCAGACTGCGCATCCGTCTTTTGGTTGTTTTCCGAACAGGAAAAAGCGGCCGCCCTCTTTTCCTCCGCGCCTGCCGCCAAAGGCAGCTGCGCATATTGGCGCATCAGGGCCGTTTCAGGGGAAAATGTCGATAGGGAAACGTTTTCGGCATGGGAAAAAGCCATCAAAAAACTCCCGATGCAAGGGCAGCGGGAGTGGGAAATGTTCTTTTACGATGCGCTGCGCCGGAGCCTTTGAACAAACGACAAAATTCTGCCCGGATAAGGACAGAATCATCGGTGAAATACCCCGGGTCTCGGGGTGACAATAAGGCGCCGTGCGCGCTCAAAAAACAGATATGAAGTTGTAGTTCGAACTCAATCGGAAAGTCCGAGAAGATAATCGGCGGAAACGTTGAAATAACGCGCCACCTTAGCGATGTTCGAAGCCGTAGGATCGCTCTTATTGGTTTCCCAATAGCAGACGATGCCGAGGCTTACACCGAGATCTTTCGCGACAGTAGCCTGCGAGAGACCTCTCTCTTTTCTGAGTTCCATGAGTCTTTCGGAAAATGCTTTCATGCGTATATTATAACACAGGATAAAAAGAATTGCAAGGCTTTTTATTCAAATTTCGAGACGTCTTAACACTTTATTTTTGGTTTTCACAATGATTGATAAAATCGGAGAAAGTATGATCAGGATCTTGTTTGTCTGTCACGGAAATATCTGCCGTTCTCCCATGGCGGAGAGCGTTTTTTCCTTTCTTCTCAAAGAAAGGAAGATCGACGATATTTCCTGCGCCTCTGCGGCGGCACACAGCGACGAGATCGGGAACACGCCGCACTACGGAACGCGCGAAAAGCTTAAAAAAGAGGGCATCCCGCTCGTGCCGCATCGTGCGCGCCTCATGACCAAAGCGGACGGCGAAGATTTTGATCTTCTCATCGGCATGGACGAATACAACGTGCGCGATATGAAGCGCATCGTGGGGGAAAAGAATGCGCATAAAGTGCACCTTCTCCTCGAATATGCGGGAAGCAACCGCCCGATCGCCGACCCGTGGTACACGGGTGATTTTGACGAGACATTTGAGGACGTCATGACGGGCTGCAAAGCGCTTCTGAATGCGCTGCGAAATGAGGATCTCTGAAATTTCAAAGCGTCAGGTCATGGATCTTCGGAACGTCAAGTTACGGCCGCATGGAAGGCACGAAGGATCGGGAAAGCGCCCGCATTTCGGAATTTATCTATCTCTTTGCAGAGTAAACAGCCGAGGAGGGGAACAGCATGAAAGCAGGATATCAAGCGGGCATCTTTCTTGCCGTGCTGGCAGCGGCGCTCTATGCCCTGAATGCGCCGCTTTCCAAGCTCTTGCTCGACTTTATGCCCTCTACGCTGATGGCAGGCTTTCTCTATCTCGGCTCAGGGCTCGGGATGGGCGCGATCGCACTTGGCAGAAAGGTCTTCCGCCGCGCAGCAAAGGAGAGCCGCCTCACGAAAAAGGAGCTTCCCTTTACGCTTGCGATGATCGTGCTCGATATCGCGGCGCCCATCTCTTTGATGCTCGGGCTCAAGAGCACGACTGCCGCCAATGCCTCCCTTCTCAACAATTTCGAGATCGTCGCGACCGCCGTCATTGCGCTTGCCGTCTTCAAGGAGAGTATCCCCCCGCGGCTTTGGGCGGGCATCGTGTTCGTCACGCTCTCGTGTGTGATCTTGTCGTTGGAAGACATCGAGGGTCTCCGCTTTTCCTTCGGCTCGCTGTTTATCCTGCTCGCCTGCGTATGCTGGGGATTTGAAAACAACTGCACGAGGAAGATCTCCTCGAAAGACCCGATGGAGATCGTGCTTCTGAAGGGCATCTTTTCGGGGCTGGGTTCGCTCGTCATCGGGCTTATCCTCGGCGAGCGCATCACCGTGCTCTGGAGCGTCTTTGCCGTGCTCGGCGTGGGGCTCGTTGCATACGGACTGAGCATCTTCTTCTATGTGCACGCGCAGCGGCTTCTCGGCGCGGCGCGGACGAGCGCATATTATGCCGTCTCGCCCTTTCTCGGAACGCTTCTTTCGCTTATCATCTTCCGCGAACTTCCGCACTACACTTACTTTATCGCGCTTGCCCTGATGGCGGTCGGCGCCTTCCTGTGTGCGGAAGATAAGCCGCTGTTCCGAAAACGAGCCGAACGTGCTGCGTCAAACAAAAATACCCCCTTGACAGAAGAGGGGAAATCTGTTATACTACAAAACGAAGCGGCGGACGGCACTTTTCCGCAATATGAACTGCCGCTCAACAAGGAGGAACCAATGGACAACAAGTATGCTGGCACGCAGACCGAGAAAAACCTCGAAGCGGCTTTTGCAGGAGAATCGCAGGCAAGAAACAAGTACACCTACTTTGCATCCGTTGCCAAAAAAGAGGGCTATGAGCAGATCGCGGCGCTCTTTTTGAAGACGGCAGACAATGAAAAGGAGCACGCAAAGCTCTGGTTCAAAGAGCTCAAAGGCATCGGCAATACGCCCGAAAACCTGGCAGCCGCTGCTGCGGGCGAAAACTACGAATGGACGGATATGTATAAGGAGTTCGCCGAGACCGCCGAAAAGGAAGGCTTTAACGAACTTGCCGCAAAGTTCCGCCTCGTCGCTGCCATCGAAAAGCATCATGAAGAGCGCTATCGTGCGCTTCTCAAGAACATCGAGCTTGCAGAAGTTTTCGCAAAGTCCGAAGTCAAAATCTGGGAGTGCCGCAACTGCGGTCATATCGTTGTCGGCACCAAGGCGCCCGAGATCTGTCCGACCTGTGCGCACCCGCAGAGCTTCTTCGAGATCCACGCCGAAAATTATTGATAACACGCAAAAGACCCGCCTTCCTCGGCGGGTCTTTTTATATGCAGTTTTGCAGTCAAAGGCGGGATAAAAGCTCGAAATAGCCTTCGAAGGTCTTTCGCGTACAGTCGGGGTCGTCGATCGTGACGTTGCCTGTTTTCAGTCCGATCAGGGAGAACGCCATGGCGACGCGGTGGTCGTGAAAGGTCTTCACCGTTCCGCCGCGGACAGGCGCGGGCGATATGGAAAGTGCTCCTTCCCGATAAGCGGCAGGTACGCCAAGCGTAGTCAAATTTTCCACGATGGCATTGACGCGGTCGCACTCCTGCGCACGGATATGTTCGAGCCCCGTCAGGCGGGAGGGAGTGCGGGCAAAGGGAGCGAGCGCCGCCACCGTGAGCGCCTGGTCGGAAAAATCCTGCAAGTTCTCCTCAAACCCGTCGAAGCCCTTGACGGCAGTGCCGTCCGCAAGCAGCCCGCGCTCCGTCTCGCAAAAGACAACGCCGCGCCGCTCCAAGAGTCGCAGAAAGGCGGCGTCGCCCTGCAAACTCTTCTTTTTTACCCCGCGCACGAGGACGCGTACGGAAAAGAGGAGCGCAAGGGCATAGAGATAGCACGCCCCCGAAAGATCGGGCTCGACCGCGTATCGGGCGGGCGAAACTTTGGGCGCAGAGACGGTGATACGGTCGCCTTCCCGCACAACAAAAGCGCCGAAGGAGCGGAGCATCGTTTCCGTCATTTTCAGATAGCTGCTCTGCGTGCGGCCGCCCATAAGCGATAGAGTAAAGGGGCGGGAGTGGATGGTAGAAGCGATGAGGAGCCCGCTTGCAAACTGCGTGCTTTTATCGGTATCGATGACTGCTTCATCGGAAGAAATGCCTTCGGAAACGAGGCGGAAGGGGAAGTGTCCGCGCTCTTCGAGATACTCGATCGCGACACCGAGACGTTCGAGTTCAAAGAGGACATCCATCGGACGCCCTTTCATCTGATCGGAGCTTTCAAAGCGATAGTCTCCCCCCGCAAAGGCGAGGACGACGGGCAAAAAACGCGCCGCCGTCCCTGCGCTCATCACGTTGAGGAAGGCGTTCTTTTCAGGGAACTCCCCGCCGCATCCCGTTACCGTGACACCGTCCTTTTTCCGCCGCACTTGGATGCCAAGCGACTGAAGGCAGGAAAGAAGGGCGCGGGTATCTTCCGAAAAAGCGCCGCACTCCAAATGCACGTCACCCTTAGCGAGTGCGGCAAGCAGGAGAGCACGGTTCAGGATGCTTTTCGACGCAGGAACATCGGCTTCCACGTCATGAGGCACAAATTGTTCGACAAGCAACTGCTTCATGAAAAAAGTATAACACAATCTGCGGGAAAACGTCAAGAGAAGGGCGCCCGAAAAGTTGTCAAACCCGGTAAATTGTGGTATAATCATGCGTATGGAAGGCATTGCATACAAGATAAAGCGTGGCCGACGCAAGACGATGTCGCTCAATATCGAGCGCGACGGCAGCGTACTCGTGCGTGCGCCCATCGGCACAGGGAGCGAAGATATCGAGGACTTTGTCTTTCGGCACAGAGCTTGGCTGGAAAAAAAGCTCTCAGATTTTCGCCCCGTTTCCCTCGATCTTTCAGACGGTGCCGAGCTCATTCTCTTCGGAGCGCCCTATGTGATCGCTTCCGGAAGGACACGCATCGCGGGGGATCATATCTACCTTCCCCAAGAAGGACGCGAAGAAGCGCTGAACCGCCTCCTGCATCGATTTGTTCACGAGGTCATGAGCGTCTTCACGGCGCAGCTTGCTCGGCGGTTTGACTTTCCCTTTCAAGGGATACGCATCACCTCTGCACGCGGGCGCTGGGGCTCATGCAGCCGCGATGGGATCATCCATTATTCCTTCCGCATCGCCTTTTTGCCGACCGCCCTCGTTGAATACATTGCCGTACACGAACTTTCGCATACCATTCGGTTCGACCACAGCCCGGCCTTCTGGGCGCAGGTGGAAAGCTGCCTTCCCGATTGGAAGGAGCGGAGAAGTGCGCTCAAAGCAAAGAGCTCCGTCATGAATTTACTTTGAAGAATAAGATGAATATCGTAATATATGGACTTGGCATCATCGGGGCGTCGCTTGCGGCGGCGCTCAAAGATGCCGGGCATACCGTGCTTGGGAAAAACCGCAGCCGCGGGGCGATCGAATACGCCCTCGCACATCAGATGATCGACAAAGAGGCAGCTTCTTATGAGGGAGCGGACGCCGTCTTTGTCGCGCTCCCGCCCGACGCTACGATGAAAGAACTTGACGAAGGAGACTTCCCCGAGTGCTGCATCGTGTGTGATATCTGCGGCGTCAAGGAAGCGGTGGAAAAGGTCGTCTTTTCCAAACCGAGGAAGTACCGCTATGTCGGAACGCACCCCATGGCGGGCAAGGAGACGAGCGGCATTTTGTCTGCTTCGCGCGATCTGTATCGGGGAAAAAATCTTGTCATCACGCGGGCGGCAAAAACGGATGAAGAGGCGCTTGAAACGGTGAAGCGCCTGGCGTGCGACGCAGGCTTTGGTTATATCGTCGAATGTACGGCAAGAGAGCACGACGAAAAGATCGCGCTCACCTCTCAGCTCGCGCACATCGTCTCCAATGCTTACGGAAAGAGCCCGCTCGCACTCAGCGTCAAAGGGTTTACGGGCGGCAGCTTTCAGGATATGACGCGCGTGGGCGGCGTGGACGAAACGCTCTGGACCGATCTCTACTTCTATGACAGGGAACCACTTCTGAATGAGCTCTCCGACCTGATCGAGCGGCTCACAGAGTACAAAAAGGCATTAAAAGAAGGGGATCGGGAAGAAATGCAGCGGCTTTTGCGGGAAGGAAGGCTCGCCCACGACAAGTTTTTCAGCGAAAAGTGAAAAATTTGTTACAATCCTATTTACAAACGCACAAAAATCCTTTATAATGGTGAGGATCGGATCGAAGTGGAGCAATGCAAGGTCGAGATCAAAACGCATACAAAGGGAAAGGTCTCACTCTTCCGCGTCCGCGGCGCGTTTGAACGCACCGAACGCGGCCTTGAAGTGAGGTACTCTCACGAAGACGAGGAAGTCCTCCTCGTTCTCGGAGAGCAAATCCTTTCTATGGAGCGGGAGAGCTTGTCTATGTTCTTTCGGCGCGGGGAAGAGACGGCGGCGCGCATTCGTGCGGGAAGCCATGAGGGAAGTTTACCCATCGTAACGCGATTCTACGCCCTGAAAGAGTTGAACGGCCTTTACAGCGCAGCCATAAAATACGAGCTGGGGGATCCCGCTCAGAAATTCAGTTTGGATATCCGCATCGGTCCGGGTTCGGAGGAGAGATGAAAATACGATATTTGGGACATTCCTGCTTTTTATTGACCGAGAGTACCGGTACGCGCATTTTGACCGATCCCTACGGGGATGTCGGCTTCAGGATGCCGCGCGTCGAGGCAGACGTCGTCAGCGTCAGCCACGGCCATTACGACCACAACAACGTCAAAGCCGTAGGCGGGAACCCAATCGTGCTGGACAAAGAGGGTCAGTACGAAGTCGGCGGTGTGGAGATCATCGCCGTCAAGAGCTATCATGACAATGCAAACGGCGAAGAGCGCGGCGAGAACCTCATCTTCAAGTTCCGCCTCGACGGCATCGAGGTGTGCCATTTGGGCGACCTCGGAGAGGAATGTTCTTCTTCACTCATCGAAATGCTTCTTCCCGTACACGTCCTCCTGATCCCGGTCGGCGGGAAATACACCATCGACTCGGAACAGGCCAAGGAGTATGTGGACCGCATCATGCCGTCCATCGTCATTCCCATGCACTATAAGTCCAAGGGGCTTTCTCTGGATATCGATAAGCCGGATAATTTCCTCTCCGAGTTTGAAGCGGAGGATGTGGAAGAGCCCGGCACCTGTGAGATCGAGCTCACCCGCGACGATATCGACGAGGAAACGACCAAGGTCATTCTGATGGAGCGCGATAAGCATGGCAGAAAGGACGCTTGAAGAGGAGTTCCGAGATTATTTAGAGACACTTCCCATTCAGACGCTCCGTACACTCGGACGTAAATTCGGCAGCCCCGCTTCCAGCAGAAAGAATAAACCCGAATGTATCGAAAGCATCATCGAACTTCTGACGGGCAAAGCCGACCCCGTTCCCAACTCGGGCAAAGGCGCACCCGTCAAACAGAACTTTCTCGATCCTTCCATTATCCGCAGGCTTGAAGAGCTCAGGCTCGCATGGGAAAAGGCTCATAAAATACCGGAGCCACAAAACTACTTTACCGTTCATTCCCCGAAGCAGCCAAAGAGCCTCTACGATGAACCTGTTTATTCCGGGATATTGGAGATCATGCCGGGCGGTTACGGCTTTTTGCGCAGTCAAAGCTGCCATCCTTCCAAGAGCGATGTCTTTATCGCGGCACCGCTCGTTCAGTCTCTGCTGCTGAAGGAGGGCGATCTTGTCGCCTGTACGGCAAAGCAGGCAGAAAAAGGTGAGCCTCCCGCCATGGAGCACCTTTTAAGCGTCAACGGGATGCCCTTTCCCGATCTGTCACAGCGTCCCGCATTCGAGGGATTGACCGCGTGTTATCCGCAGGAGCGCATCCCGCTTTCTCAAAAGGACAATACGCTTTCCCTTCGCGTCATCGATCTGTTCACGCCCATCGGCAAGGGCCAGCGCGCACTCATTATTGCGCCTCCTCAGGCAGGAACGACGACGCTGTTCAAAGAGATCGCGCATTCCTGTGCCGCTCTCAGGCCTCAGATCCACCTGATCGTCCTGCTCATAAACGGACGACCGGAGGAGATCAACGAGATCAAGAGCACCGTACCGGATGCCGAAGTCGTTTTTTCTTCCTTTGACGAAGACCCGCACCAGCACGTTCGCGCGGCGGAACTTACCGTCGCAAGAGCAAAGCGGCTTGCGGAACACGGCAGGGACGTCGTTGTCCTGCTCGACTCGCTCGATCACCTCACTAAGGCGTATCACTACGGAACGGAGAACATGGGAAGATCGCTTCCCGGCCGTTTGGACGTCGGGGCGCTCACGATGGCAAAGCGCTTCATGGGAGCAGCCAGGAATACGCGGGAAGCGGGCAGCATCACCATTGCGGCGACCCTCTATACCGACGGGAGCCGGGCGGGCGACATGATAATGGAAGAGTTCCGGCAAACGGGAAACTGCGAGATCGTTCTCTCGCGTCAGCTTGCCGCACGACGCATCTATCCCGCCATCGACCTCAGCCGCTCGGGAACGAGGAAAGCAGAACTTTTATTGACGGAGACGGAGCTTTCGGCAGTTAGGAAGTTATCCGATAAGATCGCCGCGGGTGATCTTATGTCCATCCTCACACTCATGAATAAAACGAAGGACAACACGGAATTCGCTGCAAAGTGCGATGAAGCGTTTTCTTCCGAAAAGTAAAAGGAGATATCATGATCATCGGAATCGATCTGGGCGGTATGTCCGCCAAGGGCGCCATCCTGCAGGATGGGAAGCTTTTAGGAAAGACTCGCGTCAAGACTTCGGCAGACCGTTCTGCCGAAGAGACCGCTTTGGAACTCGTGCGCCTTGCCATGGACACGGCAGAAAACGCAGGCGTTGATTTTTCCAAAATAAATGCGATCGGCATCGGCTCTCCCGGCGTCATCGACAGTAAGAACGGTACCGTCGTCAACTGGACCAATTTCGGCTGGAAGGACGTTCCTCTCGCGCAGATCATCCGCGAAAGGACGGGCAAGCAGGTATTCGTTACCAACGATGCCAATGCGGCGGCGCTCGGTGAGGCGAAGTACGGCGCAGGCAAGAATTATTCCGACAGCATCCTCATTACCCTCGGCACGGGAGTCGGCGGGGGGATCATCCTCGGCGGAAAACTCTTTGAAGGCTACAGGAGCGCGGGTGCCGAGATCGGCCATATGGTCATCCGCCAGAACGGCAGGATCTGCTCCTGCGGGAGGCGCGGCTGTTTTGAAGTGTACGCGTCTGCAAGGGCGCTGCTCGAAATGACGCGCGATGCGATGCAGGCCGAGCTTACGAGCAAGATGTGGGAGTACGCAAAGACGCTCGATGAGGTCGACGGAAAAACCGTCTTCGATGCGCTCCGTGCAGGAGACGAAACGGCGGAAAAGGTGCTTCACGAATACGTTGCCAATCTCGGCGAAGGCATCTTAAATCTTGCCGCAGTTTTCCGCCCGCAGGCGTTCATCTTAGGCGGCGGCATTTCGGCGGAGAAGGAGACGCTTCTAAAGCCTCTTCGTGACTATGTCTATCCCCGTCTGTATGTTTCGGAAAACTACGCGCCGCTCGAGATCTGCTGCGCGGAACTCGGAAACGATGCGGGACTTTACGGCGCCGCACAGTACGCCTACGACTGCCTCTGATATGAAGAAAAAAGTTGCCGCGGCGAGCTTGCTCGCCGCGACCGTTTTGATGGGAAATTTTTGCCTGAGCGCGTGCGCCGGCACGGGCAGCTGGCAGGGCTTTCAAAAGAGATATTTTTTCCACACGACCGCAGATCTGAAGCTGTTTTCGGGCGCGGAAGGGCTTCCTTCCAAAGAGGAGGCCGTGCGCACCGCAGAGGAAGCCGAAGCGCTCTTAAAAGACCTGGAACAAAGCCTTTCCGTGACGGAGGAAGGCTCGTATGTTTACGCTTTCAACGAAGCGGAAGCGGGGGAGACGGTAGAACTCGACCGCGCCGCTTACGAAGTTTTTTCTCTTGCGCAGCAGCTCTATGAAGAGACGGGCGGCTGTTACGATCCTTCCGTCTATCACAGCGTGGAGGCGTACGGCTTTTATAACTTTCAGGCGGGCGGACCAGCTCCCGAAACGCTGCCGACGCAAGCGCAGCTTTCCGCCTTTTTGCAGCTTTCCGACTATTTCCCCCTGATCGAGCTTTGGGAGGAGGACGGAAGATATTTTGCGAAGAAGCCCGAAGAGGCAGCCGTCGAAGCGGAGGGCGTTCGATACACCCTCAAAGTGGACTTCGGCGGCATCGCCAAAGGATATGCCTGCGACCGCGTGAAGGAGCTTTTGGGAGCGTTTGAGTACGGCTATTTCAGTTTCAGCGGCAGCAGCATGGCGGTCGGGAAATACAGAGAGGACCGCGCCTATTACGAGCTCTCCGTGGCGGCTCCCCGCGAAAGGGGCAGCTATCTCACGGCAAACGTGCAGGATACCTGCCTCTCGACGAGCGCCGACAACGGGCTCTACTATGAGATCGACGGGACGCGGTACAGCCAGATCATTGACCCCGAGACGATGATGCCCGTCAATGTGGAAGACGGCAAAAACGTTGCGGGGATCGTGACGGCGACCGTGCTTGGCGAAAGCGCCGCCCGCTGCGACGCCTTGACGACTTCCCTCATGGCGATGGGCGAAGAGCGCGCCAAAGAGTTTGTGAAGACCATCGACGAGACCGTTTGGTTCGTCGTGCTCGACGGGGATAAGCCGATCGTCTACACCAACGCGCCCGAGGGAAATTTTTCACTTGCGGCGGGGTACGGAGAGGCCGTCTCCATTTAACGCCGATATGAGGATAACATGAGCAGAGAGAAGCTGCAGCAAACAAAACGTGCCGCATGGTTCAAGGGGTGGGATATCCTCATCTACGCCCTCATCCTGCTGCTCCTTTTGGCGCTCTTTTTGTTCTTTGTCATTTTTCCCGAGCGGGAACAGCTTTCAGGCATCGAGATCTTTGTAAAGAACGAGCGCGTCTTTTTCTGCGATTTTGAAGAGGGGAGTTATACGATCGAAGACGCTTCCCGCGTCCGCGTGGAAGAAAACGGCGCTCTCCTTTTAGTGACAGTTACGACGGAGGAAGGGTTCAACACCGTTGAGATCGATACGAAGGCGAAGCGGGCGGATATGACGGATGCGGACTGCTCCATGAGCCGCGACTGCGTCCACATGCCCGCGATCGAAAACACTGCGTCTGCGCCCATCTCCTGCATCCCGCACGGCGTCGTCGTGATGCCCGTGGGCGGAGATCAAGATCCCGACGGAACATTGCAATAGAATAAATACAAAAGGGCGCCGCCGCGGCATTTGCCGCGGCGGCGCCTCGTTGTGCCGTTTTATTCGCCCTTATAGTTGAATACGATTTCTGCATTGAGCAGTTCGTCGTTCCAACTGCCGAAGTCGATCTGTTCCCACTCCGCCTCGCTGCCCATATAGTAGACGTTCGTAAGACTGCTGCAAGCCATGAATGCATAGTCATCAATCGCCGTAACGGAATCGGGGATGACGATGCTTGTAAGGCTATCACAATCTTGGAATGCCTGCTTTGCAATGTATGTAACGCCTTGTGAAATTTCGATCTTCGTCAAGTTGATGCTGCCTGCGAATGCCGCAGCCCCAATGTGAGTGACACCTTCGGGAATATCGATTTGCATCAATCCGGTACCACCAAATGCACCCATACCGATGGATGTGACGCTGTCGGGGAGGGTAATGCTCTCTAAGGCAGTACAAGTTGTAAAGCCCATAATGCTGATTTTTGTGAGAGACAGGGGCAATACGACTTCCTTTAAGGAAGAACAAGCAACGAAAGCGCGACCGAAAGCTTGTGCGCTGTCCGGAAGAACGACTCTTTGGACGTGGCATCGGGAAGAAGGTGAAATTCCAACGTCTAAATCAATATGATCTAAGAAAGCCATCCCTGCAATTCCATATGTTCCCGCCTTTACGGTATAATCGGTCGGAAGAGTTTCGTTGGTGGCAAGCAGCCAGTCGTTCATATACAGTGCGCCGTCTTCCCAATTGTCGGGATCTTGATAGAAGGCACAATTTTCCCAAGCGACCGAAACAATAGTATCCTGATTGCGTGGAAGACGGATATCTGTCAATGAGGGAAGCTCGGGAGCATAAAGCTCTTGGGTAGTGATCGTGACGATACTATCAGGAAAATATAAACTCGTAATGGGTCCGCTTAGCTCGTCTAAAAAAGCCATGCGAACTGCTAAGCCATTGTATTCCGAAGGGATGACAACATCCGTATCGGAGCAGCTCCCCATCCCGATAAACATATAGCAAGGAGCATAATTTTGCCCAAACAACTCAGCCATATATTCTGCCATATAGCTGTCTTCTGTGATAAGCTCAAACTCCAGCCCTTCGGAAGGTTCGGGGGCGGGTTCGGGCGTTTCTTCCCCGCCGGGCTGTTCACTTCCTCCTGGTTGCTCACTGCCGCCGGGCTGTTCGGTTCCGCCCGGCTGATCGCCGCCGGGGGTGACGACGCCCGTGTTTCCCTTATCGTCCGTCGGCGCGCAGGCGGCAACGCCGAAGATGCAGGAAAGTGCCATTACAAAGCATAACAGCATGGTCAAAAATTTCTTCATAGGGTTCCTCCCAAATGTATTTTTGAGGGCAGAAAAAGGCGTGCCGCCTTTCGGAGACACGCCCTGCATTGTATCTCCGATTTGTTGGGTACAAACTTTCACATAACGGAAAATAGAGATACGAAATGCCGATCCGTACCCGTTATGTGAATATTCAGTTTGTACCCGAGTTCAGTATAGCACATACGCAAGGGAATTGCAAGTACCGTGTGGTGTTTGCGGGGAAATATTGCAGAAAGCTGCTTTCAGGAAAAAAGATCCACCGGCATTTGAAGTGAGCCCCAAAGTTTGGACAAAAATTTAATCAAATAGTTTGGCAATGAGTTCGGTACCCAACCGGACTCATT
>CALVPY010000026.1 GCA_944354535.1 uncultured Clostridia bacterium
CAGCATCCGATCGAGCCCGAAGCCCGTATCGACGTTCTTGTTTTCAAGCGGCTCATACCCCGTCCCCGTCTTGCGGTACTGCATATAGACGTCGTTGCCGATCTCCACATAGTCGTCGGGGAAGACGGGATCTTCCTTCTCCTCGTCGATGGGATAGAACCACTCGTTGTCGGGGCCGCAGGGGGTGCCGACGGTGCCTTCGAGCTCCCACCAGTTGTCGCTCTTGGGAAGGAAGAAGATGTGTTCGGGCCTGATGCCGAGCCCCTTCAGAAGCTCAGCCGTCTCCTCGTCGCGGGGGGCGCTCTCGTTGCCCTCGAAGACGGTGGAACACAGCTTGTCCTTGTCGAGCCCGAATTCCTTCGTCAAAAGCTCGAACGTCCACGCCGTCTTTTCCTTCTTGAAATAGTCGCCGAGCGACCAGTTGCCCATCATCTCAAAGAAGGTGAAGTGGGAAGCGTCGCCGACGGAGTCGATGTCGACGGTGCGCACGCAGCCCTGCACGTTGCACAGCCGCTTGCCCGCGGGGTGTGTTTTCCCTAAAAGATAGGGCATGAGGGGCTGCATGCCCGCCACGTTGAACATGACGCCCGTCGAGCCGTCGCCGATGAGGGAGACGGCGCCGATGTCGGTGTGCCCCTTGCTCTCGTAGAAGGAGAGCCACTTTTTCCTGAGTTGTTTGGATGTGATCTTCATGGTATATTCTCCCGGGGGGATGCCCCGCATTTCTTTCAATCGCTAATTTTAATCGGCGCGCCCCCGTTTGTCAACAACTTTTCGGGGCTTTTGCACATGAGCGGCGCTTTCTTTTGCGCCCTTCTTCACGAAAGTTCGTTCTCGATCCAATCGAGGACAATGGCCTTGCCATCGCCCGCCTCCGGATAGCTCACGCCGTTCACGGAAGCCTCGGAAAAGACGGCGATCTCCAGATCGTTCCCCCACACGTCCCATGCCATGCGGAAGCCGACCTCCGCGCCTTTGGAGAGCGCGGCAAAGAACCCGTCTTCGCCGAGCGCATCGAACATCCCGAGCGGGAGGTCAAATTCCACGACCCCGCTCTCCTTGATGAAAGGTTTGTCCGAAACGACCTCGTCGAGAGAGAGGCGCAGGCAGCGTTCGCCGTTCAGATAGAGATCTCCGTACTCCGCCTTCTCCACGACGCCCGAAATTTCGTAGTAATTTGCGTCGTCGGCATAATAATCGTAAATCGCCTGCCGCTTGTAGGGGAGCAGCATGACGGAATTGAGGATACCGAAGACGACGAGCCCGATCGTGCCGAGCAGAAACACCGCCGCCAGAACGATGAGGACGACCTTCCCTGCCGTGCCCCGACCGCCGCGCCTTACCGCATTGCCCATGCCGTCCTCCTCAAAGCTTTGTGATCGTGTAGCCGTCTTTGCCGTCTTTGACGGCATAGCCGAGCGCCTTGAGCTTTTCTCTGAGCTCGTCCGACTTCGCCCAATCTTTGTTCGCGCGCGCCGCCATCCTTTCTTCTGCGACCGCCTTCACTTCTTCGGGCACTTCTTCCTGCTTTTCGCCGAATTTGGCAAGATATTCCTTCGCGTCCTTCTTGAAGAGCCCCAAAAGCGAGTACGTCTTTCGAATTTGGTTGACGATACGGCGCGCCCGAGGGTCATGTTCTGCAAGCAGGCGGGAAACTTCCTTGAAATAGCCGAAGAGGTCGGAAAGGGCGAGCGCGGTGTTGAAGTCGTCACTCATCGCCTCGTCGAAGCGCTTGTCGATGCTCTCCTCTCCGCCCTTCTCGTCGGGGAAGGTCTCCTCGGCGCGGGCGATGAGTTCGTAGAAGCGGCGCAGGTGCGCTTCCGCTTCGGGGAAGAGGCTGTCCGTGATGTTGATGTCGCCGCGGTAGCCCGTCGAAAGCAGGGCGAACTTGACCGCCTCGTTGGAGTACTGCTTCAGAAGGTCTTCAAGGAGCAGGCTGTTGCCGAGCGACTTGCTCATCTTCTGCCCGTTGACCTTGATGAGGCCGTTGTGCGTCCAATACTTTGCAAACCGCTTGCCCGTGAGCGCCTCGCTCTGGGCGATCTCGTTCTCGTGATGGGGGAAGATGAGGTCTCTCCCGCCGCCGTGGATGTCGATCTGATCGCCGAAGGCGGCGCGGTTCATCGCCGAGCACTCGATGTGCCATCCGGGGCGCCCCTTGCCCCACGGCGAATCCCAGCAGATCTCCCCGGGCTTTGCCGCCTTCCAGAGCGCAAAGTCGTAGGGGTGGCGCTTGCTGTCGTCGTTTTCGACGCGCACGCCGTCGAGAGCGTCCTCCTTGTCTCTGCCCGAGAGCTGCCCGTAAGCGGGGAAGGTATCGACGTCGAAATAGACGTCGCCGTTGTCCGCCGCATAGGCATGCCCCGAAGATATGAGCGCTTCCACAAAGGAGATGATATTGCCGATATTCTCCGTCGCTTTGAGCCAGAGGGTAGGGTCGTCCACGTCGAACTCGCGCATCACATGGTCGATCTTTTTGATCATCATCTCGGCATACTTGTCCGCAGGGATGCCCGTCTCCTTGGAGCGGGCGATGATCTTGTCGTCGACGTCGGTATAGTTGCGGGCGTACGTCACCTTGTAACCCTGTTTTTCGAGGAACTTGCGGAAGATATCGTAGAGCATCGCCTGAAAGGCGTGGCCGATGTGCGCCTCGCCCGACACCGTGATGCCGCAGGCGTACATTTTGACCTTCCCCTCTTCGATGGGGACAAATTCTTCCTTTCTTCTCGTCAAAGAATTATAAATTTTCATCTTGTTTCTCCTTATGATCCTTATCGTCTGCCGTCTTCGCGGCGGGAATTTCTTGCTGAAAGGCGGGCGCGGCGTTTTGCTGCGGCAGCCCGTTCTTCGCGGCGTGCGTCTCCTCCCACGAGGCGAACTTTTCGAGGCGTTCTTCGAGCTCGAAGATGCGCTCGCGCAAAAAGCTTACTTCCTTCATCACGGGGTCGTCCTTTTCGGGGATGAGGTCCTGCGTCTTTTCGCCGTTGATGCGCACAACGCGCCCGGGAACGCCCACGACCGTCGCATAGGGCGGCACTTCCTTCAAAACGACCGCACCCGCGCCGATGCGCGCGCCCTCGCCCACGGTGAAACCGCCCAGAACTTTCGCCCCGCTCGAGACGGTGACGTTCTTTTTGATGGTGGGGTGGCGCTTGCCGCGCTCCTTGCCCGTGCCGCCGAGGGTGACGCCCTGATAGATGACGACGCCCTCCTCCACTTCCGCCGTCTCGCCGATGACGACGCCCATGCCGTGGTCGATGAAGACGCCGGGGGCGATCTTCGCGGCGGGGTGGATCTCGATGCCCGTCAGAAATTTTGCAAACTGCGACGCCCAGCGCGCCAAAAGGCGCAGGTGCATCTTATAGAGGCGGTTCGCAAAGCGGTGCCACGAGAGCGCGTGTACGCCCGAATAGGTGAGCCAGATCTCAAACTTGTTGCGCGCGGCGGGATCGTTGCGCTTCGCCGCCTCGATATCCTTCCTCAGTCTCGAAAAAAACATATCCCCCTCCTTCTCTTTGTATTTAGATGCTATAAATGCTGAAATTCCTTTGCAGGAAGGTACAAAAAAACGCCTTTATACCATTGTATAAAGGCGCTTTCGGCACGGTCCCACTTTATTTCGGAAAAGAAACTTTTCCCTCATTGCGCCCCGATAACGGCGGGCTCGCCGCGGACATTGCTCCGGGCCTCAAGCGCGGGGACGCACTTTCCCGTCCCCTTCCCGAGCGCCCTTCCAGCCAAGGGGCGCCTCTCTTACGGGCAAAGGGCGGTACTCTTTCCGCCGCATCGGCTCTCTTCATTCAATTGTAGATATTTTAGCACACCCGCCCGCTTCCCGTCAAGTGTTTTGCAGCGGCATTTCACCGCTTGAATCAGGAACGGCACCTTTGCCTCCCTCTTTGAGGCGAACAGGCGCTTTCTTAATTTTGGAAATTCCATATTTTAGGCGCCTTCTTGAGGGAGCTGGCTTGCCGTCCGAAGGTTTACCGAGGCGGCAAGACTGAGGGAGTCGCCTTATTGAAAAAAGCAAAAAATACGATACCGTGTTCCTCTCCCTCACGGCACTTGTTTTGCGGCGAATTCTCTACGCCCCTTCCGCAATGGGAAGGCAATCGATATGGTACTCTTTGAGGCACCTGTCCCGCATCTCGGGGTTGAAGAGCTCGCGCTCGAGAAGGTACTCGACCACGACATCCCTCACGCTCGAAAGATCGAAGGAAAAACCCGAAAGCACCAGAAGGGCGTTGGTATCCTGCGGGCGCATATGGCAGACGAGGGCGAGCGCCAGCACCGTGTTCTTTTCGGGGTAGAATTTGCCCTTGACGATGCCCTGCCATGCCTCGGGAAGGACGGAAAGCTTTTTCCCCGCGCTCTCCGTCGTCTCGCCCGAATGGGCAAGGATGGCGGGAAGGTGCTTTGCGAACGTGTTTTTATCGAACAGATCGCGCCACTTCTCGCGCAAGGTGCGCGGGCGGAAGGAGAAGGAGAACGCGGTGTCGGTGAGCCCCTCCTTCAGCGTCTTCAAGAGCGTTTCGCATTCCGCCTGGTAAGAAAGGCGCAGAAAAGAACTGTCCTTCCTGCCGATGTTGCCGTCGCGGTCGACGGTGAGAAGCTCGGGACGGCGGTAGCCTTCGAGCGCGGCGAGTTTGATATAGTCGGAATAGTGCGCCGCAAAAAATTCGTCCAGCGCTTCCAGATACGTCTCTTTCATGCCCTTATTGTAACACGGACGGCACAAAAACGCAAAGCATTTTGCGGCATGATTTTGCGCCGCTTTTCCCTCGCGAGAGCGCAGATCGGCCCGATTTTGGCGCCGTTTCGAAGGAATTATGCGTGAAAACCTTTCATCAGGCAGCTGTACGAGGTCATTTTGCGCAATTTTTACACGATATTTACAGCATATCTGACAAAAGGTGAAAAATTAGGGATGAACCACTTGTCTTTTATACACGGATGTGTTAAAATATGACAGAAAATAAAACTGGGAATAAAGGGGTCTATCAACATGAAAAAAGAACGTATCGAAGAAATTGCAGAACTTTTGGACAAGCGCGGCAAGCTCACGCTGGAACAGCTCGACGAGCACTTCCCCAACGTATCGCAGATGACGATACGCCGCGATCTTTTGCAGCTCGAGCAGGAGGGCAGGGTCATCCGCGTGCGCGGAGGCGCCATGTCCGTCAAGGAAGTGCAGAAGGTCTCGGGCGAGAGCTACACGCGCAAGATCGCCTCGCAGACGGATGAAAAAATCACCATCGCACAGAAGGCGGCGAGCCTCGTTGAAGAGAACACCTCCATCTTCATGGACGGCGGCACGACGGCGCTCTACCTTGCCAAAGAACTGCCCGATATCAACATCCACGTCTTTACGAACGGGCTTGCCGTCGCCATCGAGCTTGCCAAAAAGAAGAACATGAAAGTGACCATGCTGGGCGGACAGGTGATGCCGGAAAACTTATCCACCTCCTCCCCTTCGGCAAAGACATACTTTGAAAACACCAACTTCGAGCTCGCCATCATTTCGGCTTCCGCATTCACGCCCGAGGACGGTTTTTCGTGCGGATCGCAAGTGGAGGCAGACCTTCTCATCCTCGCAAGGAAGAAGGCGCGCTCCGTCTATATGATGCTCGACAGCTCCAAGATCGGCAAGATCATGCCCTACACGTTCGCACACCTCGAAGACATCAACGTGCTCATCACAGACAACAACTTCCCCGCCGACCTCAAGCAGATGTTCGCCGAGGATAATATCGTTGTCATGTAAAGTTTTCGCCGCAAATCTTTCCCTTGGGGAGATCTTCGCGGCGAGGAGTGCGCGTTGTACATCTAAATTGCCTTATTGTCCGCGAGCTTGCTTGTCCTTATTGGACAATAAGTACCCGTAGGGTACAAATTGAGTCCCGCAGCACAAAAGCGTGGTTTTGCTCGCGGAAGTGATTTGAGAAGCAATTATTTCCTTGCCTCCCTCTTTGAGGGTGAGCAAGTGCATCCTTGGCAAAGCCACGGTGTGGCTTTGACCACTTGCGAACTTGGAAATGCCCCATTGTTCGAGGCATTTCCTGACCGAGCGCGGGCTCTACCGCGCGAGAAGGTGCCCCGAAGCAGACGGAAGGAGTCACCGCGTCGCCAAAAGGCGCGTAATGCGGGTGGATGCTTTACATCATCCCCCCTCCCCAACCACATAAAAAATCAAACCCAAACAGGAGGTCTTCTATGGCACACGATGTTTCCGGCAGCACCTACAAATTTCAAAAGGCGTATCCCGAGTACTTCAAAGAGCTCAGCGACAAGGAAAAGGAATTCGCCGAATTCTTCGTCGCGATGATGAACACCACCGCACAGGAATGCACCCTCACCTTTTCGGGCGGCGCCGCCACCATGCTCAACGGCGGGCGCGAGATGAAGGGCACCTATTCCCTTGACGGCGCAAAACTCACCGTCAAGGGTCTCCCCCAATTCCCCGAAGAAGGCACGCTCACGGAAGAGGGCATCGACTTTGTGCAGCGCCAAAAGGGGGATGATACGGGCGTTATCCACATCCTCTTTACAAAGATCTGAGCAGATTTTCCGAAACATGCCGTTCCGCAGCGCGGGCGGTCTGTTTTTCTGCCCTTCCCGCCCTGTGGACATCCCCTCTTTCGGGGATAACTTTTTCCACAATGTGGAAATTTCTGTGGATAACTCCCCTCTTTCCCCAATTTTCGTCAATTTCCGCGCCCTTCTCTTTTCTCCGCCCTCTCACACTCAACATTTTTATCCACATTCCCCCCATTTTTCCACATCATTCCACACTCGCTATCCACACGCATTCCACATTCTTCTCTCCCCGAAAAACCCGCCCGGACTCCTCTTTTCCGCCCGTTTTATGCATTTCAAGCCCCATTTTCCTCACCCCCATCCTTTATTCCACAATTCAACAGCCACTATTACTACTATTATTACTTATATCTATTATCTATAAGAAGTATCTTCTGTGGGCAAGGAGCCTCTCTCCTCAAAAGTCTCAACCGCTGCAAAATCCCCTCTTTCGCGCAAACCCGCCTTATTTTTTCGCTGCAAATTGCTTATCCTAAGAGCGATACGCGAATTATTCGCAACGGAGGGACTATGGCGTACGAAAAAAAACTTTGCATCCTCAAACAGATCGGGAAGGGCTACACCGCCGACGGTATGCCGCTCATGGGCGCGGTCTATGCGGAGCGGCTCGGCTCCGAACTCACGCTCACGCCGCGCATCGCGGGGCTTGCCCCCTTGCGTGAGGGAAGATATGCCCTTGCCGCCGTCGTCGGAAGGAAGGAATACTGCCTCGAGCTCCGCGGCAGCACCGCGCTGCGGGTACCGGACTGTCCGCCGCTCGAGAACGGCTTTGCGGTGCTCTTGTGCTTTATCGGAGAAGAGATAGAGCCCGTCGCCTTCGGACGCTGCGGCAGCGCGCCCGACGACTTCAGGCAGCTTCTGACGATATTCCGTTCGGAGAACAGACGAAGCGCCCCGCTGCGCCCGCACACCCCGACGGCGGAAGATCGGGAGGATAAAGCCGCGGCGGTCGCGCCCAAAGAGGAGCAGGACAAGGAGCAGCGCATCATGCCGCCCCCTATGCCCCCCACGGGCGTTCCCGGCATTCCGGGGACTCCCGGGACGCCCTTTGCGCCCGTCGTGCCTCTGCCCGAGGAGCCCGCAGATCCGCCCGAAGAGGAGACGCAGCAGGGCGGCTCCCTGCCCCGGGAGGCGGACGTGGCGGGCTACGACGACGAGGCGCTTGCGGGGAAAAATTACTATGCCTCTCCCGAGACGTCCGAGACGCCGCCCGAAGAGCCCCCGCGGGCGCTTACATACTTCGAAAGCATCCGCCCGCGCATGGAGGAGGCCTTTCGGAAAGGGACGCCCGACACCCGCCTTTGCCGCGCTCTGCCCCATTCGGAGTGGACGCTGTGGGAGGGCGCGCTCCTCGGCATCGTCTATCACTTGGGCGTTCCCCGCTATGTGTGCCTTGCGGTGGAGGCGCAGGGCGAAAAGCCACCCGAGATGGAAGAGCGGGCGGTGTTCGTGCCCTCCTCCCCCTATTCGGACGACGAGGGCTTTTACGTCGCCTTTCAGGACGCCGCCACCGGCGAATTTGTGAAATGATGAAAGATCGGGGCGCCGCGGCGAGTAAGCCGCGGCGCCCCGCATATTATATAAAGATCCATATTATAGGCGCCTTCTTGAGGGAGCTGTCATCCTGTCCGCAGCTTGCTGCGGCGGGATAACTGAGGGAGTCGCCTCATTATAGCCCTCCCTGTGTAAGGGAGGGTGCCGAGCGAAGCGAGGCGGGAGGGTTGTTAAGCTCGATGCCGCAACGAAGGGAGTCTCCGATCTTACTCCACGCCTTGCTTCAATTTGTCACGCTCTTCTCTTTCGATGCGCTCCACGACCGCTTTCAACCCCTCATAGTCCACGGCGCCCGCATCGGCAAGTTTCAGCTCGTCTCTAACAAATGTCGATACCGCTCCGTTGGGGTAGATATTGAGCAGAAACGACCGTTCCCTATTTGGAAATACCATAATGCAAAGTGCTTTTATGGGATCGTAATCTTCCCGTTCGAGGACGTATTCGGCAAACTCTTGTCCGTTCATTTCGGAATCGGTAAACTCCACATCGTTGAAGAAATCGAGTACTTCCTCCTTGCGTTCGCGATCGTCAACAATGGATATAGAGCTGCTCCAGGAGGAGGTCGATAAATGCAGCTTGTTCACATCACTTAAAATTTCATCGCGGTTTTTGCACCCCGCCAAAACACCCGCAAAGCACAGCATCGCGGCCAACACCGCCGCCCATATTTTTTTGTGTTTCGTCTTCTTCCTCCTTCCCACCGATTTGGTAAATAAATTATAACACATTTCTATCTTTTTGTCAATCCGTCTCCCCAAAAAAAGCTCGGGGCAAGGGCAGCGATTTGCTTGCCATTGACTTTTGTTCGTGCTATAATAATAGTGGCGGACGAGGGGACTTTTTCTCCCGACAGGCTCTTTGCATTCCGCGAGCCGCACCGCCCAAAATACAGGAAACAATTTACTCGGAGGTCTTTATGACGCAAAGTTACACCGAAAATCAGAAGGTACTTGACTTTGTGAAGGACAGCGCCGAGCTCGCTCAGCCCGACAAGATCGTCTGGATCGACGGCAGCGAAGCTCAGATCGACGCCCTTCGCGAAGAGGCTTGCAGCACGGGCGAAATGCTCCGCCTCAACCAGGAGAAACTCCCCGGCTGCTACTACCACCGCACGGCGGAAAATGACGTCGCCCGCGTCGAAGCGCGCACGTTCATCTGCTGCCGCGACGAAAAGGACGCAGGCCCCACCAACTATTGGATGGACCCCAAGGAAGCTTATCCCATGCTCCGCGAGATCGCGCGCGGCAAGATGAAGGGCAGAACGATGTACGTCATCCCCTATTCGATGGGCGTCGTCGGCTCCCCCTTCTCCCGCATCGGCATCGAGGTCACCGACTCCATCTACGTCGTCCTCAATATGTGCATCATGACGCGCGTCGGGCTCAACTGCCTGGAAGCATTGGGCAAGGACGGCGACTTTGTCAAGGGCTTCCACGCAAAGTGCGATATCGACCCCGAGAAGCGCTATATCATGCACTTCCCCGAAGACGATACCATCATCTCCGTCAACTCGGGTTACGGCGGCAACGTGCTCCTCGGCAAGAAGTGCTTCGCGCTCCGCATCGCATCCTATCTCGGCAGACAGGAAGGCTGGATGGCAGAGCACATGCTCATTTTGGGCGTCACCTATCCCGATGGCACCAAGAAGTATGTGGCGGCTGCATTCCCCTCCGCCTGCGGCAAGACCAACCTTGCCATGCTCATCCCCCCCAAGCACTATCAGGAGCTCGGCTATAAGGTCGAGACGGTGGGCGACGACATCGCCTGGATCCGCGTGGGCGAAGACGGCAGGCTTTGGGCGGTCAACCCCGAGAACGGCTTCTTCGGCGTCGCTCCCGGCACCAACGACCATTCCAACCCCAACGCGCTCGCCGCAACCAAGAAGGGCACCATCTTCACCAACGTCGCCCTCGACCCTTCGGACAACACCGTGTGGTGGGAAGGCCTTTCAAAGCCCGCTCCCGCGCACCTCATCGACTGGCTCGGTCATGAATGGACGCCCGACAGCGGCGTGAAGGCGGCACATCCCAACTCCCGCTTCACCGCTCCCGCCGTCAACTGCCCCTGCATCTCGCCCGAGTTCAATTCCAAGACGGGCGTGCCCCTCGATGCCATCATCTTCGGCGGCCGCAGGGCAACGACGACCCCCCTCGTCTATCAGTCCCGCGATTGGGATCACGGCGTGTTCGTCGGCTCGATCATGAGTTCCGAAACGACCGCTGCCGCAACGGGCGCCGTCGGCGTGCTGCGCCACGACCCCATGGCGATGAAGCCCTTCTGCGGCTACCACATGGGCGATTACTTCGCACATTGGATCGAGATGGGCAAGAAGGTCAAAAATCCCCCTAAGATCTTCAACGTCAACTGGTTCCGTCAAGACGAGAACGGCGAGTTCCTCTGGCCCGGCTTCGGCGACAATATGCGCGTGCTCGACTGGATCTTAAAGCGCTGCGACAATAAGATCGAGGCGCAGGAGACCGCGATCGGCTATGTGCCTTATGCGAAGGACATCGACATCGAAGGCCTCGACTACTCCGTCGAGACGCTCGAGAAGATCCTCTACGTCGACAAAGAGCGCTGGAGCAAGGAAGCGGACGAGATCGCCGAGTTCTACAAGCAGTTCGGCGACAAGCTGCCCAAAGAGCTTTCCGAAAACCTCGCGACCCTCAAAAAGAACTGCGAAGCGTAAAACTTCCGCGGCGCCCATTCGCCGCAAAGCAAAAACTTCCATCAAAAAAGGAGATGCCACCTCGGCATCTCCTTTTTCTATTCCTTATTGTAGCCTCCTCGTCGCAGCGGAGCAAAATTCGCAAGCCGCTTGTTTTACTCGCGGCTTTGCTCCGATGCTCGCTGCTCCTCTTCCCACAAATCTTTTGCTTCGCAAAATCTTTGCGGGAGCCCTATATAAGAGGGAGGTGTCAGGCGAGGAACGAGCCTGACGGAAGGGTTGTTGAATCCACAATTTAGACTCCTCCCTGAGAGCGACCAAATGCTTTTTCCCCTTGCCTCCCTCTCTGAGGGAGGTGTCTGCGGAGCAGACGGTAGGAGTTACTCTATTTTAGCCTCCCCTGTGTAAGGGGTGAGCAGGCGTTTTCTTGCAAAGAGCCCGGTGGGCTTTTTGCCGCCTGCGAGCTTGGGAATGCCCCATTGTTCGGGGCATTCCCTGACCGAGCGCGGTCTCTACCGCGCGAGAAGGTGGCGCGCTGTCCGAAGGCTTGCTGAGGCAGCAAGCCGGAGGGGTTGTTAAGCCCACACCGCCCCCAAGCACCCTGCATTCACTTCTCTTCCAGCCCTTCCGTCAGTTCCTCGAAGGTGATGGAAAACACTTTGAGCATCCGCATGAGGTTATAAAGGGAGGGCTCGACCTTGCCGCGCTCCCATTCGCTGACGCGCTGCTGCGTCGTTTGCATCTTTTCGGCAAACGCCTGCTGGCTCATCCCGTTGAGTTTTCGAAAATACTTGATGTTATCGCCCAAGGTCATGGGAATATTTTACGGAAAAATTCCGTATTTCCCTTGACATACACTAATATTAGTGTTACAATTTTGACATCGGTATCCCTGTTGCTGCTCTGTGACCCGAAAAGGACGGTGCTATTTGAGCATCGTCCTTTCCCTTTTTCATTGTGATAAGCCTCCCATCCGAAAGTAGACAAACCCCGCCCGCTGTGCTATAATAAAACAAAATCCTAAAAAAGGAGGCACACAATGACGGAAGACGAAAAGATCGCACAATATTTTACCTTTTTATTAGAACGCGGCTTTTTGTTCGAGCGCGATTATTCGAAGGGCACCGACTCCACCTGCACGCAGATCTACCGTTTCAGAAAGGACGCGGGCAATTACCTCGAATACCGCGTGCTCTCCCAAAGAGAGCGCGCCCTGCTCGTCTGCGTCAACGGCGAGAAAAAGTTCCCCTCGCCCGAAAAAAAGTACGCCGCTTTTGTGCGGAAGTGGAAAATAAGACACCTCTTTTCCCCTTCCGACGTCTGGGAATACGCCGCCGCCCTCTTACAACACGACCTCGAAACGACGGGCACCGCCTTCGGCATTGTACTTTGAATGATACGGCATAAAAACGCCGCGCTCCATTTCGGAGCGCGGCTCTTCTTTTGTTCGGTTTACGCTTCCGGAGCCGCAGCACCTTGCGCGGCATTCCCCTCGGCGGCAGTATTGTTACCTGCCTGTTCGGCTTCCCCGGCCTTCTTGGGCGCGAGGAGTTCGGGCATCTCCAGCCCCGCCATGCGGTAAAGATCTTCGAGGGGCGGCAGGCTCTTCAAGAGCCCGCTCAAAAAGCCCGCGGTCGCCGTCTTGCCGTCGGAAGAAGCGCCGTTGTCCCACACGGTGACCTTGTCGATCTTGACGCCCGCGATCGCCTTGACCTGCTCGGCGACGATGGCTTCGAGCTTATCGGCAATGAGAAGGCGCACCGCTTCGTCGGAAGAGCCCGCGCTTTTGACGAGCGCATCCATACCTTCCGCCTGCTTGGTGAGCTTTTCCATGATACCGCGCGCCTCGGCGCTCATCTTCGAATAGATAGCGTCCGCTTCGCCCTGCGCCTTGCGCCTGATTTGTTCGGCGACGGCTTCCGCCTCGATCTCCAATTTGCGCTTTTCGATGTCGGCGGCGACGATGACGTCCGCTTCCTTCGTCGCCTTCTCGCGCGAAGCACGCGAAACTTCCGCCTTTTCCTGCGCGGCATAGCTCTCTTCGAGTGCCTGCGCCTCCTTCACCTTTTCGGCGGTGACGGCAAGGCGGCTCGCCTCCGCTTCCTTTTCGCGCAGCAACGCGCGGGAGAGCGCGATATCCGCCTTCGCTTTGTTTTCGCCGTCGATGGCGGCAGATTCCGCTTCCGCCACGCGGATGCGCTGTTCCATCTTCGCGTTCGCTTCGCCGATGGAACCCTTCTTGTCCTCTTCGGCGACGCTGATCTTCGCGTCGTTGATGGCCTTCGCGGCGGCTTCCTTACCGAGGGCGATGATATAGCCCGATTCATCGGTGATATCCGTCACGTTGACGTTGATGAGACGGAGCCCCACCTTTTTGAGCTCGCCCTCGACGTTCCTGGAGATGGCTTCGAGGAACTTATCTCGATCGGCGTTGATCTCCTCGATGTTCATCGTCGCGATGACGAGACGCAGCTGACCAAAGATGATGTCGCGCGCAAGGTCCGAGATCTGCTGCAAAGAGAGCATCCTGAGGCGTTCCGCAGCGTTCTGCATGATGCCGGGATCGGTGGAAACACCCACCGTGAAGATGCTGGGAACGTCGATGCGGATGTTCTGTTTGGAAAGAGCGCTTTTGAGGTCGACGGAGATCGCAAGCGGCGTCAGGTCCATGAAGGTGTACTTCTGGAAGAAGGGCATGACGAAGGACGCGCCGCCGTGCACGCACTTGGCAGAGCGGTAAGTGCCGTCAGGATTGGGGCTGATCTTACCGTAGATGATGAGGATCTTGTCGGGCGGGCAGGTCTTGTAGCGCACCGCGACGGTGAGCAGGATCATGAAGGCGATGAGCACCACGATCACGATAACGGCAACGATTGCAGGGGGCATAGTATTCTCTCCTTATTTTGATTTTTTACCTTAATATAGCCTCCCCTGTGTAAGGGGAGGTGGCTTGCCGAAGGCAAGCCGGAAGGGTTGTTAAGCCCAAAGTGAGGCGGAAGGAGTCATAGGGCTCCCATAAAGATTTTGCGCAGCAAAAGCTTTGCGGGATAAATTCAGGGCTCCCGTTAAAGTCGCTTCGGCGAATTTTGCGGGAATTTCTTATTTTCTCTTCACGATGGCGAAATCTTCTTTATAGGAAACGATCTCCACTTCCACGTCGACGGGGATGCGCTCCTCTTCGTCGGTGACGGCGTCGATCTCCATGTATCTTCCCTGCGCGGTGAGCGTGACCTTGCCCCTTCCCGACCGTGCGGGCGGAACAGAGACATAGACGGTTGCCGTCAGACCCTCGAGCTTTTCTTTGACGACGTTGCCCGAGCATTGCAGCTTGGCGACGCCGCGCATCGCAAACCCGACGGCAACGAGCGCGACTGCACCCGTCGCGACCGCGATGAGGATGGGCGCCCAGATGTTATCGGGCAGATAGCTCGCCGCGGCGAACCCGCACCAGCCGCCGAGGGCGAAGAACGCCGTGATGCCCTTGACGGTGAAGAAGGAAAGCCCGCCGTCCGTATCCATATCGCCGTCAAAATCGGTGAAGTCACTGTCTCCCCCGCCTCCGAACGAGACGATGAGCAGGATGATCTGTACGACGAGCGCCACGCTCGCCGCAACGGCGAGCCAGAAAAAGACGTGTTCGATGGGGGTAAGCTGTGAAAGCCAGTTCATGATGACCTCCTTAGATATAGCGCACGGGAACGCCCCGTTTTTTTGCATAATTGACGGTATAGGCGGTGCCGCCCGTCTCTTTTTCGCAGTGGGCGAGCACGAGATCGGCGCAGTCTACCATGTATCTGTCGCGCGCAAGATAGCACCCCGCGCAATAGGCGGGAAAGAGCACCGTCTTTCTGTCGCACGCCGAGAGAAGTTCGAGATACCTCTCCCTCGTGGCCCGGGAAAGACTGTTTTCATGCCCTTCGAAGGGCACGCACGCTTCGAGATAGAGCTTCTTCTTTTGTTTGAGAGCGACGAGGAGCTTT
This sequence comes from uncultured Clostridia bacterium, assembly GCA_944354535.1. Taxonomy (GTDB): domain Bacteria; phylum Bacillota; class Clostridia; order Christensenellales; family Borkfalkiaceae; genus Gallimonas. Next base: position 14,803 of record CALVPY010000026.1, read on the forward strand.
AAGGCGAGCAGGTCGAACCCCTGCGCCATGCCGCACAAAAAAGCGGTATAACCCTCCTCCGTCAGCCTCTCGAGTTCATAGGCGAGCTCGTTCTCATCGAAGGCGTCCAATTCCCGATGCCCCGTAAGGGCGACGACCTTTTCTCTTTCACTCATAGAGGGGCGCTCCGCTCCTTTCCTCTGCCGCGCGGATACTTTGCAGGCGTCGGCTTTGTCTTCCTGACAAAAACGATCGTCCTCTCTCCCATCCCGCCGGGAAGGGAATAAGAGCACATCTTCACCTCTCCTCCGCCGAGAACGGAGAGAGCGCGCTTTGCTTCCGCGACCTCTTCCGCCGCGCCCGCCCCCTTATAGGCAAGAAAGGCGCCTCCTTCCCTGACAAAGGGGAGGCAATATTCCGAGAGGGTATTCAGCCGCGCCACGGCGCGCGCACAGCAGACGTCGAACTGTTCGCGGAGCAGGGGATCGCGCCCGCCGTCCTCCGCACGGATATGCAGGATTTTTGCGGGAAGAGAAAACTTCTCCTTGACGGCCGAAAGAAAATCACACTTTTTTCCTGTGCTCTCGATGAGGGGAAAAGAAAGAGCGGGCCGCACGAGCATGAGCGGGACGGAGGGAAACCCCGCCCCCGACCCCACTTCGAGGACGCGCGCGCCCGCTGGAAACAGACTCTCCCCTGCGGCGCTGTCAAGAAAATGTTTGCAGCAGATCTCCTCTTCTTCGGTGATGGCGGTCAGATTATACCGTTCATTGTATTCGAGCAGCAGGCGGCGAAATGCATCCAACTTTTCTTTGTTTTCCATTAGCAGCGTTTGCACCCGCCCGATGTCAAGAAGCTTCTCCATACAGTTATTATAACATACCTGCCGGTAAAAAACAAGGGGTGATGCCAAAAAGAGTTGCGTGAAAGTAAATTTCCCCGCTTTCCGCCCCTTTGCGGCGGCAAAGATTGCGGATCTGCGGGTTTCCCGATCATTCGGGACAGCGTCGAATTGTGGAAACTTCTTGATAACTTTATCCACATTGTGGAAATGTTTGTGGATAACCTTCCCCTTTTCAAAATACTTCTTTCAGGAAGGCCGTGCGCGCCGCTTCCCTTTCCCCACGGCCTTTTCCGTTCTTCCACATTCCCCGATTTTTTCCACAGCTATCCACAATGCCTGTCCACAGCTTTTCCACAAAATACAGCTGCTCGAAAATCCCCTTTTTTTGACCCGAAATGCTTGAAAATCGTGCCGTTTTGCGCTATAATGGCAGGGTAAACAACTTCCGCTTCGGCTTGTCCACAATTCTACAGCTACTACTATTACTATTATTATATATTCTTCTTATAAAATAAGAAGACATCTTATGAAAGACCCGAACGGCGGAAAAAAAGGGAGGAAAGACGATGAAATTTGTTTGCAGCGGGCTGACGCTTTCGGAGGCGGTGAATAAAGCCAGCAAGGCGTGCGCCGTGCGCACGACGACCCCCATTTACGAGTGCATCAAGATCGAAGCGGGGAGCGAGGAAGTAACCCTCCTTGCGACGGACGGGGAACTCTCCATCCGCAAGACGTTCAAAGCGGAGGTCTTTGAAGAGGGCGCCGTCTGCGTGCCGGGCAAGCTCTTTTCCGACTTCATCGGGAAACTCACCGACCTCGATCTCACCTTAAAGACGAGCGAACGGGGGCTTGAGATCTGCTATCTCGATTCGGGGAGCGCCATCCAGACGCTGCCCGCCGAGGAATTTCCCGAGATCGACCTTACGATCGGCGAAAACAGCTTCGTGATGAAGAGCGGAGCGCTCAAAAAGATCATCTCCGAGACGACGTTCTGCTGCGCGCAGGACGATTCCCGCCCCATTTTGAAGGGCTGCCTCTTTGATTTCAAAGATAAGCTCGAAGTCACCGCGCTCGACGGCTATCGTCTGGCGCTCGCCACGGCGGAAGTGATCGCCAAGACGGGGGAAAAACAGCTCATCTGCCCCGCGCGCACCCTTTCGGAGATCGCGCGGATGCTCGAAGAGGACGAGAGCGAAGTCACCCTCTATTCGCAGGGAGGCATGATGATGGTCTCGTCGGGCGATATGACCATCGTCTCCCGCCTCTATCAGGGCGATTTCATCAAAAAGGAGAGCGTTATCCCCACTTCCTTTTCGACAAAGCTCACCGTCGACAAGGCGTCGCTGCTTGCGAGCGTGGAGCGCGCCGCCATCCTCATCCGAGGGGACAAGAACAACCTCGTCACCCTTGAAATAGGCGGGGGATGCGTGCGCGTCTATTCCAATTCCGAGAACGGCAACGTCGCCGAAACGCTGCTTGCAGAGACGGAAGGGAAAGACCTCACCGTCTCGATGAATGCGAAATTTCTTTCGGATGCGCTGCGCGCCCTCGGAGAGGAACGCATCACCGCTTCCTTCAACGGGCCCGTTTCTCCCTTCATCGTCGAGAACGCCGCGGAAAAAGACAGCCTCTATTTGATCCTGCCCGTGAGAAATGCGCAATAAAGGCAGCATAATCGCTTGACGAACGAAAAGAAAAATCATATAATCAAACGGAAACCACAAAATAAAATAGGAGAAAAATCATGAAAAGGACATATCAGCCCAAGAAGAGACAGAAGAGCAAGGTACACGGCTTCCGCAAGAGAATGTCGACCACCGGCGGCAGAAAGGTGCTCAAGAGAAGAAGAAATAAGGGCAGAAAGCACATTTCCGCTTAAAACATCGCGGGTATGCAGTATCTGCGCCTCAAAAAGAAGAAGGACTTTTTGAAAGTCCTCAAAGCGGGAAAGCGCGCGCATTGCCGCTCTTTGACCGTCGTCTATTTTCCCTCCGACGCCGTGAAAATGGCTGTCTGCGTGGGAAAGAAGTACGGCAAGAGCGTGAAGCGGAACAGGATCAAGCGATTGCTTCGCGAAGCGTTCCGCTCGACAGAAGGCAGCGTTTCTCCCGCTTGTTCTTTTTTGCTCATTCCCAAAGAGGCGGAAGAATATTCCTATGCAGCGTTCCGGCGCGACATCATCTGCATCCTGAAAAAGGAGAAATTGTTTGAAGATCGCGGCGATGCAGCTCGTAAAGGCCAATCTTCGCTACCTCAGAAAGAGGGTGTTTAAGCCGTACCTCAAGGCATTCTGCATCTTTTTCATCTGCCTCTATCAGAAATATCTCTCCCGCCACACCTGCCTCTATACGCCCACCTGCTCGGAATATACCAAGCGGGCGATCAATAATTTAGGCGTTTTCTTCGGTATCCTTGTCGGCATGTGGCGCATCCTCCGGTGCAACCCTTTTTCTAAGGGAGGCTTCGATCCCGCGCCGGAGCAATACTTCAAGCTCCGCTGGCTGCTCTGAAGCGGAATTTAGGGAGAAAGCAAATGCTACTTTTATCCGAAACGATCTCTCTTTTGGAGGAAGGTTTCTATATCAACCTCAACTGGCTGGGACAGATCGTCCGCGCCATCATCGAATGGGTGGGGGCTATCGGCCTCGGCGTCATCGTCTTTACACTTATTCTAAAGCTCATCACGACGCCCTTCGATGTCTATCAGCGCGTCAAGATGAGAAAACAGTCGCTCATCATGCGCGACATGAAGGACGACCTCGATAAATTGCAAAAGCAGTACGCCAACGACAAGCAGACGTACAGCATGAAGATGATGGAGCTGCAAAAGAAGAACGGCTACAGTATGTTCGGGGCGTGCCTGCCCATGATCATCTCCTTCGTCATCCTCATCGTGGCGATCTCGGCGTTCCAATCCTTCTCGCAGTATGCCAATCTCAATATGTATGAAGAGATGGCGGGCGTCTACAATGCCGCTATCCTCGAATATGCGCCCGAAGGCACCGATTACCGCCTCACTTCGGAAGACGAGAGCGTTCCTACCGTGACCTGGGAGTGGGAATATGACGAAGGCCACGAAGAAAACGGCGTCGTTTACACCATCGTCAAGGGCGGCGACGGCATCGACAGGATGCGCGTCACTTCCCCCGCCGCAGACGATTACCTCTACTACGAATACAATCTCACCGTCGATACCATCGAACGGACTTACTATATCGATATCGATAAACTGTATACCGATCAGGCCGATGCGGGCATCAAGGCGGAGATCGACGAACTCCTCAAGGCAGAGGGTGCGACGATCGAGAAGGTATCGCTTTCCTATATGCAGGATATCGGCGCAAAGGCAGCCGCCGAATGGTTCCGTACGGAAAACGATCCCTCCTTCCTCTGGATCAAGAACGTGTGGTATCCCGATGTCTCCTATGCCCACCCCATCCAGGATTACAACACATTCAAAAATGCGTTCACCAATAAGATCATCCGCGCGGACGGCACGCAGGCGAGCATCGGCGATATTTTCGGCGAAGGCGACTACAATGCCATGACGTCGCACCTCACCGAGGAGAAGGAACAGGCGAACGGCTATTTCATCCTCATCGTCCTCACCATCGGCCTCATGGTGCTGCAGCAGTTCATCATGATGAAGAGCCAGAAGGAGACCAACCAATATCAGACGGTGGACGGGCAGGGCGCCAGGACGCAGAAGATCATGATGATCATGCTGCCCCTCATCTATGCGATCACGGGTCTCATGTGGACGGCGGCATTCTCCATCTACATTGCCGTGAGCAGCATCATCGGCATCCTCGTCACGCTCATCGCGAACTTCTTTATCGACCGCTCCTTCCGCAAGAAAGAGGAACGCGAGCTCATCGAAAAATATCAGCGCAAGATCCCCTCTTCCGCCGCTGCCGACAAGGCGAAGAAGGGAAAGAAAGATAAAAAATAATCTCTGTAAGAGGAAAAGAACATGGATCAGCAGGAAAATATCTTTGAGGGGAAGACGGCAGAGGAAGCCGTAGAGAATGGCCTTACGGCACTCGGGCTCAAACGGGAGGACGTCGAAGTGGAAGTCCTCAATCCGGGAAAGAAGAAGCTCTTCGGCTATGTGCCGGCGCAGGTGAAGCTCACGCCCGTCAAGAAGCTGACGGACGGCGAACGCGCCGTGGCGTTTTTGGAGGGGCTCTTTGAGCGCCTCGACAACGAAGGCATCGTCGTTACGCTTGCCGAAGAGAGCGAGAAGATCGTCATCAACCTGGACGGCGCGACCAAAGGCCTCATCGGAAGAAGGGGCGAAGTCATCGACGCCGTGCAAGTCCTTGCAGGCGCCGTCGCCAACACGGGCAGAAAGAACTATATGCGCGTCGTCGTCGACTGCGGCAACTACCGCGAAGAGCGCGAGGAGACCTTGAAGCGTCTTGCCGAAAAGCTCGCCGCAAAGGCGGTGCGCCTCGGGAAGCGCGTGCGCCTCGAGCCCATGAACCCCTATGAGCGAAGGATCATCCACGCGGCGCTCGTCGATTCCACCGAAGTGACGACGAAGAGCGAAGGGAAAGAACCCGCCCGCTATGTCGTCATCATCCCCAACAACATGAAACCGTTCGAAAGAAAGCCCCGCGGCGACAGGAACGATCGCGGCGGCAGGGGCGGTTACAGGAACGACCGCGGCGGACGCGATCGCAATGACCGCGGCGGCAGGGGCGGATATAAAAATGACCGCCGCTTCGGCGAAAAGCGCGAGTATCCCAAGCGCGAGCTCCCCGAAGAGGGCACGCCCGAATCTTCGGGCACGAGCTTCAAGCGTGAGGGAAGCTCCCTCCCCGGCTACCGCAAGGGCGGCTTCAACGGCTTCTTCGGCACTTATCTTGGCAACGTCCGCGATGAGGATGCCCCCGAGACTGCCGCGCCCGAAACGGCGGAGACGAATGGCACCGCCCCCGTCACCCCCGACGATGAGTGAACGGATCGCGTTCGGCATTTCGGAAAATAATTTTTGAAACAACGCAGCATCAAAAAAAGGAGCTTTGAGATCTTTCTCAAAGTTCCTTCTTTCTATCGCGATCCGAGAGAGATCTTTCGGAAGATCAGACTACAGATCCCGCCTACCTATGGGATCCCCGCATTCATCGGCATCGGCTGTGCCGATCCCGAAGAGCCGAAGCTCGGGCAGAACAAGCCCGATCTTGATAAGCAGATACGGTTCGGAAGATGGAAATGACCGTAAGAGAAATTCAGGTAAAAGATGTCGTCACCAAATCGAATCTGCCCGTGTGCGATCATTCGCTCAACCCGTATATCGGGTGCGAACACGGCTGCAAATATTGTTATGCCTGCTTTATGAAACGCTTTACGGGGCATTTGGAGCCCTGGGGCGAGTTTGTCGACGTAAAGTATTGGAAGCCCATCGCACGCCCCGAAAAGTATGCTGGAAAGGAGATATTTATCGGCTCGGTGACCGATCCTTATCAGCCCTGCGAAGCAGTTTACGGGCGTACCCGCGCCGTCCTCGAACAGCTGCAAGGCAGCGGGGCAAACATCTCCATTGCTACGAAGTCCGACCTCATCCTGCGCGATCTGGAGCTCATCAAGACTTTCCCGGATGCACGCGTTTCATGGTCGGTCAATACGTTGGACGAAGATTTCAAAAACGACATGGACAACGCCGTATCGATCGAACGCAGGCTTGCCGCAATGAAAGCCTTCCGCGATGCCGGCGTGCGTACTACCTGCTTTATTTCGCCCATCTTTCCCGAGATCACCGATGTAAAGGCGATCATCGAGCGGGCAAAAAATGGCTGCAACCTCATCTGGCTGGAAGATCTCAACCTGCGCGGTGCGTTCAAGCCGCAGATCATGGCGTATATTGCCGAAAAGTATCCGCACCTCGTGCCGCTGTACCGCGACATCTATACCTATGGAAGCCGTTCTTATTGGGAATGGCTGAACTCAGACTTGCAGGCATTTGCGCGCCGGGCGGGAATGGAATATGTGACAAACGACGACACGCTGCGCCGCCCGTTCGATGCACCTCCCGTCATCGTCAACTTCTTTTACCACAGCGAGATCAAGAAGTCTGCGTCCAAAAAGGGAGCAGCTGCTTTCTGAGAGCGGGAAAGCCCTTCCTTATTCGGTGCGTTTATGCCGATGCTTTTGAGGAAGGGCGATCTTCGTTTCGAAAAAAGGAGCAGGCACGGATGCCTGCTCCTTTTTTGGGTGGTATGAAACCTCAGTTGTTCTCGATCCAGGCAAGAGCCTTAGACTTGCAGTAAGACGTGATGTTTTCTGCCTTGTAGGGAGATTCCTCGCCGCCGTTCGTGTAGAGGAAGTAGTCGCCCTCGGGGGTCTGGTACATCGTCGTCTCGTAACCTGCGGGATCGCCGAATTCCCCGAAGCAGACCTTCTTCACAACGGTTGCGGTATCGGTATCGAACGTCTTGGTCTTCGTCTTCTTGATCATGACTTAGTCTCCTTTCGTATTTGATTCTTATCGATATTGTACACTTATTTTTATCTTTCGTCAACAAAATGACTAAATAAATCCGCAAAAAACTCAAATGAACGAAAGAAAAGCGGTTTGAAATGTTTGTTCACTCATTTTCGCTCACAATTTTCATAAACAAAGGGCTGATCGGGGCTCGTGAGATTGTTCCAGGTGAACTGTGAACGGGGAAAGGGAGAGCGCGATCGCTTCGGCGATGACTTCCGCCATATTGCGAATGCTGCCGAGGTGCGGCGTTTCCAGCGCGGCGAAGCCGTCCTCTCTGCGTGCGACGATGCCGAGGATGGAGAGATCGCCGACCGCTCCCAGCTGTTTTCCGGAACCTGAACCCGGGTATAAGGGATAGGAAGAGAGTTTGATGAGGCCGACTTCTTCCTTTGAGCCGACGGCGGCGTCGACGGCGACGATCGCTGCGCGCGGGTGGGTGCAGGCAAGAAACTTCCCGATATGCGGCACTTCCCTTGCCGATACGGGGCGGGAAAGGGTGCCGTAGATGTAGGCGCTCGCTCTCTTTTCTTGTAAGAGCGTTCCGACCATAGGGCCGAGGCTGTCCCCGAGCACGCGGTCGCTGCCCACGCATAAAACGACAGGGCGAACATATGTTTTCGAAAGGGCAGTTTTCAGTTTTGCAGAGAGCCCAAGGCAGGCGAGCGCATTGCAGCTTCGGTATGAGGTTTCAAATGGAGAGATGTTGTCCATACTTGCATCATAGACAGCATTTTTGAGATTTATACGATTTCACCGAGAAATTCTCGACAAATCTTTCGATCCGTGCTATACTGTTACTACCGCTTTTTGGAGGTGATCATGATGTTTGATCTGCTTGCATCGTGGACTTGGACGATCGACGTCCTGTTTGTTCTGATCCTCGTCGCAGGTACGGCGTTCGGCGCCTTTCGCGGGCTCATTTCGGGGATCTGCAAAATGGCAGGAACGCTGTTCGCCCTCGTCTTTGCCGTGATCTTCTGCGTCTCATTCTCAAATTTCCTCGAATCAGTCTTCCATATGACGACTGCAATTGCAAACGGCTTAACAAATTGTTTTCATAAGGACGCGCTGGTGGCGCAGCTTTCCTCGGATGTAGCCGGCGCGGACATCAAGGCTGTTCTGGAAGAGATGGGCGTTCCCCTCTTTTGGCGCTGGATCATCTCGGCAGCGTTTTCTTCTGTTGAGATCATCCAAGCGGGAACGACGCCCGCGATGATGATCGGAAGTACGCTTGCAAAATGGATCTCGATCGCGATCTCCTTCGTGCTCCTCGTTGTCCTCGTCAAACTTGCCGCCGTTCTGCTCGATAAGGGCTTGAGCGGCATGGTCGAAAAGGTTGCCCCCTTCCGTATCATCAATCAGCTGCTCGGAGCCGTGCTCGGTCTTGCAAAAGCCGGGATCGCCGTCTTTCTTCTCCTTGCTATTTGCAGCTGGCTTCCCATCGAAGGACTTCATAACTTTCTTTCCTCGACGGCGATCGTCGGGCCTATCTTTCGTTCGGATTGGTTTGCCGCCGCAACGAGCTATGCGATCTCGGGAAAATGGTTCGACGATTATATCAAACAATTCATCTTTTGACATCGTTTTTCGCCTTCATGGCAGGGATCTGGTTTACAGAGGTACTCCTAATACGGAGTACCTTTTTTGTTTTCCTCGACTGTTTGGTTTCAGTCTTTGTTTTCATGGACAGAGATCAAGTTTTCGCTCGTATAGATCTTCTATTTGCAGCGTTCTATGCCAAATCATGCACTCAATGTTCCACGTGAAACAGCCATTTTTATGAAAAATTCTTGGGAGGTTTCACATGAAACAAAAATATGGAAATATTTGGCTGACGCAGATATAAAATTAAGCAAAATCAGGGAAAAGTTTCATGTGAAACATTATTAGGTGGAGAGAAAAAGGTAAACGGGTGATATTTTTGTAAAATTGGCAAAAATTTCAGGCAAACACTTGCAAAAGAGCTTCGGTTGTGATACAATAATTGAGCAAAATTGCCCATACTGGGCATGAAAAAAGGAGTTGAAATTGAACAAGACAGTCAAAGTGATCATCGCTGTTGCACTTGTTTTGGTTCTCGGCATCGGGGTTTATTTTCTTGTGACGAGCCAGATCAAGAATAGCATGGAGATGAGTGCGAGTGATTTTAAGGAGAGGATCGAGTCTCCTGAACAAGGCAAAGATAAAATCGTGAAGGTCGTCGTAAACGGGTATGTGGTCTACGGTTATACGGACGATAGCAAGCACGCGTCCTATGAGTGCTGGGCGATCTTCCCCAACCTTTACACGCAGGAAGCAATGGAAAACCTGCTCGACGATTGGGCACAAAATTACGGCGTAGAATATGAGTACACCAACCCAAACGCGGGCTCTAATTGGACGACCATAGTCTATCTTGCCGTTCTGATCGTCGGCGTGGTCGCGATCTTCTTCGTAATGAGGTCGACGATGGGCGGTGGCACGAAGGCGATGAGCTTCGGGAAAACCAAAGCGAAGGTCTCCACCAACATCAAGGTCCGCTTCTCGGACGTCGCGGGTGCGGAAGAAGAGAAGGAAGAGCTCGCCGAAGTCGTCGAGTTCTTAAAGAGCCCCAAGAAGTTCTCCGATCTCGGGGCGAAGATCCCCAAGGGCGTGCTGCTGGTCGGCCCTCCCGGAACGGGTAAAACGCTCTTTGCAAAAGCCGTTGCAGGCGAAGCAGGCGTTCCCTTCTTCTCCGTGAGCGGTTCCGACTTCGTCGAGATGTATGTCGGTGTCGGTGCCTCTCGTGTTCGCGACCTCTTCGACCTTGCAAAACGCAACCAGCCCTGCATCATCTTCATCGATGAGATCGATGCCGTGGGCCGTCAGCGTGGAGCGGGCCTCGGCGGTGGCCACGATGAACGGGAACAGACCCTCAACCAGATCCTCGTCCAGATGGACGGTTTCGATTCCAACGAAGGGGTCATCGTCATGGCGGCGACCAACCGTGCCGACATCCTCGACAACGCTCTTCTCCGTCCCGGCCGTTTCGACCGTCAGATCTACGTCAACCTTCCCGACGTCAAGGGCCGCGAGCAGATCCTCAAAGTCCATGCGAGGAACAAGCCTCTCGCTCCCGACGTCAACTTCCGTACCATCGCCCGCATGACGAGCGGCTTCTCGGGAGCCGACCTTGCCAATCTCCTCAACGAGGCAGCCATCCTCGCCGCCCGTGCGGGGAAGAAGCTTATCGGCAACCTCGAGCTTTATGAAGGAATTAACAAAGTCATCATGGGCCCTCAGAAGAAGAGCCGCGTGGTGACGGAGGCCGACAAGAAGTCCACGGCTTACCACGAATCGGGGCATGCCATTCTGTCTAAACTGTGTGAACAGAACGACAACGTGCAGGAAGTTTCCATCATTCCCCGCGGCATGGCGGCAGGCTACACGCTCACCCGTCCCGAAACGGACGACAACAGCTACACTGTTAAGAAGCTTAACGACTTCATCTGCATGGCGCTGGGCGGCAGAGTTGCCGAAGAGATCGTCATCCAGGACGTCTCTGCGGGCGCTTCCAACGACATCCAGAAGGTCACGCAGATGGCGCGCAAGATGGTCACGGAATGGGGCATGAGCGATAAGCTCGGACCCATCGCCTATTCGAGCGACAACCCCGTCTTCCTCGGCCGCGACTTCGAGCAGCACAACGTCTATTCGGAAGAGACGGCGAACCTCATCGACGAAGAGATCAAGCGCATCGTCACTTCCGCTTACGAGCGGGCGAAAAAGCTCCTTCTCGAACACAGGAGCGTGCTTGACAACATGGCGCGCGTCCTCGTCGAGCGCGAGACCATCTACACGCCCGAAGTTGATATGCTCATGAAGGGCGCCTCCTGGCAGGAAGTGCTCGAGTATATGGAGCGGCACGACAAGGGCATGCCCGACGATCCCTTCGGCATGACGTCGAAGACGGCTTCGCCCTCCGCGCCCTCTGCTCCGAACGCGCCCGCCGCTCCCGATGCGCCTTCCGCGCCCGAAGCATAAGATAAGAGGTGAGAGAGTATGGGCAAGATCATTTCCTTTTCCAATCAGAAGGGCGGTGTCGGCAAGACGACGACGTGCGTCAACATGGCGGCGTATCTTGCGACGATGGGAAGAAAGGTACTGATCGTCGACATCGACCCGCAGGGGAATGCGACGACCGGCCTCGGTTTTTCCAAGAGCACGCTGAAAAAGTCCGTCTATCAGGTGCTCATCGAGGGCGAGCCCGCGAAGGACAATATCCTCCCCACGGAGATCCCGACGCTCTTTATCCTGCCCGCGAACATCGACCTTGCGGGCGCGGAGATCGAGCTCGTGGGCAAAAAAAGCCGCGAAAAGATCTTAAAGGGTGCGCTCGATAAGGTGCGCGGAGAGTTCGACTATATCCTCATCGACTGTCCGCCCTCGCTGGGGCTGCTCACGATCAACGCGCTCACCGCGTCGGACAGCGTCATCATCCCCATCCAGAGCGAGTACTACGCTTTGGAGGGGCTGAGCCAGCTCATGAACACCGTCTCGCTCGTGCGGCAGCACCTCAATCATTCGCTCAAGGTGGAGGGCGTGGCGCTCACGATGTACGACAGCCGTTCGCTCATCAGCCGTCAGATCGCCGATGAGATCAAGAAGTATTTCACAAAGAAGCTCTATGAGATCGTCATCCCGCGCAATGTGCGCCTTGCAGAGGCCCCCAGCCACGGCAAGCCCATCGTGCTGCACGATCCCAAGTGCGCGGGAGCGCGTGCCTATGCGGCGCTCACCGAAGAATTTATCTTAAAGACAGAAGAGAAGGGGGAATAAGATATGGCGACGAAAGGATTAGGAAGAGGACTGTCCGCCCTCTTCAGCGATACGGAAGAAGCTTACGAGAACGCCCAGGGCGAACCTTCCTCGGGCATCCGCGAACTGCCGCTTGCCGACATCTACCCCAACCCCGATCAGCCCCGTAAGATCTTCGACGAAGGCGCTTTGAATGACCTTGCAAGTTCCATCCGCGAACACGGGGTCATCAGCCCCATCGTCGTCAACATGGATCCTGACGGGCGCTACATGATCATCGCGGGCGAACGCCGCTACCGCGCCGCAAAAATGGCGGGGCTTTCGGCGATCCCCGCCGTCGTCAAGGAATATTCGGAGCGCGAGATCCGCGAGATCAGCCTCATCGAAAATCTGCAGCGCGAGGACCTCAATCCCATCGAAGCGGCGGACGCGATGAAGCAGCTCATGGACGAGTACCACCTCACGCAGGAGGAGCTTGCGAACCGTCTGGGCAAATCCCGCCCCGCCATCGCCAACACGCTGCGCCTTCTGACGCTTTCTTCGGAAGTCGTCGCGCTCGTCAGGGATGGCAAGCTCTCCTCGGGTCATGCGCGCACCCTCGTGCCCGTTCCCAAGGAAGATCAGGGAAAGCTCGCCGAAGAGTGCGTCAAAAACGCGTGGTCGGTGCGCGAGATGGAGCGCGCCGTCAAGCAGTTCCTGAATCCGCCCGAAGTGCTCGCCCGCGAGAAGGAGAAGAAGAACACCCTCGCGAACGCCGAGCTCACCCACCTCGTCGAGCGGCTGCGCACCTCCTTCCGCACCAAAGTCTCTCTCATCGGCACGGATAAGAAGGGCCGCATCTACATCGACTACTACTCCCGCGACGATCTCGACCGCATCTCGGAAATTTTAGACATCGTCGACCGTCAGGAGTAAACTTCCCGACCGCATCAAAGATCGGAAAGAGCCGTTCCGAACAGGGCGGCTCTTTTTGCGTGACGGCGGGTCTTCGCCGAAAAAACAAAAAACTTGCTGCGATACCCTTGAAAATCGCAGCAGAATGTTCTATAATAATAGCGATCAGGATGCGCCGCCGCGAGCTGCGGCGTGCGAAAGGAGAGCAGGATGGCGCTGATTTATCCGAGAAATCCACGTTTCAATAAATTAAAAATGCGTTCGCCCGACTTTGAGTCCTGGCAGGAGGGCTGCGCGCACGATCCGTCCATCCTCGAATGGGAGGGGACCTACTATGCCTATTCGACGGACACCTTCGGCGCGCCCAACGGCTATCAGATCCGCACGAGCACCGATCTTCTGCATTGGGAATATGCAGGATCCGCCTTTGAGATCGAGGGAGCGGCCGCCCGCTACAAACAGGGCAAGGGCGATCTTCAGCCCGCATACGATTGGTGCGTGACTTCGCAGAGCGAAGTCGGGTACGGCATCTGTACCCGTCGGGACGGCTCCATGTCCTTCTGGGCGCCCGATGTCGTGCGCGGGTCGGACGGCAAGTTCTGGCTGTACTTCTGCCTTACGGGGTATTACGGCGGTTCCAAGTCGTGCATCGGCCTTGCGAAGTCGGACTCCCCCACGGGCAAGTTCAAGTTCGATTCCCTCCTCCTCTGCTCGCCCGCGGGCTGGCGCACCCCCAACTGCATCGATCCGCAGGTGCTCGAAGCGGAGGGCGGGAGGATGTATCTTGCCTACGGTTCCTACGGCCTCGGGCTGTACCTCATCGAACTCGACCCCGCCACCGGCCGCCGCAAGGACGGAAGGGCCTACACCGATTGGATCAAGAAGCGGTGCTCTTTCGCGGAGTTCTACGGCACGCATCTTGCGGGCGGCTCCGTCGAGGGCGCGGTCATCCGCTATCACGAGGGCGTCGACGTGCTGGAACACGGCAAGTGGACGAAGAAGAACTACTATTATCTGATGTGCTCCTACGGGGCGCTCTCCACCGATTACAATATGCGCTGCGGCAGGAGCGAGAAGCCGGAGGGGCCGTACCTCGACGTCAACGGAAATCCGCTCGTCTGTTCGACCGATCTCGGCACGGGCAACAAGATGCTGGGCTCCTTCCGCTGGTCGGACGGCGCGCCCGACTTCTACTGCCCCGGGCACAACGATATGTTCGTGACGTCCAAAGGCGTCAGGCTCATCGCCTATCACTGCCGCACCAACTGGTTCATCGAGCAGGGCATGAGCCGTTCCAACAACTTCCACTACCTCTGCCTGAACCAATACGACTTCAACTCGGACGGCTGGCCCGTGATGAGCGGCAACCGCTATGCGGGCGAGGAGATCCAGGAGACTTCGGAAGAGACGCTCCTCAATATCACGGCGGGCAAGTTCGACCTCATCCTCTTCACGCAGAACACGGGGATGGTCAAGCCCAAGCGCGTCGTGCTGCGTGCGGGCGGCGCGATCAACGGGATCGAGGGGAGCTGGCGGATGTACGGGTCGCACTATATCGCCTTCGATCTCGGCGGGGAGGAATATCTCGGTGTCGTGATGCCGGCGTGGATCGAAGATCAGAACGCTGCCGGGCTCACGATCACCTGTATGGGCAGGACGAGCGGCATGGCGCTCCTGCTCAACAGCACGAACAAGATCTGATATTATAATATGGTAAAGCCGCCCCGCGAAGATCGCGGGGCGGCACATCGATCGGGAGCGCGGCGGCGCTGCCCCTTTGGGCAGCGCCGCCGCGCCGTTCGTTTGATGGCATCCATTCAAAGTTCAAACACGGGTTTCCCGAGGGCGAGGAACACGATGTCCAAGATCCAAAGGAAGGACGCTCCCAGAAAGATCCAGAGGACGCCGAGCACGATGCCCGCCGTCGTCCCTTTGCAGATGCGGTAAATGCCGTAGACGATGCCGTCCAAAAAGGGCAGCGCGAGAATGATCTTCAAAACGATGGGAAGCCCATCCATGAATGTGCGAAATTCTTCCATATCCTTTCTCCTTGCGGCTCCTTGTAAAGAGCCTATCCATATTCTATCACGCCCCGCCGCAAAAAGCAATCAACCTCCGTCCCTTTTTTATCCATATTATATATAAAGGGGTTTCCTGATTACAAGCGCCTTCTTGAGGGGGCTGTCGAGCGAACCGAGACTGAGAGATTTATCTTATTATAGCCTCCCCTGTGTAAGGGGGTGAGCCGCGCATGATACGCATCGCCACGGTGTGGCGTGCGTGCGTGGCGAACTGAGGTTTTTGCCATTGTGGGCAAAAACCGTGACTGAGGCGGCGTTTCCCTTGCGCCGCCGAGACGGTGGCAGGCGAGGAACGCGCCTGACGGAAGGGCTGTTGTGCGTGCGCAGCGCCAACTTTACGCCCCTCAATCCCGATCACGCTTTTCGTTGATGGCGCGGTTCTCTTCCTTGCTCTTCATAAAGTCGGGATGTTCCTCGGGCGTTCGGCGCTCCCGCTTCATCAGGAACATGAGGCCTGCGAATACCGCGGCGCCCGCGATGCAGACGAGCGCCCAGACAAGGCCGAAGATCATGCCGATCACGACGGCGACTGCAAGGCAGGCGACGGACAAGATGCAAAATATCGTGCGAAAGATCGCTTTCAAGGCGGGGATGACCTCCTCTGCTTCAAAAAGTTATGACTATATTGTAACACAAAACGACCGAAAACACAACATCTTGTAGAGGCCGGGAACGGTGAAAAATTCCCGAAAAAAAGTGCGAAAAAAAGCAAAAAAACGCGTAAAAACAGTTGACTTCTTCTCTTGGGTGTGGTAAAGTATGCAAGCTGTCTCCGCTGAGGGGATGCAAAGCAACGCGGATGGATAACTTCAACAAGATCCGAAAAAAGTTGCGAAAAACGCTTGACAATCAAATCTTGATGTGATAGAATGCACAAGCTGCCTCGAAGAGGGGCGCGCAGCATGACGGATCTTGCGGAAACAAAAAACTTTCCGAAAAAAATCCGAAAAAAGTTGCGAAAAATGCTTGACATTAAAAATCAGATATGATATGATGTCAAAGCTGTCTCGAAGGAAAGCGGTTCGCAAGAATGTCTTTCGGAGATCGGAAAAAATTCCGAAAAAAATCCGAAAAAAGTTGCGAAAAATGCTTGACAAGGGAAAGCAAGCTATGATATAATAGCTGAGCACTTCCCCACCGAGGAAGCAGCCCGAACTGTTGTTCGGTAACGCAGATTAAAAATCGAATAAGAAAGAAACGATTTTTTGTAACACTACAAAACAGTTTCTGTCAATTTTTTTGAGCTAACAATAGTACTCAAAACAAAGTCAGCAAAAAGATAACGAGAATTTATTCAAGTTAGAGCCGCTGATATGTGTAGCGCATATCGGCTTTAAACAATTAAACTCAAGAGTTTGATTCTGGCTCAGGATGAACGCTGGCGGCGTGCTTAACACATGCAAGTCGAACGGACGTAAGGAGCTTGCTCCTTGCGTTAGTGGCGGACGGGTGAGTAACACGTGAGCAATCTGCCCATGTCAGGGGGATAACAGTTAGAAATGACTGCTAATACCGCATATGACCACAGAGAGGCATCTCTCAGAGGTGAAAGATTTTATCGGACATGGATGAGCTCGCGTCCCATTAGGCAGTTGGCGGGGTAACAGCCCACCAAACCTACGATGGGTAGCCGGCCTTAGAGGGTGATCGGCCACATTGGAACTGAGACACGGTCCAAACTCCTACGGGAGGCAGCAGTGGGGAATATTGGGCAA
>CALVPY010000027.1 GCA_944354535.1 uncultured Clostridia bacterium
ACCGGTATGGACGCGCTCACCCACGCCATCGAGGGCTACATCACAAAGGGCGCTTGGGAGATGAGCGATATGTTCCACTTAAAGGCCATCGAGATCATCTCCCGCAGCCTGCGCGGCGCCGTCGCCAACACCCCCGAAGGCAGAGAGGGCATGGCGCTCGGTCAGTATATCGCGGGCATGGGCTTCTCCAACGTCGGCCTCGGCATCGTCCACTCCATGGCACACCCTCTCGGCGCTCTGTACGATACCCCTCACGGCGTTGCAAACGCCATCCTGCTTCCCACTGTCATGGAATACAATGCGGAAGCTACGGGCGAGAAGTACCGCGACATCGCCAAGGCGATGGGCGTGGAAGGCGTCGATGCGATGAGCCTCGAAGATGCAAGAAAGGCAGCCGTAGCGGCCGTCAAGCAGCTTTCCGAAGATGTCGGCATTCCGAAGGATCTCAAGAACATCGTCAAGGAAGAGGACCTCGACTTCCTCGCTCAGTCGGCAATGGACGACGCCTGCCGTCCCGGCAACCCCAAGGATCCCACCAAGGAGGACATCATCGCCCTCTACAAGGCGCTCCTCTAAAAAACGCTTCTCTCCGATATATCATCGATCGGGAGATATTGCAAAACCGCTGCCGCGCAGTTGCGCGGCAGCGGTTTTGCTTCCATATGAACTCAATTGCTACACCGAGGCAGAATCACGGCCGCGCCACGGGCGGTCGTCGTCATCATCGTCATCATCGTCATCATGATCGTCGTCGTAGCGGTCATGATCGGAAGAACTGCCGTCCTCAAAGACGTAGTGATAGCCGCCTTCGCGGATATAGACGGTAAAGCGGACATCTTCGCCCGAGAGCTTTCCTTCGGCAAGGAGCACCATCTCGCCGCCGCGGCGCGCACTCTCAAAGACGAGCTCGTCGCGCACGTTTTCCTGCTCGATGGTAAGTTTGAGTTCGAGCTCGCCCTCCTCCGCCTCATATTCGACGGTGGTGCGCTCGACGCGCTTTCCGTTTTCATAGCGGGAATAGACGTATTCGCGTTCGACTTCCTGATCGCCTTCCTCGTTTTCCGATTCATACTCCTGCGTCACTTCGATATACGAATTTTTCGCATCATCGAGATAGGCGCGAAAGAAGAGCTCGCCTTCCGTTTCGTCTTCCTCGCTCTCCGTCTCGTAATTTCCGCTGACGGGATAAGTCTTACCTTCGGCAACGAGCACGCCTTCGATCGCATATTCTTCCTCCGTCTCGTCTTCCTCCTGTTCGGAACTTAAAAAGTGCTTGTTGTAGTAGAGGGTGTAGTACGCGGCGTTGCCTAAAAGGTCGGTATAGCCGATCTTCATGCCGTACTCAAAGCCGTATGCGCCTTCTGCGGCGGTCGTCTCGATCGCGTCTTCGCTCAGAAGCCCCTCAACGAGCGCCATATAGCGGTTGACCGTCTCGATATGCTTCTCTTCCTGCGCCGCACCGTCCTTCATCGCGCGGACAGGGGAAGTATCGCTCTCGGACGCAAGAAGGGAACCCACGGAAGCCGCACCGTACGCATAGAAGGAGTCCGCATTCGTGATGTCCGCAAACTTATTGCCGCCCGGAAGCACGGTCGGCGAACTGCCCGGAAGGGCGAGGGGGAGCACGATCGCAAGCACGAGCAGGATGACGGCAAATGCGACAAGCGGAAACATCACCTTGCGCTTGCTCTTCACTTGTTCGCTCCCGCCGTCCGCACGAGCGAGCACGCTCGCCTCTTCCGCCGCCCGATAGCCGAGCTCTTGCTTGATGCTCTCTTTCAGTTTTTCGTCCGGGAGGACGCCTTTTGCCTGCGCTTTGAGCATTTTCCTGATGTCTTTCATGCGTTGTCCTCCTCCAAATGTGTTTTTAGCTTTTTGAGCGCTTCGTTGTTGCGCCAGGTCACCGTTCCGATGGGGATGCCCAGCATCTTGGAAACTTCCCGCCGCTTGTAGCCCGCCACCTGACAGAGCATGACGATCTCATACTCCTCGGGCGACAGGATGCGGGCGGCAAGGTCGAAAAGATAGGGGATCTCCGCCTCACACGTGCCGAATTTATAGGCGTCCGCTTCAAAGTCGGTGGAAACTTCCCGCTTGGCTTTCTTGAGGTGATTGAGCGCCAGCGAGCGAGCGATCGTACACAGCCATGCCGTGAAGTTAGTGCCCGCGCGGTACTGCGAAAGCGAACGCATGGCGCGAAGATAGGTCTCCTGCAAGATGTCCTCGGCGTGCATCTTGTCGTGCACGAGGTACAGGACAGTAAAATACGCGGCGCGGTTGGTGCGCTCGTAGATGAGGTCGAACGCACATGTGTTGCCCTGACGCAGCGCCTCGACGTTTTTCTCCAAATGTTCGTCTTTCATCTCTCTTCCATACTATAAACAATCAAAGCCTTCCCGATTGTTGGAAAAGCAGCAAAAAAACTTTTCTTTCTCCATTTTAACAAGAGTTTTGCCCTTCGTCAAGAGCGGAAAAATTTTTTTTGGATTTTTTCTCTTTTTTCCAACAAACGGGGCGGGGCGGATTGTTATATAGGTGCAAAGGGAAAAACTTCCGGAACATCCCCCAATTTCACTTTTAAGGAGATATGACCATGAAAAAGACGATCACCCTCATTTTAGCAGCTTCTGCACTCACCCTTGCACTCGGGGCGACCGCCTGCAATACGGGCGGCATTTCGTTCGGCGGCACGAGCGATACCCCCGCTTCGAGCGAATCGGTCTACGGCGTGAGCGCCGCAACGGCCGGGATGCTCATCCAATCGATGAAGGCCGAGGTATCCGATTCCTCTCAGACGCCCGAAAATACGCCTCAGACGCCCGAAACGACGATCCCGGATCCTTCTCAGGAAACCACCGAAACGCAGCCTGCGGAGCCCGCAGCGCCCGATACATCGGCCTCTGCGTTCGCCGAACTCGACGGCTACATGGGACTTGTCGACAGTTTCTTAAACGGCAGCGGATATTCCGTTGAGGTCACAACTTCCGACCGTGCGGAATACGACGAGATGATGAAGATCTCTTACAGCGGCCTCAACGGCAGCACCAAGTACGAGATGCACTACAATAAGATGCTCATCCCCGATTTTGACGATGACGATCGTTGGGAGGACGAAGAGGAAGAAGAATACGCTCTGGAAGGCATCCTCGTCGTCGACGGAACGGAATACCCCGTTCAGGGCGTGCGCGAGATCGAACGCGAGCGCGGCGAATACGAGAGCGAGACGGAGTTCCGTGTGACGCTCGAAAACGGGCGCTCCGTGTGGGTAGAGCAGAGCGAGAGCTCCGAAAAGGACGAACACGAACTCGAATACAGCTATCTCATCCGTGAAAACGGCAGCGTGGTGGAGAAAAGTTCCTTCTCCTTCGAGGAAGAGAACGGGGAGACCGAACTTGAAATGATCACCGAAAAGAACGGCAGCCGCGAGATATTCTCCTTTGAAATGGAGACCTATCGCGGAAGAGAGTATATCTTCCTTCGCGTCGGCAGCGGCAGGGAGACGAAGAGTTATTGGGTCGTCCCGGACGGCAACGGCGGATACACTTATGAAGAAGTAAGAAGATAACGGCATGAAAGGCGGCCCCAAGGGGCCGTCTTTTTTTGACAACTTTTCCTCTTCCTCTTTACAATTGAAAGAAAATGGGGTATAATCGACAAAAAGGAGGTGCGACGTGGCGATCAAACGGACGAGAGAATCGGAAGAAATGTATCTGGAGACTATCCTGCTTTTGCATCGGGAGCACGCCAACGTGCGTGCCGTGGACGTCGGGGAAGAGCTCGGCTATGCAAAATCCAGCGTCTCGCGCGGGGTCAACCTGCTCAAAGACAAGGGATATATCGAGATCGACCCTGCAACGGGGAACATCACCTTCACGGAAACGGGCAAAAAAAAGGCGGAGGGCATCTATGATCGCCACCGCATCCTCACGGCCGCTCTCATCAAGATGGGGGCCGAGGAACACGTTGCCGAAGAAAACGCCTGCCGCATCGAGCACGTCGTTTCGGACGAAATGATGGAAGTATTCAAAAAGTTTATCGAAGTCTGACGGACGAGAGCGCTTTGCGCTCTCTTGTCCTATTGACACGAAAAGCAAGATCACAGGAAGTAACGATGATAAAAGAGGAACTCAAGCCCAATGAGCTCAAGCGGCTCGACGAAGAGATCGCCGATGCCGTACGGCGCATCAAAGAAGGTGCTCCCAAACAATATATCCCCGAAGAGGCACCCGCCGTACTTTTGACGGAGGCGCTCCTCAGAAAAGCGGCCCTCATCGGGGCAAGCGATATCCATCTTACCCCGACGGAGGAAGACGTCCGCGTGCGCTTCCGTCTCGACGGGGAACTCGAAGAAGTGCTCCGCATTCCGAGATCGGGCTACCGCGCCCTCTGTACGCGCTTGAAAGTCCTTGCCGACATGAACGCCGCACAAAGCCGTCTGCCGCAGAACGGGAGCCTGAGCTTTTCCTATTTCGGGGAAGAGTACGACGTACGCCTGTCCTCCTTTCCGACGGTCTTGGGTGAAAACTTTGTTTTGAGGTCGCTCCCTCGCTCCTGTCCCTATTCCCGCGAACAGCTCGGCTTTCTTCCCGAAGAGGAAAGCGCCGTCAGGCGGATGCTCTCGCGGCCGGGGCTCGTACTGATCACGGGCCCGACGGGCAGCGGGAAATCAACGACGCTTGCCTGTTTTCTGAAAGAGCTCTCCTCAAAGTCGCAGAATATCGTCACCGTCGAAGATCCCGTCGAATACAGGATCGAGGGCGTCGAACAGCTCTCCCTGTCCTCATGCAGAGCCCTGACGTTGGAAAATGCTCTGAAAGACGTCCTGCGGCAGGATCCCGATATCATCATGACGGGGGAGATCCGCGACGAAGAGACAGCCGGACTGACGGTACGCATGGCATTAACGGGAAAGCTCGTGCTCACGACGCTGCACACCGCAGGCGCCGTCGGCGCCGTTCAGCGGATGCGCGACCTCGGCATCAAAGACGCATTCCTTGCCGATGCGCTCTCGGGCGTCATTTCTCAGCGGCTCGTAAAACGGCTTTGCCCGTACTGCCGCACCTCTGTTCCGACGACTCCCGGGGAACAAGTTCTGCTCGGCGTTCCGAAAGGGACGATGCGATCGCGCGCAGCTTCCTGTGAAAAATGCAGCGGAAGAGGATCGGCTGGCCGCTTTGCAGTACACGAGGTGCTGGAAGTGACGGACTCGTTCCGAGAGGGGATCCGTACGGGGCGCAGCACTTCGGAGCTTTCCGCCATCGCCTTCGCGGAAGGGATGAAACCGATGCGTGAAAGGGCGCGCGGTCTCCTCCTCAAAGGGGAGATCGATATGGAAGGCTACTGCTCGATCTGCGGCATTCCCGTGCCGCAGAAAGAAGAATGACGGCGCATAGAGCGCCGCCGTTTCAGCTTCTGAGTTCCTCTCGGAACTGTGTCAAGATCCTGCTCTCGATGCGGGATATCTGCACCTGCGACACCCCGATGAGCCGCGCAACTTCGCTCTGCGTCATATCGCGGAAATACCGCAAAAACACGATCTTCTTCTCCCGCTCGGGAAGTTTTTCGATCGCCTGCTTCAAGAGCAGTCTGTCAAACATTTCTTCGGGGGAATCGGAGGAGATCAGACGTTCGGCAATGGGCTGCAGATTACCGTCTTTGTGCGGGGTTTCCTCATAGATGGAAAGAGGCATATGGGAAGAACCGAGCGCGAATACGATTTCGCTCTCTTCCATCGAAAGATCGGCTGCGATCTCCTTGATGGCAGGCTGCGTTCCGTGCTCCTGCGTATATCGCTCGATATAGACGTTGATCTCGCGGCAGGTTTTTTTAAGCGCACGGGAAACTTTCACGCTTCCGTCGTCACGCAAAAACCGTTTGATTTCCCCCGCGATCATGGGGACGGCATATGTCGAAAACCGCACGCCGAAACTCTCGTCAAAGCCCGAGATCGCCTTCAGCATCCCCATACAGGCAAGTTCGAACAGATCGTCATACTCCACGCCCTTATTGAGATATCGGCGGATAATGCTCTTTAAGAGAGGGGTATTGTGTGTGAGCAGCTCCTCCTTTGCCGACGCGTCTCCCTCTTTGGCGGCGCGGACGAGCCGCAGCGTCTCCTTCTCATCGAGCATCTGCTTCCGCCGTCCCGCCGAAGCGTTTCGTCATCTCCACCCGCGTGCCTTTGCCCGGCTCGGACGTAACGTGAAATTCATTCATAAATGTCTGCATGATGGTAAACCCCATACCCGAACGCTCCTCCCCGGGACAAGTCGTGTAAAACGGCGTGAGGGCTCGCGCGATGTCCTCAATGCCTTTTCCGCTGTCCGAGACGATGATATGTAACTTATCCCCGCTCGTTTCGCAGGAAATGGTGATCCAGTTCTCTTCCTCGGGATAAGCATGAACGATACAGTTGGTGACCGCTTCCGAAACGGCCGTCTTGACATCGGAAAGTTCGGAAAGGGTAGGGTTGAGCGGTAGGGCAAACGCCGCTACGACGTTGCGCGCAAACACTTCATTTTCCGAACGGGACAAAAATCGAAGTTGCATTCTGTTCATAACACCACCTTATATCTTAGGCATCAGCGAATAGATGCCGCTCAGCAAGAGGATCTTATCCGCACCCTCATTGGGCGCTTCCAGCGCCATCTTGATGCCGTAACGCGAAAGTTTTTTATACCTTCCCATCAAAAACCCGATGCCCGTCGAATCCATGAAGCGGACGCCCGCAAGATTGAATACGGCGCGCGAAAGCCCGGCATTCCCGTCGATGATCGCATCCGTTCGGCCGCGTAGAGACGCAGCGGCGTGTTCATCGAGTTCTCCTTTCAGGTAGAAATACAGCTCTTCTCCCTTCCGTAGGCTTTGAATTTCCATTTGTTCCCCCAAGCCGGAATTTATTCCGATTGTAGCAGAAGGGGAGAGGAGAAGACTGCCGAAAGCTGATTTTTCGACAGAGATCGTGTCGAAAAAATTTTTTCTCTTTTTTTGCAGAAATTGCAGAAAAACACTTGACTTTATCTCACGTTTGTAATATGATAAGCAAGCGTTGTGAGTTGAGCACCGCAAACGGGCCTTTAGCTCAGTTGGTTAGAGCAGTCGGCTCATAACCGATCGGTCCGCGGTTCAAGTCCGTGAAGGCCCACCACCCTTTGGGAAGCCTCACATTGCATAGCTTATAACAGTAAAAGATGGCCCAATAGCTCAGTTGGTTAGAGCGCCAGCCTGTCACGCTGGAGGTCGACGGTTCGAGCCCGTTTTGGGTCGCCACATTTCCCTTAAGCCTCATTCCGAGGAATGAGGCTTATGTATGCCTTGGTAGCTCAGATGGTAGAGCAACGGACTGAAAATCCGTCTGTCGGTGGTTCGATTCCGCCCCAAGGCACCACCTTGCCGGTGTAGCTCAATCGGCAGAGCAGCTGATTTGTAATCAGCCGGTTGCTGGTTCAATTCCGGTCACCGGCTCCACCGACAATCATTACAATTTGATAGATGGGAAGATTCCAGAGCGGCCAAATGGATCAGACTGTAAATCTGACGTCTTCGACTTCGGTGGTTCAAATCCACCTCTTCCCACCAAAACGGTTCCGAACATTCGGAACCGTTTTTCTTTGCAGGGATGAGGGATCTTTCGCCCGAAAGCAGAAGAAATGATGCTCTATGCTGCATATATTCGCGCCATTTCGCAAAATATACTCTTTTTTGCCGCAGCTATACAAACTATTCTTTTTTATTTGACTTTTCTCCGTACAGAATGGTATAATTATTCGGAAAGTGAATGTAAATTTGGGAGAAAGCAATGGCAAACAGCAGGCTTCCCGCAGGCGTGCAGGACGTGCTCCCGCGCGAATGCTCCATCCTCACGGAGCTCAAACTGAAACTCGAAAAAAAGTTCTCCTCGGCGGGCTTTTCGCCCGTCCTTTCGGCAGGGCTCGAATACTACGAGACGTTTTCGGGCAAAGAAAACGCCGTCCCCGAAGAGCGCATGTTCAAGATGACGGACACGGACGGAAAACTTCTGGTGCTCCGCCCCGATACGACGCTCTCCATCGCGCGCATCGCGGCGACCAAACTCAATTCGGACAGGGCGCGGCTGAGCTATTTTGCCGATAAATACGACCTGGAAAACGGCGGAGGGCTCTCGAGCCGCGAAATTTACCAGGCGGGCGTCGAATGTCTCGGCGAAGAGGGGGCGTTTTCGGACGCACAGTGCATCGCCTTTGCCATCGAATGCCTCAAAGAAGCGGGGCTTCGGGATTTTATCATCGACATCGGCCATGTTGGGTATTTCAAAGGGCTGCTCGAAGAGAGCGGGCTTTCTCCCTTCCAAGCGGAGGACGTGCGCGCCTGCATCAACCGCAAAGATACGATGAATGCGGAGCGCCTTTTGAAGAAAGCGGGCGTTTCGGGCGACGCGCTCAACAATATTCTGGCGCTGCCCGCGCTCTTCGGCAGCAGAGAAGTCTTTTCCGTTGCAGAAGCGCTCACGCACAACTCTTGCGCGCGCAGAGCCGTCGACGACCTTAAAAACATCGACCGCCTTCTCACCGCGATGGGCTATGAAGGATATATTTCTTACGATCTCGGCATGATCAAGCCGCTCTCGTACTATTCGGGCATCTTATTTTCGGGGCTCGTCAAAGACCTCGGCGCGCCCGTCTTGAGCGGAGGCAGATACGATAACCTCGCGGATGCCTTCGGCAAACACATGCCAGCCGTCGGCTTTGCGATGGGCTTGAAGCGCATCCTCGTCGCCTTAGAGCGGCAGGGCGCACTCCCCGAAGAGAAAAAACCGCTCGTCATCGTGGCGGAAGAAGGACAGGAAGCCCCGGCGTACCGCGAATTTCTTGCCCGCACCGAGCGCGGCGAAAGGGTACGGCTGAGCGCACTCACGGGAAAAGAGGGCGTAAAACAAGAGGAAGATGCGGGGTATGAAGTGCTCCCCGTGGGAGGAAACGCATGATCACCTTCGCACTTGCCAAAGGGCGGCTCGCAACGGAGAGCGCCAAACTGCTTGCCCGCTGCGGCGTGGATACCGCCGTCCTCTATGAGGAGACGAGGAAGCTCGTGCTTTCGAGCGCAGACGGAAATTTCCGCTTCTTCCTCGTCAAGCCCTCCGACGTTCCCGTCTATGTAGAGGCGGGCGTTGCCGATCTCGGCGTTGTCGGGAAGGACACACTCATCGAAGAGGACCGCGACATCTACGAAATGCTCGACCTCAAGATCGGGGAATGCTCGCTGTGCCTTGCGGGCTATCCCGAACGAAAAGATGTTTTAACGAGCCCCGCGCTCCGCGTCGCCACCAAATATGTGAACACCGCAAAGCGCCTGTTTTCCGAGCGGGGGGAAGACGTGGAGATCATTCCCCTGCACGGCTCCATCGAACTTGCGCCCGTGACCGACCTTTCCGACGTCATCTTCGACGTCGTGCAGACGGGCTCCACCCTGAAAGCCAACGGGCTCGTCGTTTTAGAAGAGATATTCACGGGCATCACGGCGCGGCTCGTCGCCAATAAAGTCAGCCTGAAAACAAAATCGGCGGAGATCCTTCCGCTCATTGCCAAAGTCAAGGAGGAAGTGGCATGAAGATCGTCACGAAAGAGGAGAGCGCGGAACTTCTGGAGCGCCCCTTCGAGGAACGCAAGGAAGAGATGAAGCGCGTCAAGGAGATCGTAAAAAACGTCGCCGAACGCGGAGACGAGGCCGTCTTCGAATATGAGGAACGCTTCGACAAAACGGTGCTCACGAAGGATACCTTCCGCGTTTCCGAAGAAGAATATGAAGCGGCTTACGAAGAAGTTTCCCCCGAACTTTTAGAGAGCCTGCGCCTTGCCATCCGAAATATCTACGGATACCACAGCCGCGCGGGAAGAAAAGAGCATATCGTCACCGAAAAGGGCAGGACTACGGGCTATGTCATCCGCCCCGTGGAACGGGCGGGCATCTATGTGCCGGGCGGCACGGCGCCGCTTTCCTCCTCCGTTTTGATGGCGGTGCTGCCCGCAAAGGCGGCAGGCGTCGAGCACATCATCGTCGCAACGCCCGCAAAGGAAGGGAAGGTGCATCCGCTGACCCTCGTCGCCGCGAAAGAGTGCGGCGCGGAAGCCGTCTTCAAGATGGGCGGCGCACAGGCGGTCGCGGCGCTTGCATACGGCACGGAGAGCGTTCCCAAAGTGGACGTCATCGCAGGCCCCGGCAACATCTATGTCACGCTTGCCAAGAAGGAAGTTTACGGGCAGGTCGGCATCGATATGCTGGCAGGGCCGAGCGAGATCCTCATCGTCGCAGATGAGAGCGCCGATCCCGACTGGGTGGCGGCAGACGTCCTGTCTCAGGCAGAGCACGACGTCCTCGCCCGCGCCATCGTCGTGACGACAAGCAAAGATCTTGCGGAGCGCATCTCCGAACGGGTGGACGCCCGCCTTGCGGTGCTCCCGAGAAAGGAGATCGCCGAACGTTCCCTGCTTTCGAGCGGCGGCATCATTCTGACGGATACGCTCGACGAGGCAGCCGAGATCTCCAACAAGATCGCACCCGAGCACCTCGAACTGTATGTGAAAGACCCCGACGCGCTCCTTCCCAAGATCAGGAACGCGGGCGCGGTATTCATGGGGGCATATACCCCCGAGCCCGTCGGCGATTATTTCGCGGGGCCCGATCATATCCTGCCCACGGGCGGGAGCGCACGCTTCTTTGAAGTGCTGAACGAGGACGTGTTCACGCGCAAGATGAGCGTCATCCGCTATACGGAAGAGGCGCTCAAAGAGGACGGAGCGCACATCGTGCGGCTTGCCGAAAGCGAATCTTTGATGGCACACGCGCGGGCGGTCACGGCCCGCCTCGGGGAGGAAAACAAATGAGAACTTCGCACATCGAAAGAAAGACCAAAGAGACGGAGATCGCGCTGACCCTCAACGTGAACGGCACGGGCGTTGCGGAAATTTCGACGGACGTCGGCTTTTTCGACCATATGCTCGAGCTCCTCACGGTACACTCGGGGATCGACCTTACGGTCTCCTGCAAGGGGGATACCCACGTCGATTTCCACCACACGGTGGAAGATACGGGCATCGCGCTCGGGGACGCCTTCAAGGAAGCCCTCGGCGATAAGCGCGGCATCGCAAGATTTTCCGACCGTGTCGTGCCGATGGACGAAACGGCGGCACTCGTCGCGCTCGATATAAGCGGCAGGGCGTATCTTGCCTTTGAAGACAAGATGGAGGGAAAGGCAGGGGAATTTGACCTCGAACTCGTGGAAGAGTTTCTCCGCGCGTTTTCTTCCCATGCAGGGCTCAATTTGTATGTGAAACTTTTAAGGCGGGGCAATAAGCATCACGAGGCGGAGGCCGTCTTCAAGGCGCTCGCTCTGTGCTTGAAAGACGCCGCTGCCGTCGTTTCCGACCGTATCCCGTCCTCCAAAGGAGTGCTCGAATGATCGGCATCATCGATTATGGCATGGGCAATCTCCGCTCCGTGCAGAAAGCCGTCGAATTTCTGGGCGGGAAAGCCGTCATCACCTCGGAAAAGAGCGAGCTTAACAAGTGCGGCAGGCTCATCCTGCCCGGGGTCGGCAGCTTTGCCGCGGGCATGGAGAATCTGGAAAAGACGGGGCTTTCAGATTACGTCAAGGCGCGGGTGGGGGAGCTGCCCATCCTCGGCATCTGTCTTGGGATGCAGTTTTTGCTCGACGAGAGCGAAGAGGAGGGAGTCCACAAGGGGCTCGGGCTCATCCCCGGGCGCGCCGTGCGCTTTACGGAAGGCAAGGTGCCTCAGATGGGCTGGAACGCCGTTTCCGATATACGCTCGCCCCTGTTCGCGGGCATCCGCGACGGCTCGCAGTTCTACTTCGTGCACAGCTACTATGCCGACACAACGGACGAATATACCATCGGAAAGACGGAGTATTATAAGACGTACGCTTCCGCCATCGGCAAAGACCATGTGTACGGCGTGCAGTTCCACCCCGAAAAGAGCGGGGATCTCGGGCTGCAGCTCATGCGCAATTTCATGAGGTTATAAGATGAAACTCTATCCCGCCATCGACATTTTAGGCGGCCGCGCGGTGCGCCTTCTGCACGGAAAGCGCGACGCCGTCACCGATTACGGCGACCCCGTCGACCGCGCAAAAAAGTGGCTGGACGCGGGCGCACGCATTCTGCACGTCGTCAACCTTTCGGGCGCTTTTGAAGAACAAAACGACTTCCCGCGCATCTTGGAGCGCATCGCCTCCTTAGGCGTTCCCGTGCAGACGGGCGGGGGCATCCGTTCGCTCGAAGCGGTCAAAGAGCGCTTTTTATCGGGCGCCGACCGCGTGGTACTCGGCACCGTATGCGTGGAGCAGCCCGAAGTGTTAGAGGAAGCTGCCGCACTTTACGGCGGTAAGATCGTCGCGGGCATCGACGCGCGCGAGGGGAAGCTCACCGTGCGCGGCTGGACGGTGACGGCGGAGGAAGACGCCTTCTCGTTCGGGAAGAAGGCAAAGGCTCTCGGCATCACCGACGCGGTTTTTACCGACGTCGGGCGGGACGGCGCGCTCACGGGCGTCAACCTCGAAGCGACCGTCAAAATGGAGGAGACCGGCCTCAACGTCATCGCCTCGGGCGGCATCCGCAGTATGGACGATTTGGAAGCGCTGAGAAAAAACAACGTCTACGGGGCGATCTTGGGCCGCTCCGTCTATGAAGGAACGATCGACCTTATAAAAGCGATCGAGGAGTTCGAATGTTAAGCAAACGTCTCATCCCCTGCCTCGATTTGAAGGACGGCAGGGTCGTTAAAGGTGTCAATTTCGTGCATCTCGTCGACGCGGGCGACCCCGTGGAGACGGCAAAGCTCTACAACGCCTTCGGCGCGGACGAGCTCGTCTTTTTGGACATCACGGCAAGCTACCGCGGCAATACCCCCATGTGGGAGATCATCTCGCGGGCGAGCGAACAGGTCTTTTTGCCCCTCACGGTGGGTGGCGGCATCCGCACGACGGAAGATTTCAGAAGAATGCTCTCGTGCGGGGCGGATAAGATCGCCGTCAATTCCGCCGCCATCAAAGATCCCACGCTCATCACGGAGGCCGCTTTGAAGTTCGGGCGGCAGTGCGTCGTCCTCGCCGTGGACGCCAAGCGCAACGAACAGGGCAGATGGGACGTCTATCTCAACGGCGGCAGGGTCAAAACCGATCTCGACGCCATCGAATGGATCCAAAAGGCGGAACGCTTGGGCGCGGGCGAAGTGCTCCTCACGAGCATGGACCGCGACGGCACCAAGGAAGGATATGACCTGGAGCTGACGCGCACCGCCGCGGAGGCCGTCAATATCCCCGTCATCGCCTCGGGCGGGGCGGGCAAGATGAGCCACTTCTACGACGTTTTGACGGAAGGCAAGGCGGATGCGGCGCTCGCTGCTTCCCTCTTCCATTTCGGCATCATCAACATGAGAGATCTCAAAAGCTATCTCGCGGAGCGCGGCATCGCCGTCCGCATGGAGGATTAAATGGACATCAAATTTGACGAGCGCGGGCTCATCTGCGCCATCGCGCAGGACGCGGAGAGCGGCGACGTGCTCATGCAGGCATATATGAACGAAGAAGCCCTTCAAAAGACGCTGGAAACGGGCTATGCGCACTATTGGAGCCGTTCGAGAAAGTGCCTTTGGAAGAAGGGCGAAACGAGCGGGCATGTGCAGAAAGTCAAAGGCATTACGTTTGACTGCGACAAAGACTGCGTGCTCCTTTCGATCGAGCAAACGGGCGCCGCCTGCCATACGGGCAGCCGCTCCTGCTTTTTCAACGTAGAAAAGGAGGAAGAGGGCGCGGGGGTCAGATTCCTTTCCGAGCTTGCGCGCGTCATCGACGACAGAAAGCAGCATCCCGAAGAGGGTTCTTATACTTCCTATCTCTTTGAAAAGGGCATCGACAAGATCGCAAAGAAGATGGGGGAAGAGGCGGTGGAGACCGTTATCGCCTCCAAAAACGACAAGAAAGAGGAGCTCGTCGGCGAGGTGGCAGACCTTTTGTATCACCTTCTTGTGCTGCTCCGCGAAAAGGAAGTGACGCTTTTCGACGTGTGCAGCGAACTCAAAGCGAGGCACAGCTAAAATATGGCAAGAGATACCGGTTCGCTTCTTTCCTTCCGCCCTTCCATCAAAGTCATGGACGCGACGATGCGCGACGGCGGGCTCGTCAACAACTTTCGCTTTCCCGATGAGTGGGTGCGCGCGCTCGTGAGCGCCAACATGCGCGCGGGCGTTGATTATATGGAGCTCGGATACAAGTCCGATCGCGACCTCTTTGACGAAAACAAGTTCGGTAAGTGGAAATTCTGCCGCGACGAGGACGTCTTCAACGTGCTCGGCGGCGCACCCGAAGGGCTCAAACTTGCGTGCATGGCAGATGTCGGCCGCTGCAACTATGAGCGCGATATCGGCCCGCGCGAAAACAGCCCGTTTTCGATGTACCGCATCGCGACCTACATCAACACCATCCCCGCGGCGCTTGCGATGGCAGAGCACTGCCACAAGATGGGCTACGAGACCGCGGTCAACATCATGGCGATCTCCAAAGCGACGGAAAAAGAACTCTCTTTGGCGCTTGACCTCATCGGCAATTCCCCCGCAGACGTCATCTATATCGTCGACAGCTACGGCTCCATCTACCCCGAAGAGATGCGCGTCATCGCAGAGCGCTATCTCGAAGCGGGCGAAAAGTACGGGAAATCCATCGGCATCCACGCGCACAACAATCAGGAGCTCGCCTTTGCGAACACCATCGAATGCACGGCGCTGGGCGTCGACTATCTCGACGCGACGGTCTCGGGCATGGGAAGGGGCGCGGGCAACTGCCGCATGGAGCTGCTTTTGGGCTTTTTGAAGAACCCGAAGTATAAGCTTGCGCATATGCTGCGCTTTGTGGAGAGCAGCATGCCCCGCGTCCGCGAACAGGGCGCCGTTTGGGGGTACGATCCCGCCTATCTTTTGACGGGCGTCCTCAACCGCCATCCCTCGAGCGCCATCCGCTTTATTCAGGAAGGAAGAGGGGACTTGTGCGAATTTTATAACGAACTTTTAGACCAGGAGTAAGCCGCGGCAAAGCTCGCCCTGCGTTCGCAAAAAATGAAAACTGTGTGAAGTTTTCCGAATTTTCTTTCACGCGCGCTTGACATTATTATATATGCGTGATAGGATATTTCTAAAGAGAGATTGCGTAAATTTCGGCTCGGGATTTACGCTTTTTCTTATGTTTGCTTGGGTTTCAATTTTTTCTTACCATCTGCATCCGAATGATGCGGAAAGGAGGACTTCTTTTGTTAAAGACACTTGCAAAGAGCATCCGGGAGTATAAGCTGGCGTCTATCCTATCGCCGCTTTTCGTCTCCATCGAGGTCGTGCTCGAATGCCTGATGCCCTTCGTCATCTCGATGCTCGTCGAAGTTATCCAATCGATGCCTGCCACCATGACGGACTCCGCGAAGGCGGAATTTTGGGCCGAGATCTGGCAGTATGCGGGCATCCTGGTGGCGATCGCCGTCGCATCGCTCGTCGCGGGTACGCTCGCGGGCGCCTTCTGCGCGCGCGCATCGACGGGATTTGCCAAAAATTTGCGCAAAGACCTTTATTATCACATCCAGGACTTCTCGTTTGAGAACATCGACAAGTTCTCGACGCCTTCGCTCGTCACCCGTATGACGACGGACGTCACCAACGTGCAGCTTTCCTACATGATGATCGTGCGTCTTGCCATCCGCGCGCCCCTCATGGTCATCTTCTCCTTCGTCATGGCATTCGTCATGGGCGGCGACCTTGCGTGGATCTTCCTTGCGGTCGTGCCCGTCGTTGCGTTCGCGCTGTTTGCAATCATGTACAAGGTCATGCCCACCTTCCGCCGACTCTTCCACAAGTACGACGACATGAACGAATCCATTCAGGAAAACGTCAGCGGTATCCGCGTCGTCAAGGCATATGTGAGAGAGGAGTACGAAAAGGAGAAATTCGGCAAGACTTCGACCGCCCTCATGAAGGACTTTACAAAAGCGGAACGCCTGCTTGCGTGGAACGACCCCATCATGCAGTTCGCCTTCTACGGCGTACTGTCTGCCGTGCTGTTCGTGGGCTCCTATCTCATTATGACCGTTGGCGAACCCATGTATAACGTTGCAAGGGTCTCGCAGCTCATCGTGTACGGCATGCAGATCCTCTCTTCCGTCATGATGTTCTCGATGGTCTTCGCGATGATCGCAATGTCGGGCGAATCTGCCCGCCGTATCGTCGAGATCCTCACCGAGAAGAGCACGCTGCACGATCCCGAAAACCCCGTTTTCGAAGTCAAGGACGGTTCCATCGATTTCGACCACGTCGACTTCAAATACTCCCCGACGGCGGAAAAGAACGTCCTCGAAGACATCGACCTTCACATCAAGTCGGGCGAAACGATCGGCATCATCGGCGGCACAGGCTCTTCCAAGACTTCGCTCGTCAACCTTCTCTCCCGCCTCTACGACGTGACAGAAGGGAGCGTTAAGGTAGGCGGCGTGGACGTGAGAGACTACGACCTGACGGCGCTTCGGAACCAGGTCGCCGTCGTGCTCCAGAAGAATGTCCTCTTCTCGGGTACCATCAAGGAAAACCTCCGCTGGGGCAACCCCGACGCGACGGACGAAGAGCTCGTCGAAGCGTGCAAACTCGCGCAGGCGGACGACTTCATCCAGAGTTTCCCCGATAAATACGATACCTACATCGAACAGGGCGGTACCAACGTCTCGGGCGGGCAGAAGCAGCGCCTGTGCATCGCACGCGCCCTCCTCAAAAAGCCCAAGATCCTCGTCCTCGACGACTCGACGAGCGCCGTCGATACCCACACCGACGCGCTCATCCGCAAGGCATTCCGCGATTACATCCCCACGACGACCAAGATCATCATCGCGCAGCGTATCTCCTCGGTGGAGGACGCCGACCGCATCATCGTCATGGAAAGCGGAAAGGTCAACGCCGTCGGCACGCACGAAGAACTCGTCAGGGCCAATCCTATCTATGCGGAAGTCTATCACTCTCAGATAAAGGGGGCAGACAATGAAAACTAAACTGCATGCAAAAGTGCGCCCCCATACTCCCGAAGCGCCTCAGATAAAGCCCAAAAAGCAGAAGGGGACCTTCTCCCGCGTGATGAAGGCGCTCTTCCGCTACTACCCCGGCATGACGACTCTCACCATCATCTTTCTCGTCATCAACGCCATCGTGAGCTCCGTGCCCGCCATCTTCATGGAGAATATCTATTCCGTCATCGAAGAAGCGCAGGCGACAGCTCCCGCAGGTCAAGAGCTGTGGGACGCGTGGGGCGGCGTCATCACGGGCAACATGCTCGTCCTCATCGGGATGTACGTTGTCTCCCTTATCTTCGGTGCCATCCACGCGCAGCTCCTTGCCATCATCACGCAGGGCTTCCTTGCCAAGATGCGCGAGCAGATGTTCGACGGGATGCAGGATCTTCCCATCCGCTATTTCGACACGCACAATCACGGCGATATCATGAGCTACTACACGAACGATATCGACTCGCTGCGCCAGATGATCGCTGTCAGCCTTCCGCAGATCCTGCGCTCGGGCGTGATGGTTTTAACGCTCTTCGTGATGATGCTCTATTACAGCCTGTATCTGACGCTCATCGTCGTTGTAGGCATCGTCGCGATGACCTTCATCACCAAAGTCATCGGCGGCGGTTCGGGCAGATTCTTCCTCGAACAGCAGCGCGCCATCGGTAAGACGGAAGGCTTCATTGAAGAAATGATGAACGGGCAGAAGGTCGTCAAGGTATTCTGCCATGAAGAGGAGGCAAAGCGCGATTTCGACCGCGTCAACGACCACCTCTTCGAGCAGGCAGACCGCGCGAACAGATACGCGAACATGCTCATGCCCATCATCATGAACATCGGCCACATCATGTATGTCATCGTGGCGCTGTGCGGCGCGTTCTTCATGCTCGAAGGCGTGCAGAACATCGGCATCCTCGAACTCACGAACGGCAAGATCACGAACATCGTCGAGATCGCGCCCTTCTCGGTCGCCGTCGTCGTCGCCTTCCTGCAAATGGCGCGTCAGTTCAGCAACAACGTCGGGCAGGTCTCGCAGCAGGTCAACTCCGTCGTCATGGGCCTTGCGGGCGCCAAGCGCATCACCATGCTGATCGACGAACAGCCCGAGGCGGACGACGGGTACGTCACCCTTGTCAACGCCAAGGAGGACGAGAACGGCAATATCACCGAGTGCGAAGAGCGCACGGGCATGTGGGCATGGAAGCACCCTCATCACGACGGCACGACCACCTACACCAAGCTTGAAGGCGACGTAAGGATGTACGACGTGGACTTCGGCTACACTCCCGAAAAGATCGTCCTCCACAACATCACGCTGTACGCGCGCCCCGGTCAGAAAGTTGCATTCGTCGGCGCGACGGGCGCGGGCAAGACGACGATCACCAACCTCATCAACCGCTTCTACGACATTGCGGACGGCAAGATCCGTTACGACGGCATCAACATCAACAAGATCAAGAAGGGGGAACTGAGAAGATCGCTCGGCATGGTCCTTCAAGATACCAACCTCTTCACGGGGACGGTCATGGACAACATCCGCTACGGCAGATTGGACGCAACGGACGAAGAATGCATGGCGGCCGCTCATCTTGCGGGCGCGGACGACTTCATCTCCCGCCTCCCCGAAGGGTACGACACCATGCTCACGCACAACGGCGCTAACCTTTCGCAGGGGCAGAGGCAGCTTCTGTCCATCGCGCGCGCAGCCGTCGCTGATCCGCCCGTCATGATCCTCGACGAGGCGACTTCCTCCATTGATACGAGAACGGAAGCCATCGTCCAGCGCGGCATGGATAAACTGATGGAAGGAAGAACGGTGTTCGTCATTGCGCACCGTCTCTCCACGGTCAAGAACTCCAACGTCATCATGGTGCTCGACCACGGCCGCATCATCGAGCGCGGCACGCACGACCAGCTCATCGAGCAGAAGGGCAGGTATTATCAGCTCTACACAGGCGCGTTCGAACTCGAATAAAATGTTAAGCTCTCCGAAAGATCGGGGAGCTTTTTTTATTCTCTGCACAAGATAGCATTATGAGCTTTCTTGTACGGATGAAGAGCGGCTTGCGCCGCGCAGTCGAGAAGGGGGCGGACATTGCCCGTCTCTTTTCCGCGCTCCGCATCACGACGATTTCAGGCGCGCTCACCTTCTTTCTTATCCTTTCTATCGTCCCGCTCTTCTTCTGGCTCATCCTGCTCTTCGGAAGAGAGGGACTTCCCGAAGAGCCTGCACTCGAACTCTTTGCGTGGGCGGAAGAGCTTGTTTCCTATCTGGTAAAGCACGCGGGGGAAGCCGCCTCGGGTGCGGGTGTCGTGCTGCTTTTGACGACGCTGTGGTCGGCATCCTCCTTTTTCTATCATTTGAGAAGGAGCGGCGAACTTCTTTCGGGGGGCTCTCGCCCGCACGGCGGGCTAAGAACGCGCCTGCTTGCCGTCCTGTTCACCCTTGCGGTCGTTGTGCTCCTCGGCGGCGTCATCGGGCTGTTTGTGCTCTTGGGGAGCCTCATCCGCGCGCTTCCGCAGCCGCTCTGCGGCATATTGAAGGCAATCCTCCTGTTCGGAGGATGCTTTCTCGCCGCCATGCTCTTGAACTTTTATGCCGTACCCAAAATAGCAGTGAAAAAAAGAGCCAAAGAAAGCCTTCTTGTCGCCGTACTCTGGCTTGGGGCGAGCGCCGTCTTCCTCGTCTATACTCGCCTCGGGAACAAGGAACAGCTGTACGGGGCGCTGTCCCTCGTCATCGTATTCTTTCTCTTCCTATATTGGATGATGATCTGCTTTACGGCAGGTATCGTCATCGGTAAAAATGGGGGATTGACAAATCGCAAAAAGGGGAGTAAAATAGACGGGAATGAACATATGGAGGACTGTATGACAAAAGTAAACGACCTTCCCTACTGCCGCGTGACGCTCGAAGAGATGCAGGCGGCCTTTGAGACCTTTTTTGCGGCAGCCGAAAAGGCAAAGAGCGCGGATGATATGCTCGCGGCGCGCCAAGAGCTCACCGCCCGCCGCAAAAAATTCGACACGGCATACTGCCTTGCCAACATCCGCTTCACGCAGAACACCGCCGATCCCTTCTACAAAGGGGAGATGGACTACTACGACGAAGTGTATCCGCTCGTTCATAACGACCTTGCAAAGTATTTCCGCGTGATGCTCGAAAGCCCCTTCCGCAAGGAGATGGAAGCGAAGCTCGGCAGCGTCCTGTTCGCGGGCTTCGAATGCGCGGTCAAGGCGCACTCGGAAGAGATCGTCGAAGACGAACAGCAGGAGAACGCCCTGACGACGGAATATTCCCAGCTCATGGCGGGGATGCTCTTCGACTGGCAGGGCGAAAAAATCCCGCTCACCGTGCTCCGCGGAAAGC
This sequence comes from uncultured Clostridia bacterium, assembly GCA_944354535.1. Taxonomy (GTDB): domain Bacteria; phylum Bacillota; class Clostridia; order Christensenellales; family Borkfalkiaceae; genus Gallimonas. The sequence goes on from CALVPY010000027.1 coordinate 20,446, forward strand.
TGGAAGACCCCGACCCCGCCGTCAGAAAAGCGGCAGCCGATGCGATCGGCCTCGGGCTTCAAGCGAACAAACAAAAGCTCGACGAGATCTACGACAAGCTCGTGCACATCCGTGACAGGATGGCAAAAAAGATGGGCTATCAAAATTATGTGGAGCTTGGCTACTACCGCATGAGCAGGACGGGCTATACGCGGGAGATGGTGGAAGCCTTCCGTGCCAACGTAAAAGAGTCGCTCGTTCCCGTCGTGAGCGCGCTCAAAGAGCGCATCAAGGGGGAAATGGGGCTCACAACGTTCCGTTTCTCGGATAACGACGTCTACACCAAAGAGGGGAACCCGCCCTTCACGCTCACCATACCGGAAGCTTTCTCGGAGGCGAGCGGGATGTATCACGAGATGGACGGCGAGATCGGCGCCTTTTTCGACAGCATGACGGAGGCGGGCGCGCTCGACGTCGAGAGCCGCCACAACAAGGCGGGCGGGGGCTACTGCACCTTCATCGGCGACTACCACCAGCCCTTCATCTTCGCCAATTTCAACGGCACGACGGCGGACGCAGACGTTCTGACGCATGAATTCGGGCACGCCTATGCCTCGCACTGCATCGATGTAGGCGACGTCGACTACGATATCGACGTGGGCGGCATGGAGACGGCGGAATGCCATTCCATGAGCATGGAGTTTTTGTGCTGGCCGTATATGCGCCGCTTCTTCGGCGAGCGCGAACGCGGCTACCGCTACAAGCATCTTGCCGACGCGCTCTCCTTCATCCCGTACGGCTGCATCGTGGATGAATTCCAGCACCTCGTCTACGAACATCCCGACTGGACGCCCGAAGAGCGCGACAAGGCGTATTTAGAGCTTGAAAAGGCGTACCGCCCCTACCTCACCTACGAGGGCATTCCCTATCTTGAGGAGGGTACCCGCTGGCAGTACCAGGCGCATATCTTTGAAAGCCCGTTCTACTATATCGACTACTGCCTTGCACAGACGGTCGCTTTCGGGTTCCTCGTGCTCTCGCAGAAAGACCACGACGAAGCGCTCCGCCGTTACAAACAGTTCGTCTCGGCAGGCGGCACGATTGCCTTCCGCAGCCTCGTTAAACGGGCAGGGCTTGCCGATCCCTTCGGCGAAGGCACCCTCCAAAATCTTGCCGAGGAAGTTTCGCGCATCCTTCAGGCCGTCAAACCATAAGCTCCGTCAAAACCGCCGCCCTTTGCGGGACGGCAACAAATCGATTTTTCAAAAACAGGCATGACTTCGGTCGTGCCTGTTTTTGCGTATAACGAAACGGCTCCCAAAGAGCAACTGATCTGAAAGGTGGATTATTCGGCATAATTTTCCGAATCTGTTGACAGTCTAATTGGGAGAAGGATAGAATGTAGGCAGAAGTTGATTTATCACTTTTGAAAGGACGGATCAGATGACCTTTTCTGTAGATGAGTTCGGTGAAGAATATAAGTTCAACATCGGAAAAGTCGGCTATGAACATTGCTCACCCTCCAAGGGGCCCGTATCGCGCGTGCGCCCCAATTATTCATGGCATTTTATCCTGTTCGGCAGGGGGACGATCGAGACGGCGGACGGCAGGATGTTCAAGCTCAACCGCGGCGAATCCTTCCTTCTCTATCAGGGGGAGTATTACAATTATTATCCCGATCAGCAGGACCCGTGGACGTACATCTGGGTGGAACTCACGGGCGGCAACCTCGAAGCGATGTTCCGCCAATGCGGATTTACCAAAGAAAATTTCCACAAGGCTTTGAATGAATTCGATATCTATGTAGAGCTTCTCAAGAGCATGAAAGACTCCTTTGACGAAAGCAACGTTCAGCAGATGCGGACCTGTGCTTACCTTATTCTCATCATGAGCAGATGCATCGAAGAGGAACGGGAAGGGTGGGTAGACCTCAGAGTGATCCGCAAAAGACGGCAGGTTCGCGATATCCTCATATACATGAGCAACAATTTCAATCTGCCCCTGACGAATGAAGAGATCGCGGCGGAGAACGGACTTGCGGTGCGCACGCTGACCGCTCTCTTTGCCGAAACGCTGCATATGACGCCGGTGCAGTATATGAACGCCTACAGAATTTCCGTCGCCTGCGAACGCTTTCAGACCACGAGTATGACGGTCGCGGAAGTTGCAAAATGGTCGGGCTTTGACGATGTGAAATATTTTTCCCGCGTGTTCCGAAAAGAAAAGGGGATGAGCCCGCAGGAATATAAGAAGAAAAAACCAAACGAAGATGCGTTTGCATGGGTAAAGCAAAAGGAGGCGGAAATAATGGAAGGGAAATAATTTCTATAGGCAGTAAAGTTGGCGAACAAAATGAAAAATGTAAAAATATCAAGGAGGAACAAGATGAAAGCAAAAAAAGTTCTTTTTGCGGCATTAGGGCTGTCTATGAGCCTTTCGGCAGGATTTGCGCTGTCGGCGTGCGTCGACAACTCTGCCGAGGATCACGACCTTACGCTGCATAAAGCGGTCGCAGCGACCTGCACGCAGGCGGGAAATGAGGAATACTATTCCTGCTCGGAATGCGGCAAGCTGTTTGCCGATGCCGAGGCAAAACAGGAAGTGACCCTCGACGACGTTACCGTCGCCGCCTTAGGCCATAAGCCCGTGGAAGTCGCGGCGAAAGATGCGACCTGCTCGGAGGACGGCTGGAGCGCACACTATGAGTGCGAAAACGGCTGCGGGACGTACTTTTCGGATGCGTCCGGCTCGACGACGATCGATGCATCCGACGTCGTGATCCCGAAACTCAACCATAAGAATATCGAAGAAGTGCAGACGGACATCGATACGGAAAAGGGGCGCGGCTGGCTCTATCACTGGCATTGCCCCGATTGCGGCAAATATTTCGCGGACAGCTTCGGCGACGAAGAACTTTCCGAGGATGAAGTCTTTTTTGAAAAGCTTGCCTCCGTTACCGTCACGCTGACGGGCAAAAAGGCGGGCGAAGTCTCTCCCATCACGGCGGGAACGGCATCGCTTTCGGGCGTCGGTTATGATGTAGCCGCCTCCGGAACGGTGGAAACGACGCTCACGCTTACAGACGTCTACCCCGTCTCCTATGCGATCGAATGCGGAGATTATGTCGGCACGATCGCCTTTGAAGCGGGAAAGACCTCGTATGAGGCGGAGCTCCTTTACGAAGCGTACACGGCGACAGGCGGCGCTGCATCGGCGGTCGATCTTTCGCACATGGCGGATGAGGACGCGTACATCACGATCGCCAACCAGACGAGCGAGACTGCACTGGCGCAGTTTACCGATGAAAGTATCGAAGCGCTCGGAACGGCGTACTATCTGCAGACCAACGTGCGCATTGACGGCGCAGCGTTCAGCGAATGGTCAGATATTATCTATTTTATGCTCAGTGACGGCGGCGACGGCGACGGAGATATGGGCGTCGCGCTCTGGATGTCCGTTGCGACGGACAACATCCATATCTGCCGCTATGATGAATCGCGAACAAGCGATAAAGCATACGACGGAAAGGGGAACGATGTGACGAGCGCCGCCATGTGCAGCGCGATCACTTCGGCGATCTATTCCGAAGCAGGCCTCAATGTGCGCGTCGTCCGCATGGACAACGTGATGACGCTGTTCTATATGGACGCCACAGGGAATTGGGTGCGCTTCTATGCCTTTGATACATGCGCAGGAGACGCAAGGCTGATGCTCGGAACGTCGGGCACGCCTGCCGGTGCGAGCGTCGTGTTCTCCGAGATCGCATTCAGCGGACTTACCTATCATGATCTTCAGGCCCCTTCGGAAGGACAGCCCGGGTATCTCGAACATTATACCGACGGCGAAGGCAATTTCTACGACATGAACGGTTATCCCGTGGACGAGGCAGAACTTCAGATCCGGTCGATCGCATCCGTGGATGATTCCGTTGATACAAATCTCGCGGACGAGGATGCTTCCTATTGGCTGAACGCCATCTACTGGGAGTACTATCAGCAGGAGGGCACGACGGCAACGACGTTCACGAAGAACGGAACGGACGATCTCATCGCATTCGACGCCGCCCAACAGGCTCTTGTGGCAGATGAGTATGAAAACGACAAGGGGATCAGCCTGGACGGAAGCAAGAAATCTCACTTGATCATCGACGGCAATATCGGGGCTTATAACGATATTACGATCACAGCCGGAAGCGATGCGAAGCGTATCGCCGTGTGGGCGGGTTCCTGGCTGACGACGGTTCGGGTTTCTCTGTACGAAGGAACTTCTCTTGTCAGCGTTGCCGAGTTTGTCGGTGACTGGGATACGACAAGTCCCAATAAACTGATCATCTTCGATCTTGATAATTCCGACCTCGCAGAAGATGAAACAAGGGCTTACACGTTAAGGATAGAATTCGCAAGCAGCGTCGCAGCGGCAAATCAGGCCCGTGTCCGCCTTGCAGGTATTGCCGTGCTGGGTGCAGACCGCGAACTTACCTATCACGAGAGCGGCATGGTGGACGGCGTCCTCTACAAGGCGCACTATACCGATAAGGACGGTACATATTACACGGAGGACAAGGTACGCACGAACAAGGATGCCCTCGTCATCCGTTATACGATGGAGGATTCCGTTGATACGAATCTCACGGATGAAAATGCCGTCTATTGGAGAAACCCCGTCTATTGGGAGTATTATCAGCAGTACGAAAAAGAAACTTCAGGGACGGTCATATCGATGCCGGACAAGGACGACCTGATCGGTTTCGATGTCTCCGCGCAGACCCTGACGGCTTCGGAAGGACAAAATTATCAGGGGATCAGTCTAAACGGAAATAACGTAACGCATATTTTGACGGACGGCAATGTCGGGAAATTCAACGATATTACCATTACCGTCGGCAGCGATGCGAAGCATATCGCCGTCTGGACGGGCGCATGGCTTGCTCAAGTACGTGTTTCCATTTACGATGGCGAAACGCTTTGGGGTACTGCAGAGTTTGCTACAGATTGGAACGCGGTGAGCAAACTCATCATCTTCCATATCGATACGTCCGACCTCGCGGATAGCGCAACAAAGACGTACACCCTGAAAATCGAGTATCTCGGGTCGGAAGCCTCTGCAAATGACGCCCGTATCCGCCTTGCAGGCATTGCCGTATTGGGCGAAGAAAGAGCGCTCACCTATCATGAGCAGACCATCGAAGGCGATACGATCACATTTGCGCACTACACCGATGCAGAAGGCAATTATTATACTACGGGCAAGGTGCGCACCACGCTGGAAGCGCTGCAGTCTCACTACACCGTGGAAAATTCCGTCGATACCGATCTTTCCGCATCGGATGCGCTCTATTGGGAGTACTATCAGCAGGACGGCACGACGGTAACGACGTTCACGAAGGACGAAGCGGACGATCTCATCGCATTCGACGCCGCGAAGCAAGCCGTTGTGGCAGATCAGTATGAAAACGACAAGGGGATCAGTCTGGACGGAAGCAAGAAATCTCACATGATCATCGACGGCAATATCGCAAAATTCAACGATATTTCCATCACCGTCGGCAAGGGGGCGACCCGTATCGGCGTTTGGGTCGGTTCGTGGCTCTCCACCGTCAACGTCTCCCTCTATGACGGCGATACCCTTGTCGGCACGGCGCAGATCGTAGCAACTTGGGATCCCGCAAGCGTCAATCAGCTTGTCACGTTCTATCTCGATACGTCCGATCTCGCGGATGACGCGACAAAGACGTACACCTTAAAGATCGAGTTTGTAAGCTCTGTGGCAAGTGCAAACGACGCCCGCGTCCGTCTTGCAGGCATCGCGGTGTACGGCGAACAGGCGCAGACGCCCGCAGCGGTCGAAGCGATCGCCGAAGAATAAAACCATCTGTCCCGCAGAACGGAAGGGGAGGAGATCCCCTTCCCGAACGCGGGAGGATCCGAAAGGAGGAAAATCATGAAAAAGAATGTCAGGATCTTAGCAACCGTTACAGGGCTTATGATGAGCTTTGCCGCACTGTTCGGCTTGGCGGCATGCGGCGGCGAAAACGTCCCCGAAGGCAGTACGGAGATCACGTTCTGGTACGACTGCGGCCTTGAAACGCAGTCCGTCTACCGGGAACTTGTACAGACATATAACGAGCAGCACGGCGCGGAAGACGGCGTATATGTGGTCGGCAGCCGCAAGACAGGCATCTCTTCCAGCGCGCGCACGCAGCTGACGGGAGGCACGCCGCCCAACGTCGTGATGATCAGCGACGAAGTATTCCGTTCCTACGCGTTGGACGGGCTGTTCCTCGATCTGACCGGGTACTATAACGAACAGCCGGGCAGCTATTCGGAGGACGAGATCCCCGACAACATGACCGACCGCTTCCGCATGACGGTCGGCACAGGGGGCAATAAGACGGTGATCGGCGAGGGGGAAACGCTCTACGGACTTCCCTTCAGCAGCGATCCGCTCGTGCTCTACTACAATGTCGATTATTTTGAAGGCCAGGGCATCCACATCATCTCCGTCCCCGAAGACGAGCTCGATGCCTACAATACCGAGCACGGCACCAACTTTGCCCCTCACGGGTATGCGGAGTATGCCGAGGGGTATCTGACGGGCGACGCCGCATCTCTTTCCGCCTTGGAAAATTTGGCAAAGACGCAGGTCGTCAAGGTGTTCAACAACGCCATCCCCACCAACTGGGAAGAGTTCCGCTATCTGTGCAAGTATTTTACTTCGGCATATAACAGCTCCTCACCGACGACGCGCGCATACGGCAACGAGTGGTGGTTCGCACACGGCTGGTCGGTGGGCGGCGACTGCATCGGCTGGGACGGGGAAAAGTACAATTTTACCATTGCCGACGATACGCCCAATTACCTCGTGACGGCGGACGGCGTCACCATCAACGGCACTGCGTACACGGCGGGACAGACCGTCCGCTATGAAGACAAGATCGCACAGGCAGACATCGCGTCGATGGACGGCGTCTACGAACTCCCCAGCCAGAAAGACGCGCTGATGGAATTCCTCTGCCTGACCTGCGGCACCGATTTCGATATCGACGGCGGCGTGACGGGGTATGCCGTTGCCTATCCCGAAGCACGTTACCGCACCGAAGGTTTTACGGCGAAAGAGAGCGCGATCGCTGCCAACAGCTTCAGCACATTCATCTCCTTTGAGCGCGCCCTCGGAGAGAGCGTGGACATGGCCGTGCTCTACCAATACCGCGAATATGAGGGCGGCAGCGTCTATTACGACGGCGAGGAGAGCTTTGCCAATGAACATCTCAAAGTCATCGGTGCGGTCAACCCCGGCGATACCGAGAAATATACGGGCGAGCTTGCGGCAGACGGCGAAACGGAGATCAAGGGAAACCTGACGACGAGCGACGCAGTGATCTCGCTCGTGATCCCCGCGAAATCCGATCCTGAAAAATACGAAGCAGCGTGGAAGTTCATCCGCTGGGCGGCAGGCTCCGAAGGACAGGCGATCCTCGCAAAAGCGGGGAATGTCGTTCCCACTTTAGACTCGGTCGCTTTGAGCGATACCTTCTATTCGATCAATGAGGCGCGGAATTACTATGCTCCCGCATTGATGTCGCGCACGTCGGATGTCGGCGACTGGGGCTATTTTGAAGACGGCGAATGGGTCACCGATTGGTCGAGCGACTTCAACAACAAACTGCGTATGGGCACGCAGTCGCTGAGTGAATTCCTTACGGCGAACGAAGCGAAGGCACAGGAGGCGTGCGCTTCCACGACCATGCGCATCAAGGGGTGGCGCTGATGGAACAGGATAGAGCGCTCACGTTAGAACGAGAGGCGGCTGCGAAAGGGGAAGTGCTCCCTTCCCCCAAACGCAGGCGGCCCTTCCGCAAAGAGTGGCTCTGGTGCTATCTTGCCATCGGGCTTCCCTTGTTCGGCTTCTTCTTTTTCAACGCCTTTCCCATCGTCATCTCCTTCGCGGCAATGTTCTGCGATGCGAATACCTATGACTTCGGTTCGATGCAGTGGAATGAGTTTGCCAACTTTTCTGAGTTTTTCCACGACGCAAAGTTTTTGAAATCTTTGGGCATCACGTTCTGGCTGGCATGCTCGCAGTTCGTTTCGCTCTTTCTTGCCGTCATCGTCGCGAGCCTGCTCAATGCAAGGCGGGTACGCGGAGAAAAGGTGCTCAAGATCCTGTATTTCATCCCGTATATCTGCTCGTCGGTGGCGATCGCCGTCATGTGGAGCATCATCTTCGAACAGTCGGGCGTGCTCAATCAGATCCTGGGAACAGATTATCTCTGGCTGAACGATGCGGAGAGGCCGTATCTTCTCACTTGGGCGATCTTCATCGTCATCCTCTGGCCTGCACCCGGCTACGGCATCATCATGTACACGGCGGCGCTCAAGGGGATCGACAAGGGGCTCTACGAAGCGGCAGATCTGGACGGCGCCAATGCCTTCCATAAGTTCTGGAACATCACGCTGCCCATGATCGCGCCCATGACGTACTTCCTGCTGCTTGCGGGCGTCATGGCGGGGCTCGGCATCTTCGATCAGGCGACCATCCTTGCGCCCGTCAGCTGGACGGGTACGGCGGGGCCCGAGAATGCCGGCCTCACGGTACAGTACTATATCTATTACGAGATGACCGAGTTCGGCAACATGGGCTATGCGTCCGTCATGCAGTGGGCAATGACGATCATCACGCTCATCCCCTGCACGATCATCATGAAGCTGCGCAAGCGGGCGGAGGATAACGTAGGATGAACACTGCGATCACAAAGAAGGAACAGTGGCACGAAAAGGCGGCCCGGGCCGCGGGAAGGATCGGGATGTACGCCGTACTTCTCCTGTTTGCGGTCTGGATGATGGCGCCCTTTCTCATTATCATCATCGTCTCGTTTGAGCCCGACCTGCAGTTCGCGCGCGAGGGCTTCCAATGGTGGCCCGACTGGTCGACCGAAGGTTATACGATGCTCTTCGACCCCGAAAACGAATTCATCACGCTACTTGGTTCCGGGTTTTTCAATTCGCTGTGGCAGACGCTCATCCCCACGGTCGGCGGTCTTTTCGTCTCGGGGCTGGCTGCGTATGCGTATGCAAAGTGGGAATTCCCGGGAAAGAACAAGTTCTTTGCGCTCTGCCTCGTGCTGATGACGGTGCCGCTGAATGCGGGGCTCACGTCCTATCTCTTCTATAACGCACTCGGTTGGACGCGCGGCGGCGCTGCGGTGCTGCCCATCGTCATTCCCGGTATCTTCGGCTCGATGGGTACGATCTTTCTCATCTATCCCTACATCAAGGCGGTGCCGAACGGCATCGTGGAGGCGGCGCGGATGGACGGCATGGGCTTTCTCGGCATCTATTGCAGGATCATCGTCCCGCTTTCCGCACCCGTATTCGTTGCGCAGTTCCTGTTCGGGTTTGTCGGCGGATACAACAACTACAGCTCCGCGCTCCTGTACTTGTTGGGGAACGAGGATCTTTGGACGATGCAGCTCGCCCTGAGCCAGCTCATCAACGGCCTTACCGAATCGGGCGCCTGGCTCAACGTCAAGTGCGCCGCGGCTCTCTTTTCCATGCTGCCGCTCATCGTTCTCTTCTGCTTCTCGCAGCGGTACTTCATCGAGAACGTCTCCGCTGGCGGCGTGAAGGGATGATCATGAAGGAGGAAATCATGAAAACGATCACAAAAACACTTTCTGCGCTGCTTGCGCTCATGCTGGGGACGACCCTGCTTGCAGGCTGCGAAGGGAAAACCCAGACCAAGACGGTGTACGAGCTTCCCTATTACAGCGGTACGAACGTCAACGAGATCACGGGGGAGCCCGAGTACAATCAAAATTTATGGCGCAGAAATTCCGACCTGCTCAGCGGCGCCGATCCGTTTATTTTAGACAATACCGCGCAGGACGGGTACTACTATCTCTATTCGACGGGCAATTCCAACGGTTTTTCCGCTTATCGCACGAAAAACTTCACGACATGGGAGGGCGTCGGACAGATCCTGGAAGGAGAAGATGGCTGGAGCGCCTATTGGGCGCCCGAAGTTGCAGCCGAGGAGAACGCGGACGGCGGGATGACGTATTATCTCTTTTACAGCGCGATGCCTTCTGAACTCGCTGCGAGCGACGGGCATGTGATGTTTGTGGCAACGGCCGATTCTCCTGCGGGACCTTTTGAAATGGTGGATTTTACGGATGAGGCGAGTTGCGGCGCGGGTAACACTCACGCAAGCGCGGGAGATACGTCTTATGGTAAATTTGCACTCTTTGATTACGAGGCTATGTGTGAAGCGCTGAATGAAGAATGCGGTACGGAGTTTACCGCTTCCGACCTGCCGTCGCTCATCGATTCGCATCCGTTCGTCACGGCAAACGGTGAGAAATACATTTATTTCTCGCTG
>CALVPY010000028.1 GCA_944354535.1 uncultured Clostridia bacterium
ATCGAATTCGACTATTCCTCCGTCCACTGCGTGTGGACGCTCAAAGAGCTCGGCTACGAAGTCGTCATCATCAACAACAACCCCGAGACGGTCTCCACCGACTTCGACACGGCGGACAGGCTTTACTTCGAGCCGCTGACCCCCGAAGACGTGCAGAACGTCATCGACATCGAAAAGCCCTACGGCGTCGTCATCACCTTCGGCGGTCAGACCGCCATCAAGCTGTGCGGCTATCTCGATAAGACGGGCGTGCCCATCCTCGGCACGAGCGCCGACAGCGTCGACAGGGCGGAGGATCGCGAGCGCTTCGACGAACTTTTGGAACAGTTCGATATCGCCCGTCCCAAGGGTCTTACCGTCATGACGAAGGAGGAGGCGATCAGGGCGGCGGAAACGCTCGGCTATCCCGTGCTCCTGCGCCCTTCGTACGTCATCGGCGGGCAGAACATGACGATCGCCTTCACGGAGAACGACATCTCCCGCTATATGGACGTCATCCTCGCCCAGCACATCGAAAACCCCGTGCTCTGCGATAAGTACCTCATGGGCACCGAGCTCGAAGTGGACGCCATTTCGGACGGCGTGGACGTGCTCATCCCGGGCATCATGCAGCACATCGAGCGCGCGGGCGTGCATTCGGGCGACTCCATTGCAGTCTATCCTCCCTATCACCTGAGCGACGCCATGCTCAAGACGGTGGTGGACATCTCGACGGAGCTTGCGATCTCCCTGAAGACCAAGGGGCTCATCAACATCCAGTACCTCATCTACGAGAACAAGCTCTACGTCATCGAGGTCAATCCCCGTGCGTCGCGCACTATCCCGTATATCTCCAAGGTGACGGGCGTTCCCATGGTGGAGCTTGCCACCAAGATCATGGTCGGCTCCCGTCTGCGCGACCTCGGCTACGGCACGGGGCTCTATCCCAATTCGCCCTACGTCGCCGTCAAGGTGCCCGTCTTCAGCTTTGAAAAGCTCAACGACGTCAACTCTCAGCTCGGCCCCGAAATGAAGTCGACGGGCGAAGTGCTCGGCATCGGCAAGACGTTCGAAGAGGCGCTCTTCAAGGGGCTCGTCTCCGCGGGCTTCAAGATGTGCCATCCCACGCACGATCGTCCCGTGGGCGTCTATTTCACCGTCAACGACCAGGATAAGTTCGAGATCGTCTCCATCGCCAAGAAGTTTGCCGACCTCGGCTGCACGCTGTACGCAACGGCAGGGACCGCAAAGGTCATCTCCGATCTCGGCATCGACGTCACCGTCGTCGACAGGCTGAAGGCGACCAAGCAGGTTTCTAAGCTCATGGACGAGGGCAAGATCGACTATGTCATCTACACGGGCAAGACGGACGTCGACTCCATCGCCGACTATATCGAGCTCCATCACCACGCCATTCTCCTCGGCATCACCGTCCTCACCTCTCTCGATACGGCGAACGCGCTCTGCGACATCATCGCCAGCAAGTTCACCGAGTACAACACCGAGCTCGTCGATATCAACCGCCTCCGCAAGGAGAAGATGCAGCTCCACTTCGTCAAGATGCAGTCGTGCGGCAACGACTATATCTACTTCGACAACACGGACGGTCAGATCACCTGCCCCGAATCGCTCGCCATCAACTTTGTCAGCCGTCACTACGGCATCGGCGGCGACGGCATCGTGCTCATCGAAAAATCGGAAGTCGCCGACGCGAAGATGCGCATCTTCAACCAGGACGGCTCGGAGGGCATGATGGCGGGCAACGCCATCCGCTGCGTCGCCAAGTACCTGCACGAAACGGGCATGGTCAAGGGCGACACGATGAAGATCGAAACGGGCAGCGGCGTCAAGGACGTCACCGTCTTCTCCTTCGGCGGCGTCGTCTCCTCCGCGAGCGTCGATCTGGGCGTCGCCGAACTCAACGGGAAAAAGATCCCTTCCGTCTGGGAAGGGGAGCAGATCGTCGACGAGCCCATGGAGATCGATGGCGAAGTATATCCCGTCACCCTTGTCAACCTCGGCAATCCTCACTGCGTCATCTTCTCGAAGAAGGTGGACGACGTGCCCGTCGAAAAGCTCGGCCCCAAGATCGAGAACAGCAAATACTTCCCGAACAAGACCAACGTCGAATTCATCCGCGTCGTCAACGAATACACCATCAAGATGCGCGTCTGGGAGCGCGGCAACGGCGAAACGTGGGGCTGCGGCACGGGCGCGGCGGCAGCGGCGGTCGCGTGCGTTTTGAAGGGCTTCTGCAAGAAGGATACCGACATCACGGTCAAACTCCGCGGCGGCGATCTCATCGTCCGCTACCGTTCGGACGGCCGCGTCATCTTAACGGGCAATGTCCAGAAGATCTACGAAGGCAAGGTGGCGTTCTGAATGATCCGTGAAATGTTATATGAGGAGAGCGCGGTCTCCGTCAATGCGATGAAGGAGGAGAAGATCAACAAGATCCTCACCATCGTCGCGATCGTCTTCCTCGTGCTCTCTGTGTTCTATCTGTTTTTCTTCGGCCTGCCCGCCATCTCTATGGCGCTCGCCGATGAGGAGCTCGGCACGGTCGGGATCGTCTTCAACATTCTCTTTTCGCTGAGCTTTTTCGTCATGGGAGTGCTCATTGCAGTATTCCTGCTCTTCTTCAAACGCCGCTACAATGTGAGCTACGACTATCACTTCGTCGAAGATGAGCTGCGTATTTCCAAAGTATTCAACGGCAGACGCCGCAAACACCTGCGCACGCTGAAGGCCGATCAGATGCTCAAGATCGGCAGCTGCGCGAAGGAGTCCTTTCAGCGCACGCAGGCGGGCATGGATAAGAAGCAGATCCTCGTAATGACGCCCAACGAAGAGCCCGCGAAGGGGAAGGAGTTCTTCTATATCCTCTACTCTTCGACGGTGGAGAAGGTGCTCGTCATCATCGAAGCCCGCCGCGAGATCTTAGAATACCTCGTCCGCGCTGCGGGAAGAAGCAAGTACGAAGCAAACTGAACATGATCTATCTCGACAATGCCGCCACCACCCGCCCCGACAGAGACGCGGTGGAGGCAGCGCTTCCCTATCTTCAGGATAAGTATTTCAACCCCTCTGCGCTCTATGGCGGAGGGGTCTTGGTGCAGGGCGAACTGCGCAGGGCGCGGGAGTATCTTCTTTCCTGCGTCGCCGATAAAACGCGCTTCGAACTTTTTTTCACCTCGTGCGGCTCGGAGGCGGACAATACGGCGATCTTCTCTGCCGCCCGCCGCGGCAACGCGGTGACGACGGCGGGGGAACACGCCGCAGTCTTCCAGAGCTTTTCAGAGCTCAGACAGCGCAATGTCGAACCCCGCTTTGCGCCCCTTCGTTCCGACGGCAGAGTGGATACGGATGCGCTTTTATCCCTTGTCGACGACAAGACGACGCTCGTTTCCGTCGTCCACGTCAACAACGAGACGGGCGCCGTCAACGACATCGCATCGATCGCAAAAGCCGTCAAAGAAAAGAACCCGCGCTGCCTCTTTCTGAGCGACGGCGTGCAGGCGTTCGGGAAGCTCCCGTTCCGGCTCACGACCGACATCGATTTTTACGCCGTAAGCGCCCACAAGATCGGCGGCGCAAAGGGGACGGGCGCGCTCATCCGCCGAAAAGGCGTTCCGCTTTCGCCCTATCTCTTCGGCGGCGGGCAGGAAGGGGGCCTTCGCAGCGGGACGGAGAACGTCTTCGGCATCCTCTGCTTCGAAGCGGCGGCAAAAAAGAAGTTTGCCTCCCTCGAGGGCGACTTTTCCCGCCTCAAAACTTACCGCGAACAGCTCTTTTCCGCGCTCGATCACGATATTTTTCTCCGCATTTCACCTACGGACGGCACGCCGTACATCCTCACCGTCGCGGCGAAAAACCTGCGCGGCGAAATACTGCAGCGCCTTTTGGAAGAGCGCGGCGTCCTTGTGGGCACGGGCAGCGCCTGTTCCTCGAAGCACCCCACAAGCCGCGTCATCACCGCCTGCGGCGTAGGGAAGGAGTATCTCAACGGCGTCCTTCGCTTCAGTTTCTCGCCCGCAACGACGGAAGAGGAAGTCAAAACGGCGGCAGAGGCTGCCAACAGTGCGGCGCACGAGCTCATCGCGCGCACGGCAAGGAGTTGAATATGCAAAAAGTCATCATCATCCGCTATGCGGAGATCCACTTAAAAGGCAAGAACAGGGGGTATTTCGAGCGCGTCTTCTCCGTCAATTTAGAGCGCGCCTTAAAGGGCCTCAAACACGAACTGCACCGCCTCAGCGGGCGCTATCTCGTCGCCTGTTTCGACGAAGACCGCACCGAAGAAATTTGCGACCGCATCTCCCGCGTGTTCGGCGTGCATTCCTATTCGGTCGGTCTTTCGACGGGCACCTCGATGGGGGAGCTGTTTCAAGCCGCCCTCGAAGTCTGCCCGAAGGAGGGCACCTTCAAGGTGGATACCCACCGCGCCGATAAAAAGTACCCCAAGACTTCCATGCAGCTCAATGCCGAGGTGGGGGGGTACCTTCTCGATAAAAACCCCGCCCTCAAAGTGGACGTCCACGCCCCGCAGCACACCGTCTGCCTCGACATCCGCGAAAACGGCACCGCACTCGTCTTTTCGGCTTTCGAGCCGGGCGTCGGCGGTATGCCCGTCGGCACGTCAGGGAAGGGCGTGCTCCTCATCTCGGGCGGCATCGACTCTCCCGTCGCGGGCTATATGATGGCAAAGCGCGGCATGAGCGTCGAACTTCTCCATTTCCACAGCTACCCCTATACCAACGACGGCGCAAAGGAGAAAGTCAAGGAGCTCGCCCGCGAACTTTCCCGCTTCTCCCACTCCGCCCGCCTTGTAACGCTCAACGTCGCGCACATCCAGGAAGAGATCCACGCAAAGTGCGCGCCCGAACTCAACGTCACCCTTTTGCGCCGTTTCATGTACCGCCTTGCGGAGCGTCACGCAAAAAATATCGGCGGACAGTGCCTCATCACGGGCGAAAGTCTGGGTCAGGTCGCAAGCCAGACCATCGAGGGCATCACCTCCTCGAACGCCGTCGTCACGCTCCCCGTCCTTCGTCCCCTCATCGGCTTCGACAAGGACGAGATCATCGCGATCTCGCGCAAGATCGGCACTTACGAGACGTCCGTCCTCCCGTACGAGGACTGCTGCACCGTCTTTCTGCCCGAATTCCCCGCCATCAAGCCCAAGCTCTCCTTTGTTGAGGAGGAAGAGGCGAAACTCGATGTTGCCCGCCTCATGGACGAGGCGATGGCAAGCAAAGAGGTCTTCGATCTCACCGAATAAGTTTTGAGCGGCGCGGCGCCCCCGAGTTTGGGGGCGCCGCGCCGCATTTTCCGCCCGCCCGCAAAAATGCGGGCGGCTCTTTCTGTTTCGTCCTCACTCAGCGGGCGGGCGTTTCTATCTCGTCCTTTTTTTGATCGGGCGCCATTCCGTTATTCCCACCAATCTTCGGGGAGCTCCCCCTCATCGAGGCATATCGAGGGGAGCACGACGCTCTCTCCCGCTCTCTCTCCATAAAAGGGCGTCACGGTATAGGTGTAGCGGATGCCCGGTCTCACGCTGCCGTCGCATATCGTCTCCCGCCATTTTCCGCGGTAGATGACCTTTCTTTCGCCCCCGCCTTCGCGTTTTACCTCGTAATCATAGTACTGTGTCAGACATAATCGGATGCAAACCACCCCGTTTTTTACAAAAATGTTCGGCGTTTCGATACGCGGCATCGAAAAACGGTCGCTCACCGTCTGTGGAAGATGTGCGGCTGAAAACAGCTCTTTCATCGTCAAAACGGCAGGCGCCATGGGGTCGGCGAGCACCAGGCGGTGCCTGTTTTCATATTCTTCTCTGTCGAGCGCCGCTTCCGCGATGCCCTCGGGGCGCGCGGGATCTAAGGGCGTTCTTTCCTTGTATAGCGCCTTGAATAGCGCAAACAGCTCGCTTGCGGGCTCGCCGCCGCCCGTCGCGGAGATAGGGGAATTGTCGCTGTTCCCGAGCCACACGCCGAGGGTATGCTCCGAAGTATATCCCACGGCATAGGCGTCCGTATTGCCGCGCTCCGTTCCGTTCGTGCCCGTCTTGCCGCTCACGAAATAGGGGAGCGTCCTCAGCCGCTTTGCCGTGCCCTCCGTTGCCGCTGTGTGCAGCATATCGGAAAGGAGATAACAGGTCTCTTCCGAAAAGACGCGGCGCTTCTCGTCCGCCCGTTCATAGAGCACGCGCCCGCTTTCGTCCGTCACGCGTGCGATGCACTTCGCGGGGGCAAACAGCCCGCCGTCCGAAAGGGTCAGAAAGGCGGATAGGAGCTCTTTCATCGTAAAACCCTCCCTCATCCCGCCGAGGGCAAGGGGGAGCGTCTCATCCTCTTTGGGAACGGGCAGCCCCATCGCCCTCAAATACCGGGCGCTCTTTTCGGGCGTTAAACTATTCATCACCTTGACGGCGGGAATGTTGAGGCTTCTTGCAAGCGCTTCCCGCGCGCTCACATAGCCCGAACACTTCCCGTCGTAGTTTTTTGGGGAGTACCCTCCGTACGAGACGGGCTCGTCGAGAAGCGGCGTCGCGGGGGAGAGCAAGCCCTCTTCGATCGCGGGTGCGTACACGCCCAAGGGCTTGATGAGGGAAGCGGGGCTCCTTCGGATCTCTCCCGCCGTCGTATGGTAGGCGATGAGCGCGTGCCCCTCGTTCTCCGCCGCGATCAGCGTGCAGCCGCACTCCGCCGAATATGCCTCCATCTCTTTTTGCAGCGCGCGGTCGAAGTACGTCTCGACGACGAGCTTATCTTCCGATGTAAGCTCGGGGAACACTTCCGAAAGCTCTTCAAACACGAGCCGAACATAGCTTGAAGTCTTATTTTCGTGCGGCGTTTGGGGGAGGGGGGTCTCCTTTGCTGCTTTCGCCTCCTCCGCCGACAAAACGCCCTGCTCTTCCATGAGGGAGAGCACGAAATCCCGCCGCTCTTTGCACGCCGCCCCGTCGCGGAAGGGGGAGTAGCGGTTGGGCGAGCGCACCAAAGCCGCCAGCATGGCGCTCTCGGCGGGAAGAAGTTCGCCCGCGTCCTTCCCGAAATAGTACTGCGCGGCGCTCCCCACGCCGAAGGCGCTGTGTCCGAAGTAGATGGAGTTGAGATAGAGCTCTAAGATCTGCTCCTTCGAATAACTCTTTTCAAGCTGCCGTGTGAGTTTCCATTCCTTGAGCTTACGGCGAACGGTCTTTTCCCCCGAAAGATGGGTGTTCTTGATGAGCTGCTGCGAGATGGTCGAAGCCCCCTCGCGGAAGGAAAAGCTCGCGATATTTTTGAGCGCCGCCTTCCCGATGCGGAGAACATCCAATCCCCCGTGCGCATAAAATCGCTTGTCTTCGACCGCTACAAATGCGGCAGGAAGATGAGCGGGAAATTCCTCAAATGCGGTATGTCCTTTCGGCGTCTCGATCGCGCTGCCGTCTCTTGCCAAAAGCTGCACCTGCGCGTTCTCCGTATGCAGTTTCTCGGGCTCGAGTTTCACGTTCGCCGTCGAAATCAGCGCAAACAGCACGAAGGCGGCAAGGGAGATAAGGAGCGCCGCGCCGATCGCGAGTAAAATTTTACCGAACACTTTCATTTCCCGCAGTATGTGCTTTTTTGTAAAAAAATCGCACGCAGTCGGCGGCACAGGTTGAAAAACGGCGCATTTTGTGCTATAATCTTGTATCGGGAGGGTCATAGCGATGGCAACACTCAAAGAACTTGTCTCAAACAGTTCCCGCATCGTCTTTTTCGGCGGCGCGGGCGTCTCCACGGAGAGCGGCATCCCCGACTTCCGCTCCCGGGACGGGCTCTACAACCAAAAGTATTCCGTCCCGCCCGAAACCATTTTGAGCGACACCTACTTCTATTCGCACACCGAAGAATTTTACCGCTTTTACCGCGATAAAATGCTCCCCTTGAACGCCGAGCCCAACGCGGCGCACAAAAAGCTCGCCGAATGGGAGCAGGAGGGAAAGCTCCTTGCCGTCGTCACGCAGAACATCGACGGGCTCCATCAGAAGGCGGGCTCGAGGCGCGTCTTCGAACTCCACGGCAGCATTTACCGCAATCACTGCCTTTCCTGCGGCAAGCGCTTTCCGGCGGAATATATCAAAGAAAGCGCGGGCATTCCCCGCTGCGGATGCGGCGGCATCATCAAGCCCGACGTCGTCCTGTATGGCGAACCGCTCGACGAGAATACCATCCTCGGCGCCGTCCGCGCCATTGCAGCCGCCGATCTTCTCATCGTGGCGGGGACGTCGCTCTCCGTCTATCCCGCCGCAAGCTTTTTAAGTTACTTCCGCGGCGAGCACCTCGTGCTCATCAACCGCGATAAAACACCTTTGGACGGCGAGTGCGAGCTCGTTATCCACGAAAAAGTAGGGGAGGTCTTTTCCACGCTTTGAACTATCATATCGTCACATACGGCTGCCAGATGAACGTCCACGAATCGGAAAAGATCGCGGGCATCCTCCGCGAAAAGGGGTATTCGACCCCCGTCGAAAGCGAGGAAGAGGCAGATATCATCGTCTTCAACACCTGCTGCATCCGCGAAAACGCAGAAAACCACGCCTTCGGCAACATCGGCAACTTAAAAAAGCTCAAAAAGCGCAAAAAAGAGCTCATCGTCGCCGTGGGCGGCTGCATGGCGCAGGAGGAGGGCAAGGCGCAGCTTCTCAAAGAGAAGTTTCCTTTCATCGACATCATCTTCGGCACGCACAACGTCGCAGAGCTTGGCTCTCTCATCGATACCTTGCGCGAAAAGCGCAAAAAGCAGGTCTCCGTCCTTCCCGAGCGAAAGGAGACGGAAGATCACATCACGCCCGTCCGCACGAGCTATCCCAACGCCTGGGTGAACATCACCTACGGCTGCAACAACTTCTGTACCTACTGCATCGTGCCCTATGTGAGGGGCAGAGAGCGCTCCCGCAGGGCAGAAGTCATCCTGGAAGAAGTCGAAAGCCTCGTTTCCGAGGGCTACAAAGAGATCACGCTCTTAGGGCAGAATGTCAATTCTTACAACAGCGACGGGCAGGGCGGTATGTCCTTCCCCGAGCTTTTGGACCGCTGCGCCCGCATCGAGGGCAAGTTCCGCCTGCGCTTCATGACGTCGCACCCCAAAGATTTCACGAAAGAGCTCGCTCTCGTCATGCAGAAGCACGATAAGATCTGCAACTTGCTTCATCTTCCCGTGCAGGCGGGGAGCGACCGCATCCTCACGCTCATGAACCGCCGCTACACGCGCGAAAAGTACATGAGCGAGATCAAAATGCTGCGCGAACTCATCCCGAATTGCGCCGTCACGACCGATCTTATCGTCGGCTTCCCGACGGAGACGGAAGAGGACTTCCTTCAGACGCTCTCCCTTGTCAGAGAGGCGGACTTTTCCTCTGCCTTCACCTTCGTCTATTCTCCCCGCGCGGGCACCAAGGCGGCTCAGATGGAGGGGCGCATCCCCGAAGAAGTCTCAAAAGACCGCATCATGCGCCTTGTCGACGCCGTCAACGAAAACACGCGGCTCAAATCGCTCGAATATGTCGGTAAAGTCACGGAAATTCTGTGCGAGGACTACGACGAGAAGAAGGGACTCTATTTAGGCCGCAACGAAGCGGGCCGCATGGGCTACTTTGCAAGCGAGAAGAACGTCATCGGCGAGTTTGTAAATCTGAAAGTCGACCATGCAAATGGCATATCACTATTCGGTACGATTATTTGAAAAATATCTCCGTCGCAATACGGTGTCGCATTCTCATTTCTTAACTTGTTATACTTAGGAGGACATCTATGGCTCTCTCTCCCATGATGGAGCACTATCTCAAAGTCAAAGAGCAGTATAAAGACTGCGTTATTTTCTATCGTCTCGGCGACTTTTACGAGATGTTCTTCGACGACGCCGTGCGCGTCTCCAAACTCCTCGATCTCACGCTCACGGGGCGGGACTGCGGGCTCGAAGAGCGCGCGCCCATGTGCGGCGTTCCCTATCACGCGGCGGAAACGTACATCTCCAAGCTCGTCTCCCTGGGCGAGAAGGTCGCGATCTGCGAACAGCTCTCCGACCCCAAGGAAGCGGGGCGCGGCATGGTGGAGCGGGACGTCATCCGCGTCGTCTCGGCGGGCACGCTCATCGAAGACGGGCTTTTGGACGAGCGAAAGAACAACTACATCGCCTGTGCCGTCAAGCGTTCGGGGCAGTACGCCCTCGCGTGGGCAGACATCACGACGGGCGAATTTTGTGCCTCGTGCGAAGAGGATAAGGATGCGCTCCTTGCCCATCTTGTCAATCTCTCCGTCGCCGAGATCATCTGCAACGACGAACTTCTTCTCGACGTCAAGGAGAGCGAAGAAGTCGAGCGCCATCTTCTGCCCGCCTTTTCCTGCTATCTCCCGTGGGCGTTTGCGGCTGCCTCCGCCGAAAAGAACCTCAAAGAACAGCTCCATGCGGCGTCTTTGGAAGCGCTGGGGCTCGATGCAAAGCCAATTGCCGCCATTGCGGCGGGCGCGCTCCTCGAATATCTTCGCGAAACGCAGAAGCACGCTCTTTCCAACATCAACCGCCTGACCCTTTCCGAAAGCGCGGGCTATATGACGCTCGATCCCGTCGCCGTCCGCAACTTGGAAATTCTCAAGAACAACGCCGAGGGCAAGCGCTACGGCTCCCTTTTGTGGCTTTTAGATAAGACGCGCACGGGCATGGGCGCACGGAAGCTTGCTTCCATGCTCATCACGCCGCTTCTCGATAAGGAGAAGATAAACCGCCGCCTCGACGCCGTCGAAGAGCTCGCTTCTGCCACCGTCGTCCGCATGGGCATCTCCGATCTTCTGGGCGGGATGCGCGACATCGAGCGCCTCACGGGGCGCATCTCCAACGGCAATTTACAGCCGCAGGACTGCATCTCGCTCTCCCGTTCGCTCGCCGCCATCCCTTCCTTAAAGCTTCAATTGACGGGCTTTTCCTCCGAGCTGCTCCGCGCCATCGCCTCCGACCTTGCCGACACGCGCGAAATTTGCGCTCTTTTAGACGGCGCCATTTCCGAGACGGCGACGACGCGCAAAGAGGGGAATTTCATCCGCCGCGGCTACAACAAAACGCTCGATTCCCTCCGCGACGTCAAGTCGGAAAGCCGCACCATGATCGCCGAACTCGAAGCGCGCGAGCGCGAACGCACAGGCATCCGTACCCTGAAAGTGGGTTTCAACCGCGTGTTCGGCTACTATATCGAAGTGAGCAACTCCTTCAAGGAGAAAGTCCCGTATTCCTATGTGCGCCGTCAGACGCTCACGAACGGCGAACGCTACACGACGGAGGAGCTCAAGGAGCTTGAAAGTAAAATTTTGGGCAGCGACGAGCGGGCGAGCCGCCTTGAAGAGGAGCTCTTCGACGAAATTTTGTCGGTACTCTCCAAGAACATCCCCGTCTTCCAGCAGCTCGCCTCTGCCGTTGCGCAGCTCGACTGCTTCCTCGCCTTCGCCGTCGTTGCAAAAGAGAACAAGTACTGCCGTCCCGAGATCGCCGAAGACGGCGCGCTTGAAATAGAAGACGGCCGCCATCCCGTCGTCGAAGCGCTCTCCAAAGACCGCTTTGTGCCAAACGACTGCCTTCTCGACGGCGATCAGAACCGCACGATGGTCATCACCGGCCCCAACATGGCGGGCAAGAGCACCTATCTCCGCCAGACGGCGCTCATCGCGCTCATGGCGCACATCGGCTGTTTCGTGCCTGCCAAGCGGGCGCGCGTGCCGCTCATCGACCGCATCTTCACCCGCATCGGCGCAAGCGATAATCTCATCTTAGACCGTTCCACCTTCATGGTCGAAATGACGGAAGTCGCCAACATCCTGCGCAATTCGACCTCCCGCTCCCTTCTCATCCTCGACGAAGTGGGCCGCGGCACGAGCACTTACGACGGCCTCTCCATCGCGTGGGCGGTCATCGAATATCTCAACGAAAAGATCCGCGCAAAGACGCTCTTTGCAACGCACTATCACGAGCTCACCGAACTCGAAGGGCGGCTCGAAGGCGTCAAGAACTATAAAATAAACGCCCGCGAAGTCAACGGCTCCATCGTCTTTCTGCGCAAGATCGTGCGGGGCGGGGCGTCGCGCAGTTTCGGCGTCGAGGTCGCTTCCCTTGCGGGCGTGCCCGAAGAAGTCACGTCCCGCGCCAAGCGCATCTTAAAGAAGCTCGAAAAGAACGATCTCGCGCGCGGGGCGCAGAACGCCGTGGAGTCCGAAGAGCCCGAAGCGCCCGAAGCGGAGAGTCCCGTTCTCGACGAGCTTGCCGCGCTCG
This sequence comes from uncultured Clostridia bacterium, assembly GCA_944354535.1. GTDB lineage: Bacteria > Bacillota > Clostridia > Christensenellales > Borkfalkiaceae > Gallimonas. Next base: position 12,265 of record CALVPY010000028.1, read on the forward strand.
ACATCAACACCCTCACGCCCATGGCGGCATTTCAGCTCATCGTGCGCTGGAAGGAGAACAAATGATCAACATTCTGCCCCCCGAAGTCTATAACCGCATCGCGGCAGGCGAGGTCGTCGACCGCCCTTACTCCGTCGTCAAAGAGCTCGTTGAAAACGCCATCGACGCAGGCGCGACCGAGATCACCGTCGAAGCGGAGGGCGGCGGCAAGAAGCTCATCCGCGTGACGGACAACGGCTCGGGCATAAAAAAGGACGACCTCAAAGCCGCCTTCCTGCCGCACGCCACGAGCAAATTGAAGACGGCGGACGATCTTGCCGCCATCTTTACGCTCGGTTTCCGCGGCGAGGCGGTCGCCTCCGTCGCCTCCGTTTCCAAGACGACCATCCTCTCCCGCGCGAAGGGGGAGGAGGCGTATTCGCTCACCGTGGAAGGGGGCGTCTTCGGCGAAGTTACCCCCGCAGGCGGCGCGGAGGGTACCGTCGTCACCGTCGAAAACCTCTTTTTCAACACGCCCGCCCGCCTCAAATTTCTAAAGAGCGACGCGAGCGAGGAAGGGGACATCACCGCCATCATGGCGCGCTTCCTGCTCTCCCGCCCCGAAATTTCCTTCACCTATCTCGTCAACGGTAAGGTGCGCTACCGCTCCTTCGGCGACGGGCTCGAAAGCGCGCTCGCCGTCGTGTACGGTGCGGGGACGCTTCAAAACTGCATTTCCATCCGCGCCGAAAAGCACGGGATGCGCCTTTGGGGCTATATCGGCAACCGCGCCTACAACAAGCCCAACCGAAGCTATCAGAGCCTCTTTCTGAACGGAAGATACATCGTCAATCAGACGGTCGCGCTCGCCGTCACCAACGCCTACGGGAGCTACCTCATGAAGCGGCAGTATCCCTTCTATGTGCTCTTTTTAGAGGTGCCGCCCGAGGTCGTCGACGTCAACGTGCATCCCAACAAGGCGGACGTCCGCTTTGCCGATAACCGCATCGTCTACGGCACGGTGTATTCCGTCATCTCGGCGGTGCTCGACGGGAGCTTGGCGGCGCTCGAATACATTTCGCCCGCCATTTCTTCCACGGTGGGGAAGAACAAGGGGGCTGTCTCGCCCCTTCCCGAGGCTTCCGCAAAAGCCCCTGCGCCTGCTGCGCAGCCCGCGCCTGCAAAAGCCGTTTCCGAAGCCTCGGCGTCGGCATTCAAAGCTCCGCCCAAGCCTGCGGAGGCGCCCTTGTCCGCGCCCGTCGCTGCGCCTCAGACTGCCGCTGCGCCCAACCCCAACGAGCCCAAACCCGCCGCAAAGCCCGTTCCCCGCATGAGCGTGGAAGAGGCAAAAAAGGAGCTTGCATTCGAGATCCCTAAGCTTCACGGCAGGGAGCGCGTCCGCGCCCTCGAAGAGGAAAAGCCCAACACCTTTGAGGTGCGCTCGCCCCTCGCTTCTTCGCGCCCCGCCCCGCAGGAAGAGCGGGAAGACGCTTTCGAAGAGAACAAAAAATACCTTTTGGAGCGCGACGAACGGGCAAAACAGCAAAAAATAGACCCCGCAACGCTCATCTTCCGCGGCGTACTCTTTGAAACCTACCTCATCTTCGAGCGCGGCGAGGAAGCGTATTTTATCGATCAGCACGCGGCGCACGAGCGGCTCATCTACGAAAAGCTCAAGAAAAAGTGCGAAGCGCGCACGCCGCTCTCCCAGCCCATGCTCATGCCCTATATCCTCACAGTCAACGCGCAGGAATTTTCCTTCCTCGTCTCGCAGTTCGAGGCGCTCCGCGCCCTCGGGTTCGAGATCGACGAATTCGGCGGCACGTCCGTCAAAGTCTCTTCGGTGCCGCTCGATCTCTTCGGCATGGATATCGAGGCGTTCTTCCGCGAAGTGCTCTCCTCGATGGAATCGCTCCGCGCCATCCGTTTAAGCGACATCGCCCGCGATAAACTCGCCACGATGGCGTGCAAAGCGGCGGTCAAGGGCGGCGAACGGCTCACGGAAGAGGAAGCAAAGCGCCTGCTTTCGGATATGGACGGGGATATGGGCTTAAAATGCCCGCACGGGCGACCCGCCGTCGTCAAAATGAAAAAGAGCGACTTTGAAAAGCTCTTCAAGAGGATCGTATGAAGGCGCTCGTCATCTCGGGGCCCACGGCGTCGGGCAAGACGGCGCTCTCCGTGGAATGCGCAAAACGGCTGAACGGGGAGATCATCTCGGCGGATGCCCTCCTCGTCTACAAGGGGCTTGATATCGGCACCGCAAAACCTTCGGAAGGGGAGATGGGGGGCATCCCGCACTACATGATCAACGTCGTCGAGCCCACCGAAAGCTTCTCTGCAAGCGACTACGAACGCCTCGCCCTTCCCATCCTGAAAGACATCGTCGCCCGCGGCAAAGTGCCGGTGCTGGTCGGCGGCACGTCCTTTTATCTCGATGCGCTCCTCTATCAGCGTACCTTAGGCGGCGCGCCCGCAGATGAAGCGATCCGCAAAAAGTACGAGGCGATCTTTGAGCGGGAGGGGAAGGAGGCACTCTTTGCGCGTCTTCAGGAAGTCGACCCCGCCTCCGCCGAAGTGTTGCACCCCAACGACAAAAAGCGCGTCATCCGCGCGCTCGAAATATACGAACTCACGGGAAAGCGCAAGTCCGAACAGCACGACGAGCGCATCCCCCGCCTCCCCGTCCTCGCGGTGGGGGTGGACTATCCAAGAGAGGAGCTCTATGCCCGCATCGACGCCCGCGTCGACGAAATGATGAAGGCAGGGCTCGTCGAAGAAGTGGAAGGGCTCCTTAAAAGCGGAATTTCCGAAAATGCCCAATGTATGCAGGGCATCGGCTACAAAGAAGTGGCCGAGATCTTAAAAAATACCGATTCGCATAGTACTATGTCAGACAAATTCAATGCTATGTCAGACATGATCAAGAAAAATACACGCAATTATGCCAAACGGCAGCTGACTTATTTGCGGAAGCGCAATGTCGTCTGGCTCGCGCCCAAACCCGTTGAGGCGCTCGTGCAGGAGGTTTGTTCGCTCTATGAAGGCAATTGAACTCATCGCGGCTGAGGAGAAAGCGCTCTCCTCCCGCTTTTCCGTGATCGACGAAACGGCGCTCTTCAATCAGCGCAAAGTGCTCGACGCATTCCGCGAAGAGATGATCGCGCTCCGTCACTTCGCCCCTTCGACGGGCTATGGCTACGGCGACGAGGGGAGGGACGCTCTCGGCCGCGTCTTTGCGCGTGCCTTCGGGGCGGAGCGCGCCATCGCCTCTCCCGTGCTCCTTTCGGGCACGCACGCACTCACCGTCGCCCTCTTCGGGCTGCTTGTGCCCGACGATCATGTCCTCTGCATCACGGGCACGCCGTACGATACCCTGCGCGGCGTCGTCTGGGGGGAGGGGAACGGCTCTCTCAAAGATTATCAGATCTCTTTCGAGACGGTCGCCCTTACAAAAGAGGGCAAGGTCGACGAAAGCGCCGTCCGCGCCGCCCTTTCCCAAAAAACTTACAAAATGGTCTACATCCAGCGTTCGCGCGGCTATGAGCTCCGCGACGCCTTCACGGTGGAAGAGATCGGAAGGATGTGCTCCCTTGTCCGCGCAGCGGGCTTTGAGGGCGTCATCTTTGTCGATAACTGCTACGGCGAATTTGTCGAAACGCGCGAACCCACCGAGGTGGGGGCAGACGTCATCGTCGGCTCTCTCATCAAGAACCCCGGGGGCGGTCTCGCACCCACGGGCGGCTATATTGCAGGGAAGGAGAACTGCATTTCGCGCATCGAAAACCGCCTCACCGCGCCCTCCGTCGGCGGGGAGGTCGGCTCCTATGCCTATGGCTATCAGTACTACTATCAGGGGCTCTTCCTCGCGCCGCACACCGTCGCGCAGGCGCTCAAAGGGGGGCTCCTCATCGGCGCGTGTCTCGATGCTTTGGGCTATGAAAACTTCCCGTCTGCCGATAAGCTCCCCGCAGACATCACCCGCGCCGTCCGCTTCAACACGGAAGAGGAGCTTACAGGCTTCATCCAGTCGGTGCAGGAGTGCTCTCCCGTCGACAGCTTCGTGCATCTCGAGGCGTGGGATATGCCCGGCTACGACTGCAAAGTCATCATGGCGGCAGGCAGTTTCGTGCAGGGGGCGAGCATCGAGCTCTCCGCCGATGCTCCCATCCGCAAGCCCTACACGGCGTACTTCCAGGGCGGGCTCACCTACGAGCACTGCCGCATCGCCTGCGAGTATATCTTAAAGCGTCTGCTCCGCGAGGAGTAAGACCGCATTTGTGAGCGGCGGGCGCCGACGGCGGTCAGCCTGTGACGGCGAACACGCCCAAGCGGAACACGTCCGATCCCCATATCCCGCTCCGCGTTTCAAGCCCTATGATAAGGAGGCCAATATATGAAGAGCCGCGTCCTCTCTGAGCTCAGACCATATCTCATCGCCTTTGTGTCGTCTGCCGTTCCGGCTCTCGTTTTCACGCTCCTCGTGCGCCTTTGGCTCTCCGAGGCAGCCTTTCTGCGCGTGCTGTTTATGCTGCTTGCGCTCCTTTGCGGAACGGCGGCATTGCTTTCGCCCCTCATCATCGCACTCGTGCGCTTTTCGCGCCTCTTATATGCTCCGACGGCGCCGAATTCGGCGGATCAAGCTCCCGCGCCCCTCGCACCGGCTTCGTCCGAGCCCGCCGCGCCATCACCCGCTTTGTCCGAGCCCGCTGATCATGCCACATCCGTTTCGCCTGCCTCGCCCAAGCCCGCCCGCCCTGCCGTCTCGCGCAAACAGGTCGCAGCGCATTTCCTTATGGGCTATTGCTTTTTGCTCCTCGGGGGAGGGGTGCTGCTTGCATCGGTGTTTCTGCTCCTTCCCGCCGTTGACCTCATCCCGCTGTTCGGGGTGAGCGCGCAGGATATTTTCTCCGCCGTCTACGCCTTTTTGAGCTCGGAGCCCGTCCTCTATTTGGAACTTTTCCTGCTCCTCTTTGCCTGGGCAGCGTTCGAACTTCTTTTCCTGATGGCGCTCCCCGCGATCGGCTGCACGTTTCCGCAGGGAGCCCGCGTTGCCGTTCCCGTCCTCGCGTTCTTTGCCTGCACCTTCTTTGTTTTTCCTTATCTGACGGCCAACGTGCTCCTTCCCGTGTTCTCTCTCGTCGCCTCGTGGAGCATCGTGTTCGCGGCGTTCCTTCTCATCCTTGCGTATGCAGTCTGTGCGCTGCTGTGTTTTGTCCTCATCGACGGCTCGCTCCGCAGCCCTTCCGCCGTGCGGTAGAGCGTTGACGAAAGGGGCGATTTTTCAAATCGATCAGATCAATTTTTCGGCGCGGGGCGCCCTGCTTTTTGCAGGGCGCCCCGCGCCGTTTTATTATGCCGAGCGCTGCTTTTCTACCCGCGCCATTCTAATAAATCCCGTCATATTATCTGCGCCGTTTTTCCATCCGCGCCGCTCTTGCGCCGTCCGCGCCTTTCATCGGCGCGGGCGGCGGCATAGTAACCTCAGTCTCCCCGCATCCCTTTGCGGTACTTTTCGCGGTAGGCGGCGGGGGTGATGCCCCGTATCTTCTTGAACTGCGCCTGAAAGTAGCTCTGCGAAGAAAAATTCAGAAGCGCCGCGATCTCCGAAAGAGGCTTCTCGGTGAAGCGCAGCAGCTTCTTCGCCTCCAAGATCTTCTGCCGCGCGATGTACTGCGGGATAGAGCACTTCAAGTGTTCGGAAAAGAGCGTCGAAAGATATTCGGGGGAGCAGCCGGCAGCTTCGGCGATCTCGCCCGCCGTCAGCTTATCATAGAGATGTTTCTGCACATATTCCGTCGATCTCAGCACATACAAGTTGTCTATTTTGGGAGCGGAGAGCTGCTTCACCCGCCTGCAATAGTCGCGTTTGATGATCTGCGACAGTTTCCCGAGCTCGCCCAGCGTCTGTGCTTTTTCGATGCGCTGCACATAGAGCTCGCCGAGCGAATAGGCGGTCTCCGTGTCCAGCCCGCCCGAAATGGCGGCGCGCAGGCACATGGAATTTAAGATGATGATTGAATTTTTCAGGCTCCTCATCTGGCTCGGCCCGAGCTGCCCCACAACGCCCTGATACCCTTCGAAGTGCAGTTTTTCGATCTCGTCCACCATCCCGTTGCGGATGAGATAGCGGATGGTCTCCTCATATTCGCCCGAAGTGCGCGGCTGCACGACATCGACGGTATCGATATAGTCCTCCTTCGGCGCATCTTTCAAGGGCCCGCCCGATAAAATTTCCGTCATGGGCACGACGTTCCCGTTGAGGGCAAGATTGAAGAGGGACAAAAGCATTAAAAAGTTTTCGTGCGGCATCACGGGCGTCCCCGTAAGGAAGCGGGAGATATCCCCCCTCAGCGCTTTGGGGAGCCCGAACTTCGTCATCAGCGCGTCGATGTCGCTCTCTGTCAGCTCGCCCATACGGATGGGCCCGATGACGAGCACCTTTCCATCGCGGTCGGAAAGGATGCGTCCGAGCATGAACTGTTCGACGTCCGCAAGCCCGATCGTGCCTTCCCCTTCAAAGGTGACTCTGTCCTGAGGGATCGTGCTCATGTCGCGGGTCGCAGTATGATTTCCGAAGATCGCTGCAAGTTCCTTCCCTTCGCGCCCCTCATAGATGCGCACGCATACGCCCGTAAGCCGCGCCTCCGCTTCGCAAAAATAGAGTAATTGTTCGCCTGAAAGCATAAAACCTCGCAAATTGATAGAAATACGATCATTTTCAATTAAGATTTTATCATATTCCTTAGAAATTTGCAATACAAAGCGCCCGCTTTTTTCTATAATGCAGAAAAAAATACAGGGAGGTCTTTATGAAAAAGATCGTACTTGGCACGACCTCGCCTCAGCTTTCCAAACGCGAAAAGCAGCACAATGAACTCGCGCGGGAAGTGGCGCGCGAGGGGATCGTGCTCTTAAAGAACGAGGGAATGCTCCCCTTAAAATGCAAAAAAGTGGCGCTCTACGGCTCGGGCGCGCGGCAGACGGTCGCGGGCGGCACGGGCTCGGGCGCGATGCACCCCCGCCATACCGTCGGCATCGAGGAAGGGCTCGAAGCTTTGGGCGCCGCCGTCCTCACCAAAGATTGGCTCGATCGCTACGATGCCCACTATGCCGCAGAGTATGCCGCGTGGAAAGGGCGCATCGAAGAAAAGATCGCCTCCTTCACCGACCTTTACCGCATCCTCGGCGTCATCTCGCACGACCGCTTCGTCTATCCCACGGGCATTCCCGTGGAAAACAGCGATCTTACGGACGAGACGGATTGTGCCCTCTATGTCATCACCCGTCAGGCGGGGGAGGGGGCAGACCGCAAGGATGCAAAAGCCGACTACCGCCTCGACGACGTGGAATATGAAAACTTAAAGACGCTCTGCGCTCACTACAAGAACGTCTGCGTCATCGTCAACGTGGGGGGATTTCTCGATCTTTCCTTCCTCGACGAACTCCCCATAAACGCTCTCCTCTTTTTGGGGCAGGGCGGGCAGGCGGGCGGCAGCGCCCTTGCAGATCTGTTGCTCGGCAAAGTCTCGCCTTCCGGAAGGCTCACGGCAAGCTGGCCCAAAGCGCTTTCCGATCTTCCCTCGACTTCAACTTTCTCCGAATACGGCGATCCGAAGGAGCAGAACTTTACGGAAGGCATCTATGTGGGCTACCGCTATTTCGACGCCTTCGGGAAGGCGCCCCGCTTTGCTTTCGGCTGCGGCCTTTCCTATACGCAGTTTTCGCATACGGCGTGCGTGTCGCTCGCGGGCGGCACGGTGCTCGTCTGCTGTAAGGGCAAAAACCTCGGGAACTTCGCGGGCAAGGAAGTGCTGCAAGTCTACGCAGGCATCCCGCAGGGCGAAGTCAAGCGCCTCGTCGCCTTCGGCAAGACGGACGTCGTGGGCGTGGGGGATGATTATAAGCTCATGCTCTCCTTCCCCGTGCGCGATCTTGCTGTTTACGACGAAGCCCGCTCCGCCTACATTTTGGCGGCGGGGGAGTATCCCGTCTTCGTCGGCGGCAGCAGCGACTCCTTAACGCCCGTCGCCCTTCTCCGCGTGGGGGAGGAAAAGCTCGTCGAGCAGTGTACGCCCGTTTGCCCCTTCCGCGGGGAATTCCAAGAGCTCACGCCGCCCGCCCGCGCCGAAAGCTTATATGAGGGCGTGCCCGTTCTCGACGTCGATCTTACCGTCATCCCCGTTCTCACGCACGGCTATGCGCCTCTGCCTCCCGCAGACGACGAATACGCCGCCTTTGCGCGCACCCTCTCCGAAGAGGAGCTCGGCTTTCTCCTCGTAGGCGCGGACGTGAGAGGGGAGGAACGCCTCGTCAACGTGATGGGCGCGAGCGGCTCCACGACGTCCAAGCTCTATGAAAGCCGTGCAATCCCGAATATCATCCTCTCCGACGGCCCGCAGGGGCTCAACGTCACGCCCGAAGTCGTCGAACTTCCCGACGGCTCTTTCAAGAGCACGCAGCCCTATCCGCAGTACGACTTCGGCTTCTTCGGCAAGATGATGCGCGCCGGGATGCTCGCCAAACCCGAAGACGGCGTCTGCCACTACCAGTATGCGACGGCATGGCCGTGCGGGCTCGTCCGCGCGCAGACGTGGAACACCGCCCTCATGGAACGCCTCGGCGACGCGGTGGGGAAGGAGATGGAGGAGCTGGGCGTCACCGTCTGGCTGGCGCCCGGCATGAACATCCTTCGGAACCCGCTCTGCGGCCGCACCTTCGAGTACTGCTCGGAAGACCCCGTCCTCTCGGGCGAGATCGCAGCGGCGACCGTGCGCGGCGTGCAGAAGCACGAGGGCAAGGGCGTCTCCGTCAAGCATTTCGCCTGCAACAACAGCGAATTCGAGCGCGTCTCCTCTTCGAGCAATGTAAGAGAACGCGCCCTTCGGGAACTCTACTTGAAAGGCTTTGAGATCGCCGTCAAAAAGTCCGCTCCCATGACGGTCATGGCGAGCTACAACAAGATCAACGGCGTCTACAACACCAACAACTACGACCTTCTCACCAAAGTGCTGCGGCAGGAGTGGGGCTTTGAAAACGCCGTCATCTCCGATTGGGATTCCGTCCTCGAAGGCAGAGGCGATCTCAAAAAGGCGCAGATGTCGGGCTGCGACCTCGTCATGCCGGGGAGCGCGAAGCAGGCGCAAGCGCTCGCAGAAGCCCTTCGTTCGCGCGAAGTGAACAGAGAGGACTGCATCCGCGCCGCCGCCCGCATCTTAAAGCTCATCGCGGCAAATACGATCGTTCCGTTTGTGATAACGCACAAATAAGAGCGAAAAAACTGACAGATTATACTAAAAATCTGATATAATCATTAAAAACTTGCAATACAGAACGGTACAGACGCGTTATAATGCAGGCAACATCACATAAGGGGTGATCTTATGACAGACCGGGTCTCGGCGGTATCTTCCGCCAAAGCGGCGGGGCGTACGGGCTCCAAACGGCCGCGCTCCGAAGGCCACGGCTGGGGAAAGGACTTCAAGCTCAATTGGATCTTGTATCTCATCTTCATTCCCTGCGCCGTCTACTTCATCATCTTCAACTACATCCCCATGCTGGGCGTCCTCATGGCGTTCCAGGATGTCGATTCCACCAACATCTCTCTCTTCGGGGGCGATTGGATCGGCTGGGAAAACTTTACGCGCCTCTTCACGACGAGCGTGGGCAGCAATTTCTGGCTCGCCATCCGCAACACGGCGGTGATGAGCCTCCTCAACATCACGTTCGGCTTCGCGGCGCCAGTCATCCTCGCCATCCTCGTCTCGGAGGTCAGGAACAAGGGCTTCCGCCGCTTCGTGCAGACGGTCACCTATATGCCGTATTTCGTCTCGGCGGTCGTCGTCTGCCAGATCATCAAAGAGCTCGTCGGCGACGAGGGCGTCGTCACGGCGATCTGCGGCTGGTTCGGCTATTCGGAGGGCAACCTTCTCGCCCAGGCAGATCCGCCCACTTTCTGGCTCATCTATATGTTCACCGACATCTGGCAGAACGCGGGCTATTCTTCCATCATCTTCGTGGCGGCGATCCACGCCATCGATCCCAGCCTCTATGAGGCGGCGGCGATGGACGGCGCGACGAGATGGCAGCGGACGTGGAAGATCACCATCCCGAGCATCCTGCCCACCATCGTCATGATGTTCACCATCAAGATGGGTACGATGATCACGGCGGGCTTCGATAAGGTGGTGCTCCTCTACAATACGGGCATCTTCGACGTTGCCGATACCATCTATTCCTACACCTACCGCCTGACGACGGGTTCCATGGGTTCTACGGCAGACTTCGGCCTTGCGGCGGCGAGCGGCCTCTTCCAGTCGGTCATCTCCGTCACCCTGCTCCTTTCGTCCAACTATCTTTCGCGCTGGCTCACCAAGAGCTCGCTCTTCTGAGGAGGCTTGCTATGACAAGACAGGAACGCATCGCAATGCAAAAGCGCATTCAGGGCTCGGGCGGCATGGTGCAGGGCAAGTCGGCGGGGGATATCGCCGTCACCTGTGTGACCTGGAGCATCCTCTTTCTCGTCGCCTTCATCTGCCTGATCCCCTTATGGCACGTTCTCATGGCGTCCGTTTCCGATCCCAAGCAGATCGCCTTCGGCATGGGGGAGACGTACAAGGGCGGCATCGTGTGGTGGCCGGTCGCCAATGCGGACGGCGCATGGGACTTCAGCGGCTACGAGTACATCTTTGAAGACGGCTCTATCTTCCGCGGTTATCTCAACACCATTCTCTATGTCATCTGTTCGGTTTCGATCGGCATGGTCGTCAACATCACGGGCGGGTATGTCATCAGCCGCAACACCAAATTAAAACCGTTTCTGACGCTCTTTGTCATGTTCACGTCCATGTTCAACGGCGGCCTCATCCCGACGTACGCCGTTGTCAAGGGGCTGGGCATGACGGATACCATCCTCTCCGTCATCATCCCGGGCTGCACGAACGCCTTCTTCGTCGTCATGATGTCCAACGCGTTCTGCACCGTGCCCGAATCGACGGTGGAATCGGCAAAACTCGACGGCGCGGGGCATCTTCGCATCATGTTCCAGATCATGCTCCCGCAGGCAATGACCTTCGCCGTCGTCGTCATCCTCAACAGCGTCATCCTGCAGTGGAATTCGTGGATGCCCGCATCCATTTATTTAAGCTCCAACTTCTCCGACCTGTGGCCGCTGCAGCTGCTCATCCGCGACCTCTCGGCGCGGTCGGATAACTATCTCGCGGCAGGTTCCGCGGCGGCGTGGTCGCTCTATCTCGTCCGCTATACGGTCATCATCGCGAGCACTCTGCCCATCCTGTGCATCTTCCCCTTCTTCCAGAAGAAGCTGGAAAAGAACGTCGTGGTGGGCGCAGTCAAAGGTTAAAAATTGCGGCTAAGATCCGTCAACTTAAAATATTGGAGGAAAACTATGAAGAAGAAATTACTTGCGATGCTTGCACTCTCTGCCGTGCTTGCAATGAGCGCGGGGCTGATGGCAGCCTGCACCGACCCTGAAGACGATGATCCCGATACCCCCTGCACCGAGCACGTCGACAGCGATAACGACGGTAAGTGCGACAACTGCGGCGAGGACATGGGCGGGGAGCCCGTCACTCCTCCCGAGGAGACGAAGATCACCGACGGCGTGTTCAGCAATCAGATGGACAGCTCGCACGAAGCCCTCATCAAGCTCTACGAGGACGGCACCGCCTATCTTTCGGGCTTCACCGTCTCTTATAAGGGTTGGTACGAAGTGAAAGAGGAATCTATCACGACGGCGGCGACCGCTCCGGACGGCACCATCATCGATCCCGCGGCGGAAGCGGACGGCAAGGGGAAGTGCGAATGGCTCACCTTTGATACCGCCATCTATTTCTGGGCGGACGAAGAGATGACCGAGCCCATCACCGTCAATGCAAGCGCGGAAGCGGAAGGGGCCCTTCCCTCGCCCGCCGTCGGCTATGCGTACGGCACGCCCGCAAACGCCCTCGCTTACGACAGCGAGAGCGACATGATCTACAACTACAAGTTCGATCAGGCGACGCGCACGCTCAGCCACTCGTCTCTTCGCGACTTCACGACGGAGGACGAGGCGCCCATCGAACTTTACCGCTTCATGTTAAAGAACGAGAGCGACATCCCCGCCGACGCCGAGGCGGGCGCGGTCCTTTCCGATTACAGCCTCATCATCACGCACAAGGGCTTTGAAGGAAACATCCTCGGCGGCTCCAATGTCTGGAACGGCAAATATGTGCAGGAAGGCAATACTTATACCCTCAACGATACCTTCTCGGGCGCCGAAGTCGGCAAACTGACCATCGCCGAAGACGGTTCGTCTGCGACCTTCACGAACGGCACCGTCACCCTCGAACTCGTCCCTTACGAGGAAGTCACCTCGGGCGAGGTCGAAGATCTTGTCGTTGCCAATGCTTCCATTAACGTGGGCGTCGAAATTCCCTTCACGCTCACCTTCAGGAGCGACTGCACGGCCGTCCTTTCCGCAAACGTCGGGGCAAGCTCCATTGAGATCACCACCGATTGGACGCTCGACGGCTATACTATCAGCTTTGCGAACACTTCTTCGGGCGAATTCACCTATGCGATCGACGCGGACGGCGCGCACGTCACCTGGAAGGGCGACCTCAGCGACCGTATGCCCGATCAGACCGCCACTTTCACCTTCCCTTCGTCCGAGCTTGCGAAACTGCAAAACGCCAAGCCCGCGGCGCCCGAAGTTCTCGGCACGCTCACGGGCGGCGGCGGAAACTTCGTTCTGACGCTCTCGCTGTACGAAGATCACACCTGCGCCGTCTCGATGGGCGATACGCAGATCTCGGCGGGCACCTGGTCGTTTGCGAACTATGCTCTCACCGTCACGCTGGAAGGGCAGGAGCCTGTTTCGTCCGATACTTCCAAACTGCAGGAAGTCGGCATCGTCATTTCCCTCGGGATCAGCGGCAACCCCGTTGAGTTCACGGGGTCCAACACGCTCGTCGGCGTTCTCGGCTGAGCGGACGGCAGCAAACGGGGCGGCGAAGCCGCCGCCCCGACTCTTTTAAGGAGGAACGTTATGAAAAGAAAGTATCTTGCGGCTCTCACGCTCTCCATGACGGCGGTCACCCTCGTGAGCGCGGCGGCGTGCGGCGGAAAAGTGAACATCACCTCCAACACGGCGGATGCCGAGCGCACGTTCACCTATTGGATCCACACGGCGGACGGCACGGGCGTGGGCGGCGCCTACGAAAGTTACGATCAGAACCCCGGCGTCCTGTATCTCACCAAAGATCCCTATACCTACAAGTCGGCTGCGGGCTCAAACGGCAGCTACACGCAGGGCGGGGAAGTCACCAACAACGTCGCCCTCCGCTTCCAGGCAGCGACGACGGGGCAGGAGCAGAACAGCTGGATCACCGCGCTCGGCAGCGGCGATGTTGACATCCTCGAGCTCGACTACGCCTCCGAAACGGTGCTCACCATGTACGAGAGCGGCAAGCTCCTCGACCTCACCTGGTGGGTGGAAAACTATATGCCCAACTACCTCAACTTTGTCAAGGAGCTGGGCGTTGAGAACCTTGTCACCTCGACGGTGAACGGCGAAAGAAAGTATCTTCAACTCTACACCTTCCAGGAGAACGTCTACGAATACTACTACGGCTATCAGTACCGCAAGGATTGGCTGCTCGAGTACGGCAAAGTGTTCTCCGAAGACGGCACGGTCGGGGAGCAGACCTTCGCCGAGGCGCATCCCGATTGGGGCTGGCAGACGGACGAAAACGGCAACAGAACGTGGGTAGACGGCATCCTCTTCCCCAGCTGGTACGGTCTCAAATACACGTCGGACGGCTCCGCGACGGGCACGGGTACCTTCACTTACGATCAGCAGCTCTACGACTATATGCACGGCGAGTACGCTTCCTATTCCGAGCAGCGTGCCGCAGAGCTCGAAGAGGGGCCTTTCTCCAGCCTCGAGCGCGACTTTACGACCTATCAGGGTCAGTGGGCGGCGACGCTCTCCGATTGGGAGTGGCTGCTCGATGTGATGCAGGCGGCGCGTGCGGGCCTCGGCTATACGCAAGGCTATCCCATGAGTATGTATCAGTCGGGCTATATCTCGACGGGCAACCTCGTTTCCTCCTTCGGCGGCTCGGGCGTCGAGTGGCAGACGGACGAAACGAGCGAAAACGTCGTGTTCGGTGCGGATGGACCCGCCTTCAAGACGTATGTCGAGACGATGAACAAGTGGTATGCGAACGGTTGGATCGACCCCAACTTCCAGACGAACGACGAACTCTTCTGGCGCAGCGACGAAAACACCGTCCGTCAGGGCTTCGTCGGCATGTATCTCGGCATGAACGATCAGCTCTTCGACGGCATGGATATGGGTACGCCGACGACGGAAGGCATCTACGTCGAAGGGATGCCCTATCCCATCAACGATAAGTACGGCGCGCCCGAACAGCAGTATGTCAAGCCTTATACCTTCTACTGTATGCAGCCCGAGGTCAACTCCATCATGGTCACGACGGACGCCGAAAAGAACGGTAAGGACCTTGCCGCCATGTTCACCCTGCTCGACGCCTGCTATACGGAAGAATACAGCGTCATGAAGGGCAGGGGGCTTTCGAAGGAGATGCTCGAGGAATCGCAGGACGGCGTCAAGGAGATCTACGCCGATGTCGGCTATCCCGAAGGCATCACCGTCTACAACCCCGATCCCGACGGCGGCAAAGGGGAGTACTACCTGAACGAGGGCCCTCAGCTCACGACCGAGCAGGAGTATTACACGACCTGCAAGCGGATGTTCGGGCTGGAAGCGTTCGTGGCGCTTCGGGAGCAGATGGACGAGCACCAGGTGCGCGAGTACCTTTGGAACTACTTCACGCCCTCCGAGTATCTCACCAAGTCCTTCTATGGCCAACTGACGCCCGACCAGTACGACATCTACGAAGATAAGCTCGCCGAGCTGCGCAACGCTCTCGCGGTGGACATTCCCAAGTTCATCAAGGGCGACAGCTCCCGGCCGCTCTCTTCGTGGGACAGCTGGTATGCATCCCTCAAAAAGACCTGTCAGGTAGACCAGATCACCAATATGCTCAACAACGTCTACCACTCTCTCAACGGCTAAACTCTTCCCTTGCCTCCCTCTTTAAGGGTGAGCGGGCGAACAGTTCTCTCTTGCCTCCCTCTTTAAGGGTGAGCGGGCGAACAGTTCTCTCTTGCCTCCCTCTTTAAGGGTGAGCGGGCGAACAGTTCTCTCCCTTTGCCTCCCTCTTTAAGGGTGAGCGGGCGAACAGCTCTCTCCCTTGCCTCCCTCATTGAGGGAGGTGGCACGGCGAAGCCGTGACGGAAGGAGTCACCTTGATCCCGGCGCCTTCTTGAGGGAGCTGTCTCATCATTCGGCGTATGCCGATGATGAGACTGAGGGAGTAAAATAGCTCATCAATTCTTCCTCTTTATACCCCCTGTAGAACGGCACGTCCGGCAGCTGCCGAACGTGCTGTTCTCCCAACAAAACCAAAATAAGGAATACATCATGGTCAACTTAAAAGCAAAACCTTTCTATCTCACCGACGAACAAATTTCCTGGGTGGAAGACACCATCGCCCACATGACGAAAGAGGAAAAGATCGGTCAGCTCTTCATCCACCTCACGGGCTCCAACAAGGAGGAGGACGTCAAAGAGGAAGTCTCCCGTATGCACATGGGCGGCATCCGCTTCAACCCCCGCTCCAAGGAAGAGATGTGGGAGATGAACTACAACTTCCAGAAATTTTCCAAGATCCCCGTCCTTTCCGCGGTCAACGTCGAATCGGGCGGCAACGGCGCAAGTAAAGACGGCACCTTCATCGGCAATGAGATGAAGATCGCCGCCACGGGAGACACCAGATACGCCTACGAACTCGGCCGCATCTGCGGCATCGAGACGAAGGCGACGGGCAGCAATTGGGCATTTGCGCCCATCGTCGATCTTGTCACCAATTGGCACAACCCCGGCATCTCCGTGCGCGGATGGGGGAAGGATGCAGACACCGTGCTTGCGATGAGCAAGGAATATTTCCGCGGCATTTCGGAAAGCGGCATCGTTTGCGCGATGAAGCACTTCCCGGGCGACGGCTCGGACGAGCGCGATCCCCACATCGCAACTTCCGTCAACGCGCTTTCCATGGAAGAGTGGGATAATAGCTACGGCAAAGTCTACAAAGGCATGATCGA
>CALVPY010000029.1 GCA_944354535.1 uncultured Clostridia bacterium
CCATCGCGCGCGATTCGGGCGTCATCGTCCGCGCCAAGGAAGCGGGCGTCGCCGTGGCCGTCTCCTCCGATCTCATCAAGATCCGTCAGGACAGCGGTTTCGTCGACGAATATCCGTTAAAGAAATTCCAGCGTTCCAATCAGGGGACCTGCCTCAACCAGCGTCCCATCATCTCCACGGGCGACCGCGTGGAAAAGGGCGAGGTCATTGCCGACGGCCCTTCCACCAACCACGGCGAGCTCGCGCTCGGCAAGAACATCCTCGTCGGCTTCATGGAGTGGGAAGGCTATAACTACGAGGACGCGATCCTTATCTCCGAAAAGCTCGTGCAGGACGACGTCTTTACCTCCATCCACATCGAGGAGCACGAGACGGAAGCGCGCGACACCAAGCTCGGCGAAGAAGAGATCACGCGCGACATCCCCAACGTGGGCGACGACGCGTTGAAAGACCTCGACGAGGACGGTATCATCCGCATCGGCGCCGAAGTCAACAGCGGCGATATCCTCGTCGGGAAGGTCACCCCCAAGGGCGAAGCCGAACTCACCCCCGAAGAGCGTCTCCTTCGCGCCATCTTCGGCGAAAAGTCGCGCGAAGTGCGCGACACCTCCCTCCGCGTGCCTCACGGCGAGGGCGGTATCGTCGTCGACGTCAAGATCTTCACCCGCGAAAACAAGGATGAACTTTCGCCCGGCGTCAACAAGCTCGTGCGCGTCTACATCGCGCAGAAGCGCAAGATCCAGGTGGGCGACAAGATGGCAGGCCGTCACGGCAACAAGGGCGTCATCTCCCGCGTGCTGCCTCTTTCCGATATGCCTTTCCTGCCCGACGGCACCCCGCTGCAGATCCTTTTGAATCCCCTCGGCGTGCCTTCCCGAATGAACATCGGTCAGGTCCTCGAAGTGCACCTCGGCTATGTCTGCCGCCAGCTCGGCTGGAAGATCGCGACCCCCGTCTTCGACGGCGCGACGGAGAAGGACATCGAAAAACTCTTCGAAGAGAACAACCTCTTCAATCCCGACGGCAAGGTGGACGGCAAGTTCCAGGTGTTCGACGGCAGAACGGGCGAACCCTTCGAAAACCGCGTCACCATCGGTATCATGTACATGATCAAGCTCATCCACCTCGTGGATGACAAGATCCATGCCCGTTCCATCGGCCCTTACTCGCTCGTCACGCAGCAGCCCCTCGGCGGCAAAGCGCAGTTCGGCGGCCAGCGTTTCGGCGAAATGGAAGTGTGGGCGCTCGAAGCTTACGGCGCGGCGCACATCCTCCAGGAGATCCTCACCGTCAAGTCGGACGATATCGTCGGCCGTGTCAAGACGTACGAGAGCATCGTCAAGGGCAACAACATCTCCGAACCCGGCATCCCCGAAGCGTTCAAGGTGCTCTTGAAAGAGCTGCAATCCCTCGCGCTCGACGTCAAAGTGCTCACCGAGAACAACGACGAGCTCATCATCCGCGAATTTGACGACGAAGAGGACGAGAAGAAGACCCCTTCGCACGACATCAAGGCGGAGGAAGAGGACTTCGACTTCGGCATGGACGACGAGGACGAAGACGAGGACGAGAGCATCGGCTCGCTCTTCGACGACGCCGGCGAAGACGAAGACTTCGTTTCCAAAGATCTCTTCGGCGACAAGGACCTCGAAGACGATGACGACATGAGCGACGTCGACGACGACTTCTCCTTCGGCGATCTCTTCGATGACGACGAAGACGACAAGGACGACAACGAATAATCACGGGAGGCAGGGTAATGTACGAATTAAACGATTTTAACTCCATCCAGATCAGCGTGGCATCTCCCGAAAAGATCAGGGAATGGTCGTACGGCGAAGTGACCAAACCCGAGACCATCAACTACCGCACCCAGAAGCCCGAACGCGACGGCCTCTTCTGCGAGAAGATCTTCGGCCCCACCAAGGACTGGGAATGCCACTGCGGCAAATATAAGCGCATCCGCTACAAGGGCATCATCTGCGAGAAGTGCGGCGTCGAAGTGACGCGCGCCAAGGTGCGCCGCGAGCGCATGGGTCACATCGAACTTGCGGCTCCCGTCTCGCACATCTGGTACTTCCGCGGCGTCCCGAGCAAGATCGGGCTGCTCCTCGACATGAGCCCCAAGGCGCTCGAACAGGTCATCTATTTCGCGGCATACGTCGTCCTCGATCCGGGTACGACGGGGCTCGAATATAAGCAGGTCATCAACGACAAGCAGCTGCGCGACCTCGAAGAGACGATGGGGGACAGCTCGGTCACCGGCCTCAAAGTGGGCATGGGCGCCGAGGCGATCCGCGAACTTTTAATGGCGGTCGACCTTGAAAAAGAGAGCAAGGAGACGCGCGACATCATCGAGACCAACGCCTCCGGGCCCAAGCGCGTGAAAGCCATCAAGCGCATCGAGATCATCGAGGCCTTCCGCAAGAGCGGCAACCGCCCCGAGTGGATGATCCTCACCGTGCTGCCCGTCATCCCGCCCGACCTGCGCCCCATGGTGCAGCTGGACGGCGGCAGATTTGCATCGAGCGATCTCAACGACCTTTACCGCCGCGTCATCAACCGCAACAACCGCTTGAAGCGCATGATCGAGCTCAGCGCGCCCGAGATGATCATCAAGAACGAGAAGCGCATGCTGCAGGAAGCCGTCGATGCCCTCATCGACAACGGCCGCCGCGGCAAGCCGCTTTCGGGGCCTTCCAACCGCGAGCTCAAGTCGCTCTCGGGGCTCCTTCGCGGCAAGCAGGGCCGCTTCCGTCAGAACCTCCTCGGCAAGCGCGTCGACTATTCGGGCCGTTCGGTCATCGTCGTCGGCCCCGAACTGAAAATTTACCAGTGCGGTCTTCCCAAGGAGATGGCGATCGAGCTCTTCAAGCCCTTCGTCATGAAGCGGCTCGTCGAGACCAACAAGTGCCACAACATCAAGAGCGCCAAGCGCACCGTCGAAAAGGCGAAGGACTTCGTGTGGGACGTCCTCGAAGAAGTCATCAAGGATCACCCCGTGCTCCTCAACCGTGCGCCCACGCTGCACCGCCTCTCCATCCAGGCATTCGAGCCCGTGCTCATCGAAGGCCGCGCCATCAAAATTTCACCCCTCGTCTGCGGCCCCTTCAACGCCGACTTCGACGGCGACCAGATGGCAGTCCACCTTCCCCTCAGCATCGAGGCGCAGACGGAAGCAAGATTTTTGATGCTCTCCGCCAATAACATTCTGAAGCTTGCAGACGGCAAGTCGGTCATGAGCCCCACGCAGGACATGATCATCGGCGCATACTACCTCACCATCCTTAGGAGAGAGGAGGGCAAGAAGTACGATTCTCAGGGCCGTCCCGACGAGAACGGCGAAGTGTACGAACCGCCCGTGTTCGCCTCCTTCGACGAGGCGCTCATGAGCTATCAGCTCAAAGATACCCACTGCCAGGACGAGATCTACGTCCGCCGCACGGTGGAGCTGCCCGCAGGCAAGTTCGACGAGCTTGAACTTCCCTATGAGCGCACCTTCTCCCGCGAGGAGAACGTGCCCAACAACGGCATCCGCGGCCATGTGTTCGTGCGCCGCAGGGCAAACGGCGCCCTCACCGTGACGGGCGTCATCAAGACGACGGTCGGCCGCATCATCTACAACGACGGCATGCCGCAGGATTTGGGCTTCGTCAAGCGCGAAAAGCCCGAAGATTATCTGAAGCTCGAGCTTTCCACCGAGTTCATCGGCGGGGCGCGCGCCATCGGCAAGAAGCACCTGAGCAAGATCGTCGAGGCGTGCTTCAAGACGGGCTATGCGCCCAAGGCTTCCGCCGTGCTCGATGCCATCAAGGAACGCGGCTACAAGTATTCCACCTACGCGGCGCTCACGACGTCCGTCTTCGATATGAAGATCCCGGGCGAAAAGAACGCCATCGTCGAAGCGGCGGAAGAGCAGGTCGCCAGGATCTCCAAAAAGTACGCCCGCGGCCTTCTGAAGGAAGACGAGCGCTATCATGCCGTCATCTCCGTGTGGGACGACGCGACGGATAAGGTCGCA
The DNA here is from genome assembly GCA_944354535.1 of uncultured Clostridia bacterium. Taxonomy (GTDB): domain Bacteria; phylum Bacillota; class Clostridia; order Christensenellales; family Borkfalkiaceae; genus Gallimonas. The sequence continues at coordinate 4,022 of CALVPY010000029.1, forward strand.
GCCCTCCTCAAAGAGCAGGGCAACCGCGATAAGTTCAATCCCATCTGGATGATGGCAGATTCGGGCGCCCGCGGTTCCATCGACCAGATCAAGCAGCTTTCGGGCATGCGCGGACTCATGGTCAACCCGCAGGGTAAAAAGATCGAAGTCCCCGTCAAGTCGTGCTTCAGAAACGGCCTTTCCGTTCTCGAATACTTCATCTCCTCGCACGGCGGCCGCAAGGGCCTTGCCGATACCGCTCTGAAGACGGCAGACTCGGGTTATCTTACCCGCCGTCTCGTCGACGTCTCGCAGGACGTCATCGTGCGCGAAGAGGACTGCTCGGCGGGCAGGAAGCCGCGCGGCACTATTGTCAGCGCCATCGTCGGCCCCAACGGCGAGCTCATCGAATCGCTCGAAGACCGCCTGACGGGCAGGTTCGCGGCGGAAGACCTCATCGACGACGCAACGGGCGAAGTCATCGTCCCCTGCAACGAGATGATCACCGAGGAGAAGGCGAAGAAGCTTGCCTCGATGGAAAAATACAAGAACGGCGTCAACATCCGTTCCATCTTCAACTGCAACACGCGCTTCGGCGTCTGCGCCAAGTGCTACGGCAAGAACATGGCAACGACGCTGCCCATCAAGGTGGGCGAAGCGGTCGGCGTCATCGCGGCGCAGTCCATCGGCGAGCCCGGTACTCAGCTCACCATGCGTACCTTCCATACGGGCGGTATCGCGGCGACGGGCGACATCACGCAGGGTCTTCCCCGTGTCGAAGAGCTCTTCGAAGCGCGCAAGCCCAAGGGCGTTGCCACTATCTGCGAATTCCGCGGCATCGTCTCGGTGGATAACTCCGATAATCTCAACCACATCTTCATCCGCGAGGAGGGCACCGACGTCCAGCTCAAGGAGTATGTGCTTCCCTTCAACGCAGAGCTTTTGGTGAAGACGGGCGACATCGTCAACCCCGGCGATATGCTCAATGCAGGTTCGGTCAACCCGCAGGACATCATCCGCGTCAAGGGCGTCAAGGGCGTGCAGGACTACATCCTCGAACAGGTCCAGTCCGTCTACCGCTCGCAGGGCGTCGATATCAACGATAAGCACGTCGAGATCATCGTTCGCCAGATGCTTCGCAAGGTCCGCATCGAGAACGCGGGCACGACGGAGATGCTCCCCGGCCAGCTCGTCGATATGTTCACCTTCGAAGAGCAGAACGAAAAGACGATCATGGCGGGCGGCGTTCCCGCAACGGCAAAGAGGGTGCTGCTCGGCATCACCAAGGCGGCGCTCGCGACCGATTCCTTCCTCTCCGCCGCTTCCTTCCAGGAGACGTCGAGAGTGCTGACGGAAGCCGCCATCTGCACCAAGCGCGACCCGCTCATCGGCCTCAAAGAGAACGTCATCATCGGCAAGCTCATCCCCGCAGGCACGGGCATGAAGGACTACAAGAACGCCTCCGTGCAGCTTTCGGGCCGCTACAACGACCTCATGACGGACGAAGCTCCCGCCGCCGAAGCGGAAGCCAAGTAACACTTTTTAAGCGAAAAACGGACTGCTTTTCGGGCAGTCCGTTTTTTCGTGTCTCTTTCGTGCGATGCGCCCGCGGCGGCGCTCCCTGCTTTGCGCCGCCGCGGGCGTTTCCCAAAGAGCAGGAACGCGGGAAGAAGGCCGGCGCATAGGATGGGGTAACTGCCCGAAGTCTTCGGGCGGCGGAGGCCTCACCAATGCAATTCTTCTTTTCGCTGCACCCCGTCTTACAGGCGTTTTTTGCGTCGCTTCTGATGTTCCTCTTTACCTCTTTGGGCGCCGTTGCCGTCTTCGGCTCCAAGAAGATGCCCTCCTCCCTTCTCACGCTCCTCACGGGCGGGGCGGCGGGGATCATGGTCGCCGCGAGCTTCTTTTCCCTCCTTCTGCCCGCGCTCGAATACGAGAGCGCGCTGCCTTCCTATGTGACGGTGACGCTCGGTTTTGCGTTCGGCGGGGCGTTCATCCTGCTCTCCGACCGCATCCTCACCCGCACGCGCGGGCGGTTCTTTTCGGCGGGGGAAAGGGGGGAGGCGATCGGGGCGAACGGGGAGCGGGGCGCGAAGTGTACGCTTTTGTATTTTGCCGTGCTTTTGCACAACATTCCCGAAGGGCTCGCGGTGGGCGTCGCCTTTGCGGAGGGTGCGGCGGGCGCAGGAGCGCTCCTTCTCGCGTTCGGCATCGCCGTACAGAACTTTCCAGAAGGGATGTGCGTCGCCTTCCCGCTGCGGGCAAAGGGGATGACGCCGTTGAGAAGCTTTCTCTTTGCCGTCGGTTCGGGCGCGGTGGAGATCCCCGCCTGCCTTGTGGGCGTTCTGGCGGCGGGCGCCGTCGCAGGGCTCATGCCGTGGGCGCTCTCCTTTTCGGCGGGGGCGATGATCGCCGTCGTCTGTTCCGAACTCATCCCCGAATGCTTTTCGGGCAGCAAGGCGCTGGCTACTTCGGGCATCGTCCTCGGGTTCTGCCTCATGATGCTGCTCGACGTCGCTCTTTCGTAAGCCTCTTTGCTGCCTCATTGCGCGGCTTTTCGCGCAGGAGGTTTGGGTTTTTATTTCCAATATCATGAAAAGCGGCTTGAAATAGAGCCGCTTTTGTGCTATAATAGTGGCTATGAAACAGCTCATCGACTGCGCCATGAGGCGCGAACAGTGCGACCTTGTCATCAAGGGCGCGCGCATCCTCAATGTATTCACGGGAGAGGCGGAAGAGGCGGAGATCGCCGTCAAAGGGGGCAGGATCGCCGCCCTCGGCAAGGGGTACGAGGGGAAGGAAGTTTACGACGGCAGCGGGCTTGTTGCCCTCCCCGGGCTGATGGACGCTCACATCCATGTGGAGAGCTCCCTGCTCTCCCCCGAAGCCTTTGCGCGGCTCGCCGTCGCCCACGGTACGACGGGCATCGTCGCCGACCCGCACGAGCTCGTCAACGTTTGCGGCATCGCGGGCGCGGAGTATGTCAAAGAGGCGTTCTCCCGCATCCGCAAGGAGGGCATCGAGCCGCTCGACGTCTTTTTGCAGCTTCCCTCCTGCGTGCCTGCCACTCCCTTCGAAACGAGCGGCGCCGTTTTGAACGGCACGGAGACCGCGCATGAGATGGGGCGCCCGCTCTTCCACGGGCTGGGGGAGATGATGAACTACCCCGGGGTGCTTGCTGCCGATGAGGACACCCTCAAAAAGATCGAAGCGGCGCACGCGGCGGGGAAGGTCGTCGACGGCCATGCGCCCGATGTATGCGGCGACGCGTTAAACGCTTATCTTGCGGCGGGCATTGCGACCGACCACGAGTGCGGCTCCCCCGAAGAATGCGCGGAAAAGGTCGCCCGCGGGATGTATGTGCAGCTTCGCAACAGTTCTTCGGCGCATAACTTAGAAGTCAACTGCGCGGCGGTCACGCCCTTCAATTTCCGCCGCTTCCTCGCCTGTTCGGACGATAAAAACGCCTACGACCTTGCAAACAAGGGGCATATGGACGACGCTCTGCGCCGCCTCGTTGCGCGCGGGGTGCCGGCAGCCGAGGCGGTCTGCATGGCGACCCTCAACATTGCCGAGTGCTATCATATGCGGGGTAAGGGGGCGGTCGCGCCTTCGTACGACGCCGATTTCGTGCTCGTCGATAATTTGACCGAGTTCAACGTGAAGGCGGTCTTCAAGCGCGGCGTGCTCGTCGCAGAACACGGCAAGCCGCTCTTTGAAGAGGGGGAGCGCTATCTCCCCGACGCCGTCAGAAGCACCGTGCGCATCCGCCCCGTCACGGCGGACGACTTCAAAATCAACATCCCGAGCGGCAGGGCGCTTGCGATGACCATCCTGCCGCACACCCTCGTCACGGAGGGGGAAGTCGTCTCCGTCCAAACAAAGGACGGCGACGTGGTGCTTGAAAACACCGACCTTGTGAAGCTCGCCGTCGTCGAACGGCACTTTGCGACGGGCAACATCGGCAAAGCTCTCCTGAAGGGGTACGGCTTCCGCGGCGGGGCGCTCGCCGTCTCGATGGCGCACGACAGCCACAACCTCGTCGTCCTCGGAGACGACAACGCGGCGATGGCGCGCGCCGTCCGGCTCTTGGAATCGATCGGCGGCGGCATGGCGCTCGTCACGAAGGAGGGGGAGGACTGTTTCCCGCTCGACATCGCGGGGCTCATGAGCTCGGCGCCCTGCGAAGAGGTCGTCGCCCGCACGGGGGAGATCTCCGCCCGCGCACGCAAGATGGGCGTCAAAGACTGCTATGAGCCCGTTATGACGCTCGTCTTTTTGAGTCTGCTCGTCATCCCCAAGTTAAAACTTTCCGACAAGGGGCTGTTCGACGTCGAAAAGTTCCGATTTACTTCGTTGGAGGTGGAACAATGAAACTCGTGGCTGCCACGGGCAACGCCCATAAACTTCAGGAGATCCGCGCCATTTTGCAGCGCTTTACCGTCGTTTCCGAAAAGGAAGCGGGGTATTTCGGCGACGTCGAAGAGACGGGGGAGACCTTTCTTGAAAACGCGCTTTTGAAGGCGCGCGCCGTGTGCAAAGCGACGGGGCTTCCCGCCATCGCCGACGACAGCGGCATCTGCGTGGAGGCGCTCTCGGGTGCGCCCGGGGTACACAGCGCCCGCTATGCTTCAAAGGACGGAAAGAACTCCTCCGATGAGAGCAACCGCGCCCTTCTCCTTCGCAATATGCAAGGGGTGCAAAACCGCCGCGCGTGGTTCACGAGCGCCGTTGCCATCGTCTTTCCCGACGGCCGCGAAGTGACGGCGGAGGGGCATACCTACGGGCGCATCCTCGACAAGGAGACGGGCGAAGGCGGCTTCGGCTATGACTGCCTGTTCTTTTCGGACGACCTTCAAAAGAGCTTCGGCGAGGCGTCGCCCGAAGAAAAGAACGCCGTTTCCCACCGCGGCAGGGCGCTTGAAGCGCTCGCTGCCAAGCTGGAGGAGCAGCGATGAAGACCGTCGTCGTCCTCTCCGATTCCCACTACCGCGGCGCGGTGAGAAAGCTCGAAGGGCTGTTTGCGGAAAACGATTATATCCTGCATCTCGGCGACGGCTCGGGCGAGATGCGCTCTGTCCTCGACGAATATCCCGACAAAGTGCGCGTCTGCCGCGGCAACTGCGACGCCTTCTTCGGCGAGGACGAGTTCGTCTTCGAGGCGGAGGGGGTCTCCCTCTTCTGCTGCCACGGGCATAGGTACGGCGTCAAGCACGACCTAACGCGCCTTGCCGCCCGCGCGAAGGAGCTCGGCTGTGAAGGCGCGCTCTACGGCCACACGCACATCGCTTCCGTTGAGAAGGTGGACGGCGTCCTCTGCATCAACCCGGGCGCGCTCGGGGCGTATGCCGAGGCGAGCTACTGCTATCTCGTCCTTCACAAGGGCAAGATGACGCCCACCATCGTTCCCTTCAACCAATAAAAAGCGCTCCCCGAAGAAGGGGAGCGTTTTCCGTTATTCGGTTGTGGGCGGCTCAGTGGGCGGCTGCGCGTCTTCGGACGGCTGTATGTCGGCGGGCGTTTGGGAAGGGGCGGTTTCTTCGCGGGCCCTTCTCTTCTGGCGCACGGCATCGCGGATGACTTCAAAGATGTTGATGCCGATCCCCGAGAGGATGTAGATATAGTAAGTGAAGAAGCGCCACACGAGTACCACCCAGCCGAGCATGGGCTGGATGCTCGTCACCGTGGAAAAGATGAGCGAGCCCGTCGCTTCCATTGCGCCCGTGTTGCCGGGCGTGGGGATGAGGAGCGCCGTGTACCGCGTGAGTGTGCTCAGGCACAAGATCTGCATCAGAAATTCGAGGGTGGGTTCCACGTCCTGTGCGACCGCCAGCACCACGAAGAAGGGGATGGCGTAGTTTAGAAGCGTTTCGATGACGCAGAGGAGCACGAGAGGCAGGCACTGCAAGAATTTCTTTGCAAACAGCTTCATCGCCCCGCTGTATTCGAGCAGCGCGTTGACGCACTTCTTCGTCGCATGGTATTTGCGCTTTACGATGTGCATCCTGTGGAGCAGCGCGACCGCTCCCACGACGAGGCGCATCATCTTTTTGGGGAAGATGGTAAAGAGCAGGATGATGACGGGGATAGAGCCGTTGAGTACGAGCGAGACGGCGGCAAGGATGAGCATCGTCTTGGAAGCGATGCTCCCCGAAACGTGCTGCGGCGTTAAAATGAGCAGTACGACGGAGATCGCGGTGACGACGAGGGAGCTGACGATATAGCGGATGAGGGGGATGGCGGAAGCCACGCCGCCCGGCACGTCCTTCTTGTGAAGATACACGATCTGGAACGCCTGGCCGCCCATGCTGAGGGGCGTGATGCCGTCGTAATACTTGCCCAAAAACATCGTCTTAACGGAGATCTTCCAGCGGAATTTCCCCGTCGAGACCTTCAGAAGATAGGCATATTTTGCGCTCTCCACCGTGAGATAGAAGAGGAGCACCGCAAGGAGCAGGGCAAAGCGGCGGTAGTCGAGGAGCTTCAAAAATTGGATGAATCCCACGCGTTCGTGTTCGCCGCCCGTCACATAGTTGCCGATGGAGAACATCAGCACGATGGAGAAGGCGATGAGGGCGAGCATCAGGATCGTCTTGATGAGCCAGGAGCGAAGCTGCGCACGCGACTTCGGCCGCATGCCTTCGGGCGGCAGCGGCGGTTCGGTCATGTTGCAGTTGGGGATCTCCCGGTCGGTCATATACCCTCTTTCAAACGGTCATTCAAACTCTTTGCGTGCGTTCTATCTTATCACGTTTCCCCGTAAAAGGCAAGGGAAAAGCGGTGAAAATTGCGGAAGGGAACGCTAACTTTTGGGGGGAGCGGCATTTTCGTCGGGCGGCTGACGGTCGGCGTCAGTCATGCCGACAGAAGATGTCGGCGGCGGAACGTTTTTGGAAAGCGATGCCTGCCGCTTTGCGATATGGTGTGCCGTCAGCTGCTTTCCCGCCGCTGCGCCGATGATGATAAAATATCCCGCAAGGCTCCACGCGTCGGGGAGCTCTTGAAGGAAGAAAAAGCCTAAAAGCGCCGCAAAGAGCACCTGCGAATAATCGAATACAGCGATCTCTTTGGCGGGCGCGAAGCGATACGCCGCCGTGATGAAGAACTGCCCGCCCGTTGCCGAAACGCCTGCCAGAAGGAGGGAAGCCCACTGAAAGGGGGTCATCGGCTCATAGAAGGCTATGAAGAAGGGGAGGGCAAGGAGCGTCGAGAAGGCGGAAAAGAAGAAGACGGTCATAAGCCCGCGTTCGCCCTTCGCGCCGAGGACGCGCACGCAGGAGTAGGCGAACCCCGCCGAAGCGCCGCTCAAGACTCCCGCAAGAGCGGGGAGGGAAGATGCCGTGAAGGTGGGCTTCACCACGAACAGCGCGCCCAAAAAAGCGAGGGCGACGAACGCGAGCTCATACGCCTTAGGCTTTTCTTTGAGCAGAAAGACGGAAAAGAGGATGGCAAAGAAGGGGGAGAGTTTGTTTAAGATGGAAGCGTCCGAGATGCTGCCGATCCTGTCAATGGCATAGAAGTTGAGGATGACGCCCAAAAAGCCGACAAAGGAGCGCAGAAACAGCCAAAGCAGGCACTCTTTGCCGTGGATGCGGAATTTTTCTTTGGAAAAGCACAGGAGCACGAAGACGACTCCCGCCGAAACGAGGTTGCGGAAAAACACTTTCTGCATGACGGGGAGTTCGCCTGCAAGGTTGACGAATAAGTTCATGAGCGCAAAGCAGAGCGCCGCCCCCAGGATGAGGAGGACGCCCGCCGCCCGTTTTCCGTGGCTTTTTGGCATACTTTCAGTATATGCCGCTTTGCAAAAAAAGTCAAGTGCAGGCGGGCGGGGCTTGAATGCGAGCGCAAAAGGTGATATAATGCTGTCAAGCCCTTTGTCGGGAGCTTCGGCTTTCTGCTTCGGGCTGTTTTGGAGACAGATATGGAGATTTTATATACGCTCGTCACGGGCGCCACGGGTGGATTGGGCGGGGCGTTCGTAAAGGAGCTCGCCCGCCGTTCTCAGCCGCTCTATCTCACGGGCAGGAGCGCGCAAAAACTTGAAGCCCTTCGCGAACAGCTTCTGCACAGCCATCCCGCCCTTTCCGTCCGGACGGCGGTGTGCGACCTTGCAGACAACAGTTCCCGCCGCGCCCTTTTTGCAGAGTTTGAGCGCGAAAAGGTGCGCTTTTGCCGCCTCGTCTATGCGGCGGGGGCGGATATCCAGAAGCCGCTTGAAGAATACACGGAGGAAAAGATCGCCTTTCAAACGCGCGCCAACTTCGAAGGGGCGGTGTCGCTTGCCCGCGCCGTTCTGGAGCGCGGCGAGGGCGTCCCCGAGCTGCTGTTCGTGGGGAGCGTTTCGGGGCTCTATCCCATGCCCTATTTTGCCCTTTACAGCGCCGCAAAAAAGGCGCTGTGGCAGTTTGCGGCGGCGCTCCGCACCGAGCTTCACGGGCGCGCCAAAGTCACCTGTGTGCAGCCGGGCGCCATCCCCACGCGTGAGGACGTCAAAGAGAACATCCGCACGCAGGGGCTGTGGGGGAAACTTGCGGCGCTCCCGCCCGACGCCGTGGCAAGAAAGAGCCTTAACGCCGTCCGGAAAAACCGACGCTCGCCCGTCCTCGGCTTCTGGAACAAGCTCATGCACGTTTCGACGGCGCTCCTGCCGCTCTCGTGGAAGATGCATTTCATCGCCAAAAAATGGAGCAAGACAAGGAAGGACGCATTCTGATGCCGACGTTTGGGAGCGCGCAAAAAAGGGGCGCAAAGCCCTCTGCGAAAGGGAAAGACCCGCCTCTTCGGCGGGTCCTGCGCTTTTGGCGCACTGTTACTTCTTTTTCTTTTTTTCCTCGTTCTCCTCTTCGGGGGTGGAAAAGGAAAATTCCGCCGAAGGGCAGCGGGAGAGCAGTTCCTGTACAAATTCGTCGAAGAGGGAACTCTTGATGACGACGGCGGCATAGCTCGGTTTTTCGCCTTCGAAGTAGAGGGCGAGCTTCCGGCTCCCGCGGAAGAGGTGGATGTGTTTGAGATCCTTTAAGGGATATTTGATGCGGATGATCCCCAATTGCAGGAGGATGTGCTTTTCTCCGATGACGTACTGCGAACGTATCAGCATGGAGATGAGGAGCACGGAAAGCACGAGGCAGGCGAAAAACAGCAGCGCATACTGCGCCCAGCCGTAGGGGGAGAGCCCGCCGTCCATCAGAAAGGCGGCGAAGCGCCACACGGTGAGGGCAAAGCCCGCAAGGCACAGAAGAAGCCCCGCCCAGAAGAGCGCGAGCATGAGGGGCGTGAAAGAAAAGGGATAGCGCTTATTTTCGTTCATGCAGATATTATAAGGCATCGCGGCGCAAAATGCAATGGTTTTTCCCGAAAAGCAAAAAAACCGTCCCGAATTTGCGTTTCTTCGGGGCGAACACTTGAAAAGAGACGTAAAAATTGATATAATAATTATAATTTCGACTTTCACCCGAGGAGGAAACGATATGGTAAAACTCATCAGACAGGGCGTCTATCTCATGGAAGGGCGGCTCGTCAAGGAGTCGCAGGCGTTCATGACGTCCGACAAGAAGGCAGAGGCCGTCAAAGGCACCATCGCCTATTCCATTCTGAAGGCGCACAACAGCGGTACGGACGAGGCGCTCCGCCTTCGCTTCGACGCGCTCGCCTCGCACGACATCACCTATGTCGGCATCATCCAGACCGCCAAGGCGAGCGGCCTTGAGGCGTTCCCCATTCCCTATACGCTCACCAACTGCCACAACTCGCTGTGCGCGGTGGGCGGCACCATCAACGAGGACGACCATATCTTCGGGCTTTCGGCGGCGAAGAAGTACGGCGGCGACTATGTGCCCGCCCATCTTGCCGTGATCCACCAATATATGCGCGAGACGGCGGCAAAGTGCGGGGCGATGATCCTCGGGTCCGACTCGCACACCCGCTATGGCGCGCTCGGCACGCTCGCGATCGGCGAAGGCGGCGGCGAACTTTCCAAGCAGCTATTAAAGCAGACTTACGACGTCGCGCGCCCGCAGATCGTCGCCGTGTACCTGAAAGGCAAGCCGAGAAAGGGCGTCGGCCCGCAGGACGTGGCGCTCGCCCTCGTCAAGGCGACTTTTTCGAAGGGCTTCGTCAAGAATAAGATCTTGGAATTCGTCGGTCCCGGCATCGCCAATCTTTCCATGGATTTCAGGAACGGCATCGACGTCATGACGACGGAGACGACCTGCCTTTCCTCCGTCTGGCAGACGGACGAGAAGACGAAGGAGTACTTCGCTCTGCACGGCAGGGAGGAGGACTACCGCGAGCTCAAGCCCCGCGAGGGCGCCTATTACGATGCAGCGGTCGTCATCGACCTTTCCCGTGTCGAGCCCATGATCGCGCTTCCCTTCCACCCCTCCAACGCCTACACCATCCGCGAATTCCTCGAAAACCCCGTCGAGATCCTTGCAAAGGTCGAGGCGCAGGGCAGGAAGATCAAGGGCGATAAGAGCTTCACTCTCACCGATAAGGTGAAAGACGGCAAAGTTTATGTCGACCAGGGCATCATCGCGGGCTGCGCGGGCGGCATGTACGAAAACATCGCCGAAGCCGCCGAAATTTTGCGCGGCAAGAACATCGGCACCGACTTTTCCTTCAGCGTCTATCCTTCCTCTCAGCCCGTGTATAAGGGCCTGACGGAGAACGGCTATACTTCCATGCTCATGGAGACGGGCGCCATCGTCAAGACGGCGTTCTGCGGCCCCTGCTTCGGCGCGGGGGATGTGCCCGCCAACAACGGTCTCTCCATCCGCCACACGACGCGCAATTTCGAAAACCGCGAAGGCAGCCGCCCCAAGGACGGGCAGCTTGCGGCGGTGGCGCTCATGGACGCCCGCTCCATTGCGGCGACGGCGGCAAACGGCGGCGTGCTCACCTCGGCGCTCGATCTCGACTATTCGCGCCGTATCAAAAAGTACCGCTTTGACGGCTCCATTTACAAGAACCGCGTCTATCACGGCTGGGGCAATGCAAAGCCCGAAGAGGCGCTCGTCTACGGCCCCAACATCGCCGACTGGCCCGAACAGATCGCGCTCGGCAAGCACCTTCTGATGCGCGTCGTCTCCGTCCTCACCGATCCCGTGACGACGACGGACGAGCTCATCCCCTCGGGCGAGACGTCCTCTTACCGCTCCAACCCCTTGAAGCTTGCGGAGTTCACGCTCTCCCGCAAAGATCCTTCCTATGTGGGGCGCGCAAAAGCCGTGCAAAAGGACGAGCTGTCTCGCCGCGAGACGGGCGCGCTCCCCGAAGAGGTGCTCTCGGCGCTCGGCGCCTTCCGGCCCGAGGAGGGTACGATCTACGGCAGCGTCGTCGTCAGCAATTCCCCGGGCGACGGCTCGGCGCGCGAACAGGCGGCGTCCTGCCAGCGCGTTTTGGGGGGCGTTGCCAACATCTGCAAACAGTACGCCACCAAGCGCTACCGCTCCAACCTCATCAACTGGGGGATGCTGCCCTTCACGGCGCAAAAATTTGAGCTCAAAGTGGGCGACTTCGTCTATATCGCGAACGTGCGCGAACTGCTTGCGGGCGGCGAGGAACGCTTTGTCGCCAAAGTCATCTCGGAGGGGAAGGCGCACGACATCGTGCTCGAAGTCGGTACGCTCACGCCCGACGAGCGCGCTATCCTGCTTGCGGGCTGCCTCATCAACTACAACCGCGAGAGGAAGTAACGATGGGACTTGCGTTTGAAGAATACCGCCGCGAATTCGACTTAACGCCCTATCCCCGTCCCGCCCTCGCCCAAAGCGAGGAAGAAAAGATGGAGCGGTGCGACCGCATCCTCAAATTTCTGCTGCGGGAACGCGGCATGATCGCGGCGTTCAGTTCTACCTACGAACGCAAGCGCAGGGTCATCCGCGAGTACATGAATACCCGCAACCCGCTGCCCGTGCCGCCCGAAATTTTGGCGGATCAGGACGTCCTCTTCTGGACGGAGAGCGTGGAGCGCGGGATCGTCAGAACGGACGACATCCCCGAGATCAAGTATAACATCGCCCACTGGCAGGGGGACATCACCCGCCTCGATGCGGATGCCGTCGTCAATGCGGGCAACGCATCCCTTCTCGGCTGCTTTCTGCCTGCCCATAGCTGCATCGACAACGTCATCCACTCCGCTGCCGGGATGCAGCTGAGGGCGGACTGCGCCAGACTCATCTCCATGCAGGGGCATGAGGAAGAGATCGGGGACGCCAAGCTCACGCGGGCGTACAATCTGCCCGCCAAATATGTCATCCACACCGTGGGCCCGCGCGTGGGGCGGGAGATCTCCGACGAGCAGCGCTCGCAGCTTCGTTCCTGCTATAATTCGGTCTTTGACCTTGCGGACGAGGCGGGCTGCAAAAACATCGCCGTGTGCTGCGTCTCGACGGGCGTATTCAATTTCCCGCGCGAGGAAGCTGCGGAGATCGCGGCCGGGGTCGCCGTCAATTGGAAACTGCGCCATCCCGAAAACAGGATGAAGATCGTCTTCGATACCTTTCTCGACGCCGATGCGCGCATCTATGAGAACATTCTCAAAATGATCTGAACCGCAAAACAGCGGCGCCCGCGGCCCGAGAACAACGGGCGGCGGGCATTTTTTTCAGGAGGAACGCATGAAAAAGTATATCATTGCGCTCGATGCGGGAACGACGAGCGTCAGGGCGATGGTTTATGACCTTGCCGCCAAGAAATTCATCTTCACGGCGCAGCAGGAGGTGGGCCAGAACTTCCCGCAAAGCGGTTGGGTGGAGCAGGACGCGAGCGAGATCTTCTTCAAGGCGGCGTATGTACTGAACAGCTGCAAGAGCGCCGTCGGAGAGGAGTCGATCGCTGGCATCGGCATTGCCGATCAGCGCGAGACCGTCGTACTTTGGGACAGGGAGACGGGAGAGCCCGTCGCGCCCGCTATCGTCTGGCAGTGCCGCCGTACGAGCGATTTCTGTGCTGCCGTTCCGCCCGAAATGCGCGAAAGCATCCGCGAAAAGACGGGGCTTCCGATGGACGCCTACTTTTCGGCGAGCAAGATCCGCTGGATCTTAGACAACATCCCTGCGGCGCGCGAGCTGCTCTCCCGCGGGCGCCTTCTCGCAGGCACCGTCGACAGTTTCCTCATCTTCCGCCTCACCGAGGGGAAGAGCTTCGTCACCGACCACACCAATGCTTCCCGCACCATGCTCTTCAATATCCATACCCTTTCATGGGATGAGGAACTTTTGGACTATTTCTCTATCCCGCGCGGCATTTTGCCCGAGGTACGCTCTTCCGATGCACGCATGGGGGAGACGATGCTCGGGAATACTAAAGTGCCGATCGCGGGGTGCGCGGGCGATCAGCAGGCGGCGCTCTTCGGGCAGGGGTGCATCGCGCGCGGCGACTGCAAAGTAACTTACGGCACGGGGCTCTTTATGCTCTTCCATACGGGGGAGCGGTGCGTGCGCTCCCGAAGCGGGCTCATTTCGACCATCGGCTATACGCTTGGCGGGAAGGCGCGCTATGCCCTCGAGGGGAGCGCCTTCAATGCGGGCAGCGGCATCCAATGGCTGCGCGACGGGCTCGGGCTCATCTCTTCGAGCGCCGAGAGCGAACTTGTCGCGTCCTCCGTGCCCGATACGGGCGGCGTTTACTTTGTGCCCGCCTTCACGGGGCTGGGCGCGCCCTATTGGCGGAGCGACTGCAGGGGGCTGTTTTCGGGCATCACGCGCGGCACCACGCGGGCGCATCTCGTGCGGGCGGTCCTTGAAAGCATCGCCTATGAGGCGAAGGAGCTCGCCGACTGCATGGAACAGGACAGCGGCATCCGGCTTTCCTGCCTCAAATGCGATGGGGGAGCTTCCGCGAACGCCCTTCTGATGCAGTTCCAGGCAGACGTCCTGCATATCCCCGTCGACCGGCCTATGGAACGGGAAAGTACGGCTTTGGGGGCGGCGCTGTTGTGCGCCTGTGCGCTGGGGCTTGCCGACGAAAAGACGGCGTCCGAATTGCGCGTCAGGGAACGGCTCTTCGAGCCCTCTCCCGATGAAGCTCGCTTCAACGAGCTCTATTCCGGTTATTTGCAGGCCGTCAGACGGTCGCTTCTCTGAAAAACGGCTGCGTGAATAGTACTATGCGTGGCATAATATAGAAATAAATATACAATATGATGAATGGATCCCGTATTTTGGCGGGAGCCATTCTTGAAACGAATAAACTTTGCGGCGCACTTAAAGCCGTGATGCCGTGCATGATCGGTCGGTTTCGGCCTTTACTGCAGCGGCTGCAGCGGGGGATGCCGCGGGGGATGAAGTATGTTTTTTTCTTCATTCTTATAGGAAAGTTTGAGCCCGATGGGGGTGAGGATGGAGGAGAGCAGGATGATGAGGATGACGAAGGGGAAGACTTCGGGCGCGACGAGCCCGCTCGCGACGCCCCGCTCCGTGCAGATGAGGACGACTTCCGCCCGCACCATCATGCCGAGCCCCACGCGCAGGGAATCGCGGAAGGAGAAGCGGCAGAGTTTTGCGCCCAGCCCGCAGCCGATGAGCTTGCCGAGGAGCGCCGCCGCCACATATACGAGCCCGAACGCGAGGAAAGCGGGCGTGATGCGGCTGAAATATTCGATGTTCGCGATGCCGATGTTGGCAAAGAAGATGGGGGAGAAGAAGAGGTATCCCATCGTGTCTACCTTCGACTCGACGTAGGGCGTCTCCGCAAGGGTGCCGCCCAACAGGATGCCCGCGATGTACGCGCCCGTGATGTCGGCAACGCCGAAGAGCTTTTCCGCCGTATAGGCATACACGAAGCAGGCGGCAAGCGAGAGGATGGGCACACGGCGGTTGTGGGGCGCGCGGCGCTCCATGATATTGAAGAGCTTTCTCAAGCCCACGCCGAGGGCGATGGCGACCACGAAGAAGGCGACGATCTTGACGGTCGTCATGCCCGCGTTGGGGTGGAACCAATCCCAGCCCGCCTCTTCGCCGCCCGAGGCAAAGCCCGTGAGGACGGAGAGGATGACGATGCCGAGGACGTCGTCGATGACGGCCGCCGCGACGATGGAAGTTCCCACTTTTCCGTCGAGCTTTCCGAGTTCTTTCAAGACGGCGACGGTGACGGAGACGGAAGTCGCCGTCAGGATCGCCCCGTAGAAGAGGTTGGAAAGGACGTTCTCAAACCCGAAGAAGAGGGAGGAGACCAGCCAGCCGAAGAACATGGGGACAAGGACGCCCAGCGTCGTGATGACGACGGATGCGGCGCCCGTCTGCTTGAGCTGTTTGAGATCGGTCGTCAGCCCTGCCGAGAACATGATGAGCACGACGCCGATCTTGCTCATGACGGAGAGGATGAACACCATCTCGTCTGCAAACAGGAGGTTTTGTAGGGGCTCCCAGGGGATGTATTCGAGGAGCCCGATGAGGATGCCTGCAAGCAGCATGCCGATGACGGCGGGCATGCCGATGCGGTGTGCGCCGAGGCCCATGAGCTTGCTCAGGCACAGGATGAGCGCAAGGGGAAGCAAGATTTCAAATGCCTGCATAGTGTATTCTCTCTTTGCCGCCGTGCGGGGCGGCCGTTTACCGAAAGGCGGTGTTTTTTCCGCAACTTATTATAGCCGATTTTGCACAAAAGGCAAGCGTTTGGGGCGGGGAGGGCAAGCGCTTTTTGCGTTTTTTTGCGCGGCGCTTTTCCCGTTTTCGGCGGGCCTCGGCCGGCAGCGGAAAATGACGCGGGGAACGCTTGTCAAACGGGCATAAATATGGTATAATCATCGTGTATGTTTGAAATTTCCGAGCCCCTCTCCAGGGAGAGGGCAGGCCTTATGAATCCCGTCGTGCTCGCCTTTGTGGGCGACGCCGCCTATACGCTGCTCGTCCGTACCGAGCTCGCGCAAAACAGCGCCGCCAAGGCGAACGAGCTCAACAGGAAAGCGGCGGAGATCGTCTCGGCGCACGGGCAGAGCGGCGCGCTCGAGCGGATGCTGCCCCTTCTCACCGAAGAGGAGGAGGCGGTCTACCGCCGCGGCAGGAATGCCAAAAAGGCGACGAAGAGCAAGAACGCAACGGTCTCCGACTATGTACGCTCGACGGGGTTTGAGGCGCTTTTGGGCTATCTCTATCTCACGGGGCAGACGGAGCGCATCCGGGAGCTCTTCCTGCCCGACAAGGAGGAAAAATGAAGACGGAAGGCAGGAACGCCGTTTTAGAACTTTTGAAGACGGATAAGACGATCGAAAAGATCTTGCTGGAGCGCGGCGCGCAGGGCTCTTTGGGGCGCATCTTTGCGATGGCGCGCGAGAAGGGCATCCGCGTGCAGTTCGTCACGAAAGAGGCGCTCGACAGGGAGAGCCGCGAAAAGCGCCATCAGGGCGTCATCGCTTTCACGACGGACTACGAATACGCCGATCTTTACGACATCCTCTCCGAGAAGGAGAGCAGCCTCGTCATCCTCTGCGACGGCATCGAGGACGTGCATAACTTGGGCAGCATCCTCCGCGTGGCGGAGTGCGCGGGGGCGGACGGCGTCGTCATCCCCAAAGCGCGCGGGGCGAGCGTCACCGAGGCGGTCGTGCGCATCTCGGCGGGCGCCGCCGAACATATGAAGGTCGCAAAAGTCGCCTCTCTGAACGCCGCCATCGAAACGCTGAAAAGCCGCGGCTATTGGGTGTACGCTTTAGAGGCGGGCGGCGAGAGCATCTACGACTGCGACTTAAAGGGCAAAGTCGCCCTCGTCGTGGGCGGGGAGGACAGCGGCGTCAAGCGCCTCACGCGCGAGACGTGCGATAAAGTCCTTTCTCTGCCCCTCTTTGGCAAAGTCAATTCCCTCAACGCCTCGGTGGCGCTGGGGATCGCGGCTTACGAGGTGGTGCGTGCAAGACTCGGAACGTGACGAAGCGCTCGTCGAACGGGCGCAGCGGGGGGATGCGGAGGCGACGGAACAGCTCCTGCGCCGCTATGCGGGGACGGTGCGCGCCCATGCGCGCCGCTTCTTCCTTGCGGGCGGGGAGACGGACGATCTCGTGCAGGAAGGCATGATCGGGCTGTATGCCGCCGTCCGCGAATACCGCCCCGAAGAGGGCAAGAGCTTCAAAAATTTTGCCTATCTTCTGGTGCGGCGGCATATTTTGGACGCCGTCAAGCGCTCCGCCCGCCGCAAGAACGTGCCGCTCAACGAATCGGTCTCCCTCTTCGATCCCGCTTTGGGGGACAGGGCGGAGGAAGGCTCGCCCGAGGATATGA
The DNA here is from genome assembly GCA_944354535.1 of uncultured Clostridia bacterium. Lineage (GTDB taxonomy): Bacteria > Bacillota > Clostridia > Christensenellales > Borkfalkiaceae > Gallimonas. The sequence continues at coordinate 21,217 of CALVPY010000029.1, forward strand.
TCTTGGAGGGCGAGGCGCAGCGCGAATTCCGCCGCCGCCTCATGAAGGAGCTTTCCGACTTCGAATTCCGCGTGGTCATCATGTATCTCGAAGGCATGAGCTATGCGGAGATCTGCGAAGCGACGGGGAAGAGCGTCAAGAGCATCGACAACGCGCTCTCGCGCGCCAAGCGAAAATTACAGGCAGTCTATCAGGGGGACGCGCGCTGACGCGTGCCCCGCAGCCGCGGCAAGTTTTGCCGCAGTTCAGCTCAACGGGAGGGGAGCATGCATACGTCTCTCTATCGGCGGTATCGCCCGCAGACCTTCGGGGAAATGGTGCGGCAGGAGCACGTCGTCAAAGTACTTCAAAATCAGATCGAACAAAACGCGGTGGGGCACGCCTATCTCTTTACGGGCCCCCGCGGCACGGGCAAGACGACGGTTGCCCGCATCTTTGCGCGCGCCGTCAACTGCGAACGCCCCGTAAACGGCTCGCCCTGCGGCGAGTGCGCCGTCTGCCGCGCGCTTTCGGAGGGCAGCCTCGACATTTTAGAGATCGACGCCGCCTCCAACAACGGCGTCAATGAAATGCGCGATCTGCGCGAAAAGGTGCAGTATCCGCCCGTTTCG
>CALVPY010000030.1 GCA_944354535.1 uncultured Clostridia bacterium
AGCATCTGCATGGCAAACACGGCGGCGTTCACGAGCCGCACATTGTTCCCGTCAACGACGAAGGAAACGCGGTCGCCTTCGCCGACGCCGAGCGCTTTGCGCACATCGGCGGGAATGGTGACCTGCCCCTTTGCCATAACTTTGGCGCTCTCGATAAAAGCAGTCGAGTTTTTCATGATTTCACCTTCATTGCAGGAATAGTAGGGAATATCCTACTATCTATAGTATACGCAGAAAGAGGGGAAAAGTCAATAGATCAAAGAAAAAATATAGGAGCTAAAACATGAAAAACAGAGAAAAACCTGAAATATTCACTTTGAGCGATGAACTGAAAATTTCGGCGTATGACAAATTGACGCCGCAGCGGAAGTTGCTCGTGGATGCCGTCCTGAAAAACCTCGAAAAAGGCACGGGGCTGTGGGAACAGGGTTGGTCGGGCGGCAGCGCGCCGGTATCGGCGATCACGGGAAAGCAGTACAACGGGGTAAACCGTATCTTCTTGATGCTTGCTTCGATGGAGAAAGGATATTCGGACAACCGTTGGCTGACTTATAAGCATTTGAAGATCTCTCTTAAAAAATATGCACCCGAAAGAGCGATTTCGCCGCTTTGGGTGCATATTTCGTATTGTGGAGGGAATGAGTGCGCTTTAGTTTAAGTATTCGCCGAGGAAGGTACCGATTCTACTCATGCACAGCTGAGAATTTGCTTCATGCAGATGAAACAGGTACTCGTGGGGGACATCGCCCTGCTCCGGGTCGAAGTACAGCTCCTCAACGGGGATGCCGCGTTCTTTCAAGGCTTTGGCAAGCTTTCTGTTCTGCACTTCAAAACTTCCCTTGTTGCCGTCGGTCAGAAAGGTCGGGGGGAAAGCGTCTGTCAGATGGCTGCAGATGACCGTCTGCTTTGCGGGTCTGCTCCGGGTCCACAGGAGCTTTCGGAAATACGCCCTTCCCCAGATGTCGACGAGGCGGCAGAAGGCCTTGTTCGTCCTCTTTGCGTAGGTGCGGATCGCGGGGAGATCGAACGGCCCGCAGACAAGGACGGCTGCCTTGATGCGGCCTTTGAGCGTTTGCGGGATGCCCATTTCCGCAGCAAGAGCTGCATTGGTCTGCGTGGCGATATATTGCGCCGCGATCTGCGCACCTGCCGAATCTCCGCCGAAGGCGATGCGCTCCGTATCGATCTCGGGGTAATTTTGGGCGGCTTTCAGGATATGCTCTGCAAATTCGGAGGCCTGCCGCACGGCCGTCGGATAGGGATGCTCCGGGGCAACGGCATAGTCGATGCTCGCGACGGCATGACCCGCTGCGGCCAGGGCGATCATGACGTTGTCCCCTCCGTCTTTCGTCCCGCCGATAAATCCTCCGCCGTGGATCCAGACGATCAGGGGGAACTTCTTTGCACCCTCTCCTTGAAGGGGAAGATAGAGATTGTAGCGGTTGGAAGGCTTTTTGGAAGGATAGACGAGGTCGCGTTCGATCTTCACCTTCGCTTTGAGTTCGTCGAAATTGTCGGGATAGGTCATCTCCCCGTCCGGATTGGGCGCCGTGCGGATCTTATGCACGATGACCCTCGGCAGGACGCAGAGATAGAGAAAGGCAAAGAGAAGAAAGAGTACGAGGACGATCGAAAGGATCAGAAGTGCGATCTCATAGGGCTGCATGAACGATCCTCCTTTTCAAGCGTCTGATAGAGTGCCTCAAAAAAGGCAGAGTAGTCGGCGGGATCTTCCGAAAAGATGCCTTTCTCGGTATGGAATGCGTCTTTCATATATCCCTTGATGTCGGTGCTGCGCAAAATCATCCCGATAAGGCTGTCCGCCTTCTGCTTTTGCCCGCGCTCTTGCAGGATATGGAGACATTCGCAGATCTGAAGCATCCGCTTCAGTGCAAAGTAGCGAATGGAATAGAGGATATCGCCGTTCTTTGCAGGGTAGATGAAGTTGACATCCCCCGCGGGGAGGGCGGTATTGTTGTATCGGATATCTTTGGTCGGATCGCAAGTCCAGCAGGTGTACGCCCAGCGCAGGAATCCGTCGAACCCGAACAGATACCCGATCGCACCCAGCGCGGTTAGTTCATAGAGCTCGCTGTGCAAAACGGAGTTGGGCCGATCGGGGATATTACAGATATACCACAGGATGCGCTTTTCGGGATCGCGCGCCTTCATCTCATTGAGGAGCGCTTTGTTTTCGCAGCTGCACGGGAAGGATGCCGCGATGTCCGAGCACTGTTCTCCGTATGCCCGGATCGCAGAAGTTTTGTCGAGCGCCATTTTGAATCGGATGCCGGGCTCGATCGAACGGAGCAGACGCACGTTCTCCTCATAGGCTTTGAGGTCGGAGGGCTCATCTGCGCCGATGCGTACGAGATGCATGACGCCCGTTTCGCGGAGAAAGTCAAAGAGGGCGCGGATATAGTCCATGATATCCTTCGAGGAGCGCATATACTTCATGCACCCGTCTGTCTGATCGAAATAGCGGATGAGCACGCGCTCGGGGTGATCTTCGGGCTTTGCGCCGTTGAAGAGGGGCATATTCGTCCAGATGCCCATCAGACCGTAGACGGTGATGTCTCCCGAGATGCCGTACGAAAAGCAAAGGTCGATGTAGCGGCGGAGCGCATCAAACCGGTAGGTGAACCCGTGCTCATCCTTTTTGATACGTACCATGGAATATTCGAAGAGCGTCGCGGGGTGATCTTTCAACAGATAGCATCCCCAGCCGCTCCACGGACAGTCCCCCGCAACGACGGTGATCGAGCGCTGCCCGAGATCGGCAAGCGTGCCGAGGACCTTTTCAATCTGGGAAAAATGCGCGTCGCTCCAGAGCTCGGTGCCGTACGTCCGCGCGATGTTGCTGTTGTGCTGCCAAAGATCGAGATAACAGTGCCTGTCCTGCGCGTTCGGCATGAGAAAGTCGTACACAAGGAGGGTGATCTCGCGGGAAAATGAAAGGGTCTCGTCATTTGCGCCGACAGCCGCAAAGATGTTTACGCGGATGCGATAGCTGCCGTGCGCCGCTTCGGCGGGAACGTCTATCTTGACGAACGCGGGAGCATACAGCCCGCCGCCGTAAGTGCGCGGTTCCTCATAGAGCACTTCCGCGCACGCGACCGAATTTTCATCTTCGAGATAATCTTCGGCGTAGACCGTGCAGGGGAAGGGAGCGTCGACTTCGACGCGCAGGCGAAGGAGCCCGAGCTCATAGGAGAGGGCGGGGGAGAGCCCCGGGTTGAGGATGCACCGCTTCCCGTCCGCATCGCACAGGATCTGAAAGACGGCCATATCGTTTTTGGCGCAGAAGATCTTGTCGATCGTCCTCGGAGTGGGGCGGCGGATGTTCCCGCGCGCCTTTTCATATTCGTCCGTGATATAAAATTTCATCATAACCGATAGAGTACGATCATTGCCATGCCCTGCGGCGGCAGTTCGAAGCGGATCGCTGCGCTTTCTTCGTGCAGTTCGACGGGCAGCGTTTCGCGGGTGAGTTCGGAGGCGGCCTCCAAAGTGTGCTGCTGCGCCTGCGTCAGATAGGTGGGGGAGCCGAGCTGCATCCACGTCTCGATGGCATTTGCGTGACGCTTGTCGATGCGGTAAAGGTCGGCTCTCTCCATTAGTTTAACCGAACCCGAGCGCAATGTCAACGCAACTTCGCGGGTATCGATCTCGTGCATCAGAGAATGATGGTTGACGGCGACGATCTTGACGGTGTTGTCGCGGTCATCGGGGAAGAGATACACATCGACGGTATCCTCTCTCAGCACGTTTTCATACATTTTTGCGGGCAGTCTGTGGAGCAGTTCAAAGGCGCGGTAGGGCGCTTTTTTGATGCCGTGCATGGTCGAAAGCCCGAACCCGCCGTGGAACTCCACGCTCGCCATGCTCTTTTCCTCCACGATGTCAGAGAACGTCCAATAGGAGCAGCCGTCTACGATACCGATGTTGTCGAGCACCGTCTTAGCGATGAAGGAGGCGCCGAATTCTCCGTCCGTTTGAAGCCCCGCAAGGCTGCTCCATTCGGTATAGAAGAGGGGAAGCCCCTGTGCCTCCTCCTTTGCACGGCGTGCCATCTCGGTCAGGACGCCGCGGTCGACCTTCTCCCAGATGTCTGCCTGGAAGGTCATGTAGTGCTTCAAAAGCTTATGGATCTTGTCGAGGTCGCTCTTGTCGGTGCTGTTAAATTCTTTTACAAAATTTTTGCTGTCCTCGACGCCGTAGCCGAGCACCACGTCCGTGGGGTAGTGGTGGGTACTGATAAAGTCGAGCGGAAGGCCGTTCTTATTGCAGAATTCGATCATGTCGGGGATGTGTGCGTTGTTGGACGTCGCAGGACCGCCGACGCGAAGGCAGGGGTCGATCTCTTTGATCGCCGTCACGGTGATGCGGTAGAGTTCATAATAATCCTGCATCGTACCGCTCCAGAAGCGTCCGCCTGCGAGCCCGTTTTCGCCGTCGAGATTGGGTTCGTTCCAGATCTCGAAATACCAGCTCCTCACTTCATCCCGCCCGTACCGCTCGATCAGGTGCGAAATAAATTGTTTGATGAACCATACCCAGATGTCTTTGTCCTTGGGCGGCGTGATGTTTGCCTTATAGTGGAAGATGGTCTCGTTTCCGCTTTTAAGGCATTCCGGCATGAACCCGATCTCGACGAAGGGCTTCATGCCGATCGAGAGGAGGAAGTCGTAGATGTTGTCGATATTGGCGAACGAGAGCAGATATTCGGATGAAAACAGCGAACGGCTTAGAACGCTCATGTCATCATGGAAGAGACCGTGGAAGCGCAGATAGCGGAACCCGAGCCTGCTGTGCGCTTCTTTCAGCTGGCGGCGGTAGTCTTCCCGCAGCGCGAGTGCGGCATGGCAGCTCCCCACGCTGAATTCCCAGTGTTTGCTGTAATCGACGATCTTCTCGGAAAGATCAAAGGAAAAGTTCATGATATGTTCTCCTGCACCAATTTTTGCTTATTGTAAACGAAAAACAAAAGTATGTATGTCATAAAATCCACTAAAATGGTAAAAAGGCTTGAATTTTTTCTCAGATATGATATAATCTTGGCGGAGGGTAAAAATGACGAGTATATTTGGCAATGCGATCACATGGGTCGCAGACCGCAGCGGCGTTCCCGTATGGATCGTGGATGAAGAGGCCGAGATCGTGTATGCTTCGGTGAAAGAGACGTACATCGCCCGCACTCCTTCCTTGAAGAAGTTTTTTTCCGTCTTTGCCCGCGATCGCTCTTTGGTGCCGCAGATCAAGAAATTTTCCGCCAACGAACTTTACGCAAACTTTTCCTTTGAAAAGGACGGCGCGCGGTATTTCGCGGTCATCGGCCCCGCCTATGAACTGCATCCGCTCTCGGGCGGGAAGCGTGGTACGGCTGCCGTGCTCTTTCGCGAGGAGTTCGTCAAGGAGGCGCTCCTGCTGATGCCCGCCGTCCCGCTCGCGGAGTTTTGCCGTTATGTTCAGGTGCTGTATGAGATCGTCGCTCATCGATCCTGCGAGGTGAAGCTGCTGGAAGAGACGGTCAAGAATTATCATCTTCGCGATCTTTTGGACGAACAGCTTGCCGAGACGATCTTTGACATCCGCGAGGAAGAACGCGATACGGCGTATGCGCCCGATGCGGAAAAAAAGCTCTTTGCTCATGTCACCAACGGAGACGTCGAGGCCGTTCAGAATTTCCGTATGCCCCGCGTCAAGGACCCCAATGCCGACGGGAACCGCTCGCAGGAACTCTTTGAAGGGGTGGCGATCGTCACGCTCGCTACTCGTGCCGCCATTGCGGGCGGGCTCGACTATGTCGCTGCGTACAGCCTCAGCGATCTCTATCTCAAACGCCTGAGCCGTGTTTCCGGTCAGAGCGAGCTGGAGGGAATCGTTTCGCAGGTACCGCTGCACTTTGCGCGCAAAGTCAGGGAGTCGCAGGACTTGCAGAAAAAGAAGGTCTCTTCTCCCTATATCCGGCAGGGCATCCAATATATCCGCGCGCATCTGCACGGACGCGTCGCGCTTGAAGACGTGGCACAGGCGGTCGGGCTGGATCCCAAATACTTTTCCCGCCTTTTCGTGACGGTGACGGGGGAACGCTTTTCTTCCTATGTGCAGCGGGAGCGCATCGCCGAAGCGAAGGACTTGCTCGCCAATTCGAGCCGCACCATCATCGATGTGAGCAACAGCCTCGGATTCAGTTCGCAGAGCTATTTCATCAAGGTGTTCAGCGAAGTCGTCGGCGAAACGCCGGGAGAGTTCGTCAAAAAGTACCGTGTGCCGCACGGATGAGGACGTGACGGGTCGGGATGATGAAACGTGGGCGGGGCGTTTGCTGCGGATCTCGGCAGATTTTCTATTTTGGCAAAAATCAGCCGACTTTTTTCTTGACAAACTACTGTTTTTTCGGCTATAATCTGATCGTAATAAAAATTAGCCGAAATGAGGAGGCTGTTATGGCATATATCGTAAGACACATGGAGCAAAAAGTTCTTGATTTGAGCAAGTCTTTTTCTGCTCTGCTTATCACAGGGCCGAGGCAGGCCGGCAAGACGACAATGCTGAAAGAGCTTGCGAAACGTGAAGGGATCGGAAGAAATTATGTTTCGCTGGACGATCTGAATACGCGCGATATGGCAAAAAATGATCCGAAGCTTTTTTTGCAGCTGTACAGACCTCCCGTCATCATCGATGAAGTGCAGTATGCGCCGGAGCTATTCACATACATCAAGATCCATGTGGACGATCATCATATGCCGGGTGCATTTTGGCTTACCGGTTCGCAAATTTACAGGCTCATGCGCGGCGTTCAGGAGTCGCTTGCAGGGCGTGTGGCGCTTCTGCATCTTTCTCCCTTATCGCAGCGGGAGATCACGGGCATGCCTGCAAGGCCTTTTGCCGTCGATTTCGATGCGCTGCTTGCGGAAAGCAAGACGATTCCGCCCGTAAGTATGCCCGAAATGTACGAGCGCATCTGGAAGGGATGTATGCCCGGTCTTTTAAGCGGACAAATGTCAGAGCGTAACATCTTTTATTCGTCCTACATTTCATCATATATCGAACGGGATGTTCGGGAAGTATCGGGTACGATAGACGCACTGAAATTCATTCGCTTCGTGACGGCTGCCGCGGCGCGCTGTTCGCAGCTCGTCAATTATACGGCGCTTGCCGAGGATGCCGACATCAATATCCAATCGGCAAAATCGTGGCTGAACATTCTCGAAACGCTGGGCATTGTGTTCTTGCTGCATCCCTATTCCAACAATGTCTTAAAGCGAACGATCCGCACGCCCAAGCTATATTTTTATGACACAGGGCTCGTCTGTTATCTCACACGATGGTCGTCGGCGGAAGTCGCGGAAAGCGGTGCCATGAGCGGCGCATTGCTTGAAAATTTCACCGTTTCCGAACTTATGAAAAGTTATCAGAATGCAGGACTTTCTCCATATCTCTATTTTTATCGCGACCGCGATGCAAAAGAGATCGACGTCCTTTTAGAGGGGAACGGGAAGCTTTTTCCTCTGGAGATCAAAAAGACGGCAACGCCCGATAAGCGCATCGTGCGCACGTTTGATGTCATCGAAAAGTCACCGCTTGAACGCGGTACGGGTGCGGTCCTTTGTATGGCGCAGGAATTTTCCGCCTTTGACCGCGATGATCTGATCGTCCCGATTTGGATGATCTGAAGACTGCCCGCTTCGGCGGGCTTTTTTGGTGAGGATGCGAAAACGCCTGATGCTCGAAGTCATCAGGCTGTTCTTATCTGTGTGGCAAATTTTTCATTTCGCAAATTTTATATTTTTCTAATTTTGCGAAGCAAAGAGCCATTCGGCGATGTCGATGATGCGGATGCCTTCCACCTGGCTTTCGGGGTGCTTCGTGCGGGCGACGATCATCTTCGGATAGGCGTCCTTGATGGAGAGCAAGGGAGAAACTTCCCGCTGCAGCGTTTCTGGGCGGGAGATATCGTCGCATACCAGGATATAGGTCTTCACGCCTTCTTTGACAGCGACGAAATCGACTTCTTTCTCGCCGAGCTGCCCGACGTAGACTTCGTATCCGCGGCGCAGCAGCTCGATGGCGACGAGATTTTTATAGAGATGCCCGTAATCGGCGTTTTTCGTGCCGATCGTGGCGTAGCGGAAAGAGAGGTCCGCAAGGTAATATTTTTTATCCGATTCCAGATAGCGCTTGCCCTTGACATCGTACCGTTTCAAGGGGTAGAACAGAAAGCTGCGGCAGAGATATTCTACATAAGCGCCGCACGTCTTATCGTTCGTCTTATAGGTGTTGGAGGTGAGCGTGTTTGCGATCTTACGGATAGACGTCTTGCTACCGATATTGTCCATCAGAAAATCGGCGATCATGTTCAGCAGATCTTCGTTTTCGATTCTGAACTTGGTGACGATGTCCTTCGTGATGGTCGTGCGGACGATGCCCGCAAGGTATTTCCTTGCGTCTCTTTGATCTTTGTAGAGATACGAGCCCGACATCCCGCCTTTGATCACATAGCGGTCGAACGCCGCCTGGATATCGTTCTCGGGATAATACAGGAGATATTCGCGGAAGGAGAAGGGGAACATCGCGATCTCAAAAACGCGGCCGCCGAACAGGGTGGCGAGGTCGCTGGAAAGGAGAAAGGCGTTGGAGCCGGTCAGATAGATATCGAAGCGTTCTTCCTCGTACAGGCTGTTGATGATGGTCTCAAACCCGTCGCAAAGCTGCACTTCATCGATGAAGAGGTAATTTGTGACGCTTTCCCGGTAGTGTTCGTCGATATAGCGGTAGAGCGCGTCCCCCGTTTTTAAGGCTTCAAACTGTTTGAGATTGAGCTTGATGCGGACAATGTTCTTGGGCGCGCCGTCTTCTTCAAGCAGAGCAATAAAAGCGTCCATCAGCTTTGATTTTCCCGAGCGCCGCACGCCTGTGATGACTTTGATATCGGGCGTTCCGATAACGTTCTGAAGCTGTTTCAGATAGGATGCCCTTTCGATCAGTTTCATGTTTTCACCTCGGCAACAGTATAAATCATTTCGCATTTTTTGTCAAATGCAAAATTTGCGAAATAAGAATGATGCCTGCCTGACGGCGGGCTTTTTTGGTGGAAAAATTGCCACTTTTATGCCCAAATGTAATAGAAATGAAAAGAGAGCGGTGATATAATGTCGCCTGAAGGAGGAAACTTATGGACGACATCAAAGCTTTGACCCAAAAAATGACCCTTGAAGAGAAGGCAGGGCTGTGCTCCGGGAGCGACTTCTGGCACACGAAGGCCGTGAAGCGGCTCTCGATCCCCTCTCTGATGATGAGCGATGGGCCTCACGGCTTAAGGAAGCAGGAGGAAGGGGCAGATCATCTCGGCATCCACGACAGCATCAAGGCGGTGTGCTTCCCGGCTGCCTGTGCGACGGCATGCTCCTTCGACCGCACGCTCCTGTACGAGATGGGGAGCGCGCTCGGAAAAGAGTGCCGCGCGGAGGGCGTCGCCGTGCTGTTGGGGCCTGCCGTCAATATCAAGCGTTCGCCGCTTTGCGGGCGCAACTTCGAATATTTCTCCGAAGACCCTTTTCTTGCGGGCGAGCTTGCCTGCGCCTTCGTGCAGGGCATGCAGGGCGAGGGAGCGGGGGTGAGCGTTAAGCATTTTGCCGCAAACAATCAGGAAACGCGCAGGATGTCCGTCTCCTCCGAAGTGAGCGAGCGGGCACTGCGCGAGATCTACTTCCCCGCGTTTGAGAAGGTCGTAAAAGACGCAAAGCCTGCGACCGTGATGTGCTCTTATAACAAGCTCAACGGGGTGTATGCCTCGGAAAACGAGTGGCTTCTGACGGACGTCCTCCGCAAGGAGTGGGGGTTCGGCGGCTTTGTCGTGAGCGATTGGTATGCCGTCTCCGACCGCGTGAAGGGCTTAAAAGCCGGGCTCGACCTCGAGATGCCGGGCGGCGACGAGGAGAACGATAAAAAGATCGTGGCGGCAGTGAGAAGCGGCGAACTTTCCGAAGAAGTGCTCGATGAGGCGGTGGAGCGTATTCTGCGCGTCATTCTGCCGCTTTCGAAGGAGCGGACGGCGCCCTTCGACCGCGGATGCGATCATAAAAAAGCGGTCTCCATTGCAGCGGAGAGCGCCGTGCTCTTAAAGAACGAGGGCGCGCTGCCGCTTGCGCTCGGGGAAGACGTGCTCTTCGTGGGCGAATTTGCTGAAAGACCGCGCTTCCAGGGCGGCGGGAGTTCGCATATCAACGCCTGGCGGGCGGAAGGAGCTCTCGCGTTTGCAGAGGGCGTGCGCTATGTGCGCGGGTTCGGCACGGATGGCGAGGGAACGGAAGAGGACATGAAAGAAGCGCTTGCCGCCGCGAAGGAGGCAAAGACTGTCGTCGTCTTTGCGGGGCTTCCCGACCGCTATGAGTCGGAGGGCTACGACCGCACGCATATGCGGCTGCCCGAGGCGGAGGATCGTCTCATCGACGCGCTGTGCGAGGCAGGGAAAAAGGTCGTTGTGGTGCTCCATAGCGGCTCTCCCGTCGAGATGCCGTGGATCGGGAAGGCCGATGCCGTGCTCGAGATGTATCTTGCGGGCGAGGGCGCGGGGGAGGCGGCGGTGCGCCTTCTGACGGGAGAGGAGAACCCTTCGGGAAAGCTTGCAGAGAGCTTCCCGCTCCGCCTCGAGGATACGCCTTCCTACCTCAACTTCCCGGGGGATAAGGAATGCGTCAGGTATGCGGAGGACGTCTTTGTCGGCTACCGATACTTTGACAGCAAGAAAGAGGAGGTACTCTTCCCGTTCGGGCATGGGCTCTCCTATACGACGTTTGAATACTCCGATCTCAAACTCTCTTCCAACGAATGGCGGGAAGGGGAGAGCCTTATTGTGACGTTCACCGTCACCAACACGGGAGCGAGAGCGGGGAAAGAAGTTGTTGAGCTGTATGTCTCTGACCAAAGCGGCGAAGCCGTGCGCCCCGTGCATGAGTTAAAGGGCTTTGAAAAGGTCGCCCTTCAGCCCGGGGAGAGCAAACAAGTCAAGTTTGAACTTGGCGGGCGCGCGTTCGCCTATTTTGACGAAAAAACGCATGGCTGGCGCGTGCCGAACGGAAAATTTGTGGTCGAAGCGGGCGCTTCTTCGCGCGATCTCCGCCTCTTTGCGGAAGTTGCAGTGCACGGAAGGGCGGTTGCCTTCCGCGTGGACGGCGATACGACGGTGGAGCAGCTCTTCTCTCACCCCGCAACGCGCGCCGTCATGCAGGGGCTTTTGAAGAAGTTCCGCCCGGGGAGCTCGGACGATAAGCTGGGCGATACCGACCGCGAGATGATGCGTGCTGCCTATTTGCAGGCGCCTCTCAGGACGGTGCGGCTCGCCCTCAACATGACGATGGAACAGTACGAAGGGCTCTTAAATGCCCTCAACGGAGCGTTCGAAGGATGACGCTTTCAAAGCTTTTGCGCCGCATCGGACTGCCCGAAGAGGCGGCGGAGGGCGTTTTGAAATTTATAGAGCGCGGCATGGAAGGATTTGAGCCGCTTGTCGCCGACCTTACGCACCCCCTGAAAGCCGAACGCGCCGAACGCGAGCTTGAAGAGAGGCTGCGTGAGGAGAAATGGGGCGAGCTTACTTGCCTGCTCCTCGCCGCGGCAGGGGCGCATGAGGAATATGTGCGCCTCGGCATCCCCGAAAAGGTCTACATGGATACGATGCGCTGCTTTACGCGTTTTGTGAAGGAGCATCGCGCGCTCACGGGCGAATGGGGCTTTGACCGCGGCTGGTGGGCATGGCGGGCGGCTTGCTTGCGGCTCTTCCGCATCGGTGCGCTCGAATATGAGCCGATCTTGGGGGAGAAGCGCGTGCTGTCGCTGCATATCCCCTCCGATGCGAGCCTTGAGCTTGAGGCGTGCCGCTCCTCGCATGAGGAGGCGCGGGCGTTTTTTACGGCGCAATTTCCCGCCTATGCGCGGGCGCCCGTCATGTGCAGCTCGTAGCTGCTGTACCCCGCCCTCAAAGAACTTTTGGGGAAGGAGAGCAACATTGTGCGCTTTCAGTCGCTCTTTGACCTCGTGTGCGTGGACGATGAGGATCGTTCGTACCGCGCCTTTGTGTTCCGCCGCACGGACGAGAACACGGAAACTTATCCCGAAAAGACGACTTTGCAGCGGCGGCTCAAAGAGCATCTTATGCGGGGCGGGCGCATGGGCGCTGCCCTCGGCATCCGGAAGGAGGAAACATCATGAAAGTATTACAGTATGACATCGGAGAAAACGGAGCGAAACTCACCTGCTATGTGCAGGATGCCTCGCCCGCGATCGACGCATCGGCACGGCGGCCGGCTGTCCTGATCTTTCCGGGCGGCGGATATGAATTTGTGTCCGATGCGGAGAAGGAGTGCGTCGCGCTTGCCTACGGCGCGGAGGGATTTCAGAGCTTTACGCTGGAATATTCCGTCAAGGAGAAGGGGGTGTTCCCCGTCCCGCAGCGCGAAGCTTTTGCGGCGATCGCATTTTTGCGCAGCCACGCGGAACAGCTTCTCATCGACCCGCACTGCCTTGCCGTCGTCGGCTTTTCGGCGGGCGGTCATCTTGCGGCAAGCTGCGGCGTCTTCTGGGACGACGCGTGCGTCAACTTGCAGCCGGACAGACGCGGATGCCGTCCCGATGCGCTTGTGCTCGTCTATCCCTGCATCACGGCGGGGGAATACGCCTATCCCGGGATCGTCGGCGTGCATGGGAAGGGAACGGCTTTTCCCGAACGGCTGAGCCTGGAACATTATGTCACGAAAGAGACGCCGCCCGCCTTTCTCTGCCATACCTCTGCCGATACCTGCGTGCCATCCCTCAACTCGCTGCTGTTTGCCTCGGCGCTTGCGAAGGCAGGAGTTCCGTACGAACTGCATATCTATAAGGACGGTCCGCACGGCATGAGCCTTGCGACGAGAGCGGTCTCATCGCCCTATCTGAAGACGTTTGACGAAGGCATCCAAAGGGCGGTGCGCGATGCCTGTAAGAGATTTTCCGATTGGTTCGAAAAGAGCGTCGCGTTCCTGCGGCTCATCTTCGATGCTCCCGCCGATCGAGCGGGTGATCCCTTTTGAGCCTGTTTGCAAAAGAGGACGGGAGGGAGCGATCGTGAATGCAAAAGAGAGACAAAAAACGCAGTTGCCTGCGTTTCAGTCTCTCTTTTTTCGTACTCTGTCGGTGCGGTAGAGGATGCCGTGGTCGGTGTACTCCTTCGGATAGACGCGTACGCGCGGCAGAAGGGTGTTTTTTTGTTCGCGGACAAGGCGGTGCGCCGTTTCGATGAGTTTTTTCATGAGAGCGGGATCCTGCGGTTCTCTGTCGTGGGCGGAGTACAGCGTATATTCGCTGAGGAAGGGGCGGATGCGTTCGGCGTTTTCCGCCCATTCCGAAACGCTCAGTGCGCCCGGAAGGAAGAGCCAGAGCGCCCTGCAAAGATCGTCTCCCGTAAAGAGGAGCTTTTCCGCTCTGCAAAGGAACATCATGCCGCCCTTCGTGTGCCCCGGAACGCGGATGCACTCGACCGTCCTTCCGCCGAGGTCAAAGCGTTCTTCCTTCAGGGGAAGATACTTCGTGCGATATTTTCCCTTCCGGATGGCGCTTCGCTTTGTGCGATAAGTTTTTTGCGCGGCTTTGGAGAACATCATCCGCCGCATGAAGAGGGAGCCGTAAAAGCGGGCGAGCCCGAATTCCTCCTGCGGCAGACAGAGCGTTTTGAATGCGCCGCGCCCGCCGATATGGTCGGGGTGTGCGTGCGTTGCGGCTGCCGTGACGGGGAGCGGGGTGAGCGCTGCGGCAAACTCTGCAAGGTCGCCGAACCCTGTTCCCGTGTCGATGAGGAGGGCGCGCTCGCTTCCCGCGACGAGATAGCAGAATACGCCGTATTCCTCGATCTGCCAGATGTTGTCAAAAATCTCTCTTGCTTGGAATATCGTTTGTTTCATGCCATCAATTATAGGGGGTTTTTCCGCGCAGTCTATCATTTTTTCTTGATTTTATGGCAATTCTTGTGATTTATGAAAAAATATTTCTTGGGAAATAGTTGCTTTTTTACTATATCTCGTGGAATTTTTAATATAAAAAAATCTTGCCTTGCGCTACAATAATGCCAGCTTGAAGGAGCCTTCACAAATTCAAATCCAGGAGGAAATGTATGAGAAAGAGGTTGAAATGGGCGGTCCTTTCCTTGGTGATGGTCGTTGCGTTCTGCGCGGCGGCATTCGCAGGGTGTACGGAGAAACAGGAGAACAAACCCTACTTTGAAAAGGAGACCGTCTTTCACGTCGATCTTTCTATGAGTACCGCGATCGGCCCTTTGGGGACGCTTTGTGAACCCGGAACGCTGACGTTCCGCCCCGACGGCACGGCATCGATGGACATCCCGTTCACCGACGCCGCGATCGTCATGATGGATACCATCCTCGGTTATCGCATCGAAACGTTCAAGCATGAAGACACCTATGAACTCAACGAGGACAAGACGGAGATCACCTATCATTCTTCGCGTGAGTCGCTCAGTCCCGAGCCCATCATCCTTGCGATCGAGACGCTCTCGGACGGCAGCATGAAGTTTGAGTTCGACATCGGCAATGCCATTCCGGATACCGTCCTTTACTTCTACAGCAACGAAGACATGATGCCGGAATACGACCCCGACGGCGGTTCGGAAGAGCCCGAACCCAAGCCGGAACCCGAGCCCGAGACCTTTGACGTCTCGTTCAGCGCGGGAGAGGGCGTCGTCTTCGAGGAAGGCTTCGCGCTTCCCGAAACGCAGAGCTATGAAGAGGCGACCGAGATCACCCTTCCCGAAGCCAAGTTCTCGAAAGAGGACAATGTGTTCCGCGGCTGGGCTGCCAACGGGATGCCCTATGAAGAGGGCGGGAAGTTCATCTATCAGCCCGGGGAGACGGTCACGATCGACCGCGACGTGAATTTCGTCGCCGTCTGGTCGGATACGCTCACGGTCACGTTCGTCAAGGGCGACGACGGCAAGACTTCTTCGACGACGGGAGATATGGTCTTCTATGTCGAATACAACTCCTACTTCTATCTGCCCGCCAATTCGTATGCCTACAAAGACTATTCGAAGGGCTTCGCGGGTTGGACGGACGGCGCAACGACCAAGCAGCCCGGGGACATGTATAAGGTGACTTCCGATGTCACGTTCGAGCCCGTCTGGGCAGAATATGTCGCGATCACGTTCAAGGCAAATGAGGCGGATGAGGGCGGCGTCGTCATCGAAGCGCCTCTCGGTTCGGACGTCACGCTCCCGAACGCATCCTTCCTGCAGGACGACAAGGGCTTTGCAGGCTGGCTGGAAGTGGGCGGCAGCTCTTCGGCAAAGAAGCCGGGTACGGTCGTGACGGCGAAGGAAGGCCTTACGTTCGTTGCGAAGTATGCAGACAGAGTGACGATCACTTTTGAAAAGAACGGCGAGGACGTGCAGGGAGATGCCCCTGCGGCATTGACGGTCGGGAATGGCCTCTACTTTGTCTTCCCCGAATGCACGCTCACCCGCGAGGGATACGTCTTCAACGGCTGGGGAACGAGTGCAACGTCTTCCTCCGGCAGCCAGCCCGGACAGAGGACATACAAGACGAAGGATACGACGTATTACGCAGTCTGGATGGCAGAGCGCACCGTCTCCTTCGATACGCGCATTGCAGATAAGACGATCGACTCCCTGAAACAGGGCGAGAAGATGAAGATCACCCTCCCCGAAATGCCCTACGAAAACGGCGATAAGCTGTTCGACGGCTGGACGGACGGGAACAAGATCTATGCGGCGGGCGCCTCCTATACCGTTCCTGCGGGCGGGGATACCGAGCTCAAAGCCGTCTGGCGCGATCTGATCACCGTGAAGTTTGCAGGCGGCGAAGGCGCGACGGGTACGGTCGAGGATATCGAAGCGTATGAAACCAAGACGATCACGTTCCCTGCCAATAACTATGTGATGTCGGGCAAGATCTTCGGCGGCTGGTCGGACGGCACGAACACCTATATGCCCGGCGATACCTATACGGTCGCGGAGCAGGAGGGCAGCGAACTGACGTTTACGGCCGTGTGGAACGAGGGTACGCCCTATGCCGACTACACCGTCACCTTCCGTGCGGGGCAGACTTCCGAAGAGGTCTACGTCGATGCGGATGGCGCGAGTGTCACGCTCAATAACTTCTTCCCGAGCGGGTCGATGACCGAACTTGTCCTCCGCCCCGACCTTACGGCAGATTTCGTCGTAAAGTCCACGCTTGCAGAGAAAGATTTCACGGCGCACAACACGGCGGGCAGCCTCGGGCTCACGCTCGAACAGTTCCAGGAGAACTTCACTTACGATAAGCAGAATATTTCCTACGACTACGATGCGGAGAGCAATACCGTCACGCTCAACCTCGGCGGCGGGGAAACGCTGCAATTGAAGTTGACAAAGGCCGCCAAAAACGATAAAATCGGTTATGACAATGTTCAGTTCGAGCTTCCTCTGAAGCACAAGATCGGCAAGGTGGAAAAACTCACGTTTGCCGCGATCGACGGGGAACCTCATTATCTTGCAGAAGAGACAGTCTTCACGGGCAAGATCCCGGACAGCGTGTCTATGGTTGGCGGGGCGACTGCTACGCTCACGATCAAACCGGACGGAACGGGTACCTTAAAGGTCTCCTTCTTCGGCCTCAACTTTACCCATATGTTCACCTCAGATTACAAGACGGTCATCTGGATGGGCGATGAGGGCGACAGGCTGGAAGGCATCGTCGGCGAGACGGCAGAGGGCAAGATGACGATCACGGTCAGCCTGATGGGCGGCTCGATCACCATGACGGAAGAGTAAACTTTTTGAGGATACAGTATGAAGAAACGTTTGGCAAGTATCTTGCTGGCGTGTGCCGTAGGCGCGGGCACTGCGCTCGCGCTTGCGGGGTGCGTCGAACAGCGCGATTATGATTTCAGCATCTGGGTTCCCTTTAAGAGCAATGCGGTGGGGCAGTACGATGAGCATATCGTCTTTCAGAAGCTCGAAGAGCTGACGGGCCTCAAAGTCAAATTCGTCCATGACGATCTGACGAACGTGAACAACGTGTTTGCGCGCGGGACGTACTGCGACGTCATGATCTTAAACGATTCCTATCCCAATTTCACGGGAACGTATCCGGGCGGCATTGAAAAGGGCATCGCGGACGGAAAGATCGTCGATATCAGCGACCGGATGGAGGAACATGCTCCCAACTATTCTGCGCTCGTTGCCTCCGATCCCGCGGTCAAGCAGGGAACGGTGCTCGACGACGGAAGGCTCACCGCCTTTTATGAAGTCGCCAACAAGGAGTCGGACAGCTGGTACGGCTATATGATGCGCGAAGACTGGCTCAAGGAGATCGGCTATACGGTGGACGGGAGCAAGACGGGAGAAGTCAAGATCCCTCAGACGTATGCCGATTGGGAGGAGGTCTTGCAGGGTTTCAAGGATGCGGGGCTGAGCAGTACGCCTTTCTTCCTGTATTCGCAGGGCGTCGATCCCTTCAATGCCATCAGCGCGGGTTACGGCGTCACCTTCGACTTCCAGCTCGATTCGACGGGGAAGGTCAACTACGGCCCCTACATGGAGGAATTCGAGGACTATCTTTCCATGATGAATTCCTGGTACGAAAAGGGCTTCATCAGCAAGGAGTATGCGGCTTCCAAAGAGTATGTTCCCATTACCGATGCGGTCGGCGGAACGAATACCGACGGCTCCTACAAGGAGGCGAAGTACGGCGCCTTCACGCAGATGTATATCTACATGACGCAGTACGAGGAGACCGCAAAGGCGCTCGGCAATGAAGAGTACTCGCTCGTTGCTGTTCCCAATCCCAAGCAGAATGCGGAAGACGAGATCCATATCCGCCAGAAGGCGTCGAGGACGGGCAACTATGCGGTCATCACCGATAAGTGCCCCGACGATATGATCGATAAGGTCATCGAATGGTTCGACTATCTCTATTCGGCGGAGGGCAGCCTTCTCATGAGTTACGGGATCGAGGGCGATACCTACACGCTTGACGAGAACGGCAATGCGCACTATACCGAAAAGGTGACGGAGAGCGAGACGCTTTCGCCTTCCGATGCCGTCAAGAAGTACTCCGTTCAGGGCTTCCCCTGCTTCTACGATATCGACCGGGAAAAGCAGGTCACGAACGAAAAGGAGCAGTCTGCCATGAAGACATGGACGGAGGGCTGCGATGCCGATTGGGTGCTCCCCGTGACGAGTCTGACCGCGGAAGAGGGGAGCGAGTATGCCGACACGATGGACGAGATCGAGGATGTCGTGCTGGACTATATCTTTGATTACATCACGGGTGCGGAGCACGCCGCGTTCGCGGAGTTCCGCGCGGAGCTCGAAGAGCTCGGGATCAAAGAGATGATCTCAATGAAACAATCGTCGCTCGATCGGTACAACGCTCGGTTGTCCAAATAAGAGCATAAGGATCGGCGGCGCAAACGTGCGCCGCCGATACATTTTGGAGGGATCGTTATGCAAAGTGAAAAAGAACTTGCGGCCGTCTCTGTGGCCGCTGCGCCTCCCGGGAAGGGGAAAGGCGGCCGTGAAAATATCCTGAAGAAGGATCTTAAAAAGAATTGGCCGCTCTATCTGCTCGTCCTGCCTGCATTGCTGTTCTTTATCGTGTTCTGCTATTTCCCGATGTTCGGCATCATAATGGGTTTTCAGAACTTCGACATGGGGAAGGGGTTCTTCGGCAGCCCGTGGGCAGATAATTTCGGGTTCGAGCACTTTATCCGCTTCTTTCACGATAAAGATTTCTGGATGCTGTTTTGGAATACGCTCATCTACGGGGCGCTCAGCCTTGTGTTTGTATTCCCTGCGCCCGTCTGCCTCGGGCTCATGATCCATTCCGTCAAGCGGCCGTGGTACAGGCGGCTTATTTTGACCTGCGTCTATCTTCCCTATTTCATCTCCGTCGTCGTGACCTGCACGATCATCCAGCAGCTCGCTTCGGATACGGGCGTCTTTACGGAGCTGTTCCGCAGCCTCGGGCTTGCGGGGGAGGATACCGGCATCGTCAACGATCCGAGGTTTTTCCGCTGGATCATCGTCGTGAGCGATATCTGGCAGACCATCGGGTTCAACAGCATCATCTATATCGCGGCGCTCGGCGGCATCGACGAAAGCCTGTATGAGGCGGCGGAACTCGACGGCGCGGGCAGATGGGCTAAGATCTGGCACATCTCGCTCCCCGGGATCCTGCCCACGATCATGATGCTGCTCATCATGAAGGTCGGCACCATGCTGAACGTCGGATATGAAAAATTGTATCTGCTCAAAAACCGCTACAACGAGGACGTCGCCGAGACGATCTCCGTCTACGTCTATGAAAAGGGCGCGCTCGGCGCGGGCGCATGGAGCTATACGACGGCGATCGGGTTTTTCAATTCGGTGCTGAGTTTTGCCCTGCTCCTCGGCGCGAATTGGGTGAGCAAAAAATTGACAAAGAGCGGGATCTTATAAGGAGGAGAACATGGAAAAGAAGATCAGAAGAAAGCATTCGCCGTCCAATATTGCGATCGGCGCCGTCCTATATCTCCTTCTTGCGGTCGCTGCCCTCCTGTGCGTGCTGCCCATGTGGCACGTGCTGATGGGCTCTTTCAGCGATACGCTCAAATTCGGTACCTACGAAGGGTTCTTGCTCTTCTCGATCGGCGGAGAGTTCAAAGCAGATTCCTATCGCTACCTCTTTACGCACGAATATCTGTGGCGCAGCATCGGGAACGCCGTCTTCTATACGGCGGCATCCGTTGCGCTCGGGCTCGTCATCAGCATCATGGCGGCATATGCGCTCACGCGCAAGAACGTCCTCTTCCGCCGTCTGCTCATGCTCATCATCGTGATCACGATGTTCTTCAACGGCGGGCTCATTCCTTTTTACATGGTCGTCAATCAGCTCGGGCTGGTCGATACGCCCTGGTCGCTCATCATCCCGAGCTGCTGCAACGCCATCAATATCATCATGCTCAGCAACGGATTTTTGGGGATCCCCGATGCGATCTTCGAGGCGGCGGAGCTTGACGGCGCGGGGGCGTTCCGTACCCTGTTCTACATTGCGGCGCCGCTCTGCGTGCCGTTCATCGTGGTGATCGTGCTCTTCAACGGGGTCGCGCAGTGGAATTCCTGGGCGAATGCGAGTATGTTCATCTCGACGGCCAGGCAGGATCTTTATCCGCTTCAGCTCGTCCTTCGCGACCTTCTGATGTCGAGCATCTCCGATATGGGGCTGGATATCCCTTCGGGTTCGGGCTCTGCCGAAGTCTACGCGCCCGGCATCCGCATGGCCTGCGTCATCATTGCGAGCCTCCCGCTCCTCATCACTTATCCCTTCCTTCAGAAGTATTTTGAGAAGGGGATGATCATCGGCAGCGTGAAAGGTTGATCGGATATGGATGCTGTATTCGATATGGCCGAGATCGCCGAACGCTTTTGCCTTCGGGGAAGGTTTATCGGGTGTATTCGTTACGGGGAAGGGCATATCAACGATACCTTCAAAGTGACGACAAAGGAGGGCGGCCGCGAGATGCATTA
>CALVPY010000031.1 GCA_944354535.1 uncultured Clostridia bacterium
CTATTCCGAAAAGGTCGCCCGCTGGATCGAGAGCGGGGAGGCTGCCTTCCGCGGCGGGATGCCGCATATTCTGCTTTCTCATCTGTTTGTTGCGGGAGGCAAAACGAGCGAGAGCGAACGCGATATCGACCTCGGCGGCGCGCGCGCCGTACCGCTTTCCCTCTTCGAACGGTTCGACTACGTTGCGCTTGGGCATCTTCATAAGCCTCAGAAGATGAAGAATGCCCGTTACAGCGGCTCTCTGCTGCAATATTCTTTCGACGAGGCGGGTGCGCAGAAGTCCGTCGTCCTCCTCGAGACGCAGGGGGAGCATATCGAGGTCAAGGAACTCATCGGCCTCTCTTCGGGCAGGCAGCTCGTACGCCTCGAATGCGGCAGCGCGGAACAGGCCGTACCCCTTCTCAGACAATATGAAAATGCTTACATCGAACTTACCCTTCATCTGAAAGCGCCGCTCTCTTCGGAAGAGACGCGCGCGCTTCGGGCCGCCAACGAAGGGCTCGTTTCCCTTATCACGCGTGTCGAGGGCACACAGGCGTTTTCCTTTCAAAGCCGTGCAAAGCTCTCAGCGGGGGAGCTCTTCACGCAGTATTATCAGAGCATTTATAACGCAGAGCCGAGCGAGGAGCTCAAGAGCGCCTTTCTCGAGCTGCTGAAGGAGGACGCATGAGACCGCTCTATCTGGAATTCTGCGGCATCAACTCCTTCTCCGAACCCGCACGCATCGATTTTGCCAAGCTCCTTGAATACGGCATCTTCGGCATTTTCGGGGATACCGGTTCGGGCAAGAGCACCATCCTGGACTGCATCGGATTTGCGCTTTATGGCAGCATCTCCCGTTCGCGTACGGGCACCATTTCCGATGTCATCAACTTTTCTCTCGACAAGGCCTATGTCCATTTTGAATTCGAGGTCACGTTTGAAGGGGAGCGGCGCATCTTTCGCGTGGAGCGGGAGCTCAAACGAAAGGGTGGCGCCCAGTCCGTCAAGGTCTACGAAAAGAAGGGGGAGGCTTTCGTCGTCGTCACGGAAGGCGTGCGCGAGAGCAAGGACTTCCTGGAAAGCGTCATCGGGCTCGAACAGCGCGATTTTGAAAAGTGCATCGCTCTCCCGCAGGGGGAGTTTGCGCAGTTCGTACACTCTACGCGGGCAGATCGTTTAAAGCTCGTCTCCCGACTCTTTGATCTCGAAGAGTACGGCGATAAGCTCGTCAAGCGTGCAAATGCCCGCTGTTCCGAGGCGGAGGAGGAACTTCGCCTCGTGAATGCCCGCCTCGAGCCCTTCGCGGAAGTCAGCGAGGAGAACAACGCCGCGGCGAAGAACAGGCTCTCTCAGTTGGAGGAGCAGGAAAAGCTTTGCTCCGCAGCTTTGGAACAGGCGCGGGAGCGGGAAAAGAGGATATCCGCCCTCTTTGAAAAGAACAAAGAAAAGACGGTTCTTCAGAGCCGAGGAGCGCATCTGGACAAGCTGCGCTCCGAGATGAACGAACTTGAGCGGGAGATCGGCCGCATCGAACGGGCTGCCGCTGCCGTCACCGCGGAGCGGGACAGGGTGCGCGCCGAACGCGAGCTCGCCTTTGCACGGGATGCACTCACCTCCTCTTCCGATTCGAGGGAAAACGCACGGAAGCTTGCGGAAGAGCTCTCGCGCTGGGATGAACGGGCCGCCGACGAGGAGCTCACCTTCCTGACCGGGCGTTTCGTTCTTGCCGAGCAGGCGGAAAAGCAGCAAAAGCGCAGGGAAGAGCTTGAAAAGTCCCTGAAAGCCGCGAGAGCGGAATATGCGGAGGAGAGCAAACAGTTCAAGGGGTTCTCCTATGAGGAAGAGCGCTCCGCGCTCGAGAAAAGGCAGGCTGAGCTCGGCAGCGGAAATTATCTCTCCTTCCTGGAAGAGAGGGGAAAGGCCGCTCTCCTGAAAGAGGAGTACCATACGTTTGCCCGGGAGCTGTCGGCCGTCTATATTGTTCATCCCGAAGCGGAAGAACTCTCTCCGCTCATTGAAAAATATACCCGGCTCTCTGCGGGAGGCGCCGATCTTTCCACGCTCAGGGAAGAGTATGCGGCGCGTGAAAAGGAGCGGGAAGCGCTTTCCCGGAAGCTCGTCGAGCTGGAAAAGAAGGGCGGGCTCTATCGGGCGCATCTCGAACGGCTGTCGCATTTGCAGGAGACCGGGCTGCGCATCCGGCAGGAGCTCGAAAGCCTTGCGCCGCAGTCGGCGGAGAGCGAGAGCGCGGCGGCGCTGTCCAAGCTCATAACGGAAAAAAAGCGGGAGCGCACCGAAAAACTTACGGCTCGCGAACGGGCGGGGAAGGCGCTGAGCGCTTCCGAAGCGGCCTATCAGGCGGCGGAGGAAAAACTTGCTTCTGCGGGAACGGCGCTGAAAACGGCGGAAGAGCGGCTGAAAGACACGCTCAAAGCCGCGAACCTTAGCTCTTTTGAAGAGGCGCGTGCCCTTACCGAAAAATACGGGGACGGGGCCGCAGCCCGCGAACGGCTCGAAAAATTCAAGGCCGAGGATGCGGCCGTCGCTTCCCGCCTTTCAGAGCTTTCGAAAGAGGAGGTTTCCGAGGGAACGCAGGAGCAGCTCGACGCAGCCCGCGCCGCACTCTCCGACTGTCAGCAGAAGTTCGGCGAGACCGCTAAGGCCGCTGCTCTTGCGCGGGAGGAACTCAGGCGCGGCGAAGAGGCGCTGGAAAAGAAGCGCATCCTCGAGCGCGAGGCAAAGAAAGCGGCCAAGCGGGCGGAGCTTGCCGAACGGCTCAAACTTCTTCTGGGCGGCAATAAGTTTATGGATTTCGTGGCGGAGGAGTATCTCCAGAACGTTGCGGAAAACGCCGGGGGACGGCTGCTCTCGCTCACTGACGGCAGATATTTCCTGCGCTATGAGGGCGGAAATAACGGTTTTGCGGTGGGGGATAACCTCAACGGCGGGAAGACGCGGGGCGTCTATACGCTCTCGGGCGGGGAGACGTTTTTGGTCTCTCTGTCGTTGGCGCTCTCCCTCTCTTCGGAGATCTGTTTGCGCTCGCTCCGTCCCATCGAGTTCTTCTTCCTCGACGAAGGGTTCGGCACCTTGGACGAGCGGCTCGTCGATACGGTGATGGACAGTTTGGAGCGGCTGAAGAGCGAAAATTTCTCCATCGGCATCATCTCGCACGTCGAGGAGCTCAAGCACCGCATCGAAAAGAAACTCATCGTCAAAAAGGCGACCGAAACGCACGGTTCGCAGATCATAGCAGAATGAGGTATCGCAATTGGCTAATACCATATTGACACCGATCACACTTTGGAAAGATTTCGACGACACCCTTCCTCTCAACGAGGAATTTCTCTCCGAGCGCGAGCTGGAGGGGGCGGTGATGCGCGATGTCTATTTCCTCGGGCGGCAGACGGAGTACGGCCGCGTCAAGATCTACGGGAAGTACTATACGCCCAACGGGCTGGAGAGCTTCCCCGCCGTTCTCGTCATGTTCGAGGCGGGGTATCCCTGCGACGAAAAGCTCGTCCTGCACTTCATCAGAAACGGTTATGCCGTCCTCGGGATCGATTACAGCGGAGATCTCGGTGACGGGCGCCATACCATTTACCCGCGCGACATCGATTACGCCAATTTTGCGCGCGTGGGCAGGCATATGGACTTTGCCGACGAAACCGCGCGCGAGACGAGCTGGTATGAATGGGCTGCCGTTGCGCGTTATGCGGCGCGCTGGCTTCGGGAACGCCCCGAAGTTACCGCAACGGGAGCGGTTGGCCTTAGGACGGGCGGAGAGGTCCTGTGGAAGATCACGCCCTATGCGCCCGTCGACTGCTTCATCTCCATCGGCGCGGCGGGCTGGCTCGCCTACCGGAACATCGAAAAATTTTCCCGGGAGGGGACAGGGCTCTTCTCGGAGGAGCGCCACCGCTTCATCGCCGGGCTCGATTCTCAAAGTTATGCTCCGCACGCCAAATGCCCCGTGATGATGCTCTGCGCCATCAACGATAAGAAATGCAACTACGACCGCGTGTACGATACCTTCTCTCAGATCAATCCGGAAGTGGAGAAGGCGATCCTCTACTCCGCGCACGGGAACGGCCTTATCGGGCGGCGCTCCTTTGTCAACATCGATCTGTTCCTTGATAAGTTTTTGAAAAAGCACTCCGTCTTCCTGAGCAAGCCCATCAAGATCTCGGTCGCCAACGAAAACGGCGAATTCAAGGTGCAGGCCGCCTACGACCCCATGGGAGAAGTCGCGGAATGCGGGATCTTCTTTACCGAGAACACCGCCACCTTCAAGGCGCGCGATTGGACGAGGCTTTTGGGGGATATCCGTTCTTTGGGCAAAAACAACACCTTCCTGTTCCCGCTCGACGTTTATGAAAAGAGCGAAAAGGCGCTCGTTTATACCTTTGTCCGATATACGAACGGGTTTTCCGTTACCTCCAAGATCCAGGATGTTCCCCTCGGCGAGCATCACAGGGGCTGCCGCAAGAGCCGCATCCTCTATACGAGCGAGAACGGAACGATCGGATTTGCGGCTTTCCGTCGGCGGACGTGCAGCATTGCCGACTGCTTCTCCGATTCCGATTATGTCGATCTCGAAACGCTGCCGGGATACGGCGGGATCCCCGGCGTCACGACCCGCACGGGCATCATCACCTATCGCGTGAGTGAGCCCCGGTTCGAGCCCTCAGAAGGGGCTTCCTTCCGCTTCGATGCCTGGTCGGAAAAGGACGCTTCTTTGAAAGTCGTCTTTTATACGGATGTCGAGGAGGAGGCGGGCTATACCGAGACCTTCTTTGTTCCCGGCGGCGGCAAATGGAAGAGCTTTCTTTCCGATCCTTCCGATTTCAAGTCGGAAAAGGGCGCTCCGCTTCCCTCCTTTACGGGTACCGTTTCCGTCGTGTTCCAGGGGGAGGGCGACGTCCTCATCAATAATCTCATATGGCTTTGATGTTTTCTCTCGGCGATGTCGTAGAGACGAAGAAACCCCACCCCTGCGGAGGGAGCAAGTGGGAGATCGTCCGCACGGGTGCCGATTATAAGATAAAGTGCCTTACCTGCGGGCGGCTCGTCATGCTCACGCCGGACGAGCTCAGAAAGCGGGTGAAGCGGGTGCTTTCCAAGGAGGAATGATGTCCGATCGACCTCATATGCTCAATTCGGGGGAAGGGCGGGAAAACCGCGTCCTCTCCGTAGTCCTGGCAGTCGCGCTCTTTCTCATCCTCGGCATATCTGCACTGAATATCTGGATCGCGACGTGTTTTGAGCTCGTGCTTGTCGACGGCCCTTCCATGGAAGAGACGCTCCAAAACGGCGACGCGCTCTATATCGGTCTGCATGATGAAGTCGAGCGCGGCGATATCGTCGTCATCGACGTTTCGGGCTATCCCGATCTTTTTCCGACCGAGGGCGGGGGCGAACACTTCATTATCAAGCGCATCATCGGGCTTGAAGGGGATGCGGTCTATGCCGAGGACGGGGTCGTTTATCGGAAGCTGTCGGGAGAAGACGAGTTTACCCCACTCTCCGAGGACTATGTTAAGGGAGAGACGATCGATTTCGGGCCTGTCGAAGTGGGGGAGAACGAGATCTTTTTTCTCGGAGATCACCGCTCCGTGAGCAAAGATTCGAGCCGGGTCGGCTGCCTTGCGCTTTCCGACGTCGTGGGGGTCGTTACCGACTTCTCGCTTGCACACAAAGACTTGATCACGGGCTGGGTGAACTTCTGGCACTCCGGTTCCGTTTGAGTACGTTACAAAGATACGGAGGATTTTATGAACATTCAGATCACGGCGGACAGTACCTGCGATCTCGGCGAAAGCGTTGCAAAGCGCGGCATCGGCATCGTGCCTCTTTGCGTCATTTTGGGCGATACGACCTATCACGACGGCGTCGATATCACCCCGCAGGATATCTTCGCTTATGTGGAAAAGACGGGGGTGCTCCCCAAGACCTCGACGCCCAGTATCGCGGACTATGAAGACTTTTTCCGCGCCTATGTCGAGGCGGGCAAGACGGTCATCCACTACAATATTTCTGTCAAGGCGTCTTCTGCACACCGCTATGCCGTCGAAGCCGCCAAAGCGTTTCCGGGGAAGGTCTTTGTCGTCGATTCGATGGGGCTTTCGACGGGGCAGGGGCTCGTCATCATGAAGGCGTGCGATCTTCGCGACGAGGGAAAGAGCGCGGAAGAGATCGTGGAAGAAACAAAGCGCATCGCGCCTATGGTCAACACGTCCTTCGTGCCGGACAGGCTCGACTACCTCTATAAGGGCGGCCGCTGTTCGCGCATGACGATGTACGGCGCCAACCTCTTGAAGATCCATCCCATGATCGAGATGAAGGATGGCCAGCTCGTCGCCGATAAGAAGCTTCGCGGCAGCATGGAAAAGTGCATCGCAAATTATGTCGAAGACCTTGCCAAACTGTATCCCAACTACGACAGGACGCGCTGCTTCATCACGCACAGCTATGCGGATGAGAGCGTCATCGAAGTTGCCCGCAAGAAGGTAAAGGAACTTTTTACCTTCGACGAAGTGTTGGAGACCGTGGCAGGTTCCGTCATCACGGGCCACTGCGGCAGGAATACCCTCGGGGTGCTGTTTATTACGGAGTGATATGAACAAACTGTATTCCGACCGCGACCTTTTAGACGCGCTCAAACAAAAGAAGAAGCTCTATCTCATCTTCTGGATCGTCACGGCGTTTGTTTTCCTCGGCTTTCTTGCCTGCGTCGTGCTTTATCTGCTGCTGCCCTATCACGATGACCGCGGCAACATCATCGTCGCCGTTACGAGCGTTTTGATGTCGCTCTACCTCATCTTTCTGTTTCCTTACGGCGGGATCTGTTTGAAGCGCATCCGCAGCTACTGCAAGATGCTCTCCTTTCTTTCCGTCGGGCTCAAGGAGAGCGCCGTGCTTCCCTTTGAAGACATCGACGATTGGACGACGCGCGACGGCGTGGACGTCAATATCGCCGTGTTCGGCGTCAAAAACATCAAGCGGGACGAAGTCATGCACCGCCACATCTATATCGACGGTGAAAAAGATTTCCCGCCCTTCCGCGTCGGCGATCAGGTGCGCCTTGTCACGCAGGGAAACCTTCTCATCGAATATGAGATCCTCACGCCCCATACGGAAAACGAACCCACTTTTACAGAAACTTTACAATAAGGAGTACGATATATGCGTGCAGTTGTCACGGTCACGGGGACAGACCGCCGCGGCATCATCGCCAAGGTGAGCGGCTTCCTCTATGAACACAACATCAACATCGAAGACATCTCTCAGACCATTTTGGGCGAACAATTCGCCATGATCATGATGGTGGATACCTCGGAGTCAAAGGAAAACTTTGTATCTCTTGCCTCTCAGCTCGAGGAGCTGGGAAAGGAGATCGGCATGAGCGTCCGCATCCAGCACGAGGATATCTTCAACGCCATGCACAACATCTGAGGAGTGGCCATGTTCAGCAAATTCGACGTCATTGAAACCATCGACATGGTCGAAAAGGAGCACCTCGACATCCGCACGGTGACGATGGGCATCTCTCTTCTCTCCTGCATCCGCGGGAGCGCCGAAGAGACGGCTCAGGCCGTCTACGACCGCGTCATGAAGAAGGCGGAGCGCCTCGTTCCGACCGCCGAGGAGCTCTCCCTCGAATACGGCATCCCCATCGTCAATAAGCGCGTCTCGGTGACGCCCGTCTCCCTCATCACGGCGGCGTTCCCCGAAAAAAGCGCCCTTGTCGGCAAAGCGCTCGATAGGGCTGCCAGAGAGCTCGGCATCGACTTTTTGGGCGGATATTCCGCGCTCGTGCACAAAGGCACGGCGGACTATGAGGAAGTCTTCTTAAAGACCATCCCCGAAGTGCTTGCAACGACGGAGCGGCTCTGCTCTTCCGTCAACGTCGGCTCGTCGCGCTCGGGCATCAACATGGATGCCGTCCGCACGATGGGGCAGATCTTCCTTGATACCGCCTATCTCACCAAAGACAACGATTCTCTGGGCTGTGCGAAGCTCGTCGTCTTCTGCAACGCGGTGGAGGACAACCCCTTCATGGCGGGCGCCTTCCACGGCACGGGCGAGGCGGATACCGTCATCAACGTGGGCATTTCGGGGCCCGGCGTCGTCCAGCACGCATTGAAGTTCGTGCCGGATGCCGACCTCACGGACGCCGCGGAGACCATCAAACGCACCGCGTTCAAGATCACGCGTGCAGGCCAGCTCATCGCGAGAGAAGCTTCCAAGCGCCTTCAGGCGCGCTTCGGCATCGTCGATCTCTCGCTTGCGCCCACCCCTGCAAGGGGAGATTCCGTTGCACACATTCTGGAAGAGCTCGGGCTCGAAGTCGTCGGCGGCCACGGCACGACGGCGGCGCTCGCCATGCTCAACGATGCCGTCAAGAAGGGCGGCGTCATGGCGTCCTCGCGTGTGGGCGGGCTCTCGGGCGCGTTTATCCCCGTTTCCGAAGACATCGGCATGATCGAATCGGCGCAGGCGGGAAAAATCTCGCTCGATAAGTTAGAGGCAATGACCTGCGTCTGCTCGGTCGGGCTCGATATGATCGCCATTCCCGGCGATACGCCCGCTTCGACCATTTCCGCCATCATTGCAGACGAA
This sequence comes from uncultured Clostridia bacterium, assembly GCA_944354535.1. Classification (GTDB taxonomy): domain Bacteria; phylum Bacillota; class Clostridia; order Christensenellales; family Borkfalkiaceae; genus Gallimonas. The sequence goes on from CALVPY010000031.1 coordinate 8,605, forward strand.
GCCGCGATCGGCATGATCAACAACAAGACGACGGCGGTGCGCATCATTCCCGCCTACGGCAAGAAGGTGGGGGATGAAGTGAGCTTCGGCGGGCTTTTGGGGCGCGCTCCCGTCATGCCCGTGCATACGGGTTCGGCGGAAAAGTTCATCTCGCGCGGAGGACTCATCCCTGCGCCCATCCACAGCTTCAAGAATTAAATAGAAAAAGCATTGACTTTGAGATCATCTTCGGAGGAATTTTATGAAAAGAACGGAAGTAGAACAAAAATACAAGTGGGCGGTGGAAGACGTTTTCCCGTCCGATGAAGCCTGGGAGGTCGCCTTCGACGCGCTCGCCCCCAAGATCGACTTTGCAAAATACCGCGGCACGCTCAATACCGCAGAAAATCTTCTCTCCTATTTCAAAGAGGAAGAAGCGCTCGCCATTGAAGTGATGCGCGTCTATCTCTACGCCTTTCTGAAGCACGATGAAGACGTCGGCAACACCAAGTATATGGGGTATATGGGCAAGATGATGGGGCTGATGACCAAGTATTCGATGGAAACATCCTTCGTGACACCTGAACTCACCGCGCTCCCCGAAGAGACGCTCAGAGCCTTCGCCGCAGACGAACGCCTCAAAGACTACGACTATATGCTCACCCGCATTCTTGCCGAGAAGAAGTACATCCTTTCCGAGGCGGAAGAGCGCATCCTCGCGCAGACGGCGGAGCCCATGTCCGTCGCCAACGACGTGTTCGGCATGCTCGACAACGCCGAGCTCAACGCGCCCGAGATCGAGTACGAGGGCAAGAAGCAGACGATCACGAACGGGCTGTATTCCATGATCATGAGCGGGAAGGACCGCGCCAAGCGCGAAGAGGCGTTCAGGCTCTTCTATTCCGCCTACGGCAAGATCTTGGGAACGCTCGCAACGACCTATTACGGCAGCATCAAGAAGGACATCTTCTATAAAAACGTCCGCGGATACGAGAGCTGCCTTCAGAAGTCGCTCATGGGCGAGGACGTCGACGAGAGCGTCTACCGCAACCTCATCAAGGCAGTCAACGACGCGACGCCGCTCATGCACCGCTATATGCATGTTCGTAAGCGCGTTTTAGGCTACGACGAGATGCACATGTACGATATCTATCCTTCCCTCGTGGAGGACGCCGAGCTGCGTCTTTCCTATGAAGAGGCGTTCGAACTCGTCTTGAAGGGGCTTGCGCCTCTCGGCGAGGAGTACATCTCCCTCCTCAAAAAGGGCCGCGACGAGCATTGGATCGACGTCTGCGAGACAGAAGGCAAGCGTAGCGGCGCCTATTCCATCGGTATCTACGGCTGCCATCCTTTCGTTCTTTTGAATTATCAGCCCACGACGCACGACGTCTTCACGATCGCGCACGAGATGGGGCACGCGCTCCACAGCTATTTCTCCAACAGCCGCCAGCCCTATGCGAAGTCTGACTACACGCTCTTTGTCGCCGAAGTCGCGAGCACCGTCAACGAAGTGCTGCTCTTAAAATACCTTCTCAAGACGACGGAAGACAAGGCATTAAAGAAGTACCTTCTCAATTACTTCATGGACATGATCAGAACGACGCTATTCCGTCAGACGCAGTTCGCGGAATTCGAAGAGAAGGCGCATGAGATGGCGGAGGCGGGTGAGCCGCTCAATAAGGATAATCTCTCCGCGCTCTACGACGGCCTCAACAAGAAGTACTACGGCGACGCCGTCACTTACGACAAGGAGATCGCCACCGAATGGGCGCGCATCCCGCACTTCTACCGCGCGTTCTACGTCTATAAGTACGCGACGGGTATCACGGCGGCGATCTGCATCGCCAACAAGATCTTGTCGGAGGGCGCTCCCGCCATCGAGAAGTATTTCAGCTTCCTCTCGGGCGGCGGCAGCACCGACCCCGTCTCCCTTCTCAAGGGCGCGGGCGCAGACCTTACCAAGGAAGAGACCTTCCTTGCCGCCATGAAGGAGTTCGAGGATACCCTCAACGCCTTCGAGGCGATGATCTGACGGCGGGCACATTATGGCGATCAATCAGATGCCGCACAATCTCGACGCGGAGGCGGCGCTCCTCGGCTGCATCCTCATCGATGAGGAGATCCAGTCCGAACTTTTGGAGCAGCTCCGCGAAGAGGATTTCTATCAGGAGTCGCACCGCGAAATTTTGAACGCGATGCGCGCCGTCTACGGCAGCCGCGTGCCCGTCGACGTCGTCACGCTGACCGACCGGCTTGACCGCGACGGTAAGCTCGAGCGCGCGGGCGGGCTGCAATACATCACGGAGCTTGCCCAAATCACGCCTTCCTCCGCCAATTACAAGCAATACCTTGCCATTGTGCGGCGCGATGCCGTCAACCGCGCGCTCATCCGCGCCGCGAAGGACATCATCGAAAACAGCATGAAGGGGGAGGAAGAGCGCGACGCCATTGCCTTTGCGGAAAAGTCTGTCTACGATATTTCCAAGCGGGAGGACGGAAACGCCCTCATGGGCATCGAGGACGGCGAGACCATCCAGGAAGTTTTAAGCAAGTTCGAAAACATCCAATCCGACCCCAACGCTTTCCGCGGCGTCGAGACGGGCTTCAAGCACTTCGACCGCATCACGAACGGCCTGCAAAAGTCCGACCTCATCGTGCTCGCCGCCCGTCCCGGCATGGGCAAGACGTCGCTTTCCATGAACATCGTCGAATATGCCTGCCTGCACAAGAACGGCGTTGCGGCGGTCTTCTCTCTCGAAATGCCGCGCATCCAGATCGTGCAGCGCCTCATGTGCGCCTACGCGAACGTGAGCATGGAAAAGGCGCTCTCGGGAAAATTACAGCAGTCCGATTGGAAGAAGCTCATGCTCGCCTCCGACAGGATGCAGAAGAGCAAGATCTTCATCGACGACTCTTCGCGCGTCACGCCTGCGGAGATCCTCTCCAAGTGCCGCCGCTTGAAGAGCCGTGAAGGACGGCTCGATCTCATCATGATCGACTATATCCAGCTCATGGGCGGTGAGGCAAAGAACAACGAAAACCGTCAGCTGGAGGTCGCATCTATCACGCGCGAACTCAAGATCATGGCAAAGGAACTCGACGTCCCCGTCATCGCGCTCTCGCAGCTGAAGCGTATCCAGACCAAGGAACCGCAGCTTTCCGACCTGCGTGACTCGGGCGCCATCGAGCAGGATGCCGATATCGTCCTCTTCATCAGCCGCCCCGACGTCACGGCGACCGCCGAAGAGCTTGCCAAGAACGAAGTCGTCAAGGGGGCGGCGGAACTCATCATCGCCAAGCACAGAAACGGCTCGACGGGCAGGGTGCAGCTCCGCTTCATCGGTGAATGCACCAAGTTTGTCGATGTGGACGCACAGGGCGCGCCCGACGAAGAGCCGCAGTACGGAAGACCTGCCCCGCAGGACTTCCCCGACGAAGAACCGCCCTTAAGCCCCGACAGCGCCCCGCCCGAAGAAGGGGAGCTTCCCTTCGATTAAACCATGACCACCCAAATTTTAGGCGTGAGCGAAGCGTCGCTCCGCCTTGCAAAACAACTGATATCGGAAGGGGAAGTCGTCGCCTTTCATACGGAGACGGTGTACGGCCTCGGCGCAGACGCAAGGAGCGATAAAGCCGTCCGCCATATCTTCGAGCTCAAAGGCAGGCCGCAGAACAACCCGCTCATCGCGCACGTCCACAAAGACTTTGATATTTCTTCGCTTGTCGACAACATCCCCGCGTATGCAAAGAAGCTTGCAAAAGCCTTTCTCCCGGGGCCGCTCACGATGGTCTATCCCTCGACGGGCAAGGTGAGCCCGCTCGTCTCGTGCGGCCTTCAGACGCTCGCCGTCCGCGTGCCCTCATCTCCCACGGCGCAGGCGTTCCTTCGCGCCGTAAATGTTCCCATCGCCGCACCCAGCGCCAATGTCTCCAAGCACATCTCACCCGTCACCGCGCGGCACGTCTATGAAGATTTTCAGTGGCGTATTCCGCTCATTCTGGACGGGGGGAGATGCGAGGGCGGCATCGAAAGCACCGTCCTCGACTGCACGGGCGAAACGCCGCAAATTTTGCGCGCAGGGCTCGTGACGCAGGAGATGATCGCCTCTGTCGCGGGCAGCTGCGGCGTGTATGTTCCTCAAAAAGGGGAACAGCCCAAGAGCCCCGGCATGGCGTATAAGCACTATGCTCCCCAATGCCGCACGGCGTTCTTTGCCCCCGAAGAGCTTGAAAAAGCCAGGGCGCTCTATTTGGAAGAAGAACAAAAGGGCGGCACGCCCTGTTTCTTCTGTGAGGAAGCGCTTGCGCGCCTTCTTCCCGGCTGCCGCGTGCTGAACTTGGGGCGTTCGGGCGAAGAAATGGCAAACCGCCTTTACGAGCTTCTCCACCGCGGGGAGGAGGAGGCGACCCTTCTCATCTGCATCTGCCCCAAAGAAAGGGGAGGCGTCTATGAAGGAGTTCTGAACCGGCTCACGCGCGCTTTCGGGAGAGAATAATATATCGGTCAACAAGGATCTGAAAGAGGAGGCCCTCATGCGGACGAAAAAGATTCTCTTTGTCTGTACGGGAAACACCTGCCGTTCTCCCATGGCGGAGGCGTCGCTTCGGCGCGAACTCAAACGCAGGAAGATCACCGGCTTTTCCGTGCGCTCTGCCGGCCTCTCCGTTGGGGAGGGGAGTACCTTAAGTCCCAACAGCGCACAGGCGTTAAAGGAGGCGAAGATCACTGTTCTGAAGTCTTTCCGCCCCCGCCAACTTACCGATAAGATGGTGAAAGAGTCGCTGCTTGTCGTGTGCATGACGGAACGCCACAGAGAAAAGCTCTCGCAATATCGGAATGTGACGAGTTTCTACGAGCTTTGCGGCAGGGAGATCCCCGATCCTTACGGGCTCAATATCGATGCATACCGCGTCACGCTCAGGCGCATTCGGGAATGTATCCCGCGCGTCATCGACGTCATCGTACAGATGTCGTCTCAAGAAGAGAATACCGTTCCGTCTAAGGGAACGCAAGGAGGACTATCATGAAGATCGCAGTTTGCTGTGACCACGGCGGCCTTACCCTCAAACAGGCGGTGGTCAAGCACCTCAACGAAAAGGGGTACGAAGTTGTCAATTTCGGAACGGATACCTTTGATTCGTGCGACTATCCCGATTTCGCGTTTAAGGCGGCGGAAGCCGTCGCCTCGGGCGAATGCGAAAAGGGCGTCTTTGTCTGCACGACGGGCATCGGCATCTCCATCGCCGCAAATAAAGTGCCGGGCATCCGCTGCGCGCTCTGTTCGGAGCCGCTCTCCGCAAAGATGACCCGCCTTCACAACGACGCCAACGTCCTTGCGCTCGGCGGCGGCATGGTGGGCGTCAATTTGGGGCTCGACATCGTGGAGACCTTCCTTACAACGCCCTTCTCGGGGGAGGCAAAACATCAGCGCCGCATCGATAAGATCACGGCGATCGAACAAAAGTACTGCAAGTAACACCCATTCTAAAAAAAGGAGGGCCGCACATGACGCAGGCACTCAAAGATAAGATCATCGAATCGCTCACTTCCATTCTGCCCATCGCGCTCATCGTCATCGTGCTTTCCATGACGTTCACGCCCTTGAGCTCGGGGACGTTCGTGCTCTTCATGGTGGGAGTGGTGCTTCTCATCCTCGGCCTCGGCTGCTTCACGCTGGGGGCGGATATGTCCATGCTCGTCATCGGCGAAAAGATCGGTTCTGCCATGACGCATTCGCGCAAGATCTGGCTCATTGCGCTTCTTTCTTTCGTCATAGGCATCATCGTGACGATCGCAGAGCCCGACCTGCAGATCCTTGCAGAGCAGGTCCCCGCCGTTGCGGAGAAGGTGCCGCAGCTCGGCAACTATCTTCTCATCGGTACGGTCGCGGTGGGAGTGGGCATCTTCCTCATGTTCGCGATGCTCCGCATCGTGCTTCGTATCAGGCTCTCCGTGCTCCTCGTTGTTTTTTATGTCGCGGCATTTATCCTGAGCATTTTCGTCGCGCCCGATTTCTGGGCGGTCTCCTTTGATTCGGGCGGCGTGACGACGGGGCCGATGACCGTTCCCTTCATCATGTCGTTGGGCGTCGGCGTTGCCTCTATCCGAAGCGATAAGGGCGGGCAGGACGACTCCTTCGGTCTCGTTGCGCTCTCAAGCGTCGGGCCCATCGTTGCAGTCCTCGTGCTCGGCGTCGTCTTCGATATTTCTGGTGTGGAGTACGAAGTCACATCGCCTGCCGTTGCCGAAAGCACGCGCGATGTGCTTTTCCTGTATCTCCACGGGTTTGCGGACTATGCACTCGAAGTCGTCATTGCGCTATCGCCCATCCTCGCCTTTTTTCTCATCTTCCAGCTCGTCTCGCGCTCCTTCCACAAAAAGCAGATCATCCGAATCTTCATGGGGTTCCTCTATACCTTTGTGGGGCTCGTGCTCTTTCTGACGGGTGCGAACGTCGGCTTCATGCCCGTCGGCAGCGAGATCGGACGGACGCTCGCCTCCCTTTGGGGCGGCTGGCTGCTCATCCCCGTCGGGATGGTCATCGGTTACTTCGTCGTTTCGGCAGAGCCCGCCGTACACGTCCTCAACAAGCAGGTAGAACGCGTCTCTGCGGGCGCCATCAGTTCGTCTGCGATGAAAAAGGGGCTTTGTATCGGCGTATGCTGCGCCATCGGGCTCGCCATGCTGCGCATCCTTCTCGGCGTGAACATCATGTACTTCCTCATCCCGGGATATGTCATCGCATTGGGGCTCACCTTCTTCACGCCTCCCATGTTTACGGGTATCGCTTTCGACTCGGGCGGTGTCGCGAGCGGCGCGATGGTCTCCTCCTTCGTGCTTCCGATGGCGATCGGCGCGTGCAGCACGGTCTGGGGTTCGGGCTCTGTCATGACGCTCGCCTTCGGGTGCGTCTCTTTTGTGGCGCTCGCACCGCTCATCTCCATCCAGATCCTCGGCATCGTGTATAAGAGCAAAACGCATAAGATCAAGCGCAACTTCCTTTCCGTGGATGATAAGATCGTCGAATACGAGGTGTTCTGATGGCTGAAAAAAGAAATGAACGCAAAAATCCCGCGGCGACTGCGGCGGGCGCCGTCGAAAAACTTGTCAAAGGCGTCGGAAGCGTCATCGGCGTCACGCCCAAGACGGCGGAAAAACAAAAACTTCCCAACCGCACCAAAGTGCTCGTGAGCATCGTCAATCACGACGAGGAAAAGCGCCTCAAAGAAATTTTAGACGATACGTCCGTCGCCCTCAGCTTCATGTTCGCGGGCACGGGCACGGCGCGTTCCGCCGTCCTCGATTATCTCGGCATCGGCGACACGGAAAAGTCGGTCATCCTCTCCCTCATCCCCGAAAGCGATGAGGAGAACATTATGCGGGAACTGAGAACGCGGATGTCTCTCTATCTCGTGGGGCGCGGCATCTCTTTTACTATTCCATTGAGCGCCGTTTCGCAGATCGTCTCAAACGGGCTCGAAAGCGCGGCAGCAGAAAAGACAATCGACGGGAGCAATATCATGAAAGACGAACAGCGGCAATACGACCTCATCATCGCGGCAGTGGCCGCAAACTTTGTCGACGACGCTATGGAGGCGGCGCGGACGGCGGGCGCGGCGGGCGGCACGATCGTGCGCGGACGCGCGGCGTCCAACGAGAAAGCCGAACAGTTCATCGGCATTTCTCTCATGCAGGAACAGGAGCTTCTCTTTATCCTCACGACGCGCGAGCGGAAGCTCGCCATCATGCAGGCACTTTCCGAGAAAGTCGGCCTGAAGACGGAGGCGGGTGGCGTCATCTTTTCTCTTCCTGTCGACAGGACGGCTGGCATCGCGGTCGCTGCCGAAGCGCAGGAAGCGCAAGAGGGGCAGGCATGAGCCGTCTCATCCTCATCGGCGGAGGAGAGCTCAAAGAGCGGCAGACGCTTCAGATCGACGAGTATATCGCCTCGGAAGCAAAAATAGCGGCAGGGGAGAGGCGCGCCGTGGGGCTCTTCCTCCCGACCGCCAGCCACGACTGCATGCCCTATTACAATACCTTTCACAAGGTATATACGGGGCTTTTCGACATCAAGACGGACGTCGCCCTGACGGTGAACCGCGAAGTCGACCTCGAAAAGATGAAGGGAAAGTTCGAAAAGGCGGACTTTCTCTACATCGGCGGGGGCGATACCGTCTATATGCTCAAGCAATGGAAAAAGAGCGGCCTTCTGCCGCTCATCCAAAAGGCATTTGAGGAGGGGAAGCTCATCGCAGGGCTTTCGGCGGGCGCCATCTGCTGGTTCGACGAGATGTATTCCGATTCCGTCGTCGAAGGGGAGTATCACATTTTCCCCGGACTTGGCTGGATAAAGGGAAAAATTTCTCCGCATTACGACGAAAGAACGCTTGACTTTGATCACATTGTACTGTATAATAGATGGTGCGCTTGGGGGTTGGAGAACAACGCCGCCCTCGAGATGCAAAACGGGGAACCCGTGAAAAGTATATCCGCAGGCGGAAAGATCTTTCGCTTGGATGCCTCCTCGGGTGAACTAAAAAAGACAGTCGTCTGACTGTCCTCATATGCGGACGTGGCGAAATTGGCAGACGCGCAGGTTTCAGGTTCCTGTGGGAGACCATGGGGGTTCAAGTCCCTTCGTCCGCACCATGTTTCGTGGATAAAAATGCTGTCCACGGCAAAAACCTCGGAAAACACATCGTTTTCCGAGGTTTTTTGCTGCTTTTCTGGCAAAAACGGGACTTTTACGCACCTTCAAAACAGGTTTCGATTTTGTGCTGTCTTTTGACCGTTTTCCATGCAAAACAGGACTTGAACCCTGCGATTTTTTTTACGCCCAAATTTTATTTCGAAAATTTCTTAAAATTGCCACGAAATTCTTGACAGCAGAGCGGCATATGATTATAATGATAATTGAATTATCGGTAATTGAATTATCGTAGGAGGTGAATATGTCGGTTGCGG
>CALVPY010000032.1 GCA_944354535.1 uncultured Clostridia bacterium
CTGCTGCACCTTACCGGCCGCGGCTGCACCTCCCCCGAACACGGACGGACCCCTTCCGCCCCCTTATCGGGTCAACATGACCGCGGCGCACGGCCGAGCCCCCTCGTACGGCATTCCCGCCGCACGGAAAGGCACCGCGCCGGACGCCATTCGCGCCCGCCATGCCCTGCACCCGCAGATAGAATATTCCTATGTACCATATCGTCCTGATATGATCTATGTGTATTTTAACAGACTTCGGGGGCGTTGTCAAGCCTTTTCCTAAATTTTCTTGCCGAGGAAAGAGGGATATCCTGCTTAGAACGGAAAATTTTGCCCTTTTTGCCTGTTTTTGCCGTGGAATTGTGGATAACTTTTTCTTTCCTGTGGATAACCGTATATAATCTTTTGAAAACTTGTGCGGCCGCGCAAAAATGCCCTTGCCGCAGCGAGGTCGCCGCCCCGATGAAAAGCCGCCCGAAAAGACCGCCCGAAAAGGCCGCCCGAGTAGAAGACCGCCCGCCCCGCCGCTTGATGCGGCGGGGCGGGCGGGTATCATAATAAGGCGACTCCTTCAGCCGCGGCACCGAAGGAAACTCCGGATGCCACGGCAGCTCCCTCAAGAGGGCGCCTGAAATATAGCGGCTCCCTCAGGGAGGGCTTGAGAAAAAAATTTGCCTCCCCTGTGCAAGGGGGTGAGCGTCTTACAATCTTGCGGCGATCGCGCGGAGGAACTCTTCGGAATTGAGCTTCTTCGGGGTGACGCCCTCTCTATGGAAGAGCGGAATGAGATCGCCCGTCATTTCGCCCGCCTCGATGGTCGCCTTGGTTGCATTTTCGAGCTTTTCCGCAAAGGCGACGAGCTCGGGCGTTGCATCGAGCTCTCCCCTCTTCTTCAAAGCGCCCGTCCAGGCGAAGATGGTCGCGACGGAGTTCGTCGACGTCTCCTCCCCTTTGAGGTGCTTATAGTAGTGGCGGGTGACGGTGCCGTGCGCCGCCTCGTACTCGTACTTGCCGTCGGGCGAGACGAGCACCGAGCTCATCATGCCCAAAGACCCATAGGCGGTCGCGACCATGTCGCTCATGACGTCGCCGTCGTAGTTCTTGCACGCCCACAAAAGCCCGCCCTCGCTGCGCACCACGCGCGCCACGGCGTCGTCGATGAGGGTATAGAGGTACCAGATACCCTTCTCTTCAAATTGAGCGCGGTACTCTTCGTAAATTTCTTCGAAGATCTTCTTGAATCTGCCGTCGTACTGCTTGGAGATGGTGTCCTTCGTGGAGAAGATCATGGGGATGCCGTTCTCTGCCGCATAGCGGAAGCAGGAGTGCGCGAAGGAGCGGATGGAAGCGTCCGTGTTGTGCATCCCCTGCACGACGCCCGCGCCGTCGAACGCGTGGATGAGCTTGCGGCGCACTTCGCCCTTCTCGTTTTCAATGACGAGATACGCTTTTTCACCCGCTTCGAGTTCTTCGTCGACGGCAGAGTAGACGTCGCCGTAGGCATGACGGGCGAGCACGATGGGCTGCTTCCAGCCGGGGATATACGGCACGATGCCCTCGCACAGGATGGGCGCGCGAAACACGGTGCCGTCCAAAATGCGGCGGATGGTGCCGTTGGGGCTCTTCCACATCTTTTTGAGGCGGTATTCGCTCATGCGCTGCACGTTGGGGGTGATGGTCGCGCACTTGACGGCAACGCCCAGCCGCTTGGTCGCCTCGGCGGAATCGACGGTCACTCGATCGTCCGTCTCGTCGCGGTGAGGAAGGCCGAGATCGTAGTACTCCGTCTTGAGGTCGATATAGGGGGTGAGCAGGATGTCCTTGATCTCCTGCCAGAGGATGCGCGTCATTTCGTCGCCGTCCATTTCGACGAGCGGCGTCTTCATTTGGATCTTTGCCATAGAGTTGCTCCCTTTTGATTTCGGTATTATAATATTGGTATTATATCACCCGCGCGCGGTTTTTGCAACCTTTTGCGCCCGCAAATCGCGTGCGGGAGAGAAGCCCCGTCGCAAGCGGCTGCTTTACGGGCGGGAGAGCAGCGTTTTCGACGAGGGAGACGAGAAAATCGCGCGCGTCCGTCAGTGTATCGCCGAAGAGATAGAAGGCAAGGGAGCCCGGCACCGTATTAAGTTCGTTGAAGTACACTTTGCCGTCCTGAGCAAGGAAGAAATCTCCCCGCACCACGCCGCGGAATTCAAAGGCACCGCAGACGGCCTCCATCGACGCTTTCACCGTACGGGCAGCCTCTTCGGGGATGTCGGCGGGGATGATGCTGCGGCGCTCCGTGCTCTCGTACTTTTCCCCGAAGGTGAGGACGGGCGAGGAGGAGAGCACTTCCTCGACGGGTGAGAGGACGAGCTCCCCGCCCCGCTTCACGGCGGCGCAGTTGAGATCGCGCCGGTGCGCAAGATAGGGTTCGAGGAGCGCCGAGCCGTCGAGGCGGAAGGCAAGGGCGAGGGCGACGATGAGTTCGCGTTCCTCCTTTGCGACGGCGACGCCGATGCTCGAGCCGAGGCGGCACGGTTTGACGACGAGCGGATACCCGATTTTTGCCGCCTCCCGTTTGGCGCGGGCGAACTCCCCTTCCTTTACGCAGGCGCAGGGCAGAACGGGCAGCCCCAGCCCCTTCAAGACGAGCTTTGCAAGCGACTTATCCATGAACGATGCCGAAAGCTCCATCGAAGGGGAAGCGGACGGCACCCCGTGAAAGGCAAGAAGAGCGGAGAGCGTGCCGTCCTCCCCCATGCCGCCGTGGCAGCAGTTGAGGGCAACGTCGAAGGGCGTCCTCCTTCGGAACAGACCTTTTCGCTCGAGGGCGGCGCCGCTCAGCCTGACGGCGGGATAGCGCTTCTCTTCCGTAAAGTCCTCGGCGCGCGAGGCGTTCTTTGCGAGCGTCATCCCGCCCGAGAGGGGCAGAAAGACGGGCAGCACCTCATAGCCTGCGCTCTTCAATAAGTTTACCGCCATCATGCCCGTGAGCACCGAAATGTCGTGCTCGTTGGAAACGCCCCCGAAAAAGACTGCGACACGCTTCATACTTCCCTCCCGAAATAAAATAAAAGCCCGCACCAACTTTCTTCGGTACGGGCCGCAAGAGCCTTGTATTCCACTTGTATTCAATAGGTATCGGGCAGATCGTTCAAAAACAGCACGGTATCGCCCGCTTTCAGTTCGTTCTTCAAGACGAGCTGCGCTTCGCGCAAAGTGGGCAGGGTGCGCAGCTTCCCGCCGTCGCCGCCCGCATTGAGGTATCCCGCGCTGACGGCGGAGACGCGCGTCTCCCCGACGAGCAGGATGCCGTCGAGGCCTACGAGCGCGGCGCCCAGCTCGCCGTTGCGCTTTTCTTCGAGCTCCCCGAGCTCCACGAGCCCCGGCGTCACCACAAACTTGCGGCCCTTGAAGAGTTTGAGCGTCTCCACCGCCGCGAGCGCGCCCGCCGTGTTGGCGTTGTACGAATCGTCGAGGATGTTGACGCCGCCCGAAACGCGCTTTTCGAGGCGGTGCGGCACGGGCGTGAGAAGGGCTGCCGCCGCCGCGATCTCCGGAAGGCTCATGCCCAGCAAAGAGCAGAGCGCCGCCGCATAGGCGACATCCTCCGCGCTGTGACGGCCCAGGAGCTTTGTTTGGATATGGACGCGCTCCTTCCCGAGGCGCAGGGTGAAAGAAGTCCCCTCGTCGGTGCAGACGATGTCCTCCGCGGCAAAGTCACGCCCCTCTTTGAGCGCACCCGCCTTGTCGTAGCGGACGCTCGCGCCCAGAACGACCTTCGGAGCATATTCCGCGAGCACCCTCTTTTCGGCGGCGATCGCCTCGAGCGAACCGAACGTTTCGAGATGCTGATCGGAAACGCCCGTCACGATGCCGTATTCGGGACGGACGAGCTCGCAGAGCTCTTTGATATCCCCCTCCCTTCTTGCGCCCATCTCCGCAAGAAAGATGTCGCAGTCGAGCCCGCCCCGCACCGTGCGGGCGATGCCCATCGGCGTATTATAGGACTGCGGCGTCGCAAGGACGCGGAATTTTACGGAAAGCATCTCTAAGGCGAAGTGCTTGACGCTCGTCTTGCCGAAGCTCCCCGTGATGCCCACCTTGATGCAGGGGCTTAAAGCGAGTTTTTTCTTCGCGCGGGCAATGAAGCGGCGGTTATGGAGCAGTTCGTAGGGCTTCATGAAAAGGCCCGCAAGCGCCGCAAGGAAGGGAAAGAGCAGCGGGAAAAGGCAAACGGGCACAAAGCGGAAGAGGCAGAAAAGTTCGCTTTCCGCGGCCTCCGCCGCGAACCACATCCCGCAGCTCACGCCGAAGACGAGGGCGAAGAGAAACACGAAGCAGCAGCCGCCGAGGCGCATCATGCGCGCGGAACGGCGGAGCGGAACTTTGAGCGCATGGCGGGAGGAAACGATATACAGGATCCCCAGCCCGACAAAAGGGACCGCCGAAACGAGGCAGGCAAGCGCGCTCCCCAAAAAGGAGAAGCAGAGCGCGAAGAGGGAGACGAGCAAGAGCTCGCAAAGCGCGAAAAGGGCGTGGCGGCGGCGCAGCATATTGTGCTTGTGGAAATACCAGCGGAAGAGCCCCCTTTCGCTGTAGCCGCACTGCTGCAGGACGCCGAGGACGGGCGTCAGGCAGAAACTGTACAGAAGGCCCGCTGCCGCCGAACCCGCCAAAAGGCACAATATCACTTCAAACGTCATTCAAAAACTCCTCCGCCGCCAAATTGAAGAGAAACGGCTCCTCGAGGTGGGCGAAATGCCCGCACCCCTTCAAGACGGCAAGCCTGCTCCCCGCCGTGCATTCGTGCAGGATCCTGACGGAGGAGAGCGGCGTTTCCCTGTCGCGCTCCCCGTTCAGATAGAGCACGGGCCGCGCGATGCGCTTTGCCTCCTCCCTGAGATCTTCGTTGACGATCTTTTTATAGCTCTCCCGCATGAGCGGGGAAAGCGAGCGGTATTCCGCGCTCCCGAACTTTGCTTCCGCAAAGCGCGGGGCAAACTTTCTGACCAGCCGATAGCTCTTTACTCTGATATGATAGGAGAGCGTCCGCCGTCTGACGATGCCCGCGCACCCCGTGAGCACCGCCCGATCGAAGAGCCCCCGCGCAAGGCACTTGATTGCCACCCTGCCGCCGAAGGAATGGGCGATGACGCAAGGGAACACGATGCCCCGCTCCTCCAGAAAGCCTTCGAGCCAATCCGCATACTCCCCCACCGACCACGCGGCGGGGACAGGGTCGCTCCCCCCGAACCCGGGGAGATCGGGCGCCGTCACGCGGAAGCGCCGCGAAAAGTAGCTTATCTGCGGATAAAAACTTTCTTTGCTGCTCAGATACCCGTGCAGAAACACGAGGTCTTTTCCCTCCCCCTGCTGCAAGAAGGAAATATTCAGAGTTCCTTCTTCATGACGAGGGCGTCCTCGCCGTCCTTATAATAGCGGGGGCGGGCATAGATGCCCTGAAAGCCGTCTTTCAAATACATCAAAATGGCGGACGAATTGGAAACGCGCACTTCGAGGAACATCCGCTTTGCGCCGCGCTTTTTCGCCTCCTCTTCGAGGCGGGCAAGGACGAGCTTGCCCCTGCCGCAGCGGCGGTACATTTCCGCCGTCGCGATGAGCTGCAATTCCGCTTCGTCCTCGACGACGCCGATGCCGCCGTACGCCGTGATCGCACCGTCCTCCTCCATCAAGACCCCCACGAAATGGGGCGAGAGGAAGGACTCCGCCAGCATCCTGACGTTCCACGGATCCTGAGAAAAGCACTCGCTCTCGAGCGAGGCGATCTCGTTGAGGTCTTCATACCGCCAAAACCGCATGGTCATTTCCGCATCTCCTCCGCCGAAGACTTCCTCAGATACAGCGCCGCGAGCTCCGACGCATCCACAAGGGCGTCTTTCTTCGCCTCGACGGCGCGCTCGAGCCCCGAACACACGTCGGCAATTTTTGCCTCCTTCCCGCCGAAAGAAAGCGCCTTATGGGCATAGGGCAGGAAGGTGTTTGCAAGCTCTGCCGCCTCTGCCGTCCTGTAAGCGGGAGGAACGGCGACGGCCTTATCCTTTTCATAGGCGCAGGCGTACACCGCGCCGTGGCCCGCGTCCACGAGGGCGAGCACGGGCGCATCTTCTACACTATATGCGATGCAGTCGAGCGAGGTGACGGGGAGCACCCTCTTCCCCGCGGCAAAGGCGAGGCCCTTGACGGTCGCAATGCCGATGCGGATGCCCGTAAACGACCCCGGCCCCACGACGACCGCGAAAAAATCGCACTCCGCCGCCGTCATCTGCGCGCGGGAGAGCGCCCCGTCGATCTCGTCCATGAGGACGACGGAATGCTTTGCAAGGCAGTCGGGGCGGAACACGCGCTCCGTCCTTTCCCCGTGCTTTGCGATGACGGTGAGATATTCGCCGCTCGTATCGATGGCAAGGTAGTTCAAAATTCGATCTCCCGCTGCGTGCCGCCGCGTTTTTGAACGGTCACGCGCTTCACTTGTTCGGGCAGCAGCCCCGCGATGTTTTCGCCCCATTCCACGAGGCAGATGCCGCCGAGGTCAAAATAATCGGCAAAGCCCAGCTCCCATGCCTGCTGCTCACTTTGGACGCGGTAGCAGTCGAAGTGAAAGAGCCTTCCTTCATAGCTGTTGATATAGGCGTACGTCGGGCTCGTGACCTCTTCCAAAATGCCGAGACCCTTTGCGATGCCCTTGGCGATCAGCGTCTTGCCCGCGCCCATCTCCCCGTCTAAAAGGACGGTATCCCCGGGGCACAGCGTCTTTGCATACTCTTCCGCCCAGCGGAAGGTCTCCCCTTCCGAGGAGGAAATAAAAACTGCCATATGCACATTATAGCGCAAACGGCAGTATTTGGCAAGAAATTTTCAAGTGGTCAAAAAGTAATGAAGGAGTGCCAGCCCGACGAGCACCAGCGCGACGGCGGCAAAGGAGAGCACGGTGACGAGCCTCCGCTTCTTCACGTCCGCTTCCGTGAGCTCGTACTTGGGCACCAGCCGCTCGTTGAGGCGGTTGATGGCGCGCGAAATGCGCTTATAGACGAGCAGGGTAAGAAGAGACGCGACGAGGCAGCGCAGAAGATTAAAGGGAAGCACGGACACCCAGAGATAGAGCGAATGGAAATTCTCCCGGGTGCAGTTCGGGAAAAGCGGCGTCATCATGCCGAGGATGGGCTCCCAGCTGCCGCCGAACATGAGATGCACATAGGCAGGCACGAGCAGGATGCGGTTCAAAAGCACTGCAAGCGCCGTCGAAATGAGAGAGCCAACGCCGAGCCCAATAAGCGCCCCCTTGAAGGTGCGGTTCTTATTGTAGATGAGACCCACGGGGATGACGAGCGCGAACCCGACGAGGATATCGGCAAGATCGCCCACGAAGTAGGTGCTCGTCGAAACGATGACAAGCTTTATAAGCACCATGAAGACGACGATGATGCACCCAGCGACGGGTCCTAAAGCGAACGTTCCGATGAGCACGGGGACATCGGAAAAGCGGAACTCCAAAAACCCGGGGAAAGCGAAGGGAATGGAGAAGTTGAGGATATAAAGTACCCCCGCGAGCGCCGAAAAGAGCGCGATCATGGCGATGCGCGTCGCCGAAAAATAGTTTTTTGCTGCCATAAAGACACCTCTCATAAAATTTCGGATATCCTTTGCAACAAAAAAGCGCCCTTTCAGATAGGAAGGGGCGCGAAAAAAGCCTGTTTCTCTTTTCTCATCCGGACTATACCGTCGGTACGGGAATTTCACCCGTTCGGGGGCCATGCGGCCCTTCGCAGACTTTACTGCCGGTGGAGACTTGCACTCCGCCCCAAAGAATATTCGATGATTTTATTCTATCACGTCCTCCGCGCGATGTCAAGGATTTTTTGTCTCCTTCCACAGGGTGAGGGCAAAGCGCTCCCCGCCGGGGAAGGTGATGGTCAGCTCATCCCCGCGCTTTCTGATGACTGCCGCGAGCTCGTCTTTGAGCACCACCTGCACGATCTTCAAAAGTTCTTCCGCCGATATCGTCTTCTGCATGGATATTGCCTCCAAAATAAGTTTATAACTTATTTTCTTATATCTTACAGTTTCAAACTGTAAGATGTCAAGTGAACGGAGGTGCTATCTTGCAGGAATTATACAAATTGCCCGAAAATCTCAAAGCGCTTCGGCGGCAGTACGGCTACACGCAGCAATTTGTTGCGAAACAGCTCGGCATCACGCCGCAGTCGTACCACGCCTATGAGGCAGGCATCACCATTCCCACGCTCCCGAACTTTATCAAGCTTGCGCGGCTGTATGATGTTTCTCTTGAAGACCTCATAGAATGATATGAACGACCTTTACAACTTGGCAAAAAACTTGAAAATACTGCGCCTGCAATATGGTTATACGCAGAAACAGGTCGCGGAAAAGCTGGGGATCGCCACGCAATCCTATCAGGCATACGAATGGGGCGTGAATGTGCCGACCCTGCAAAACTTCATCAAGCTTGCGCGGCTGTACGACGTCTCGCTTGACGACCTCATAGAATGATATGAACGACCTTTATCAATTGCCCGAAAATCTCAAAGCGCTTCGGCGGCAGTACGGCTACACGCAGCAATTTGTTGCGAAACAGCTCGGCATCACGCCGCAGTCGTACCACGCTTACGAGGCGGGCATCACCATTCCCACGCTCCCGAACTTCATCAAGCTTGCGCGGCTGTACGACGTCTCGCTTGACGACCTCTTGGAATGAGCGCGCTTGACAAATCCCGCGCCATATGATACAATAAAGGCATCCTGAGTGAGGAGGATATGAAAATGTATTGCAGTCATTGCGGAAAACAGATCGACGACGGTGTTTCCTTCTGCCCCGAGTGCGGCGCGAAAGTGGGTGCGCCCGCCGAGCAGACCCAACAGGACGCGCCCCGCGTCTATTGCAAAAACTGCGGGAGGGAGATCAGCCCCGACGCGGCGCTCTGCCCCTACTGCGGCGCCAAGGTCGAGCCGCAGAACAAAAAGCCGATCAACGCTTTGGGCATTGCGGGATTCGTGCTCTCCATCCTCTCGCTGTGGGGCGGCTCCGTCTTCGTCGTGCCCATCGTCGGGCTCATTCTGAGCGCCATCGGCGTTGCGCAGCGTGAAAAATACTCATCAAACGCCTTTGCGACGGCGGGGCTCGTTATCAGCATCGTCACGCTCGTCTTCTGGGTACTCATGGTCGCGCTCATCGTCACGGGTGTCGTCACGGGCTTTCTCGACGCCTTCTTCGACGCCGTCTATGGCGGCGAA
This sequence comes from uncultured Clostridia bacterium, assembly GCA_944354535.1. Lineage (GTDB taxonomy): Bacteria > Bacillota > Clostridia > Christensenellales > Borkfalkiaceae > Gallimonas. The sequence goes on from CALVPY010000032.1 coordinate 9,244, forward strand.
CCGCCTTCCATATACTGACCTTGCCTTTTGCGCGCCCCGCCGGGGCGCGTTTTTTCTGCCCTTTTCGGGGCGAAGGCATCTTATGCCCCCGCACGGCCGCATCGGACGCCCTTCCCCCTTTCCAAACGGTTGACTTCTATCCCGCCGATATTGTATAATAATGAAAATACGAACACATCCCCTGCGGGGAAAGGGAGCGCAATGAGCAGCAACGACCAAGATCAACAGCAAAGCGGCGAGATCGATCTTCGCTACAAGAACGGGAAGGAAGTTTTCAAGGGCGGCGTCCTCGGGGCGTTCATCGGGCTCGCCGTCATCGTGCCCGGGGTGAGCGGCTCGGCGGTCGCCATCATCTTCCGCCTCTATGAAAAACTCCTCTATGCCCTCGGCGGCATCTTCCGCCGCTTCAAAGAGAGCGCGCGCTTCCTTCTGCCCGTCGTCCTCGGCGGCATCGTGGGGCTCGTCGTCGGCTTCTTCGGCGTCAAAGCCCTTCTCAATCTGCTCCCCTTTGCCATCGTGGCGCTGTTTGCGGGGCTCATGCTGGGCGCCTTCCCCGCCGTCACCGATGAGATCAAGGGCGAAAAGCCCACCCCCTTGCGCATCGTCCTCTTCTTTTTGGGACTCTTGTTCCCGCTCGGGCTCTCGGCGCTCTCCGTCTTCGGCACACCCGATATGCTCTCGCTCGAAGAGCTCTCGTGGTATCATTACCTCCTCTTTCTCCTCGCGGGATATGCGATCGCCGTCACGCAGCTCGTGCCCGGGCTGAGCGCGACCGCCCTTCTTATGACGTTCGGCTGCTTCACGCCGCTCGTCAACTCGGTCGACCCCGCCTATTGGCAGGAAAACCCCATGGTGCTCCTCGTCTATGCCTGCCTTGCCGTCGGCTTTGTGCTGGGGCTTCTGACCGTCTCGAACGGAATGAGCCGCCTCCTCGAAAAAAAGCGCGCCTCCGCATTTTACACCATCGCGGGGCTTTCGTTGGGCTCGATCTTGACGATGTTCTTCAACCCCGAGATCATGGAGATCTATGCGGGCTGGAACATGGATGCCGCCATGTGGGGAGAGATCGGCATCGGGGCCGTCCTCTTTGCGATCGGCATCGCGGCAGCCACTTTCTTTGTGCGCTTTGAGCGCCGCCGCGTGATCAAAAACCAATAAGCATCGGAAAAGCGCCCGCCGCGGCAAGAGCCGCGGCGGGCGCTTCTTATTTTTTGGGGGCGGCGCCTGCGTTTGCAGGCGCCGCCCCCTGACCCCGTTCAGATCTGCATCCCCGCGTCGAACTGCGCGGCATACAGCTTGGCGTAAGTTCCGCCGCGGGCGAGCAGTTCTTCGTGCGTACCCTGTTCGACGACGTCGCCGTGATCCATGACGAGGATGTTCTTCGCATGACGGATGGTGGAGAGCCGATGGGCGATGACAAAGCATGTCCGCCCCTCCATCAGCCGCTCCATCGCCGCCTGGATATCCTGCTCGGTGCGCGTATCGACGTTGCTCGTCGCCTCGTCGAGAATGAGCATGGGCGCGTCGGAGAGCATGGCGCGGGCGATCGTGATGAGCTGCTTCTGCCCCTTGGAGATGTTGACGGCGTTATCCGTGAGCACGGTATCGTACCCTGCGGGCAGTTTTTCGACGAAGGAAGCGACTTTTGCCTCGCGGCAGACGCGCTCCACGTCCTCCCGCGAAGCGTCCTCGCTGCCGTAGCGCACGTTTTCGAGCACGCTGCCCGAAAACAGCCAGGTATCCTGCAAGACCATCGCAAAAGAGCGGCGCAAAGAAGCGCGCGTCACCCCGGCGATGTCCTTCCCGTCGATCAGGATGCGCCCCGCCTGCGGCTCGTAAAAGCGCATGAGAAGGTTGACGAGCGTCGTCTTGCCCGCGCCCGTATGCCCCACGATCGCGACGAGCTCGCCGCGCTCCGCGTGCAGCGTGAAGTCGTGGAGGACGGGCTTTTCGGAGTCGTAGCCGAAGCGGACGTGCTCGATGTCCACCCTGCCTTCGACGTTTTTTAGCTCTCGGGCGCCCTCGGCGTCGGCGGGCTCCGAAGGCTCTTCGAAGACGCGGAAGACGCGCTCGGCGGCGGCAAGGGCGGACTGGAACTCGCTCAGAACGTTGGCGATCTCGTTGATGGGGCCCGAAAACTTGCGCGAATACAGCACGAAGGAGGCGATGCCGCCCACGCTCGCGATGACGCCGTTCATATACATGAACGCGCCGAAGACGCTGACGAGCGAGAGCGAAAGATTGTTCATAAAGTTGACGGAAGGGCCCGTGATCGTGCCGTAGCTCTCCGCTTCCGTATAGGCATCCGCCGCGGCGGCGTTCTTTTCTTCGAAGCGCGCAAGGAAGGCCTCCTCGCAGCAGTACGCTTTCGTCGTCTTCTGCCCCGAGACGACCTCCTCGACAAAGCCGTTGAGTTCGCCCAGCTTTTTGGAGCGAGCGCGGAAGAGAGGCTGCACCTTATGAGTGAGCCAGCGCGTAAAGAACGCCGAGAGCGGGATGGTGACCGCGAACACCGTGACAAGGAGGGGCGCAGTCAAAAGCATCATCACAAAGGAGCCGACGATGGTGACGATGCTCGTCAAAACCATCATGACGTCGTTCGCGAGCGATTCGCCCAGCGTGTCGAGGTCGTAAGAGAGCACGGAGATGATGTCGCCCGCCTGACGCGCGTCGAAGTAGGCGACGGGCAGCGTCATGAGCTTGGAAAAGAGGTCGGCGCGGATGCGCTTGATGATGCAGCGCGAAAAATAGCTCAGCGCGATCGCCGAGAGATAGGAAAGGACGCCCGAAGCAGCGTACACCCCCGCAAGCACGGCGGCGTACCGCCCGATCGCCGCAAAGTCGGTGCCGCCGTCGGGCTTGATCTCGTTGATGGCATAGCCGCATACCTGCGGGCCGAGCAGGGAGAGCACTGTCCCCGCGAGCGACGCAAAAAAGACGAGGAAAAAGAGCGGGAGATAGGGCTTTTCGTATTTAAGAAGGCTGCGCGCCACATATCTGACGTCCGCACGCCTTCTCCCCTCCCGCACGGGCTTGAGATCGTTTTTTGAAAGATTCATATGCAAATTCCTCTTAGAAGACCTGTTTGAAGGGCGACAAAGTATTCAGCCGATGGATGCCCCTCAAACAGCCTCCCCCATCTGCGTCTCGGCGATCGCGCGGTACTCGGAGCACGTCTTCATGAGCGTTTCGTGTGTGCCCGCGCCCGTCACGCTGCCGTTTTCGAGCACCAGGATGAGGTCGCAGTTTTTCACCGAACTCACCCGCTGCGCAACGACGATGCGCGTCGTACCCGCATACTCGCGCTGCAATGCCCTGCGGAGCGCCGCGTCCGTCGCATAGTCGAGCGCGGAGGAGCTGTCGTCGAGGACGACGATCTCGGGGGATGCCGCAAGCGCCCGCGCGATGAGCAGCCGCTGTTTCTGCCCGCCCGAAAGATCGCCCGCCTTCTGCGCGAGGTCATGCCCGTACCCTTCGGGGAGCTCTTTGATGAATTCTTCCGCCTGCGCGCAGCGCGCCGCCCGTATTATCGCCTCTTCGGGCAGGTCTCTGCCGTAGTCGATGTTCTCGCGGATGCTCGCCGCCATCAGATAGCCGTTCTGAAAGACGACGCCGAACTTTTTGCGGAGCTTTTCCGAGGGGAGGGAGCGCACGTCCTGCCCGTCCACATACACCGCGCCCGCCGAAACGTCGTAAAGGCGCAGCAGCAGATTGACGACGGTGGATTTTCCGCAGCCCGTCGGGCCGATGATGCCGAGGGAAGCGCCCTTATTTAAGGCAAAGGAGATGCCCGTCAGGTGCTCCTTGTCCCCGCCGTAGGAAAAGGAGACGTCTTTGAACTCCACCGCAAAGGCAGGATCGCCCGCGGGATGCTCTTCCGACTTCTCGCGCTCGTCGAGAGCAAGCACCTTTTCGATGCGCTCGGCAGACGCCGCCCCGCGCGAGAGGATGACGAAGATGCGCGAAATGCCCAGCATGGCGTTGAGCACAATGATGAAATATGTGAGAAAGCCCGTGATATCGCCCGCCTCGGCAGAGAGGAACGCCCCCGCGACGATGACGGCGACGAGCCCCAGATTGAGGATGAGCGACGTCAGAGGATTGGTGAGCGACATCACCCGTTGGGCGCGGAACTCGGAGGAGGCGAGGTCGGAGGCGATGCCGCCGAACTTTTCGCTCTCGTGCTCCGTCTTGGAGAGCGCCTTGATGACGCGGATGCCCGTGATGTCCTCCTGCACGGTGCGCACCATGCGGTCGCCGTTTTTCTGCACGGCAAGATACATCGGGACGCTCTTCCTCGTGATGAGAAAGAGCGGCACCGCGACGACGGGGATGACCGCGACGAGCACGAGCGCCAGCCTCGCGTTGAGCAGGAAGCAAAACAAGAGCCCGCCCGCGAGCAGGATGGGCGCTCTCACCCCCATGCGCATGGTGCGCGCCACCATCTGATTGACGTAGTAGGTATCGGACGTGAGGCGGGAGATGAGCGAAGGAACGGTGAGCCCATCCACCTGACTGCACTTCAAGTAGCTCGTCTTGCGGAAGAGATCGTGCCGCAATGCCCGCGTCATCGCCCCCGCGACGAGCGCCGAGAGGCGGTTGGCGGCAATGTTGCCGAAAAGCGCCAAGAGCGAGAAAAAGAGCATCGCCCCGCCCGCGATCCAGATGGCGGTCTCGTCCTTCAAGGGCGTCAGTTCGTCGATGATATAGGAGAGCAGATAGGGAAGGACGAGTTCGGAAACGCTCCCCGCCGTCTTCAGAAAGAGCGCGAGCGCCGTCCTCCCCGCATACGGCTTCAGATAGCCCAGCGTGCGTTTCACTTTCTGCCCTCCATATAGCGGCGTGCGTTTTCGACCATCTTCCCCGTCAGGCGGGCAAGCGTCTCCCGCTCCTCCTCCGTGAAGCCTTCGGTGACGAGCGCGCGCCATGCGGCGAATACTTCGCGGATGCGCGGGAGCGCCTCCTCGAGCTTGCTTGTCGGGAAGACGAGCACCGCCCTTCTGTCGCGCTCGTTCTCCTCCCGCCGCACGAAGCCCGCCCTTTCCAGCGCCTCGATCTGCCGCGCCACATTGCTCTTGTTGACAAAGAGCGAGCGCGAAAGCTCCTCCTGCGAGATGCCGGGCTCACGCGCGACCGCCAAAAGATACTTCGCCTGGCAGCCGCCGATATTCTGATTTTTCAGCTCCTCTTCACGGAACAGGTCTGCGCTCCGCGCGATGAGCTGGATGTTCTTCATGAATTTCATCGTCCCTCCCCCACCGCCCCGCTTGGGGCGGCGCCAAAAGCTGCTTGCGTCCGCAATGGTTGCGCGCGCAACGATAATGCATTATAACACGCCCCGAAGAAATTGTCAACGGGACGTGCAAGTTTATCCCGCCAATCTTTTTGCGCAGCAAAAAGATTGGCGGGAACCCACTATGTTATCCGTCTCAGAGGATGTCGTTCTCGTAGATGGGGAACTTGGCGCAGAGGGCGGCGACGCGCTCCGAAACGGAGGGCACTGCCTCTTCGCGGCGGCGGATGACTTCGGTGACGAGGTCGGCGATCTCCACGGCCTCCCCTTCCTTCATCCCGCGCGAGGTGATGGCGGGCGTTCCGATGCGCACGCCGCTCGTGATGAAGGGCGACGTCGTCTCGAAGGGGATGGTGTTCTTGTTGGCGGTGATGTGCGCATCATCGAGGAGCTTTTCGAGCTCCTTGCCCGTCATGTTTTCCTTGCGGAGGTCGACGAGCATGAGGTGGTTGTCCGTGCCGCCCGAAACGAGGCGCACGCTGTTTTCCGTGAAGCGCTTTGCCATCGCGGCGGCGTTTTTGACGATCTGCGTCTGATATTCCTTGAATTCGGGGGAGAGCGCCTCCTTGAAGGCAACTGCCTTTGCGGCGATGACGTGCATCAGAGGCCCGCCCTGCGTGCCGGGGAAGACCGCCTTATCGATGGCCTTTGCGTACTGCTCCTTGCACATGATGACGCCCCCGCGCGGGCCGCGCAGCGTCTTGTGCGTAGTCGTCGTCACGAAATCGGCATAGGGCACGGGGTTGGGATGCAGCCCCGCGGCGACGAGCCCCGCAATGTGGGCGATATCGACCATCATCAAAGCCCCCACCTTGTCGCAGATCTCGCGGATGCGCGCAAAGTCGATGATACGGGGATAAGCGCTCGCGCCCGAGACGATCATCTTCGGCTTGCAGGAAAGGGCGATCTTCTCCATCTCGTCGTAATCAAGGACTTCCGTCTCTGCCGAAACACCGTAAGGGACGATATTGAAATAGGTGCCCGAGATGTTGGCGGGCGAACCGTGCGTCAGGTGCCCGCCGTGGGAGAGGTTCATGCCCATGATGGTATCGCCGGGCTTGAGCATTGCAAAATAGACAGCGAAATTGGCCTGCGCGCCGCTGTGCGGCTGCACGTTGCAATGATCGCAGCCGAAAATTTGCTTCAGACGATCGCGCGCGAGGTCTTCGGCGATGTCGACGAACTGACAGCCGCCGTAGTAGCGCTTGCCGGGATAGCCTTCGGCGTACTTGTTGGTGAGATGGCTCCCCATCGCAGCCATGACGGCGGGCGAGACGATATTCTCGCTGGCGATGAGTTCGAGGTTGCCCCGCTGACGGGCAAGTTCCTGCTCCATGGCGGCGCAAAGCTCGGGGTCGGCATTGCGGATACAGCTCAGATCGATCATAAACTTCTCCTTGACGTAAAAATTGCTTTTATTGTATCACACCCCGCATAAAAATGCAACTGTTTGAAAGAAACCGCCCCGCCGCTCGGAAAGCTAATAAAAAAATCCCGCGAGGAGGGTTTCCCTCCGCTGCGGGACTCAATTTGTACCCATAGGGCATATACCCTATGCTTAGGGCATATTGTTCTTAAAATGACAGACGGGGTGCGTGGGCGATAACGCCGCTTAAAATCGCGGCAGTTCTTCTCGCGCGGTAGAGCCCGCGCTCGGTCAGGAAATGCCCCGAGCAATGGGGCATTTCCAAGTTCGCAAGTGGTCAAAGCCCCACCGGGGCTTTGACAAGAAAGCACTTGCTCACCCCTCACGGCATTTGTTTTGCGAAGCAAAAGAAATGCGTGAACTTTATTTCAAATTTTCCGAAAGGAACGCTCTCATCGCGCTTTCGGGGACATAGCCGAGCTGATGCGTCTTGACTTTGCCGTCTTCGAAGATATATACGTCGGGAATGGACATGATGCCCATCTTCTGCGCGACTTCGCCGCTCTCGTCGACGTCTACCTTGACGAATTCGGCTCTGCCTGCAAACTCTTCGGCGACCTTGTCGAGCACGGGCGCGAGCATCCTGCAGGGGCCGCACCACGTCGCCCAGAAGTCGCATACGACCGTCTTGCCCTCTTTGACGAGCGCTAAAAGCTCTTCGCCCTTCACTTCTCTTACGTTCTTCGACATATGGTTATTCCTCCGTTTTTTTCTTTAAGTATGTGCAAAGATCTTCCAATCTCACCCGTTCGGATGAGGAATTTTTCATATCCTTGACGTTCACTTCGCCCGAGGAAAGCTCGTCCGCACCGAGGACGGCGACAAGGCGCGCGCCCTTTTTATCGGCATACTTGAACTGCGCCTTGAGGGAGCGTTCCATGAGGTCGGTCTCTGCCGAGATGCCCGCCTTCCTCAGCCGAGAAGCGAGAGCGAACGCCTTTTCGCGGCAGGCCTTGTCCATACCCGCAAGATAGCAGGTGACCCCTTTCTCTTCTGGCACGGGCGCCTGTTCCGCCGCGATGACCATCAGAAGCCGCTCCATGCCCACGGCAAAGCCCACTGCGGGAAGGGGCTTGGAGCCCATCTGTTCGAGCAGTGTATCGTATCTTCCGCCGCCGAGCACCGTGCCCTGCGCGCCCGCCGCCTTCGTCACGAATTCGAACACCGTGCGGC
>CALVPY010000033.1 GCA_944354535.1 uncultured Clostridia bacterium
CCGAACACAGAAGTTAAGCTCTCTCACGCCGAAAGTACTTGGGCCTCGACCCCGGGAGGATAGGTAGTTGCCACCTTCAAACTTGATAAAGCACCTCAAACGAGGTGCTTTTTCTCTGTCTGAAGATCAAGCGATACAGGAGCAATGCTCCTTTGCCCCGTTCTCTTGCCCCTACGGGGCGGCGTTGATATGAAGAAAGGGGCAAAGAAAGGCAAACGGCCGCCCCGCCTCCATGTGCCGGAATGCGGTCATTGTTTGCTTGCTTTGAGGCGCGCCACCATTGCTTGCAGGTGTGCGGCGTTCTCCTCGTCGGAGATCGTGGGGTCTTTCGTAAATTTCTCGCAGGGGAGAGCGGGGCAGTTCCCGCAGTGTTTCAGTTTTTTCCCGTTGACGCAGCAATCATAGACGGCGCAGACGGGCTCTCCCGTGTACTTGAGCCAATGGGGCTTTCCTTCGATCTTGGCGCAGCCCGCGCAGGAAGCCGGAAAGAGCGCGCACTCCGCGCACACCGCGCCGCAGGGCGAAGGCTGCACGAATTCATCCTTCCAGAACCACCATCTGAGCTTTGCGGGATCGGGGGAAGGCGTGTTGACGTAGTACTCGACAGCGCGGTATAAGTAGAGCTGGCAGCGGTCAAGGAGGGTGCCGCGTAGGGCGCATTCCTCGTCGTAGAGCTCCTGCGCCGATTTTCCTTTCAGCGAGGCGATGGTCGTGTAACCCATCGCAAGCAGGTCTTGTTCCGTCCGGTTCCCTACATTGGGGATATTTTTCAGTTCGCTCATGGGTCTTCTCCGTACCTTCTTGCTTTCATTATAGTAGAAAGCGCCGTCCGTGTCAAGGGGGCGCGGGAACAAATGCGCGGTGAAATCGCTTGACGGGAGAGGGGCGGATGCGGTATCATGGGGGCGACAGAAGGTTTTCGGGTAACACTGCTGAATAAAAAAACCGAGGTACAACTTCATGAAGCAATTTTTTACCACCAAACGCATCTGCCGCGCCGGCATCATCGCCGCGCTGTATGTTGCGTTTACTTATGCCTTCGGGGCGATCGCCTATGAGGGATATCTGGAGATCAGGCCCGCAGAGGCGCTCACCATCCTCCCCCTCTTCTTCCCCGAGGCGGTCCCCGCCCTCTACATCGGCTGCATGCTGGCAAACTTAGGCTCGCCCTTCCTCGTCTACGACGTGTTCATCGGCTCGCTCGCAACGCTTTTGGCCGCCCTTGCGACGTGGGGCGTCGGGAAGCTCATCCGCAGTCACGCGGCGCGGGTGGCGGTCGGGGGCATCTTCCCCGTCCTCTTCAACGCCTTCTGCATCCCGCTTATCATTGTCTTTTTGTGTCATACTCTGGTCGCGGAGACGGCGGCGGCAAGTTATTGGTTCTTCGTCGGCTCGCTTGCGGCGACGCAGGTGCTGTGGGTGTATGCCCTCGGCGTGCCGCTCTACTATTTTGTGTATAAGATGAGGAAGAAGGGCGTTTCCGCCTTCCTCGACGGCAAGAAGCAAAAGCCCGCCGAAGCCGTGCATACCGCCTGAAAAAAATGCCGCGCCCGAACGCGGCTGAAAGATAGGAAGCGCCGCGCGCCGTCCGCATTTTGCGGACGGCGCGCGGCGCGTTTTGATAAGTTTACAATATATTTTCCAGCACGAGTTTGGTGAAGGGGACTTCCTCCATGAAATCGGCGGGGCGGAAGACGACGTGATTGAATTTGGCGTACTGGAAAAGATGCGGCTTCAAAAGGACGGGCGTCGGCACGTCCAGCTCGTCGCAGATGTCGGCAAGATAGCGGAAAAATTCCGAGTAGGTGAAGCGCTCTTCCCGCGCGTACACCGTCTGTTTTTCGATGTGGTCGCCTTGATAGACCTTTCCCCAGATGCGAAACATACCGCCATTATAGCCGATTTTTTGCAAAAAAGCAAATGTGTTTGACTTTTTCTTCCGATTTCTCTATAATGAGAAAATAAAAGCGTAAGGGAGGAAGCTATGAACAAGCTGGAACGCGAGATCCTCGACGTTTTGACGGCGGACTGCCGCTGCCCCGCGGAGAAAGTCGCCGTGATGGTCGGGGAAGAGAAGGAAAAGGTGGAAAGCGCCATCCGCGCGATGGAACAGCGCGGCACCATCGTCAAGTACGCGGCGCTCGTCAACCTCGACGAGGAAGAGGACGAGTGCGTGGAAGCGCTCATCGAAGTCAAGGTCACCCCGCAGAGCGGTTCGGGCTTTGACGGCATCGCCGAAGAGATCGCCCAGCACGACGAAGTCAAGACGCTGTACCTTATGAGCGGCGCCTACGACTTCCTCGTCATCGTGGAGTCCAAGTCCATCAAGGGCGTTTCGCGCTTTATTTCCGAGTGCATCTCCACTTTCGACTGCGTCATCTCTACGGCGACGCACTTCATCCTCAAAAAGTATAAGATCGAGGGAGCCATGACGAAGAAACAGCCGCGCGGCAGGCTCTCCATCCAGCCATGAGGGACTTTCTCAATTCCCGCTCCAAGGCGTTGAAGCCCAGCGGCATCCGCAAATATTTCGACATCGTCGAGCATATGCCCGACGCCATCTCCCTCGGCGTCGGCGAGCCCGACTTCGTCACTCCGTGGGAGGTGCGTTCGGCGGGCATCCGTTCGCTGCAGCGCGGCTTTACGCAGTACACGGGCAACCGCGGGCTTCAGGAGCTGCGCACCCTCATCGCGCGGTACTTAAAAGAGCGCTTTTCGGTGGAGTATTCCCCCGAGCACGTCATCGTCACGGTGGGGGCGAGCGAGGGCATCGATCTTGCCCTCCGCGCGGTGTGCGACATCGGCGATGAAATTCTGATCCCCGACCCTGCCTACGTTTCCTACGCGCCCATCGTGGAGCTGTGCGGCGGCACGCCCGTCTCCGTCAGGTGCAGTGCGGAGAACGGCTTCATCTTCACGCCCGAAGCGCTCGAAGAGGCGGTCTCCCCCCGCACCAAGGCGGTCATTTTCGCCTATCCCAACAACCCCACGGGCGGCATCATGACGAAGGAGCAGCTCGAAGCCGTCATTCCCTTCGTCGAAAAGCACGATCTTCTCGTCATCTCCGACGAAATTTACGCCGAGCTCACCTACGGCGGCAGGCACACGTCCGTTGCAGCCCTCCCCGGGATGAGGGAGCGCACCGTGCTCCTCGGCGGGTTCAGCAAGGCGTTCGCCATGACGGGCTGGCGCGTGGGCTTCACCTGCGCCCCGCCCGAGATCGACGCCGCCATGCTGAAGATCCACCAATACACCATCCTGTGCGCGCCGCGCGTTTCGCAGCACGCCGCCGTTGCCGCCCTTTCGGGGGGCTTTGAGGACGGCTTTTCCTCGGTGGAGAAGATGCGCTCGGAGTACGACAAGCGCCGCCGCTTCCTCGTGAAGGCGATGAACGATCTCGGCCTCACCTGTTTCGAGCCGCGCGGGGCGTTCTATATCTTCCCCTCGGTGAAAGCGACGGGGCTGACGGGCGAGCAGTTCGCCGACGGGCTGCTCGAGGAAGAGCACGTCGCGGTCGTGCCCGGGAACGCCTTCGGCTCCTGCGGCGAAGACCATATCCGCTGCTCGTACGCGACGGGCATGGCGGAGCTCGAAGAGGCGATGCGGCGCATCGAGCGCTTCGTCAAAAGAAAAATGGCGCGATAGCAGGCAAGCGAGTTGACATTTGCCTCAAAATCGCATATAATAATGCGCAGTGGAGAGAAAACCGTGGTTTCCGAAGGGAGATCACGGTCGTCTTTCATTGTCAACGGCCGCAGCCCGCGGGCGGCGGAAAGAGAGAATAAAAATAGCGCCTTACGGCGCAGCGAGGTTTTATCATGGCAGATCAGTTTTACATGACGCAGGAAGGCTACGAGGCAGCCAAAAAGCAGCTCGAGTACCTGCAGACCGTCAAGCGTGCGGAGATCGTGGAGCGCATCGCGGAAGCGCGCAGCCACGGCGACCTTTCGGAGAACGCCGAGTACGACGCCGCCCGCAACGAGCAGGCCGCCAACGAGGGCGAGATCGCCGAGCTCGACTATAAGGTCAAGAACGCCGTCATCATCGAAGAGACGGACGACAACAGCGTGGTGCATATCGGTTCCGCCGTCACCGTCTACGACGAGGAGATGGAGGAAGAGGTCACCTACACCATCATGGGCACGACGGAAGTGGACGCGATGAAGAACATCGTCTCCAACGAGTCCCCCGTGGGCGCGGCGCTCCTCGGCCACAAGAAGGGCGAGCGCGTCACCGTCAAGGCGCCCGAGAGCAGCTATATCCTCAAGATCGTCAAGATCGGTTAAGGAGCAGTATGGACGAAAATCAGACTTTAACGCCCGAAGCAGAGGCAGAAGAGCTCGCCGAACAGGCGCGCATCCGCAGGGAAAAACTTGCAAAACTCGCCGCGGAGGGGAACGACCCTTACCGCAAGACCAAGTACGACGTCACCGCCCGTTCGGATGAGATCAAGGGCGATTTCGCCGCGTTCGAAGGGAAGGAAGTGTCCGTCGCGGGCAGGCTGATGAGCCGCCGCATCATGGGCAAGGCGTCCTTTTCGCATATCCGCGACAGGAACGGCGATATCCAGCTCTACATCACCCGCCAGGACGTGGGCGAAGACGTGTACGCGGCGTATAAAAAGGACTACGACATCGGCGACATCGTGGGCGCGCGCGGCACCGTCTTTCAGACCAAGACGGGCGAAGTGAGCATCCATCTAACGCACCTTGAAATGCTCTCCAAGGCGTTGAAGCCGCTGCCCGAAAAGCACAACGGGCTGCAGAACGTCGACATGAAGTACCGCCTCCGCCACATCGACCTCATCATGAACGAGGACGTGCGCGAGACCTTCTTCCGTCGCGCGAAGATCATCACCGCGGTGCGCGGGTACCTCGATTCGCACGGGTATATGGAGGTGGATACCCCCATCCTGCTGCCCCTCGAGATCGGCGCGGACGCCCGCCCCTTCAAGACGCACCACAACGCGCTCGATATCGATATGTATCTTCGCATCGAGACGGAGCTCTATCTGAAGCGCCTCATCGTGGGCGGCTTCGAGCGCGTCTACGAGATGGGCCGCATCTTCCGCAACGAGGGCATGGACTCTTCGCACAACCCCGAGTTCACGACCGTCGAAATGTATCAGGCGTACGTCGATTACCGCTATATGATGGACTTCATCGAGGGAATGTATCGGCATATTGCAGATGAAGTCTGCGGCACGCAGCAAATCAGCTATCAGGGTACCGTCATCGACCTCTCGCATTGGGAGCGCATGACGATGACGGAAGCCGTGAAGAAGTATTCGGGCGTCGATTTCGCGCTCGTCTCTTCCGACGAAGAGGCGCTAAATCTTGCAAAAGAGCATCATATCGAGCTCGAAGAGGGCAAGAAGACGAAGGGGCATATCCTTGCCGAGTTCTTCGATGCCTACGTCGAGGACAAGCTCATCCAGCCCACCTTCATCTACGATTACCCCGTGGAGATCTCCCCCCTTGCCAAGCGCAAGCCGGAAGACCCCGCGATGACCGAACGTTTCGAATATTTCATCAACGGCATGGAGATGGGCAACGCCTTCTCCGAGCTCAACGACCCCATCGACCAGCGCCGCCGCATGACCGAACAGGCCGAGCGCAAGCGCGCGATGGGTGCAAACGCCGAAGTGGATGAAGATTTCCTCGATGCTCTCGAGCGCGGGATGCCCCCGACGGGCGGCCTCGGCTTCGGGCTCGACCGTCTCGTCATGCTCTTGACGGACAGCGCGTCCATCCGCGACGTGCTGCTCTTCCCCACGATGAAGCCCAAGAAGTAATTTTTCGGCGCGCTTCTGCGCGCGCAGGGAGGAACTTTGGACGCAAGGATTACCAAATCGAGGCTTGCAAACCTCTTATCCTATGATTGGCTGAAGATCATCGCCGCCATTTTGGCGGTGGTGCTCATTCTCATCGTCTTCTTTACGACCATCAAGACGCGCGCCCGCGACGAGCAGATCTTCACGGTCTACGCCTATTCGACGCCGGACTCCGTCTCCGAAGGCGATGCCGACATGACGCTTTACAGCGGGGCGGACGCGGATGCGTTTTCCGACCGCGCTCTTGCGAACGGCGTGTTCTCTTACGACGTCCTCAACGTGGAATTTGAAAATTTCGGGACGGACAGCTACAGCGAACAGCTCTTCGCCGCCCGCCGCATGGCGGGGCAGGGGACCGTGATGTTCGTCTCCGACTATATCTCGCCCGATAAAGATCCCGAAGAGGTGGAGCTCGTTTCCACGCTCGATCTGCTCTTTTCCTCCCAATCGAAGTCGTTTGCGCTCGATACCGTGCAGTACTTTGAGGACTGCGAGGCGTATCTTCAGCGCTTTTTCGGCGAAAATTGGCGGGAAGGCACGCTCGACGAGGCGGAGGCGGAGGCCTGCTTCCTCGCCCGCAACGAAAAGGACAACCGCTATCATCTCGCTTCGCAGAAGGAGCAGGGCATCGAAGATGAAAAGCTGCGCCTGGAAAAATTGCGCGAAGACTTTATCTTCGTCCTCGACAACTGCTTCGAGACCGGGCTCTATACCCACACCGAAGTGACGGTCGGCAAGGAGGAAGAGGCGTTTGAAGGCACCTACGCCATCAACGTCGGGGCGCTGCCCTCCCTTCGCAAGTTCGTCTATCATTATGTGGCGGGGGAAGGGAGCGGCGAGCAGAACGTGCAGTCTGCCGAGGACATCTGCCTCGTGCTCCTCAACAACGATCGCGAGGAGGGCAAGGGCGGAGACATCACCAACGATCTGCGGTTTGAGCCCGTCTCCTTTTTGCGCTATCTTTATGAGGAGTACGGCGCGTGAAGCGCGCTTTCCGCTGTCATATCATGGAGATGCTGCGTTCCCAGAAAAAGCCGCACCTCTCCTTTCACACCCCCGGGCATAAGCGCGCGGGGGCGGATATCACAGAACTTTCCTATTCGGATAATCTTCTTTCTCCCCGCGGCGTCATCGCGCGCGCGGAGGAAGACGTCGCTCGCATCGCGGGGGCGGAACGTGCCTTTCTTTTGACGGACGGCAGTACGTCGGGCGTACACGCGATGCTGCTCGCCCTGCGCGAAGCGGGCATTACCCGCGTCGCATACCCCGCATTCTCGCACAAGTCCGTCAAGGACGGGTGCTATCTCCTGGGGCTCAAGGGGGTGGAGATCGCCTGCGCCCGCACGCCCTATCCCCGCCAGCCTTCTTTGGATGCGATCAAAGCGGCGCTCGAAGGGGCGGAAGCGCTCCTTCTGACTTCGCCCGACTATTACGGCAATTTCCCGCCTCTTCAAGAGGCGGCGCGGCTGTGCAAAGAACAGCATAAGCCCCTGCTTTTGGACGGCGCGCACGGCGCGCACCTGCACGGCACGAAGGACTACGCGGGCAATTTCGCCCAAATGTGGGTGGACGGCGCGCACAAGTCGCTGCCCGCCCTCACGCAGGGCGCCGCGGTGTTCGCGGGAGACAAGTTCTGGGCGGAAAAGCTCGCTTCTTCCGTCGTCCGCTGCCGCACGACTTCGCCCTCCTATCCCATTCTGGCGAGCGTCGAATACGCCTACAAATATCCCAAAAACGAAGCGCTCGAGCGGGCGGCGAACGCCTTGAAGCGCGAACTTCGCGCCGAAGACAACGCCGATTGGACCAAGCTCCTTGTCGCGTTCGGCACGGAGTGCGCCCGCGCCGAAGCCTTTCTGGAAGAACGCGGCGTCTTTCCCGAATTCAACGACGGGAACTTCCTTATGTTTTATCTCTCCCCCTGCACCGGGCTTCGGGAGCTCAAACGCCTGAAAGCGCTTCTGAAAAAGCTCCCGCGCGGGGAAGTTTGTATCCCTGCGCCCGAAGCGGGGGAAGAGGGGGTGCGCACCGCATGGGTGCCGCTCAAAGAGGCGGCGGGCAGGCTGTGCGCCGCAGAGTGCGGGCTCTTCCCGCCCTGTGTGCCATTGATCTTGAAGGGCGAGCGCATCTCGCGGGAGGCTGCCGAGCGCCTTTCGGCCGCGCCCAACACCTTCGGCCTTCGGGAAGGAAAAATTCTCGTCTTTGAGGAGGACGCATGAAAGAGCTGCTGAGAGAGACGCTCGTCTATAAAAGGCTCGCCTCGGACGCTTCTGCGGGGCGGCAGCCGCAGTCCGTCCTCGTCCTCTTTCCCGATGCGGCGCACTTAAGGGCGCTCCTCAAAGAGTGCGCGAAGGCATTTTTCGGGGCGGAGGAGGGCTCCCGCACCGCCCTTCTCATCGACAAGGAGAGCTTCCCCGACTGCCTCTTCTTTCCCGCGGCGGGCGCAAAGCTCACCGTAGACGACGCGGCGCGCATCCTCGAAGAGAGCCTTCTTCGCCCCGTGGA
The DNA here is from genome assembly GCA_944354535.1 of uncultured Clostridia bacterium. Lineage (GTDB taxonomy): Bacteria > Bacillota > Clostridia > Christensenellales > Borkfalkiaceae > Gallimonas. Next base: position 8,336 of record CALVPY010000033.1, read on the forward strand.
GGGGGGAAAGAAACTGTTTGTCCTCGACGCCTTCCATACGGCGGGCGCGCTCGTGCAGAACAAGCTATTAAAAGTGCTCGAAGAGCCGCCCGAGGGCGTGAGCTTCCTTCTGGGGGCGGCGCAGGAACACGCCGTGCTGCCGACCGTCCTCTCGCGGGCGGAAAAATTTCAAGAGCCCCCCTTCGCGGAGGAGAGCATCTTAAAGGCGCTCTTGAGGATGTACCCTGCGGAGCAGGGCTTGGAGCGGGCGGCTGCCGCGAGCGGAGGCATCCTTTCGCAGGCGGAGCGTCTCCTTGCAGGCGGGGGAGAGAGCTTCCGCCTCGCCGAAGAATTTCTGCAAAACGATGCGCCCGAGGCGTTCTGCCGCAGGGCGGAGAAATTGGATAAAGACGCCTTTTTCGCGGCCGTGGAGCTGCTCCTGCGCGATATGCTGTTTTTAAGGACGGGACAGGCCCGCTTTGCGAGCCGAACGGACGAAGCGGCGGGGCGGCTTGCAAAGCGCTATCCCGCAGGGGTCATCCTCTCGGCGCTCGAGGGGGTGCGCGAGGCGCAAAAGCGCGTCAATTTCAATGCGGGGCTCGGGCAGACGCTCTATGCCCTCGCCCTTTCCATGAAGGAGGAGGAGAAAAGATGGCAAAAGTTGTCGTCGTAAAATTCAGGAACAGCTGCAAGCCCTACTATTTCAGCGCGGGGGATATGAAACTCGAGCAGGGGCAGGGGGTCATCGTCGATACGTCGCACGGCCTCGAATATGCGACCGTGCTCGAAGGCGAGCGCGAAGTGGAAGAACTTGCGGCGCCCTTAAAGCCCGTCGTCCGGCTTGCGACCGCGCACGATCTGGAGACGGTCGCCAAAAACGATGCGAGAAAGCCCGAGGCGATGCGCGCCTGCAAGGAAAAGATCGCCGCGCGCGAACTTCCCATGAAGCTCATCGGCTGCGAATTCGCCTTCGACGGCAGCAAGGTCATCTTCTACTTCTCGGCAGAGGGCAGGGTGGACTTCCGCGAGCTCGTCAAAGACCTTGCGTCCGTCTTCCGTATGCGCATCGAACTTCGCCAGGTGGGCGTCAGGGATGAAACGCGCATCTTGGGCGGCATCGCCCCCTGCGGCAGGGAGGTATGCTGCGCGAGCTGCATGCCCGATTTCCAGAAGGTGAGCATCCGCATGGCGAAAAACCAGGGGCTCTCTTTGAACCCCACCAAGATAAGCGGCCTGTGCGGAAGGCTGATGTGCTGCCTTTCCTACGAGAACCCCTATTACGCGACGGCGAGCAAGCAGGTGCCCAAGCTCGGCGGCAGCGTGGGCACGCCCGAAGGCAGGGGCAGCGTCGTCTCCGTCAATATGCTCAAGATGATCGCGCGCGTCAAGATCGAAAAGGACGGGGCGCTCATCTACCGCGATTTCCCCGTTTCCGACCTCGAATTCAAACGCGCGGCGGAAAAGCCCGAAAAAGAGGAAAAGGAAGAGGCCGAGGAAGAGATTTCCGCGGAATAAGGCAAAGTTTTTCCTTGAAAGCTCTTTACGAACGGGCGAGATTGTGATATAATATCGCTAAGATTTAGAAGGGAGGTAATCAAGATGGCTCACAAGATCTCCGACGCCTGCGTCTCCTGCGGCGCCTGCGCCGATGCTTGCCCCGTGAATGCGATCGCTCCCGGCGATTCGACGTATGTCGTCGATCCCGATGTCTGCATCGACTGCGGCGCTTGCGAGGATGGCTGCCCTACCGGCGCTATCACGGCAGAATAAAATTTGCACAAAAGGGAAGAGGCGCAAAAATAGCGCCTCTTTCTTTTATCTTCCCGCAAAAGTCGCCATGCGATTTTTGCGGGAGGGGAAACTTCTTCTTCCCACGCATCTGCTTCGCATCTGCGCGGGAGCCCTATGGCTCCCTCAGTCTCGCTGCGCTCGACAGCTTCTCGCGCGGAGAGGGCGCCTAAAATGAGGAATTCCGCATAATAGCCTCCTCTTCGGGGGTGAGCAGGCGTTTTCTTGCAAAGAGCCCGGTGGGCTTTTTGCCGCCTGCGAACTTGGAAACGGCACATTGTCCGTGCCGTTTCCTGACCGAGCGCAGTCACTACCGCGCGAGACGCTGGCATGCCGTTCGGCGTTTGCGCCGACGGCATGACGGAGGGAGTTTTGTTGGTTCAAGCGGATCGCTTGTCCTGAAAGCGAAGTGCTGAAAATGAGGTGACTCCCTCAGTCTCGCTGCGCTCGACAGCTCCCTCAAACCCACCCCCAAAAAATACTGCGTCTTTTTTTGGGGACCCCGGGGAAGGAGCCGAGGAAATTACTGCTTCCTAAATCATGGCGCAAGCAGGGTTTCCCTGCGCCCGCGCACTCAATTTGTACCCGCAGGGCATACATACCCGCAGGGCACTTAAACTCGCGGAAAGATTTTTCCGAAGGAAAAAGATTTTCGCGAAAAATTCTCACGGAATTTGTTTTGCGTCAGCAAAAGAAATTCGTGAACAGATTATAATTACTTCCGCGAGCAGGGTTTCCCTGCGCTGCGGGACACAATTTGCACCCATAGGGCATACATGCCATACGTGGCACTTATTGTCCTTAGTACGACAGACGCGTGCGCGGGCGATAAAGAAATTGAGACGCACGCAGCTCGCCCCTCACGAAATTTCTTTTGCATTAGCAAAAGAAATTTGTGAACATATTTATGCAGATCATCGAACCGCTTCTTATCGGAAATTACCGCATCGTGCAGGACACCGAGCTCTACCGCTTCACGTCGGACTCGGTGCTTTTGTCGCGCTTTGTCAAAGCGAAGGCGGGGGAGAAGGTCGCAGATTTTTGCGCGGGGTGCGGGATCGTCGGGCTGCATTTCTTTGCCGAGAACACGGGCATTCGGCACGTCACCCTCTTCGAACTGCAAAACGAGATGGCGGAACTTGCCCGCCGCACGGTGGAGCTCAACGGGCTTGAAGACCTCTTTACCGTGGAAAACATTGCCGTGCAGGACATCCCGCCCCGCTATATCGAGGCATTTTCGCTCATTTTGTGCAATCCTCCTTACGAAAAGGGCGGGTTTGAAAACGCCGACCCCAAAAAGGCGGTCTGCCGCAAGGAGCTTATGCTGCCCCTTGAAGAGCTCATCGCTTCTGCCGCGCGGTGCTTGAAGTTCGGCGGAAGGTTCGCCCTCGTACATCGCGCCGACCGCCTCTCCGAACTCTTCTGCACCCTGCATGCGGCGGGGCTTGAGGCCAAGAAATTGCAGCTCGTCTCGGGCAAAGAGGGCGCAAAGCCCTATCTCGCCCTCGTGATGGCGAAAAAGGGGGCAAAGAGCGGGCTCGAAGTGCTGCCCGCCCTCTCAAACACCGCGGCGGCGGGCAGGATGGGCGCAGAGAAGGGCGCAGCGGAAAACAGTGCGGCGGGCTCGGAAGCCGCGGAAAATACCAAACAATGTGCGGCGGACGGGAAGGAAGCCGCCGGGGAGGAGATATGATCGCATTTGTGGCAACGCCCATCGGAAATCTGAAGGACATCACCCTGCGCGCCCTCGAAGAGCTGCGCGCGGCGGACGTCATCTTCTGCGAGGACACGCGGCACACCGTCAAGCTGCTCTCCGCGTACGACATCAAAAAGCCCCTCCGCGCCTGCCATAAGTTCAACGAGCACGCGGCGGCGGAGGAGATCGTTGCCCTGCACGGAGAGGGGAAGCGCATCTGCGTCGTCTCGGACGCGGGCATGCCCGTTGTCTCCGACCCCGGCAATACCGTCTGTAAAGACCTTCGGGCGGCGGGGGTGCCCTATACCGTGCTCCCCGGGGCGAACGCGGCGCTCTCGGCGCTCGTTCTCTCGGCGCTGGATGCCTCCCGCTTCACCTTCGTGGGCTTTCTGCCCGACAAGGCGGGCGAACGCCGCCGTCTTTTGGAGCACTTCCAAAACGCCCGCGAGACGCTCCTTTTCCACAGCGCCCCGCAGGACGTCGACCGCGACATCGCGGCGATGTTCGAAGTGTTCGGCGAGCGCAACGCCTGCGCCGTCCGCGAGATCACCAAACTCTACGAGGAAGCGACGCCCTTCCCGCTCTCGAAAGGTCTTGCGGGCGAAAAGCGGGGGGAATATGTGCTCGTCGTCGAAGGGGCGAGCGGCGAAAGCCCCTTGAATGCGCTCTCCGTGCGCGAACACGTCAAGGCTTATATGGACGAGGGCCTCACGAAGAAGGAAGCCCTGAAAAAGGCGGCGGAGGACAGGGGCGTAGCAAAGAGCGAGCTCTACCGCGAAACGCTCGACCTCTGACGGGGCGCGGCCTGCCCGTTCGGCGTATCGCAGCAGGGGCGGCCTGCCCGTTTGGGCGGCAGCGCAGTCTGCCGTCAAACACTTGACAGTACAGGTGAATTATATTATAATGAAAAGAGGGCGGCTGAGCCGCCCGGGAGAGAGATATGATCTACGAAAGTTGCCCCGCGCTGGGGGAAAACAAGTTCATCCGGGCGTTGCAGGGCTTTTTTCGTACGGTGTGGTATCAGGCGGCTGTCATCCTTCTCATGGTGTGTGCCAATCTGTTCGCCTTAGAGCTCCCCGTCTTCTATCTCTATCTGCTGTTGGGGCTTTTGGCGCTCCTCTTTGCCGAGGACACGCTGCCCCTCGTGCCCGTCTTTCTATGCTCCTACATGACCATCTCGCCCGAAAACAACCCCGCGACGCACGTCGGGGAGAGCGTTTTTTACGAGAAGGCGTTTCAGATACAGTTTATCGTCATTTTGGCGGTCGCCGCCCTTGCGGTCGCGGCGCGTCTCGTGCATTCCCTCGTCTTTTCTCCGACGCGGACGGAGCGGAAGGGCAGCCCCGCGCTTTCCTTCGGTTTTTTGGCGCTCGGCGTCTCTTACGTCCTCGGCGGGCTGTTCAGCCCCTCCTATTCGGCAAAGACGGCGCTCTTCGGCTTTGTGGAGATCGCCTCCCTCTGCGCGCTTTACTATTTCTTCTACTACACCGTCGATTTCCGCCGCGTGGAAAAGGACTATCTCCTGCGCTTTTTCCTGCTCCTCGGCTTCGGTATCATGCTGGAGACGGTGCGCCTTTACTTCCTTCCCGGCGTGGTGACGCCCGACGGGGTAGACAGGGGCAAACTCACGACGGGCTGGGGGATGTACAACAACATCGGCTGCATTATCGCGATGTGCATCCCCGCGAGCTTTTACTTTGCATCAACGCGCAAAAACGGTTGGCAGTACACGCTCCTGGGCTGCCTGACGCTCGCGGGCGTCGTGCTCACGCAGAGCCGCGGCTCCATCCTCTTCGGCGGCATCGTCTTTTTGGCGTGCTATGCCTATGTCATCGTCAAGAGCCGCGGGCGCGAACGGCTCTGCCACCTCATCGTGGCGGGCGCGCTCATTCTGCTTGCAATGATCGCCGTTGCGGTGTTCTTTGAAAAGTTCATGCAGCTGTTTTCTTCCATGCTCCGCTTCGACAGCAACGGCCGCGACGGCATCTGGCAGGGCGGGCTCAAACAGTTTGCGGGGCATCCCCTCTTCGGCGTGGGCTTTTACGAGTGCGAGGCGTTCCGCTGGGGGCAGCTTCCCTCCGATTCCTTCCTGCCCCCGCGCTACCACAACACCTATCTGCAGCTGATGGCGTCGGGCGGCGTCGTGGCGCTTTTGGCGTATGCCTTTCATCGCTTCCAGACGGTGCGCCTTTTGTGGCGGCGGCGGACGAGGGAGAATATCTTTCTCGCTTTCATCGTGCTCGCGCTCATCTTGACGAGCACCGTCGACTGCCACTTCTTCAACTTCGGCCCCGGGCTGTTGTATTCCGTCATCCTCGTCTTTATCGAGCGCGGCTCGCCCGAGGAGAAGAGGGAGACCGCGGCGGAAAGCGCCGAAGGGGCGGCGGAAGGGGAATGAATTTGATAAGACGATATTCGGCGCGGCGCGCCCGCTTTTGCGGGCGCGCCGCGCCGTTTTATGCTGGGCCTGTGGGTGCGGGGCGGTGCCGCGGGTGTCTCCACTGTCAGTTTCTGACAACTTTAATAATTTGTATTGTATTTTGAAAACAGATGTGCTACACTATGGCCGAAAAGATACAGTTGGAGGCATCTTATGAAAAAAACAGGGATCTTTTTGCTTGCGGCAGCTCTTATGACTTGCGGGCTGTTAACGCTTGCCGCGTGTGAAACGCCCGAGGAACCGGTACATACGCACAGTTTCGGCGAGTGGACGACCGTGACCGAGCCCACCTGCACCCAAGAGGGCAAATTGGAACGCACCTGCGCCTGCGGCGCAAAGGAGACGGCGCCGGTCTCCGCCTTAGGGCATGGGAAGGAGATGACCGTGCATGAAAACGAAGTGGCTGCGACGTGTACGGCGAAAGGCTCGTATGATGAAGTCGTCTATTGTGCGGTGTGCGAAGAAGAACTCAGCCGCAAGACGGTGGAAGTTGCAGCTTTGGATCATACGGCGGGCGAAACAGTCAAAGAAAACGAAGTGGCTGCGACGTGTACGGCGAAAGGCTCGTATGA
>CALVPY010000034.1 GCA_944354535.1 uncultured Clostridia bacterium
TTTCTGCTTACTTCCCTTTTTTTCCATAAAATTATGCACCTCCAAAAGTCTGTCCAACTTTTGGGGTGCATATCAATTGCCGGTGGACGAGCTTGTTTTCTGTTTCAAACGTCAAAGCGAGGTTTGATGACCTTCTTGGGGCAAGCCTCCACGCAGGTCATGCAGCCCGTGCACTTTGAGTAATCGATGACGGGCAAATTATCCTTCATCGTAATGGCGGACGAGGGGCATTTCTTGGCGCACAGCCCGCAGCCGATGCAGCCGACATCGCACGCCGCCATGACTTCCTTGCCCCTGCAATGGGAGGAGCACGCCACATAGACGGGCGCGGAGGCGAGGATACGGCCGATGACGTGCTTGGGGCAGGTCAGGATGCACGCACCGCAGCCGATGCACTTATCCGCATCGATCTTTGCAACGCCGTCCTCGACACAAACGCCGCTCTCCGTGCACACCGCCGTGCAGTCTCCGCAGCCGAGGCAGCCTTCCTTGCACAGTTTATCGCCGCCGAAGAGGGCAGCCGTTTCCGCACAGGTCGTAGCGCTGACGGGGCGGAAGGTGCGGACGGCGGATACGCCCGCGCAATGCACGACGGCAACGGTGCGCTCCTCTGCTTTGAGCTCAATGCCGAGGAGCTTGGCGATCTCCGCCTTTCCTTCGGGGGAAGTCACATGGCAGGCAGAAAGATCTCCCTCGCCCGAGGCAAGCTTTTGCGCAAACCCGCTGCAACCCGAACAGCCGCAGCCGCCGCAATTGGCGCCCGCCAGATTTTCCAAGATCTTCGTCACTTTCTCGTCCGTATCCACGCGGAACACCTTGCCGACGAGCAAAATGAGGAGCACGATGACGACGGCGATAACGGCGATGATGAGCGCCACCCAGCCGACCGTTTTCCAGGTCTCGGCATCGACGGTGCCGAGCGTTACAAGTAAATTTTGCATAACCTTTTCCTCACGCAATATAGCTGAACACGGTGAACGCCATGCAGATGAAGCTTGCCGTCACCATCGAGATGGGGAAGCCCGAGAGCGCCTTGCCCACGCGGTAGCGGTTGAGCTTTTCGCGAAGCCCGCTCATGATGAGCATGACGAGCGTAAAGCCGATGCCCGCGAGGAAGGCATAGAGGACCGCCCAGCCGAGGTTCATCGCGGCTTCTCCCATGACCGAGCTCATATCGCCGATGACCATCTCTGTGACGCCCAGAACGGCGCAGTTGGTCGTGATGAGGGGGAGATAGATGCCCATTGCGTTGTAGAGAGAAGGGGAGAGCTTCTTGATGATCATTTCGAGCATCTGCACGAGCGAGGCGATGACGAAGATGAAGACGATGATCTCGAGGAACGCGATGCCCAGCGGCACCATGAGGTATTCGTAGAGGGCGTAGGTGACGAGCGTTGCGAGCGCCATGACGATGGAGACGGCAACACCCATGCCGAGCGCCGAGCTCGTCTTTTTGGAAACGCCGAGGAAGGGGCAGATGCCGAGCGTCTGCGACGTGATGAAGTTATCGGTAAGCACTGCCGAAAGGACGATGGCGATCAAAGTTCCCATAAGTTATGCCTCCTTTGCGGCGGTGCCGCGGCGCGCTTCCAATGCGCGTCTTGCCTCTTCTGCCTGCCGTTTGCTCCGTGCATTCCCTGTCACGCTGTCCATCACTTTGGTGAAGAGGGCGATGGAGAGACCGAAGATGATGAAGGAGCCCGCAGGCTGCGCAAAAAGCGCGATGCTGAAATCCCAGAGCTTTGCCCCGAAGAGGGAGCCCGAGCCCAAGACCTCGCACACGATGCCCATGCAGGTGAGCGCCAAGGTAAACCCGATGCCGTTTGCAAGGCCGTCCATGGCGGCTTCGGGCACGGTGTGTTTGTTGGCAAACGCCTCCGCGCGCCCCAGAATGATGCAGTTGACGACGATAAGCGCCAAGAACCCGCCGAGCGCGCTGTAAATATCGGGCAGGAACTTTTCGAGCACCATGCGAAGGAGGGTGACGAGCGTTGCGATGAGCACGATATAGCAGGGGATGCGCACCTCGTTGGGGATGACTTTGCGCATCGCCGAAATGAGCACATTGCTGAGTGTCAGGATGACGATGATGCAAAGGCCCATCGACATTGCGGACATTGCAGAAGAGATGAGGCCGAGCGTCGGGCAGGTGCCGAGCACGAGCACAAAGGTGGGGTTGGAAAAGATAACGCCGTCTAAAAAGATCTTTTTATACTTATTCATGTTCCGCCTCCCCGCTCTCTTCGAGCGCATTGCCGACATAATCGAGCGCGCCGTTCACGGCATTTCGGATGGCGGTCGATGAGTAGCTCGCACCGCTCGAGACCATCCCGTCGGGATAATCTTCGCCCGTGAAATTTTCCGAGAACCCGTTCAAGAAATCTTGCGTGATCCTGCCGATATACGACTGCCCCTCGTTGGAGGAAATAGAGACGGCGCCCACGCCCGCAACGGCATTTTCCTGCGTCTCGATGACCACCCAGCAGGTCACGGTACCGCCGTTGTAGCCGTCGAGCCCCTTGACCTGGATGAGCCAGTCGCCCGCATGATTGTCGCTCGTGACGGTACGGGCGGCGAGGATGACGGCGCGGCCGACTTCTTCGCCGTTCCCCAAAGCATCCGCCCCGGGAGCAAGCTCCGTCGTCACGCTCTCGCCGTCATACAGTTCGGAGAGCGCGCGGTTGAGCCGTTCGTCGTCCGACACATAAAAGAGCGCATTGCAGATGGTGAGGAAGACGGAGCAGAGAAGGACGATGGACAACAGCACGACGATGCACTTGAACGCTGTGCTTTGAAAGAAGGACTTCGCGCTCATTTGACCGCCTCCTTTGCCTTCTTCTCCCGCTTGTAACCGAAGGGCTTGCGCACGATGTAGGTATCGATGAGGGGAGTCAAAAGATTCATCAGAAGGATGGTGAAGGACATGATCTCGATGTGGGTAAAGTGCCTTAAGATCGCGGTGAGAAGCGCCAGCGCCACATAATAGACGAGCTGTCCGTATGTTCCCTTGGGGGAAGTGACATAGTCGGTCGCCATGAACACCGCGCCGAACACGAGCCCGCCCGAAAGGCAGTAATCGGGGAAGAGCGTGATATCGAAGGTGCCGCCCGTTGCCGCAAGGCACACCGAAACAAAGCCCGAGAGCGCGATGCAAAGGAGGGGCTGCCACCACTTGATGACCTTGCGGACGACGAGATAGAGGTAGCCCGCAAAAATCGCCGCCTTGCACGTTTCGCCGATGGCTGCCGTTGCAACGCCGTTGCCGAGGAAGAGCTGCAAAAGCGAAAGCTCGACGGTCTCCTGATAGGAGGCGCCCCCCGAAAGCGCTCCTTCCGAAAGAAGGGTGCCCGAAAGATAAGTGGAGCTTGTCGTCAGCGTGCCGTCGACAAGCAGAACGCCCACCGAGAGCGAAAAGCTGATAAAGAGGAAGACGCGCCCCGCCGCCGCAGGGTTGACGAGGTTTTTGCCCGTGCCGCCGAAGAGCATCTTCACGAGCGCGATCGCAAACACCGAGCCAAGCAGCGCTTCATACCATTCGGTGTTGGCAGGCAGAATGAGCGCTAAGATGAGCCCCGTGACGATAGAAGTGCAGTCGAACTGCAACGCCCAGCTCTTTACGACTTCTCCCGCCCGGCTGCATTTCTTTGCAAATCCGCCCTTTGCGATGAAATAATAGACAAACTCCGTTGCAACAGCACCCACGACGCACACGAGGAGCAGCATGAGGGCATAGAGGTGAAAATAGACGCACGCCATCACCGCCGAAGGCAGAAGCGCGATCGCGACGTCGAGCATGATGCCGCGCGTCGTGCGCCTCCCGCGGATGTGGGGAGGAACGGAGACGGCGACCTGAGTTGTTTGTTCCGCTTGCTTTGTCATTTCTTCCTCATCTCCTGTTTGGTCTTGCGGATGCTCTGGATGAGCGGACGGCGGGCGGGGCACACATAGGCACAGACGCCGCATTCGATGCAGTGGAGCGCACCGCCCTGCTTTGCCGCCGCCTCATAATCTCCCGCTTCGGCATAAAAGTCCGTCTGCATGGGCATGAGGTGCATGGGGCAGGCATCCGCGCATTTTCCGCAGCTCAGACAAGGCGAAGGCTCCGAAAGAGAAGCTTCCTTCGCATCGAGCAGCAGCACGCCCGAAGTTGTCTTGTGCATATAGAAGTCATAAGAAGGGAGCGCGATACCCGTCATGGGCCCGCCCTGGACGATTTTGGAAGGAGAGGTCTTCTCGCCGCCCGCAAACGAGACGAGCGCAGAAAGCGGCGTCCCCACAGGCGTCCAGACATTCTTGGGCTCGTTGACCGCTCCGCCCGATACGGTGACGGCACGCTCATAGAGCGGCTTGCCCTGCTCGACGGCTTCGCACACCGCAAAGGCTGTCGCGACGTTCTGCACGACGACGCCCGCATCGGCGGGAAGCTTCCCGGGGCGTATCTTCCGTCCTGTTGCGGAATAGACGAGCTGTTTTTCGCCGCCCATCGGGTACTGCTTCCGAAGACGAACGACGGCGATGTCGGGATAGCGTTCGAATGCAGAGATGCAGTCGGGCTTGTTATCTTCGATACCGATGATGATGCGCTTGCAGTCGAGCGCCTGCTTCAAATAGCGCGCGCCGCGGGCGATCTCGTCGGTAAATTCGAGCATGAGCCTGTGATCGCAGGTGAGGTAGGGTTCGCACTCCGCGCCGTTTAAGATGAGGGTATCGACGGGGCAGGGAGGGGAGAGCTTGACCGCAGTCGGGAATCCCGCGCCGCCAAGGCCTACTATACCGCACTCTTTCACGCGGGCTCTGATCTCTTCGGGCGTGGGGTCGGTGAGGGCGGAAAAACGGAACTCTTCACCGCTTTGGTCGGCCTTGATGACGAGGAACGTCTCTTCACCGCCGCCCTGCGCCGTCATCGTGCAGATATCGATGACTTCGCCAGAAATGCTCGCAAAGACGTCGGAAGAGATCGCCCCGTCCGCTTTTGCGATGCACTCGCCGCGTTTTACCTTTGCGCCTTTTTCGACGCAGGGAAGGGCGGGACGTCCCAGCGACTGCGATAGGGAAATAAAGACTTCCTCGGGCGGGGGAAGCTGTTCGAGGGCTCTGCCGCTCGAAAGTTGTTTCCTGCCGTGCGGGTGGATGCCCGCAAACAGGCGTTTGCCGTGGATCGCTTTCAAGAAATACCTCCTGGTGGATCGGATCGTTGTGGTTCGGATCGTTTATGATCGGGATAAAAGATACGTTCGGGGATGCGCCTTAAAAGAAGCAGCCCGACCGCCGCAACGGCAGCGCCTGAAAGCACGCCGACGAGGGCAAAGTAGGGGAGAAGGGAGAAATTCGCAAGAGTAGAAGTCTCCCACACAAACACGGCGACCTGCACGATGTTGTGAATGACCGCCGCCGCGATATTGACGGCAAGATAGCTCACACGCGGCACGGCAAAGGAAATAAGCAAGATAGAGACAAGCAGCGCCGCGCCGCCGCCCGAGAGCGAAAAGAGGAGCGAAGAAGCGTTCCCCGCAAGAAGAGCGCCGAGGAGAGTCCTTGCAAGCAGGATGAGAAGGGCATCGAGCGGGCCGTAAAAGACGAGCGCGAGCATGGAAAAGAGATTGGAAAGCCCGAGCTTAGCCCCCGGGATGCCGAAGAGGGGCGGGAATGCCGATTCGATGGTATGGACGGCAAGTGAGAGCGCCGCAAGTACGCCAAGAATGGCGAGCCGCCTGCCCGTGAATGGTCGTTTGGACAGCATAGACACATTATACACGAAAATCATCAAGTAGTAAATAATCTGGGCGAATAATTTTCACATTTGCGCGAATATTTTTCTTTTGCAGCACAAATCACGCCCGATCGTATATTTTCGGGCTTGCAAGCGCAAAGTAACAGCAATGAAGTCGCAGACGATCACATTCAGATCATGTCCGAAGATCATCGCCGTAAGCTCCGTTGCGGGCTCAAAGGAAAGCGAAGGTATCCTCGGGAAATATGCGGACACCGTGCTCACGGACGATATGTTCGGGGAAGAGACCTACGAAAGAGCAGAACGGAAGATGCTTACGCACGTCATTGACGGTGCCATCAGAAAGGGCGGACTGAAAAGAGAGGACGTGGGGCTGCTCGTTTCGGGCGATCTTCTCAATCAGATCATTTCGGCAAGTTTTGCGGCGCGGGAGTTTGATATCCCGTTTTTGGGCGTGTACGGCGCCTGTTCGACGATGGCGGAAAGCCTGTGCCTTGCCGCCTGCTTTTTGGACGGAGGATATTTTTCCCGTGCCGTAGCTGCGACGGGAAGCCACTTTGCTTCCGCCGAACGGCAATACCGCTATCCTCTGGAACTCGGCTGTATCCGCCCGCCGCAGGCGCAATGGACGGTGACGGGCGCAGGCGCCGCCCTGCTTGCAAGAGAAGGAGACGGCATTGCCGTGACGGGCGCGACGCTCGGAAAGGTGGTCGACTTCGGCGTGACGGATGTCAACAATATGGGGGCGGCGATGGCGCCCGCCGCGGCCGATACCATCCTTGCCCACTTTCAAGAGAGCGGCAAGGCGCCCGAAGACTATGATCTTATCGTTACGGGGGATCTGGGCGCGCTCGGCAGCCGCATCTTAAAAGATCTGACCCGCGAAAAGGGGGTAGAACTCTCCTCCAATCATGTGGACTGCGGTGAGATCGTCTATCACGTCATCGAAGACGAATACCAGGGCGGCAGCGGCGCGGGCTGTTCGGCGCTCGTGCTCTGTTCCTATCTCTTCGAAAAGATGCGCATGAAGCAGCTCAAGCGCGTTCTCTTTGTGGCGACGGGCGCGCTCCTTTCCACAGTCTCTTCGGGGCAGGGAGAGAGCATCCCATGCATCGCCCATGCCGTTACGCTCGAAGCGTAACTTGCCGTCATATCACAAACAGGCGAAAATTTCCGCCTGTACAAGGAGATCGACATATGGAATACATCGAAATTGTTCTTATGTTTCTGAAAGCTTTCGCGGTGGGCGGGCTCATCTGCACGGCGGCGCAGGTCGTCATCAATCTCACCGACCTCACCTCGGGCAAGATCTTAGTCCTCTTTATGCTCATCGGGATCGGGCTCACCGCGCTGGGGCTTTATCAGCCGCTCGTCGAATTTGCGGGCGCGGGAGCGACGGTGCCCATCTGCGGATTTGGCTATCTGCTCGCAAACGGCGCAATGAAGGGCGCCGAACAAGGGCTGTTTACGGCGCTGACGGGCTCGCTCGCGGCGGCAAGCGCGGGCGTGACCGCCGCCATCGTCTTTTCCTTCCTCATGTCGGTCATCTTCAAATCGCACACCAAACACAACTGAACTTGACAAATGCCCCCGCTCTGTGATAGGATAGAGAAAAGGGGGCTTATAATATGGACATCAAATATTTCGACGAAGTTGCACGGCTCACGGGCGTTCTGGGGCTCATGATCACGCAAGGCGGAAAAGAACTCATCCATGCGACGTGGGATGAGGAAGTGCGGCGCAACGTCTATTCCGCATCCAAGAGTTTTGTCGCCTGCGCCGTGGGGCTTGCGCAGAGCGAGGGGCTTTTGTCCATCGACGAGCCGCTCACCGAAGCGTTTTCGGAAAGCCTGCCGCCCAAGATCAGCGAAAATCTGAAAAAGGCGAAGGTGAGAGACCTTCTCACCATGTGTCTCGGGCAGGAGAAGGCAGAACTCATGGGGCCTTACCGCCCGCTCTATGAAGAGGACGATTGGGTGAAGCTGGCGCTTTCCATCCCGTTCGTGCATGAGCCGGGGAGCACCTTCGTTTACAGCAACGCAGGGCCGTACCTTGCGGGGATGCTCGTGCAAAGGCGCGCGGGGTGCGATCTTGTGGAATACCTGACGCCCCGCCTGTTTGCCCCGCTCAGCATCAAACGCCCGACCTGGGAAGTCGATCCCTTGGGCAATACGTTCGGCTCGAGCGGGCTCATGCTCACCCTCTCCGAACTGCACCGCTTCGGTGTTTTACTGCTGCAAAAGGGGAAGTGGGAGGGAAAACAGCTCATCGACGAGGGCTGGCTCCAAGCGTGTACCCGCCCGCAGTCGGCGGCTCCTTACGGGTATTTTTTCTGGATGGGGGAGAAGAACTCCTTCCGCGCAGACGGCAAGAACGGGCAGCTTTCTATCGTCTTCCCCGAAAAAGACACTGTTATTACCGTCGTTTCCGAAAGCAGGCATGTGCCGCTCATCTTCCGCGCCATTTACGATACGCTTTGGCCGCAGCTCTGAGCTTTTCAAAACGAGACGCCCGTCCGATAGGACGGGCTCTTTTCCTTTTCTCAAGAAACGGAATGATTTTTACGGTACTTATGCGGGGTCTCGCCGTAAAGTTCCTGAAAGGCGCGGTAGAAGTGGCTCGTGTTCTCGTAGCCCACGGCGCGAATGACCTCTTCGACGGGGAGACGGCTGGTACGCAGGAGCTCTTCCGCAGCCTTCAAGCGGTACTCCTGCAGCAGAAGGCGGAAGGGTTTTCCGAAGATCTCGCGGATGCGCCTGGAAAGATAGGCCTCCGTATAGCCGAGAGATAAGGAAAGCCCCGAAAGCGTCGCATCGGGATAGGAACGCTCCAAAATTCCCGCAACTGCACGGCGGAGCTTTAACTCGGGGGACGAAACGCGCAGCGTATTGGCAAGCGTTTCGCTGTAATAGGCAAGATAGGAAAAGAGCAGTTCAACGATCCCGACATACACCTCCTGCGTCCCGTTGACGACCGCAAAGATCAGATTGTCCATCAGGTTGCGGATGGGGAAATTGTTCTGCGTGCGGAAAAAGAGATATTCCGCTTCGCCGTTCTCCTCAAAATTACCCGACAGGAATCCGCTCATCACGGGGTTGTTGCTCACGCGGCGGAAGATGACGCGCAGAAGGGCATCCGAGACGATGAAATTGATGCCGATATCCTCCTGACCCGCCCGTTTGATGGAATGGCGGGCATGGCGATTGAGAAAAATAATATCGCCGCGCTCCAACGTCACCGACTCTTTCCCGATGACGTGCGAAATGCGCCCCGCATAGACGTACATGAATTCGAGATAATCATGTCCGTGTTCGGGGAAATCGACAAAGCGGGTATGCAGACGAAGATCGAGCTCCTTCCCCTCCAGAAGTTTCGCGCTGTTGACGATGAAGCGATCGGATGAAGTGTAATCGCCCCGCTGCAGCGCTCTCCCGTGCAGGATCGCCTGTTCCTCCGCGGTGAGACGCGTGAGTTTTTCGATGATTGCGCTATTCATGTGCATATTTTAACACAATTTTACGATCATGTCAAGTGGGGGCGGTAAATATGAAAAATAGCGTCCTTGTTGTATCTCTTTTTTATGCTATAATAGTGTCAAAAGATAAGGGAGAAGCAAAATATGAAATATTATCTTGCAGTTGATATCGGCGCTTCGAGCGGCAGACACATCGTCGGCCACGAAGAAGGCGGCAAGCTCGTAACGGAGGAAGTCTACCGCTTCCCCAACGGCGTGAAGGAAGAGAGGGGGCATCTCGTGTGGGATATCGACGCGCTCTTTTCCCACGTCAAAGCGGGCATCAGGGCGGCGTTTGAGAAGCATCCTCAAATTGAAAGCCTTGCGATCGACACCTGGGCGGTCGACTATGTGCTCTTCAAAGGAGAAGAGGAAGTGCGCCCCTGCTATGCCTACCGCGACGGCAGGACCAAGCAAGCCGTCGAGGAAGTCCATAGAAAAGTACCCTTCGAAAAGCTGTATGAACGGACGGGCATCCAGTTCCAGCCCTTTAATACCGTCTATCAGTTTACGGACGATCTCATGCAGGGAAGGCTTGTGGGCGTCACCGGATTTTTGATGATCCCCGAATATCTTTCCTACAAGCTGACGGGCGTCGGCGCACACGAATATACCAACGCGACGACGACGGGGCTCGTCAATGCAAAGACGGGCGAATATGATAAGGAGCTCATCAAAGAGCTCGGACTTCCCGAAGCTTTGTTCGGCGCGATCGTGCAGCCCGGATACGAACTCGGCGGACTGCTTCCCGATATCCAAAGCGAAGTCGGGGGGAACACCAAAGTCATCCTCTGCGCCTCGCACGATACGGCAAGCGCCGTCGAGGGCATCCCCATGCAGGAGGGCGCCTATCTTTCGAGCGGCACCTGGTCGCTGCTCGGCATCCGTTCCAAAGCGCCCATCTGCACGCCCGAAGCCTGCAAGGCAAACTTTACGAACGAGGGCGGCGTCGGCTATATCCGTTTCCTCAAGAACATCATGGGGATGTGGGTCATCAACCGCTTAAAGGCGGAGCTCTGCCCCGAAAAGACCTTCGATGAAGCCATGTACGCAGGCAAAGCGAGCAGCTTTGACGGGCTTGTAGACGTCAACGACGAGCGGTTCCTTGCGCCCGAGAGCATGAAGGCGGCATTCGACAGCGCGTTCCCCGAAGGAGAGGGGCCCAAAGAGTTCGGCGACTATTTCCGCTGCGCGCACAGGAGCCTCGCACTCGGCTACAAGAAGGCGCTCGAGCAGCTTGCGGGGTGCACGGGAAAGCCCGTCAAGACGCTGTATATCGTGGGCGGGGGCGCCAAGAATGTTTGGCTGAATGAACTCACGCAGGAAGTGTGCGGCGTGGATGTCAGGCCCATCCCCGTCGAGGCGACCGCCCTCGGCAATCTGAAAATTCAAATGAAATAAACCCGACATGGGTTCAAAATCAAATTTTATTGGAGGAAAATCAATGAGCTATCAGGAAGCAAAACAAGCCTATGCCGTCTTCGGCGTAGACACGGATGCGGCGATCGCGGCGCTCAAAAACGTGCCCATCTCCGTCCACTGCTGGCAGGGCGACGACGTCCTCGGGTTCGAGGGCGCAGAGAGCCTTACGGGCGGCATCCAGACGACGGGCAACTATCCCGGCCGCGCAAGGACGCCCGAAGAACTCCTCAAGGACTATGCGTTCGCGCTCTCCTTGATGCCCGGCAAAAAGCGCATCAACGTACACGCGAGCTACGCTTTCCTCGGCGAGGACAAGGGCAAAGTGGACCGCGACAAGTACGAGCCCAAGCACTTCGCCCCGTGGGTGAAGTTCGCAAAAGAGCACGGCTATGACGGCATCGACTTCAACCCGACCTTCTTCGCACACCCCAAAATGAAGGACGGGCTCACGCTCTCCTCGCCCGACGAAGAGACGAGAAAGTTCTGGGTAGAGCACGGCAAGCGCTGCATGGAGATCGCAGCGTACCTCGGCAAAGAGATGGGCAGCCCCTGCCTTGTCAACATCTGGATCCCCGACGGCTATAAGGACGTTCCCGCAGACCGCCTCGGCCCCCGCAAGAGATATGCGCAGTCGCTCGACGAGATGCTCAAAGACTACGACAAAGAGTGGGTCATCCCCGCCATCGAGAGCAAGGTGTTCGGCATCGGCGTCGAGAGCTACACGGTGGGCAGCAACGAGTTCTGCCAGAACTACGCGGCAACGCGCGGCATCTGCTCGCTCCTTGACAACGGCCACTATCATCCCACCGAAGTCGTCTCCGACAAGATCCCCTCGATGCTCACCTTCTACGATAAGGTGGCGCTGCACGTCTCCCGCCCCGTCCGCTGGGATTCCGACCACGTCGTCATCTTCGAGGACGAGCTCAAGGAGATCATGAAGGAAGTCGTGAGAAACGACGCGCTCGATAAAGTCAAGATCGCGCTCGACTACTTCGACGCTTCCATCAACCGCGTCTTTGCCTGGGTGACGGGCGAGCGTTCCGTTGAGAAGGCGCTTCTCTATGCGCTGCTCCTTCCCAATACCGCCATGAAGGAAGCGCAGGAGAAAGGGGAGTTTACCAAGCTCATGTATCTCCAGGAGCGCGTGAAGATGCTGCCCTTCGGCGACGTTTGGGCAGAGTACCTCAAAGAGTGCGGCCTCGACGACAACTATTTTGAGACCGTCTCAGAATACGAAAAAAACATTCTGGAGGAAAGAAAATGAAGGATATCATGACTGCACCCTTCGTGCGCGAAATGTGTGAAACGACCGCCAATATGTACCGCCTCGGCTGGGACGAAAGAAACGGCGGCAATATCAGCTATCTTCTGAAGCAAGAGGAAGTCGCGGAATATCTCGACCTTTCCAAGGTGGAGCGCGTCATTCCGCTCATGGGCGTCAACGAAGTGGACTTCGACGCTTCCCCGCTCGAAGGCAAGATCTTCATCGTCACGGGTACGGGCAAGTACTTCAAGAATGTGGAAAAAGATCCCGAGACCAACCTCGGCATCGTCCGCATCGGCAAGGGCGGCAAGAACGTCGAGCTTTTGTGGGGCTTCAAGGACGGCGGCAGGCCTACCTCCGAATTCCCCGCGCATATGATGAGCCACATCGCGCGCCTTTCGGTCGATCCCGAAAACCGCGTCGTCATGCACTCGCATCCCACGAACACGCTTGCGATGAACTATGTGCATGAACTCGACGAAAAGAAGTTCACGCACTCCCTTTGGGAGATGTGCACGGAGTGCATCGTCGTCTTCCCCGAAGGCGTGGGCGTGCTTCCCTGGATGCTCTGCGGCACCGCCGAGATCGGCAAGGCGACCGCCGAGAAGATGAAGAGCTTCCGCCTCGTCGTCTGGGCGATGCACGGCATCTACGGCGCAGGCAAGACGCTCGACGAGACGTTCGGCCTCATCGAGACGGTGGAAAAGGCCGCGCAGATCTATATGCTCACGTCGCATCTTCCCCGCGTCAACACCATCAAGGATGAGGATATGGTCAAGCTCGTCGATCTTTTCGGCATCGACTACCGTAAAGATTTCCTCGACCTTTGACAAAATCGCACAAATGTGCTAAACTAAAAGAAATTATTGATAAGGAGATCAGTTCATTATGGCAAACCGTTTTGTACTCAATGAAACGAGCTATCACGGCAAGGGCGCGATCCAGGAAATTGCGACCGAAGTCAAGGGCAGGGGCTTTCAGAAATGCTTCGTCTGCTCCGACCCCGATCTTTTGAAGTTCGGCGTCACCAAGAAGGTGACCGACGTCCTCGAAAGCGCGGGAATCCCTTACGAGATCTATTCTGAGATCAAGGCGAACCCCACGATCGAGAACGTGCAGACGGGCGTCGCGGCGTTCAAGAAGAGCGGTGCAGACTGCATCGTCGCCATCGGCGGCGGTTCCTCGATGGATACCGCAAAGGCGATCGGCATCATCATCGCCAACCCCGAATTTGCCGATGTCCGCTCGCTCGAAGGCGTCGCTCCCACCAAGAATAAGTGCGTGCCCATCATCGCCGTTCCCACGACGGCAGGCACCGCGGCGGAAGTCACCATCAACTACGTCATCACGGATGCAGAGAAGAACCGCAAGATGGTCTGCGTCGACGTGCACGACATCCCCGTCGTCGCCGTCGTCGATCCCGACATGATGAGCTCCATGCCCAAGGGCCTCACGGCTGCGACCGGTATGGACGCGCTCACCCACGCCATCGAGGGCTACATCACCAAGGGCGCTTGGGAGATGACCGATATGTTCCACTTAAAGGCCATCGAGATCATCTCGAAGAACCTGCGCGGCGCCGTC
>CALVPY010000035.1 GCA_944354535.1 uncultured Clostridia bacterium
TGAGTCCGGTTGGGTACCGAACTCATTGCCAAACTATTTGATTAAATTTTTGTCCAAACTTTGGGGCTCACTTCATTCAACGGGGGGGGCTTGCGCCGGTCTTATAGTCCGGGCGCTTGCGGCGGCTTTTCCTCGCCCTTGACGCCGATGACCTTTTCTGCCTTTTCGAGCGTCTTTTTCACCCAATTCTCGTCCTTTTTGACGTTGATGAAATTGCCGTAGATCTCGTTGACCGTCTCGACAACGGAAAAGGTATTGTCGTACTTTGCTAAAATGTCGCGGAATTCGATGAGCTGGCGCTTATTGACCACGCACAAAAGGAGATCGCGCGAAGTATGGCTGTACGCCCCCTCCGCCTGGATGCGCGTGGCGCTGTGCTTGAGCTTGACGAAGATCTCGCGCTCGATCTCTTCGGTATGCGAGGTGATGATGAGGAACTTATACGCCGACTTCGAGCCCTTGATGATGCTGTTGCCCACCATGCTCGAGAGCAGGCAGTAGAGCATACACAGGCACACGGGCTTGTACTCGTAGAGCATCCCGCCGCTGCCGTCCGTTTCTCCGTAGACGAAATAGGAGACGACGGCGATGATCGCATTGATGGAGAAGTTCACCCAGAAGAAGTTGAGCATCGGGTTCTTTTTGCTGACGAACTTGGCTACGACGTCCGCGCCGCCCGTCGAGGCATTGCGGCGGAAGCTGATGCCGTAGACGTAGCCCCCCACCGCCCCCGCGATGAGGGCGGGAAAAATGGTATCGACGCCCTGCGCGTCGTATTGGAAGGAGGCGATCGCTTCCAGCACGGGCTCCGCCTGCAAGATGAGGAGCGCCGCCGAATAGACGACGGAGAAGATGAACGTCTTGGCGGCAAAGCCCCTGTCGATAAAAAAGAAGGCGAAGAGGCACAAGGGCACGTTGATGATGAGCGAAAAGTACCCGACGGAAAAGCCCGTCTTGTACTCGATCATCGTCGCGATGCCGTTGAAGCCCGCCGGCGCGAACTGATTCTTGACGATGAACAGCATATAGTTGAAGGCAAAAACGACCGCCAGGACGATCATGATGACACAATCAAAGACCGCGCGGCGCACGAGCTCTCTTTTCATACGCTCCCCCGTGTTTTTTCCCGATTATACCACATTTCCCGCCGCAAATCAAGGGGCATTTTTCAAATTTTCCGCCCTTCCCGGCCTTACATCGCGCAAACGTGCAAAAAAGGCGGAAATACCACGAAAAATGTTGCAAAACATGCCTTCAAACAGTTGACATTTCGGCGCAAATCCACTATACTTCCCACGTTCTTTGTTTAGAAATCGTAAACTTATGGTTTATTTTTATCGTGGTTTTGCAAAACACGGGCAAAAGTTTATTTTTACTAAACAAGAGGGCAAAAAAGGAGCGTGAAAGCGTGATAGAACTCGGAAGCAAACTCAAAGAGATGCGCCTTAGGAAAAACCTGACTCAGGAAGAACTTGCAAACCGCTGCGAACTGACGAAGGGATACATCTCGCAGCTCGAAAACGATCTCACGAGCCCTTCCATCGCGACGCTTGCCGACCTTTTAACGGCGCTGGGGAGCGATCTTGCAGACTTCTTCCGTGAAGAGGCGGAAGAAAAGATCGTCTTCACGAAAGAGGAATACATCGAAAAGCAGTCGGAAGGCATGCTGTGGACGTGGGTCATCCCCAACGCGCAGAAGAACATGATGGAGCCCGTGCTCGTCGAACTCGAAGCGGGCGCCGAAACGCCAGAAGACGTCCCCCACGAAGGGGAAGAGTTCGGGTATGTGCTCGAAGGGCGCATCGCCGTCGTCATCGCGGGCAGGAGCAAGACGGTGAAAAAGGGCGAAAGCTTTTACTACTCTGCGGGCAAGGCGCACTGCATCGTCAACAAGGGGAAGGGAAAGGCCAGGTTTTTGTGGGTCTCCACCCCGCCCAACTTTTAAGGAAAGACCGCCCCGCGCGCTCCCCTCTATCCTATATATAATATAGGGCGGCCGCAAGAGGCGTTCATGATGAGAGATAACAAGGAGAAAAAATGGCAGAACACATCATCGAACTCAAGAACGTCGTCAAGTATTACGACGACACCCTCGTCATCGACAATGTCAGCTTTTACGTCAACAAGGGTGAGTTCATCACCTTCCTCGGCCCCTCGGGCTGCGGAAAGACGACGACGCTGCGCATGATCGCGGGCTTCGACCTCCCCACGAGCGGGCAAATTTTGCTCAACGGCAAGGATATTTCCCTGCTCCCCCCCAACAAGCGCCCCGTCAATACGGTGTTCCAGCGCTATGCGCTCTTCCCCCACCTCAACGTGTTTGAAAACATCGCCTTCGGGCTGCGCTGCAAGAAGGTCGTGAACACTTACGAAAACGATAAGGGCGAGCGGTATTCCAAGAAGGAAAAGCTCTCCAAAAAGGAGATCGCGGAGAAGGTGAAAAAGGCGCTCGCGCTTGTCGATCTCGAAGGCTTTGAAAAGCGCGCCGTCTCCACCCTCTCGGGCGGGCAGCAGCAGCGCGTCGCCATCGCCCGCGCCATCGTCAACGAGCCCGAAATTCTGCTCCTCGACGAGCCCCTCGGCGCCCTCGACCTCAAAATGCGGAAGGAGATGCAGATCGAGCTCAAAGAGATGCACAGGCGCCTCGGCATCACCTTCATTTACGTCACGCACGACCAGGAAGAGGCGCTCACGATGTCGGACACCATCGTCGTCATGGCGGACGGCGTGGTGCAGCAGATCGGTACGCCCAAGGGCATCTACGACGAGCCCGCAAACGCCTTCGTCGCCGACTTCATCGGCGAGAGCAACATCATCATCGGCACGGTGGTCGCCCCCCGCAAGGTGCGCTTCTGCGGCAAGGACTTTGCCTGCGTCGACGATTTCGAGGTCAACGAGAAGGTGGACGTCGTCGTCCGCCCCGAAGACATCGAAATGTGCGCGCCCGAGGAAGGCATGCTCAAAGGCAAGGTCATCTCCGTCGTCTTCAAGGGCATCCACTACGAGATCACGGTACAAGTGGGCAAGTTCGAGTTCGTCATCCAGAGCACGCAGAGCCGCTGCGTCGGGGATCTCATCGGCATGAACATCGCGCCCGACGCCATCCACCTGATGGCGCAGCGCCACACGACGAACATTTTCGACGGCGTGATCACCAAGCGCAACACGGTGGAATTTGCAGAGGGCGAATTCGAGTGCGACGTCACCCAGCTGTATCCCGGCAGCCATCTCGACGAAGAGGAATACCTCATCACGAAGGAGGGCGAGAAGATCGACCTCACGGGCACCGAGGTGCGCGTCGAAGTCTCCCCAGCCGACATCACCATCTCGGACGACGAGAACGCGGGCGGCACGATGGGCCACATCATCTCGATGATCTACAAGGGCGACCACTACCGCCTCATCGTCAGGACGCCCGAAGAGGAGGAGGATTTCGTCCTCGCGACGCCCGACCTTTGGAACGAGAACGACTACGTTTCCGTCGTCATCCCCAAAGATAAAATAAAACTCACCTTGAAGCCTGCGGAGGAAAAGAGATGAAACTTCGTTTCAGCCGCAAGACGCTCGGCATCCCCTATGCCGTGTTCCTCGTGTGCTTCGTCATCATCCCCATGCTCGTGATCGTGTTTTACGCCTTCACGGATGACGAGATGCACTTTTCCTTTGTCAACTTCGGGAAGTTCTTTTCCGATCCCACCAAGCTTTCGACCATCGTCTATTCGCTCGTCATCGCGCTCTTGACGACGGCCGTCACGCTCGTCATCGCCTACCCCGTCGCCTACATTCTGGCACGCAGCAAGATGCAGAAGAAGTACATCCTGCTCCTTCTCTTCGTGACGCCCATGTGGATCAACTTCGTCCTGCGCGTCAACGCATTGCGCGAAATTCTGGCGTGGGCGGGGATGCTCGGCGAAGCCAACTACTTCAACACCATCCTCGGCATGGTGTACGACTTTCTGCCCTTCATGATCCTGCCCCTTTATACGACGCTCTCCAAGATCGACAATAGTTTGTATGAAGCGAGCGCGGACCTCGGCGGCAATTCCTTCACGACCTTCACGCGCGTGACGGTGCCCCTCTCCATGCCGGGCGTTTTGAGCGGCATGACGATGGTGTTCCTCCCCTCCATGACCAACTACGTCGTTTCGGATATGCTGGGCAATTCCAAAGTCACCATCATCGGTAAATTCATCGAAACGTACTTCGGCACGGACTGGCACATGGGTTCGATGATCGCGCTCATCCTGCTCGTCATCGTCCTTGCCTCGACGCTGCTGACGGGCGGCTTCCAGTCGGAAAATAACGTAAGGGGGACGACGGTATGATCAAAAAATGCCTGAAAGCCTTCTATGTGGGGCTCATCCTGCTCCTTCTCTACGCCCCCATCCTGCTCCTTGCCGTGTACAGCTTCAACGAGGTGGATACCCTCGGCCCCATGGGCGAGTTCTCCCTCAAACACTACGCAAAGCTCTTCGGCGACCCCGCCATCCTCGAAATGATCGGCAACACCGTCGTTCTGGCACTCGTAGCCGCCGCGCTCTCCACCGTGCTGGGAACGGCGGGCGCCATCGGGATGTTCTACTCCAAGCGCCGCACGCGCGCCCTCATGAACGGCGTCAATCAGATCCCCGTCATCAACGCGGAGATCGTGACGGCTTTGGCGCTTGCCATCACCTTTGTCGCCATCGGCGTCGGGAAGAGCTATTTCACCCTCGTCGTCGGGCATATGGTGCTGTGCACTCCCTTCGTCGTGCTCTCCGTGCTGCCCAAACTCAAGCAGATGGACCACAGCCTGTATGAAGCCGCCCTCGACCTCGGCGCAAGCCCCATGAAGGCGCTCTTCAAGGTGGTGCTGCCCGAGATCGTGCCCGGCATCATTTCGGGCTTCATGCTGGCGATCACCCTCTCGCTCGACGACTACATCATCACGAGCTACTGCAAGCCCTCCACCTTCAGCACCATCTCGACGTACGTCTACAACGCGACGATGAAGGGCAACGTCCACACGGCGGAAACGCTCTCCTCCTTCTGGGCGCTCACCACCGTCATCTTCGTCATCATCCTCATCGTCGTGCTCGCCGCCAACCTGACGGGCAGGAAGAAGCAGGAAAACAAGGGGGAAAAGGCATGAAAAAGCGCATCTTTGCCCTGCTTTCCGCAGCGGCGCTCCTTGTCCCCTGCCTTGCATCCCTTTCGGCGTGCGGAGAAAACGACAGCATCCTCCTTCGCGTCTACAACTGGGAGGAATACATCGACGAAGGCGGCGAAGGCTCCTATGAGTACGACTACGAAGTCAACGAAGACGGCTCCGCGCCCTCCCTCGTCGAGGACTTCGAAGTGTGGTACGAAGAGACGTACGGCACCCCCGTCACGGTGGAGTACTCCACCTTCGGCACCAACGAGGACATGTATAACCAGCTCAAACTGGGCTATACTTACGATCTTTTGTGCCCTTCCGAATATATGATCATGAAGCTCGCCGCCGAAGATATGCTCGAACCCTATTCCGAGGATTTCTTCGACGAGAGCAACGAGCTCAACTACTATGTGAACAACGTCTCCCCCTTCATCAAGGAGAAATTCGACTCCAACACGATGGCGGTGGGCAGCGGCGAAGCCAGGTGGAGCGAGTATGCGGCGGGATATATGTGGGGCACGACGGGGCTCGTATATAACCCCGAATATATCACCGAAGAACAGCTCGATCTCGGCTGGGCACTCATGCTCGACGAGTCCGTCAAGGGCAAAGTCACGACCAAGGACAACGTGCGCGATTCCTACTTTGTGGGACTCGCCATCCTCTTTGAAGAGGAGCTGCTCGATCTCAAAGCCCGCCATGAAGCGGGAGAGCTTTCGGATCAAGACTACACCGCGCAGGTGACCGACTACATGAACCGCACGGACGAAGAGACGGTCGCCAAAGTACAGCAAATTTTGCTCGACATGAAGGAAAACCTGTTCGGCTTCGAGACGGATACGGGCAAGCACGACATGGTGACAGGTACCATCTGGCTCAACTTCGCATGGAGCGGCGACGCCGTGTATGCGATGGACGTCGCGGAAGACGCCGAGGACGGTGAAGGCGCGGTGACGCTCAACTACTATATGCCCAAAGAGAGCGCCAATCTGTGGTTCGACGGCTGGGTCATCCCCAAAGACGAAAAGCGCACCGAGGAAACAAAGCACGCCGCAGAGGCGTTCGTCAACTTCCTCTCCGCGCCCGAAAACGCCGTCCGCAACAGCTATTATATCGGCTACACCTCCGTCATCGCGGGGGATGAGATGTTCGACTACATGGCGGACACCTACTCTGCGGAAGAGGGCGACGAGACGGCGACGGACTACGACCTTTCTTACTTCTTCGGCGAGGGAGACTATGTGATCTCCGCCCCTGCCGAGCAGCTTAAAAGGCAGCTCTATGCGCAGTACCCGCCCGAGGAAGAGATGCTCCGCTGCGCCGTGATGGACTACTACGGCGAGAACGACGAGCGCATCAACGAGCTGTGGACGCAGATCAAGGGCGAGACGCTGGACGCCTGGGCGATCGGCGTCATCTGCGCGGCAGTCGTGCTCATCGCGGTCGGCGTCCTCTATACGAAGCTCGGCCCCAAGACCGACTTCTTCCGCCACCGCCCCAGGAAGGGGTACAAAAAAGTAAGTTCCGTACCCGTTTCCTATCAGAAATAATGCGGCAACAAAGAAGCCGCCGCGCGCCTGATTTCGGCGCGCGGCGGCTGTATTTTTCGGGGCGCCGCGGCTCATGCCGCGGCGCCCCTCCTCTTTTCAAGCAAAAACGGCGCTGAAAAAAGCGCCGAAAAAAACAAAACCCCATATATCGGCCCTCACAAATCGGCACAATATACAGAGTTTCATGGTGGGAACGGCAGAACTCGAATCTGCGACCTCTTGCATGTCAAGCAAGCGCTCTAACCAACTGAGCTACGCCCCCGTAACAAGAACGTGACTATCATACGAAATATTCCCGTTTTTGTCAAGCAGAATTTGAGCTTTTTGCGAAAAAAATCACGAAAAAAAGAGATTTTCCTCACAGAACTTTCAAAGCCCTTCGTTCAGTCGTAGAGTTCGGGCTTGGTGCTGCGCGCAAACAGGCGGGAGATCGCCTCGCGGCAGCGCGCGCCGTCGTCGCCGGGCTCGCCGTAACAGACCGTATGCACCGCCTCGGTGATGGGCAGCTCCACGCCGTATTTTTTGCCTAAATAGCACATGGCGGCGGACGTCGTCACGCCCTCCGCAAGCTTTTCGAAGCGCTGTCCTTTGGCGAGCATCTCGCCGTACTTTCGGTTGTGGGAATAAGGGGAAAAGAGCGTCGTTTCATAGTCTCCGAGGTGCGCAAGCCCGTAGGCGGAGCGCTCGTCCCCTCCCATCGCCTTGATGAGGCGGGCGACTTCCCGTGCGCCGCGCGACATGAGCGGGCCTTTCAAGGGCACGCAGACGACGTCTAAAACGCCTGCGGCGATGCCCATCACGTTCTTGGCAGCCGCGCCGATCTCGGTGCCCAAAAGATCGCTCCCGTAATAAAAGCGGATGAGATCGCTGCGGAAGGCGTCGACGAGCGACACTTTGAGCTTTTCATTCTCCGAATCGATGACCATGCAGTTGGGGATGCCCTGCACGAAACTCTGGATGTGCCCGGGGCCCACCCAGACGGCGATCTTATCGGGCGAGACGCCGCTCTCGACTAAAATTTCCGAAAGGCGTTTACCCGTCTCCACTTCGATGCCCTTCATGCACAGCACGAAGACTTTCTCGGAAACGGGGTACTTCATGATGCGCTGCATGAACCCGCGCAGCCCCTGCGAACTGATGGAGATGACGACGATCTCCGCGCGTTTGACTGCAAATTCGAGATCGCACGAGAGCGTGATGCGCTCGTCGAGCGTGACATATTCATTTTTGCCCGTTTCCTTGAGCACGCGGTAGGAATAGTCATCCTCCGGGCCCCAGGAACAGACATCGTTGCCCCGTCGGGCGAGATACCAGGCGATGAAGGAACCCCAGCGCCCGCAGCCTAAGACAGATATCTTCATAGTCGTTAAATTTCCTTTCGTTCGATGAGGGCGCGCGACAGCGTCACCTCGTCCGCATATTCGAGTTCCGAGCCGATGGGGATGCCGCGCGAGAGGCGCGTCACCGTGACGCCGAGCGGCTTTAAGAGCTTTGCGATATACATTGCCGTCGCCTCTCCCTCGACGTCGGGGTTGGTCGCCATGATGACTTCCGAAACATTCCCCTGCTGCACGCGGGATAAAAGCTCGCGGATGCGGATGTCGTTGGGGCCCACGCCGTTCATGGGGTCGATGACCCCGTGCAGAACGTGATACACCCCCTTGAATTCGTGCAGCTTTTCAAGGGCGATGACATCCTTGGGCTCTTTGACGACGCAGATGACGGAAGGATCGCGCATGCGGCAGATGTCGCACACCTCCCCTTCCGTAAAGTTGCCGCAGATCTTGCAGAAGTGCACGCGCTGCTTGACGCCGAGGATGGCTTCCGCAAAGGCGCGCGCCTCCCCTTCGGGCATCGAGATGATGCGGTAGGCGTACCGCTGCGCCGTCTTCTGCCCGACGCCGGGGAGCTTGGTAAATTCGTTGATGAGCCTGCCGATGGGCTCGATGAAGACTTCCACTTAAAGAAGCCCCCCCATGCCGCCCAACGCGCCGAATTTGCCCATCTTTTCTTCGAAGACGGCGTCCGCCTTTTTGTAGCCGTCGTTGATGGCGGCGAGGATGAGATCTTCGAGCATCTCCTCGTCCTCGGGGTCGATGACCGACTTGTCAATCTCGATGCCGTCGATCTTCTTCTTGGCGTTCATATACACGACGACGGCCTCGCCGCCCGCCGTGCCCACGATCTCCCAATCGTCGAGGAGCGCTTCCGTTTCGCGCATCTCCTCCTGCATCTTCTGCGCCTGCTTCATGAGATTCTGCATCCCCTGAGCACCGCCCATGCCGCCTCTATATCCTGCCATATTTCTTATCTCCTTTTATAATAAAATCAAAATTTATCCGAAAGTATCGATCGCATCGCGCCTTGTGGTTTTTAACAATGATCAGATGAGATCGCAAATTTCATCATAATACAAACTCTCAAAAATATCAAGAAGAAAGTAGACATCATGTTCAAATAAGTTAAGCCGCTTATAATATTCAAGCGACGTACTCTCGCGAAACTCCTTCGTCAGATATTGCGTAAGTTCAGAATCCTTGTACTCGTCGAAATCTTCTTCATAAACAAAACGATAGTAAAACCGCGGCGATCCTATCTCACCTTGTCCGCTCACTTCATGATCAACTCCGCCGCTGAATTTACGGAATTCCGAATACAGATCTCTGCGTTCTTCCGCCGTCATCCTTTCCAGACGCGGGCCCATCTCCCCGTATTTCGGATCGTTTTTGAGATACTTCACAACCAACGGGATCAGTTTCTCATAGATATCCTGACGGATAGATAAGTCTCCCTCATGCTGACAGACATACACATGGTGATTGTATGCGAAGTTCCCGTACTGATTGTAAATCCGCGGTTTAGCAGATATCTTTTGGTCTCCTCGTCAACGGGAAGCATCCGATACCGTTCTTTCCAATCCCCAGGCAGCTTTTCATAGTCCCCGTCCCAATCCTTGGGTGTTTCAATATCCCCGGGCATCAAAAGTCCGATCGGATCAAAAATCTTTAAGGGCGCGCGAGGCGCATTCAAAATACAGGGAGGAAGCGCGTCGTTCGGATAACACAGACGGAAATATAATGTCTTTGCTTCTTTCAAAAGCATTTCATAGTAGTCTTTTGCATACTCTCCTAACAAAGCATCAACCGCAGTGCATGAATAAAATGCATCTTCCTTGCTATTTTCATAACGGAAACTTGTTCTAAACATAATTTTTCTCCTTCCCGCTCGCCCCCTTTGCACTTAACCCTTCATAGCCGATTTTATTTGATCTCGATGGGGTAATCGGGAAAATCCCGTTTCAGTTCTTCGGCGATGTTCGCCTTCTTGGGTGCGTCAGCGCCCTTTATGCGCACGTCGAAGTCGGTGACGCCGACCTGCGCGAATACTTCCGCCATCACGGCGCGGTGCTCCGTGCGGGCGAGCGAGCGGGCGACGGTGCCGCTCTCCGTATAGAGCACGAGCGTGCCGCCCTCGAAGACGGGCATGAGGTCGGAACACATCGTGAACAGGACGCCGTTGCGGCTCGTCTTTCTCAGCGTGCGCACGAACTTGCCGAACGTGACCTCCGCGCCTGCTGCTGCCGCGCCTGCCGCTGCTGCCGCAGGGGCGGCTGTTGGTTTAGTCGCTTGGATAGGCGCTGCTGCCGCAGGGGCTCCTGCCGGAGAGGCGGCTGTTGGCTTAGGCGGTTGTACGGGCGCTCCTGCCGGAGGGGCGGCTGTTGGCATGGGCGCTTGGATAGGCGCCGCGGCTTTTTGGGGCGCGGGCTCGTCTGAAAAGTACGCCTCTTCGAAGACGGGCTCTTCGTCGGGGAAGGGGGGCTCGTCCTCAAATTCCGCTCCTGCTGCTGCCGCAGGGGCGGCTGCGGACGATGCAGCCCCCGAAGCCGTCTGCGCCGAAGGAGCCGAAAAAGCGCCCTCCTGCAGCTTGCGCTCCAACGCGTTGAGGCGCACCAGAAGCGCGTCCGTGCTCATATCCTCTTCGGGGAGGGCAATGCGCATGACCGCCGTCTCGAGGCACACGCGCGGCGAGGAGACAAAGCGCATGTCCGTCTCCGCCTTGGCAAGCACCTCGGTAGCGCGGAGAACCGCTCTCCCGTCTGCCTTGTCGGCGGCTGCCTTTAACTTTGCGAACTGCTCCTTGGGAAGGGACAAGAGCTTTTCCGCCGTGCGGCAGGTCTTTGCGACGGCGATGCGGTTGAGCTGCGCCATCAGATCTTTCAGAAGCACCCCCACCGACTTGCCCGCCGAGAGGATGCGTTCCACCCCTTCGAGCGCCGTCGGCATATCGGAGATAAGCAGCGCTTCTGCAAGGGCGAGCGTTTCGGAAAAGTCCGCCGCCCCCAGCACTTCGGAAACACCACGATAAGTGAGCTTGTCCTCATAGGCGATGCACATCTCGGCGATGGAGAGCATATCGCGATCGCTCCCCGCGCCTGCACGGGCGATGGCGGAGACCGCCTCTTCCTCGTACTCCTTCCCCATGCCGTCGAGAATGCGCTTCAAGTGCGTTTCAAGGTCCTCTTCGGGGATGAGCTTGAAATCGAGGCGCATACAGCGGGAGAGGATGGTCGCGGGGATCTTGTGCGGCT
>CALVPY010000036.1 GCA_944354535.1 uncultured Clostridia bacterium
TACTCCTTCCGTCGCGGCATCGCCTGCGGCGAATCCCGCGCCACCTCCCTCAAGAGGGAGGCTGTTTGGGAGTTCCTTATTTGAGGCGCCCTCGGGAGGGAGGCTGTTTGGGAGTTCCTCACTTGAGGCGCCCTCGGGAGGGAGGCTGCAAGAGGGAGTTGTTTCATTTTGCTGCATATCGAGAACGCGGGAAGCCGAAGGCTGTTCCGCGAGGTGTTCCAAAGAAACGGAAGAGCGATCTTCCGTATGATTTTGGGAGGGATGATCCCTCGTCGGTCCTTGAACCATGATCTGCTCCTTCTTTTATGCAAAGAAAACGAGCTCGGCAGAAGACCTGCTTGAAAGTGACTGCGCAAAAACGCGCTCGGAAGCTTTGCGGAAGATCCGCACCTGCCCTTGCGGGCAAAAAATGCCGCATCTCCTATGATCGGGAGCATCCGCCCCGCAGCCGACGCCACATTCAGCCGCGGAGGGAGCGCCCTTTGAGGCCGGTCGGGCCATGCCCGGGCCTATGTAATCATAAGGAAAATGCAATAATGGGGAATTACGCTGCGGCTTAATTAACGGGAATCTCTTCCGCCTGGACTGCCGACCACGTCATCTTGTAACCGATCTGGGAGATGTTCTCGCCGATCCAGGTATCGCGAAGATCGCCGTAGGCGCCATTCTCACCCGTAAGATCGCTCGTCCAGACCACTTCGCCGATGCTGACGATAACGCTCTCGCCTGCCTTGAGCGTGATCTCGTAGGTCTTCACAGTTCCCTCCGGAACGGTTTCTGTCGTAGTGCTGCCGCTGTACTGCACCGTAAGGTCACCGAGGGTGAAGATATTACTTACCGAAGTAACTTTCTCCCATTCGGCGTTCACAGCCTCGCCGTTAACAACGCTGTATTGGGGGAATTGGGCGGGGTTGCCCTCCTTATCCTCCATAACATAGGAAGAAGTATCGACCTCGATCGTGACAGTTGCTGCGACTTTACCGCTGTTCTTGATCTCGAGGATCTTGCCGCCTTCGCTCACGGTCTTTTTACGAATCTGATTGGAATACGCTTCCTTGTTGGGCGTGAACTCAAAGATATCCGCCGCATCTTCGATGACCTCGATCTTCCAGTCTGCGACATTGACGCCGCCGGGGATCTCCTTTTCGCCGGTGGTATAACGAGCAAAGGTACCGCCGACAAATGCGCAGCTGATCAGCGCCATAGCAGCAATGCCGATGGTCAGTTTTTTGAGAACACTCTTCTTTTCGAGTTTCTTGTTTTCCATTATTTTACTCCTTATATAGATTTTCCATATTTGCAACGCGCGGCGTTTGTGGCCAACCCCGCACCGCTTGCACAAAGGTTTTTAGTTCTGCGAACTCACTCCTTCATCGGGAAGCTGGCTGCCCTGTACTGCGTACCAGCTGTAAGCAAGGCCGACTTTCTCCACGTTCTGCCCGATCCAAGTATCGCGATAATCCGACCAAACACATCCAAATTCGTCAGGGGTGTACTCGGCGTCGGTATCAAGATCGGTCGTCCATGCGATGGTCGCATAAACAAACAGCGTATTCCCCGCCTCAACATAGTACATACCATTGTAATCTCCGCCATCGGAAACAGCTGCAGGAACCGTGGCCGACTCCTCATCCGCACCGCATTCCAGGCTCCATGTGAAAGTAAAGATGTCATCCCACGATTCTTTCCAGGGCTTATAGTAATCTGCTTCACCCGCCCCGCGGTTATCGGTCGAATTGAAATCGATCGGAGTATCGCTGTTCGGAGCATACGCATTGACCTCGCCCATCGTCAAGCTGACATAAGCGCCTACGTCGCCG
Organism: uncultured Clostridia bacterium; assembly: GCA_944354535.1. Taxonomy (GTDB): domain Bacteria; phylum Bacillota; class Clostridia; order Christensenellales; family Borkfalkiaceae; genus Gallimonas. The sequence goes on from CALVPY010000036.1 coordinate 1,821, forward strand.
TCATTTTTGATCTGAAGAATGGCGACGTCCTCCATCGAACGCGACCTGTCCGAAGAAGCAACATACTTTGCCATGTTGGGCGAGAAAAGCGTGAGCGGAAATTCCGCTTCATCGTTCCCCGCTTCCGTTGCCGTAATGTCCCACGAAGCAACTCCAACACCGGCAGTACCCGGCTTACCCTGGGTAACGTACCGCGCGAGGGTCACGCCGAGCAGGCTGCACGCAACGAGCAGCAGCGCCACCAGCACAACGATGAGCTTCGCCGAACGGCGGCTTTCTTTCTTCTTTTCCATACTTTTCCACTCCTTGTATGATTTTTTGTTATTTGATCCCGCCCTTTCGGACGAAATTTCCGTATTTCACCCTTCCCATTTCAGGCTCCTCTTGACGGGAGGCTATCCTCATTTCAGGCTCCTCCTCGGGGGAGCTGGCAAGGCATTCGGCGCTTTGCCGATGCCTTGACTGAGGGAGTTGCTTCTCTACTCCTTCCGTCGCGGTATCGCCTGCGGCGAATACCGCGCCACCTCCCTCAAGAGGGAGGCCGTTTTGTGGTTCCTTATTTTCGGCGCCCTCTTGAAGAGAGGCTATCCTCATTTCAGGCGCCCTCTTTGAGGGAGGCTATCCTCATTTCAGGCTCCTCCTTGGGGGAGCTGGCAAGGCATTCGGCGCTTTGCCGATGCCTTGACTGAGGGAGTTGCTTCTCTACTCCTTCCGTCGCGGTATCGCCTGCGGCGAGTACCGCGCCACCTCCCTCAAGAGGGAGGCCGTTTTGGAGTTCCTTATTTGAGGCTCCTCCTCGGGGGGCGAACAAGAGCTTTCTTGCAAAGAGTCCGGTGGACTCTTTGCCTCTTGTGAGCTGGGAAATTTCCCATTGTGGGGAAATTTCCTGACCGAAGCGCGGATACTACCGCGCGAGACGCTGTCACCGAAGGTGACTGAGGGAGTCTTTTACAACAAAATCGATATACTCACATACGCCATAGAAATTCTCGTTGATCTGGCGATTCGTAAATCGAATGACCTGCAAACCATATTCCTCTAACTTTTCTGTTCGAAACTCATCGTACCCCATTCCTTCATCGGAGTAGTGCTGCGATCCATCGACCTCGATCACAAGCTTTGCTGCGTGACAATAAAAATCTGCAATAAATTCACCGATCGGTTTTTGCCGCTGAAATCTTACCTCATACTCCGACAAAAAATCATACCATAAATGATTTTCCTGTGGAGTCGCATTCTTTCTCAGCATACGCGAAAGCTTCACATTTCTTCCGTTATATCGAAGCGGCATCGAATACCTCTGTCTTCTACTCCTTCCGTCGCGGTATCGCCTACGGCGAATACCGCGCCACCTCCCTCAAGAGGGAGGCTGTTTTGGAGTTCCTCATTTCAGGCTCCTCCTCGGGGGAGCTGGCAAGGCATTCGGCGCTTTGCCGATGCCTTGACTGAGGGAGTTATCTTCTACTCCTTCCGCCTCGCTTTCGCTCGGCACCTCCCTCAAGAGGGAGGCCGTTTTGGAGTTCCTTATTTTCGACGCCATCTTGGAGAGAGGCCGCACGCTCTTACGGGTTAGGAAGTTCGCTCGATTGGAGCGCCGTGAATGTGATGCGCTGCCCTACGGCAACGATCTTTTCGCCGAACCAGGTGTCGAGCAGGTTAGACATCTTCTCTGCCGTACCCTGATCTTTACCATAAAAATATTTATCCTGACTCGTCCAGGTCGCCCGCACGAAGAAATAGAACGACCCGCCATCAGCATCTCCGCTCTTTGCCGAAAGCTTGATGCCCGTGCTGTTGTTTTGGTCGTTGATCTCGTCTGCAATATCAGCCAGCGATTTCCAACCTTGCGTCGGAACACTATTGCTCTCCGTGGAATAGGCGAACTCCATTTGGATGACCGCCTTCGCCTCAGCTTCGGAAGGAGCGGTGATGGTTCCGTCCTCCGCAACGGCAAAGCCCGAACCCCAACTATCATAAGCGGTTTGAGCGTCATCGCTGTACTTCGAATAGTAGATGAGCTCCGAGCCGCCGAGCGACACCGTAATGTTCGCGTCGACGTCTCCCTGATTGGTGATCGTGAGGGCGAGCGCCCCGCCCGTACTCTGTACGCGGTCGGTCGTGCCGTTGAACGTACCATTCACATCGGGCGAGAGTTTGTTTTGGACAGCCATAATCGCTGTGGTGTTGGGAAACTTATTTTCAAGCTTGACATCCCACTTGGCGATCCCCGTGACGGCATCCCCCTCTGACGTCGAGATATAGCGGGCAAACGTACTGCCCAGAAGTCCGCAGCTCACCACAGTGAGCGCGGCAAGCGCCGCGACCGACCGCAGGAACAGCTTTTTTGCCTTCTTCGTCATATCTCCTCTCCTTTCTCTTCGTTTTGCGCCTTATTTGCAGCGCCCGCCTCTTCGTCGGCAAGCTCCGCCGTTTCGTCGGTGAACTCCGCCGCTTCGTCGATGAGTTCGGGCAGAGGCTCGTCATGCAGCTCCTCCCCCTCCGCAAACACTTCGGCAGGCTCGCCCAAAGGCGCTTCTTCGGGAATTTCTTCGGGGAGCTCTTCGGGAATTTCTTCGGGGAGCTCTTCGCCCTCGGACGGCTCTCCGCCGGGCGCCTCTTCGGCAAAGACGGGCGCCGCAGGCACCGCCGCACGCTGTTCTACCAGGGCGCGCAGGCGGGCAATCTCCTCGTCCTTGTCGCGCATCTCTTCGTTCTCCATATCGCGCACTTTGCGGTTGTGAATGGTGATGCGGATGATGTCGATGATGATATAGAGGGCAAGGGGAATGCCGACGATGATAAGCACGCCGTAGCCCTCCGTCATAAAGAGCGCAAATTCGCCCAGATGCGCAAAATTGTCCATATAGATGCCGCACACGTCCTCGATGCTGACGGGAACGGGCGCATCCTCGCCCTCGATGGGATTATCTGCCCGCACGGAGACGGACGTGATGACATCCGTTTCCTCATCGCGGGTGATCCCGACCACGCGGTAGACGCTGAATTTCGTCGCACCGCCCTCCGTCGTCCAACGAAAGGCAACGACGTCGCCCACTTCGATGCTCTGACGCTCCGCATCTCCTGCGGCAGCCTCCGCCGTCGTGATGCTCTTATCGAACGTTCTGATGAGAATGAGCGAACCGGGGTCGTAGCAGCCCTCCTCTTCGCCCTGCATGAAGTCGTTGGGGCTTCCGTCCTCCGACTTGGCGGCGACGGCGATCGGGGCAATGCCGAACACGTCGGGCATATTCTCCTCATCCATGTAGCTCTTGATGATGAGCGTCACGTTGATGCACAGCAGCGGGATGAGGATGAGGCAGGCAAGCCCGAGCAGGATCCCGCCGATGATGCTGCGCACTCTGACTTTGGAATTTTCCCTGCTGTCGGGCTCGGGCTGTTCCGCCTCGGGCGCTTCGGCAGGGGCCGCCTCGGCGGCAGCGGGAACAGGCTCGGCAGCTTCCTCTGTTTCGGAAGTTTCGGCCGTTTCATCTGCTTCCTCTGTTTCGGAAGTTTCGGCGGCTTCGGGGGCTGCGCCCTCTGCACCTTCGGCTATCGGCTCTTCGGAAGCGCCCTCGGCCTGCTGTTCTTCGCAAGCGCCTTCCGCGGCGTCCGCCGCCTCCGCTCCCCCTTCGGGGTCGCCGCAGGGCGCGGCGGCACAGGGCTGAGACGGGGCGCCTTCTATAGCCTCCCCGATGCCGGAGGAAGCGCCTTCCGCAGTCCCCGCACAGACCGCGTCCGCGGCCGGGGGTGCGGCAGCTTCCCGTGCATCCGTCATCGTATTTTCGGGCATTTCATCCCGTTCCGTTTGCTTTTCCATCGCTCCTCCCTGTAAGGCGCTTTTCCCCCGAACGGGGGCGCTGAAAAATCTCGCCGAAAATCATGCTTCCTCTTCCGAAGTAGCTCACGCCGACGCACCTCAGGCTCGGTACGCCGACAAGTGCAGGTATCGGAAAATGAATGATGAAAATACAGTACATTGACTGGTGTTTTCATTATAACACCCCCCCCATGCCTGTCAAGTCTTTTTGAAAAATTTTCGCCCGTGTCCCGTGGAAATAATTCGGTAGATTGCCATATTTTTGCTCACATTTTCAAGATATGAAAAGATTTTACAATTTCAGTTCTTATCAAAAACATGGGAGAACACCGCCGATTTTTCTATCATGTGCGGCCGCATTGTCAACATTAAGAACATTTTATGGCGTTCATCCCCCCTCTTTGAGGCCGCGAAACGGCACATGACTGACAGAGCCTGTCAGCAGAGCCCGCGTCCGCTTGGATATATGTTGAAAATTATATCCTGTATTTTTGCGTACTTTTGTTCAGCGAATGCAGCCTGGCGGTTTCGGAGACGCACCCTTCCACAAATAACATCATATCGCAGACTGCACCGAAAAGACGATTTTGTGCGTGAAAGGGGCGTTATTTTTCGTGAAATCAAAAAACCCGCCGAACGGCGGGCGCTGCGGGCAGAAAGCAGCATAAAAAGCACAAAAAAGACGGGGGTGAGCCCGTCATTTGGAGAAGCAGTATTCGAGATATTCTTCGCGGAACGCGCGGGCGGCACCTTTGGCGATCGGGATGCGCGCCTCCCCGACAAAGAGTTCCGACCCGCTGATGCCCGTCACGAAATTGAGATTGACAAGATAGGCGCGGTGGGGAGCGCGGAATTCGGGGAAGGGGCGCAGCATCTCGCCGAGCTCCGAGAGCGTCATGGGGGTAGAGAGCTTCCTGCCGCCCGTGAGCGTCACTTCGCGGCGATGATTGAAGCTCTCGATCAGGACGATCTCATCCGTCATCACCCTTCTGAAGCCGCCGCTGATCTTGATCATGACGGGCGCCCGCCCCTTCCCGGCCAGCTTTTCCATGAGCCGCCCCATCATCACGGCAAACGCCTCTTCCTCTACAGGTTTGAGAAGATACCCCGCCGCCTCGACGGCAAATGCCTCCGCCCCGTACTCGCGGGAAGAAGTCAGAAAGACGATCTCCGCGCGATCGCCGCGCTTGCGCAATTCTTCGGCGACGTCGAGCCCCGTCAGGCGGGTCATCAGGATATCCAGAAGATACACATCCGCCCCGCCCTTCTTTTCTGCTGCGTCCAGAAGGTCGAAGGGGTTGGAAAAGGGTACGATGCGGACGGGCAGAGCGCGCTCGGCGGCAAAGCGTTCGCAAAGAGCCGCGACCCGCTCGAGATCCTTCCCGTCGTCATCCAGAACTGCGATCTCGATCATATGTTCCCTCCCGTAAGCAAGCTTCCTTCCGCCGCCAGCGGCTCCGTAACGCCGGCGGGGATGACGAATGCGGGCGTGCCCATGTTGTTGGGTGCGATCTCCCCCTCCTGAAAGGCGATGACGAGCCGCCCCTCCTCGTCAAAGTAGAAATCGGGGTCCTGAAGCGATCGGAAGGCCATCTCCAGATCTGCAGGCGAAGTGAAGATGCCGTAGCCGTAATAAAAATCTCCGCGCTCGACGCGCTCCTCGATCTGCCGCCCGATCTCTGCCGAGATCGCCTCGTTATAGCCGCTCCCTTCGCGGAAGAGACTCTCAAAGGAAACGATCTCCCCCGTCGCCTTATCCACCGTGAAGTGGCGGCGGCAGGTAAAGGAACTCCCCGCATTGATCGTGCATTGGATGCACAGCGTAAAGGAGCGATCGTCCTCGCGTATGACGGTGCTCGCCAGATCCTCCCCCGCATAGCCGCTGTATTTTTGCGCAAAGTAGCGCCAAAACTCCTCGACGCACGCTTCGATGCAGGCGTCGATCTCTTCGGAAGGGAAGGAAAGTTCGGGCTCTTCCACCCGAATGCCGCTTCCGCCCCACGAGAGCCCCCACTCGCGGAAATCGACCGCCGCTGCCGCGCCGCCGAGGACGGGCACCTGCTTTAAGGCGGAGAGCGTCGAGGGCATACAGTTCAGCGAAAGGACGAGCGCCGCGAGCAGAGCGGGAATCGCCGCCGCCGCGCGTAGCCTGACCCCGCGCTGCCGCTTCCCGTGCGGCTCTTCGACGGGAAAGAAGAGTACGGCGCGCACCGAAAACGTATCTTCCCCCGCCTCGCAGCGCAAAACGCCGTTGTACTTTTCGACGATGAAGCGAACGCTCGCAAGCCCGTAGCCGTGCCCCTCCCGCTTGGGAGCGGAGGGCATCCCGTCCTGATCGAGCGCAACTTTTGCACGGACGGAGTTTTCCACCGAGACGATGAGCCGTTTCCCCTCCCTGCATTCCGCCAGAACGAGCAGCCTGCGCTCCCCTTCGGCGCAGAGCGAAGCCGCCTCGACCGCATTTTCGATGAGGTTGGAAAGCAGCGAGCAAAGATCGGAACTGCACACGGGCAGCTCTTGGGGAAGGGCGACGTGCGCCTTCACCCGGATCCCCGCTTCCTCCGCCCGCATGATGAGGGGCGAAAGTACGGCATTGACGGTGGGATCGCTGCAATAGGGGCGCTGTTCGGCGACGCTCATCTGTTCGCCCAGCGTATTGAGATAGGCTTCCGCTTCCCTTGTGTTGCCGCTGTGCATCAGCCCGCCGAGGACGGAGAAGTGATGGCGCATATCGTGGCGGTAGCGCCTGCCCAGCTCCACCCCCTGTTCGATGCGGCGGTACTCCTCCCGCTCCGCCTCGATCTGCCGCTCGATCTGCTCCCGCTCGAGCTGCAGCTTCTCCCCGCGGACGCGGGCGTTGAGATAGCCTGCGATCACCCCGAACACGGAGAGGTCGCACAGCAGCATCAAAAGCGCGCCTCCCGCACCCGGCGAATCTTTGAGATAGAGGGAGAGCACGATGAGGAAGAACAGGGCGACGTTGAGATACCAATTGCTTCCGCCGATGATCGTTCCGCCGAAAAAGAGCCGCCTCAAAAAGAAGAAGGCGACGAGCGCCGGCGCAGCAGAGACCAGAACGGAGAGAAACAGGCAAAGGATATCCGCTCCGATCCCCCCGACGGCATTCAAAATGAGCGGAACGTACAGTTTTTCTGCAAGCTCCGCAATAAGCCCTGCGATGATGCCGATAAAGAGCGTGAAAAAGCGCTCCGCAATGCTCCGTTTGGAAAGGAAAAAGTACACGGCGGAAAGCGGAAGATATGCCGTGAGCGGCATCAGGGAGAGCAAAAGGGCGTTATCGAGAGAGAGCAGCCCGAGCACGAGATGCACGGCGCCGACCGCCCCGAAAGCAGCATAAAAGACCGCCCGGCTGACAAGCCTCGAAAAACGCCCCTTCAGGAGCATCCCCAAGACGGCGCCGAACAGCAAAAACGGCAGGATCTCATAGACGATGTTGTTCATGGCCGCAGCCTCCTTTCCCTCGGCAGTCCCGATCGCCCGGGCGGCTCAGTTCCTGCGATAGATACTCGCCGTGAAGGGCGGGAGATAGATGTCGTTCAGGTTGCGCACCTGCCCCGTGAGAAGATCGGTGCCTTCCGCCTCCTCGACGCGGATGGTGCAGTCGTGGTCTTCGATGTTGATGGCGACGATGACGCGCTCCCCGTCGCACTCGCGGATGAAGGAGAAGTTGCGGTTCATGATGGTCGCCTTCTGGTAGGTGCCATAAGAGAGCGCGCGGCTGCTTCTCCTGATCGCGGCGAGCTTTTTGATGTGTTCGACGAGCTCGGGATGCTTGGTTTTATCGATATCCCCGATGAAGGGACGGAGCTTGTAGTCAAGGTCGGACTTATCCCCTTCCGCGCCGAATTCCGAGCCGTAATACACGCAGGGGATGCCGGGCATCGTAAAGAGCAGCGTATAGAGATTGAGAAGGTTGCGCTTTTCTTTGAGGGCGGTGTAGGCGCGGATGACGTCGTGATTGTCGACGAAGTTGAGCATCCGCTTCCCCGTATAGAGCGCCCACGGCTGCGAGGAAAAGAGGCGGGTCAGGGAAGATTCGATCTCGAAGAGGTTATCGGAATTGAAGGCGGAGATCATGCCCTTGAAGCACTCGTAGTTGGTGATGGAGTTGAGGCGCTCGGGGCAGATGTTCTGCTGAAAGTTGCCGCAGTGGATGACTTCGCCCACGAGGAAGAACTCGCTCTTTTCGGCATCCACCGTGCGGCGCAGAAGCTCCATGAACCACGGGGGCAGAAGATAGCATACGTCCAGCCTGAGCCCGTCGATCTTGAATTCGCGGATCCAGAAGCGCACGGCGTCCATGAGATAGTTCTGAAGGTCCTGATTTTCAAGGCGCAATTTCACGAGCTCGGGATGTCCTTCCCAATTTTCGTAGTCGAGCCCGTCGTTGTAGCGCGAATTGCCCCAGAAGTTGATGTTGAACCAGAAGCGGTAATCGGTGCCCTCGCGCTTTTCGAGCACTTCCTTGAAGGGCGGGAAGGCGCGGCCGACATGATTGAACACGCCGTCCAGAACGACGCGGATGCCCGCCTCGTGGAATTTTTCGACAAGCGCCTTGAATTCTTCGTTGGTGCCGAGGCGGCGGTCGATGCGGTAAAAGTCGACGGTGTCGTAGCCGTGCCGCTCGCTCTCGAAGAGCGGGTTGAAGAGCACCGCTCCCACCCCGAGCTCTTTCAGTCGGGGAATTTCCGCTTCGATGAGGGAGAGGCGGTGGCGCACTTCGCCGAAGTCGTTCTCCCGCTCCGCCCCGCAGAACCCGAGCGGATAAATCTGATAAAACATACTTTCGTCAAACCACATAATGTTGCTTTCTCCTTTCCGTCCAACCCGGTCATTTTACCATAAGACGGCGATAATTGCAAGAGGGAACGGACAAATTTTTTCTGTTTTTTCTCACTTGCCGCAGACATGCCCGCCCCATTTTTGTCTCTTTGTAAAATATGCGCGAAAACGGGCGCGGCTTCCCTTGCATTTTTGCCGCAAATGCGCTATACTTGTTTCTGAAAAATCACGCCGAGAGGAAGTTTGACACATGCAGCAATTACTTGACTTTTTACGCACTTCTTATACCGCCTACCAGGCGGTGGAAAACGCTAAGGCGCTCCTCCTGTCCCGCGGATTTCGCGAACTTCGCGAAGCGCAGGCATGGGAGCT
>CALVPY010000037.1 GCA_944354535.1 uncultured Clostridia bacterium
AAAGCCGTCGCCTGAGATGGCGAAACGCATCGGATTGCTTCTCGGGTTTGACTGGCGCATCTTTTATGCCGATGGAAGAGAAGTGTTATAAGCCGACAGGGACGCGCGCAGGCACGGCCGTAGCGGCGAAGGGAATGGCGGTCGAACAAGTGAAAGCCCGTCAGAAGCCAAATGAGAGGGTCTGCCGGGCTCTTTTCGGCACTTTTGTTTGAATAGCCCCCCGTTTTTCCGGGGGGGGGACCAAAAATCATTTTAGCATATCCTAATCATGATCGAAGTTGACATTATTGATAATGACAGTTTAGGTTCGATATAGGATAAGGAACCTGTTTTACAGGTATGCCGCGCGATAGGTCGTTATAGAAAAGCGATGCCCGTTAACGGGTGCGCGGCAATTATATCTTTGGGGTCTGTGCAAACCACCTGATTCGGGTGGCTTTGGCTTGATAGCGCGCCGCGAAGTTTTCGCGGCGCGCCTCCTTAAAGCGTCTTTTTGAATTTGCGCTCCTGTTTGATGTAGAGCGGAACGGTAACGGCAAAGGAGAGGAGGGCAAGGGCTCCGAACGCTCCGCCGAGGCTGAGAAAGAGGATGGCGAACGAAGCTGCATCCTGCTCAAAGAGGGAGGGCCCGAAGGCGGCTTCGACATAGAATTCGCCTTCTCTGCCTGTTTCCGAGACTTCGATATATTTGAGCTCGCCCTGCCATCTGTAGTCATAGGCATAAAATTCGGCGATGTTTCCCTCTTCGCTTGCGGCGCGGTATTTATAGATCGTGACGAGGGTGCCTCCCTCCGTCTCCTGTGTGCGGTAATATTCGCTCCATCCTTCGGGGAAAGAGGGGAAGAGATAGACGACTTCGTATCTGCCCGTCTCATCCGCACTTTCGGGCTGCTCTTCGGAGACGAGGGTGTATTCATCATACTCGAAGGCGCCGTATTGGGTGGGCTGCCCTTCTTCGCCGAGCCGGAAGCTGTAGGTCGATTGCAGCACGACGTTGATCCCGTTTGCCGATGGCAAGGCGAGGAAGATCAGCGAAAGCGCCAAAAGGACGGCAAAGGGCAGGACGATGAGGAGCGGGATGCGCTTTGTCCGCCACATTATTAGCGCGTTCTGGCGCACGAGGGCGGTGAATGTACCGCAAAATTCGTCAGATCCCCGATCGGCGGCAGCGAGCAGGCGCTTCCTCTGAATGCGCAGCAGCACGGGATAGCCGATGAGAAAGGCAATCGCCGCCGCGCCGAGTGCAAAGAGGAGCTGGAGCAGTTGATTTTCTCCGTCCAGGCTCAGCCCCGCATGGGCAGGTACGAAGACGTGCGGAAGATCGAAGCCGAATACGGCAGCATTTGCAAAGACGAGCCAAAAGAGCGCCCGATCGAGCGAGAGGGAAAAGCGCATGGAAGCTTCGCTCTCCCACGGTTCGCCCGCTTGAAAGCGCAGGCGACGGATGCATACGGCCGCCGTTACGACAGAGGCACCGTGGAAAATGAGCCCCACAAAGAAGCCGACAAGGCTTTCGAGCGCGGCATAGCCGATGAGGGAGGTAAGCAGCAGCGCGGCCCCCGCAAGTGCGCCTGCGATCCAGCATACCGTGAATAGGTTGGTTTTCTGCCTTTGCAGAAGGTGTTCCATCGCCTTTTTGCGCCCCGCGGGGGAAAGCTCTTCTTCGCTGCTCAGGCGTTTGCCGCGGATGAGCTCGTCGCACGTCACGCCGTAAAGTTCTGCAAGCACGGGCAGCATGGAGATGTCGGGGCAGGAAGCGCCCGTCTCCCAGCTCGACACCGTCTTGTTGGAGACGCCGAGGGTATCTGCGACCTCCTGCTGGGTATAACCCTTTGATTTTCTGAGGATGGCGAGAAATTCGCCCATCTGATTTGCCATTGGATTCTCCTTTCCGATCGGATGTCTTGATTTTACCACAGCTTGGAGAAAAATTCAACGAGGAGAGCCGCAAAATCGCTCCAAGCTTCTTGGAATGGCTCCGAAATCGTGGGGAACGGATGCAGGGGAGCAGGGTTCAGCGCTTGTCGACCGCCACGATCTCCATTGTTTCCGAATTGAGCGTAATGACGTATTTGGGCAAACGGCAGAGATAGAGATGTGCGGTCGAATAGGGGAGTGCGCCGCCGTCATAGACTTTGTCTGCGGAGGCGAGCGCTTTCTGAAGATAGGGAATGAGTTCTTTCTCCGGAAGGCGCAGCTTTCGTGTCAGTTTTTTTGCGCGCTTGGGCGCGACGTGAAGCGCGTTCATATGTTCCTTGAGGGAACGAAGGAGGCTCTCGTCCGCCTCCTTTTCCCATGCACGAAGGATCTCCTGCGTTTCATACAGCTGCGCGTAGGGAACATACAGCCGCTCGTTTTCAAGCGAAAGAGCGAGTTGGGAGCGAAAACCGTCGCCGTAAGGTACGCCGATTGCTTGAATGCCGCATCTTGCAAGATCTTCTTTTCGCCGATCGGTATAGCTTTTTTCGCACTCCGCTGCAAGGCAGTAGTCGTTCTCTTTGACGGGGCGCAGCTTTTTGCTGCCGCAAAGAGGGCAGCGGGTATCTTCTGTCGCATATGAACAATTTTCACAGTAATTCATGATCTTATCTCCTCGATCATCCTATCATATGCGCGTCCGTTTGTCAAGCCGGGCATTTCCTGTCATTTCATCATAACTTTTCTTCTTTCGACATACAATGTGTCAATACCGAAAGGGGGTACAAGTTGATGTGGGAGGATATGCACGAACGCGCCGTCCGCTGTGCGGAGTATATGATCGAGACGGGCTGTACGGTCCGCGCCTGCGCGGCGCACTTCGGGATGAGCAAATCGACGGTACATAAAGATGTCACGGAACGGCTTTTCTTTCTCGAGCCCGCCCTTTGGCGGCGCGTGCAGAAGGTCTTGAAAGTCAACCTTTCGGAACGGCACCTGCGCGGCGGGAATGCGACGCGGCTCAAATATCTCAAACGCACGGAGCAGAAAAATAAATGCCTTGAAAGCGAAAATTTGCAGGAAAGCAGCCCGAAAAGCCGTATGCCCCGCAAATGAACATTTTGTGAAATACTTGTCATTTGCCGCCGTATGTGGTATAATGCGCATGGATAAGTTTACAAATTTTCTTACGGTCAACATACTATGGCAAAATTACTCGGCATCGACGTCGGCTCAACGACGGTCAAAGTTTGCGTCATCGATGAGGGAGGAAATATCCTTTCCTCGACCTATGTCAGGCACTTCTCGCGCGTGCGGGAGTGCGTTTTGGAGGAACTTCAAAAGCTCGGCGATCCTGACGGCAGCTATAAGGCGTGCATCACGGGCTCTGCGGGACTCGGGCTTGCCCAGCGGGCGGAGATCGGCTTCGTGCAGGAAGTGCAGTCCGCCTTCGGCGCCATCCGCAGGTTTTATCCCGAGGCGGACGCCGCCGTGGAGCTGGGCGGAGAGGACGCTAAGATCATCTTCATCACGGGCGGCACAGAACAGCGCATGAACGGCAGCTGCGCGGGCGGCACGGGCGCGTTCATCGATCAGATGGCGACCCTTCTCAACGTTTCCGTGGGGGAGCTTGACGAGCTCGCCTTAAAGGCGGAGCGCGTCTATCCCATCGCCTCGCGCTGCGGCGTGTTCGCCAAGTCGGACATCCAGCCCCTTCTCAATCAGGGGGCGAGCAAGGCGGATATCGCCGCTTCCATCTTGCAGGCGGTCGTCGATCAGACGGTCGCAGGCCTTGCGCAGGGGCGCAGGATCAAGGGTACGGTACTCTTTTTGGGCGGCCCACTGTACTTTTTGAAGGGATTGAGGAAGGCGTTCCAAGAGACCTTGAAGCTCGACGACGAGCACGCCATCTTCCCCGACAATGCGCCCTGCTTCATGTCGGTCGGCGCTGCACTCTACGCCGAGGCAGAGAAAGAGGAGACGCTCTCTTCTATCATGGAGCGCATCCGAAACGCTAAATTCGGCAGCGGAATCACGGTGGGCGAGCCGCTCTTTGCCTCCCGCAAGGAGTACGACGAATTTGTCATGCGCCATATGCGCAGCGACCTCTCCTTTGAGGATATCCACTCCTACCGCGGGGATGCGTATCTCGGCATCGACTCGGGCTCGACGACGACCAAGCTCATGCTCATCACGCCCGAGTGTAAGATCTTATATTCCCATTATCAGTCCAACAACGGCCAGCCGCTCGATATCGTCGTCAATAAGTTAAAAGAGCTCTATTGGCTGATGGGCGACAGGATCGTCATCCGCGGCGCGTGCGTCACGGGATACGGCGAGGATATGATGCGCGCCGCGCTCAAGATCGATTTCGGCGTCGTCGAGACGATGGCGCACTTCAAGGCGGCGCTCTACTTCAATCCCGACGTCGACTTCATCATCGACATCGGCGGGCAGGACATCAAGTGCTTCAAGGTGAAGAACCGCGCCATCGACTCCATCATGCTCAACGAGGCGTGCTCGTCGGGCTGCGGTTCCTTCATCCAGACGTTCGCAAAGGCGATGGGCATGGAGATCGAAGAATTTTCCCGCCTCGGGCTGTTTGCGCAGCATCCCGTCGAACTCGGCTCGCGCTGCACGGTGTTCATGAACAGCTCAGTCAAGCAGGCGCAGAAGGAGGGCGCGACCGTCGAAGATATTTCGGCGGGGCTCTCTTCCTCCATCGTCAAGAACGCCATCTACAAGGTCATCCGCGCGCGGACGCCCGAAGAGCTCGGCGAGCACATCGTCGTGCAGGGCGGCACTTTCTTGAACGACGCCGTTTTGCGCTCCTTTGAAAAGGAGACGGGCAAAGAGGTCGTCCGTCCCGCCATCGCGGGGCTGATGGGGGCGTTCGGTGCCGCGCTCTATGCCAAGGAGAGTACGAGGAAAGATACGCTTATAAGTTCGCTCGCGACGCCCGCCGAGCTCGACCGCTTCGGCTATTCGTCGCGCTCCGTCATGTGTAAGGGCTGTACGTCGCACTGCTCCGTCAATATTCTGACGTTTTCGGACGGCCGCCGCTTTGTTTCGGGCAACAAGTGCGAGCGCGGCGCAGGCCTCCCGAGACCCAAGAACGTGCCGGACATCTATACTTATAAATACGAAAAGCTGCTCTCTCTTCCTTCGGGGCTTCCCGGAAAGCGCGGGAAGGTGGGGCTTCCGCTGCAGCTTGTCATGTACGAACAGCTCCCGCTCTGGACGAGCTTTTTCGAGACGTGCGGCTTTGAAGTCGTGCTCTCCGAAAGAAGTTCGCGCGAGCTCTACTTCAAGGGCCAGCACACCGTCGCGAGCGATACGGCGTGCTATCCCGCCAAGCTCATGCACGGGCATATCGAAAGCCTCCTCGACATGGGCGTCGACTTCATCTTCTATCCTTCCGAGAGTTACAATCTCGACGAACATGATTCGACCAACCACTACAACTGCCCCGTGGTGGCATATTACGGGGAGCTCTTGAAAGCCAACAACGAGCGGCTGAACGCGGACAACTTCCTGATGCCGTACGTCGACCTCAACGAAGAGAAGAGCGCCGTCCATACGCTCACCGCGGCATTGAAAAAGTATAAAGTGCCTGCCTCCCTCGTGCGGGAGGGACTGCGCGCGGGCAAGCGGCGCATGGAGGAGTTCCATCAAGACATCGTCGAGCGCGGCAGGAGCATCCTTTCGGAGGCCGAGCGGGAAGGGCGGCACGTCATCGTGCTTGCCGGCAGGCCCTATCATACCGACCCCGAGATCAACCACGGCATCGACAAGCTCTTGACGAGCCTCGGCATCGCCGTGCTTTCCGAAGATGCCGTCTTTGAAGAGGGAAATCTCGTCAAGGTCAATGTGCTCGATCAGTGGACGTATCACGCCCGCCTCTACCGTGCAGCGGAGTTCGTCACGCGGCACGAAAACGTCGATCTCGTGCAGCTCGTCTCCTTCGGCTGCGGCATCGACGCCGTCACGACGGATGAAGTGCGCTCCATCCTTGAAAAGAGGGGAAAACTCTATACGCAGATCAAGATCGACGAGATCAACAACCTCGGCGTCGTGAAGATCAGGCTGCGTTCTCTGCTTGCAGCCATTGAGGAACAGAAAGCGGAACGCGAGAGGAAGAAAGCATGAAAGAACAGGAGACGAAAAAGATCGTCGATTTTACCGACGACTATCCCAAATTTACCCCCGCCATGAAGGCGACACACACCATCCTCATCCCCGATATGCTCCCGTGGCATTTTGACCTTTTGGTGCATGTCATGCGCCTGCACGGCTATAAAGTGGAAGTTTTGAAGAACGAGGGGCGCGCCGTCATCGACGAGGGTTTGAAGCACGTCCACAACGATGCCTGTTATCCCGCGCTCTGCGTCACCGGGCAGTATCTCGATGCTTTGAAGAGCGGCAAGTACGACCCCAAGCATACGGCGGTCATGATCACGCAGTCGGGCGGTGGGTGCCGCGCGAGCAACTATATCCCGCTCATCCGCAAAGCATTGAAGGCGGAATTTCCCGAAGTTCCCGTGCTTTCTCTGAACTTTGCGGGGCTCGAGAAGGGGAACGGGCTGGAGATCACGCTCGGCTTTTTGCTGGAGCTCGCTTATGCCATCTTTTACGGCGATCTCATCATGAGCGCCTTCAATCAGACGAAGCCCTATGAAAAGGAGGAGGGCGCCGCCGCAAAGGCGCGCGAGGAGTGCGTGAAGTACATCCGCTCCGCCTTCGATCGGAAAAAATACGGCAGGTTCTCGCGCAACGTGAAGTATATTCTCAATACGTTTGAGCGCGTGCCCGTCAAGCTCGAGCCCAAAGTCAAAGTGGGTATCGTGGGGGAGATCTACGTCAAGTATTCCCCTTTGGGCAATTCACATCTTGAAGATTTCCTGCTTTCCGAGGACTGCGAGCCCGTCGTGCCCGCCCTCATGGACTTCATTTTATACTGCGTCGTCAATAATCTCAACGACGCCAAGTTCTATGGGAGAAGGAGCGCGGCGACCCCGCTCTTTGCGCTTGCCTACCGCTGGCTGCTATTTAAGCAGAGGAAGCTCATCCGCCTCACGAAGAAGTACAGCCGCTTCGAGCCTGTGCATGACTTTGAACATTTGAGAAAGTGCGCAGATCTTGTCATGAACCAGGGGGTGAAGATGGGGGAGGGTTGGCTCATCCCTGCCGAGATGGCGGCGCTCGCCGAGACGGGAACGGAGAACATCGTCTGCGCGCAGCCCTTCGGATGCCTGCCCAACCATATCGCGGGCAAGGGGGCGGTGCGTACTCTGAAGAAGCTGTTTGAAAACGAGAACATCGTGCCCGTCGATTACGACCCTTCGGCAACGCGCGTCAATCAGGAGAACAGGATAAAACTCATGCTCGCGACCGCAAGGGAAAATTATGGACGAATAAAAAATCAAGAAAAATAACGATCGCATATCCCTGATTTGGTAAAAAACATTACAAATTTCTTTGAATTATACAAAAAAACTGCGGCATGCGTTGTGCATGCCGCAATTTTTTGCTTTGAGAAAAAATATATAGTTTTACGAGCATAAATTATGGACTAATAAAGTAGAGACATTGGTTCTCCTTTCCAAAAATTCGGACAGTCATATCAACGTGACTGTTGAGTTCGGCGAAGGAGAGGGGCAAATCTCTCTGAAAGAAGTAGAAAAACGGGCAGAAGCTCGTAAGCCGAAAGAAAAAGTAACCTATAAGATGATACAGCAGTACATTGAAGAAAACTATGGCTTCAAAGTGCATATGGCGTACATTGCAGAAGTTAAAAGAAGTTTGGGATTGCCGATGTATGTAGCTCCCAATGCAGTGGAAGAATTGAAACATCCTAGGCCGCATCCTACCGAACGGATGGTAGCGGCAATTAAAGAAACTTTGGCACATTTCGATTTTATTTAGTTAATTAAAAGGTGATAGATAGGCCCTGCGGATATTTCCGTCGGGCTTTTTTATTAAATCAAAAATTTATAATTTATATAAAAAAATTAAAATACAAGTTCCAAAATATATGATATCATCCAAGCATTCAGATTTATAGGAATGTTTTAGTATGGATAATGCTGTTGTGATGACAACAAAATGAGCTTTGGAAGGTTTTATTGAAAACGGGGTGCGCAAATTCTACGGCGTGCCGGTTGCCGAGCCACCTGTCGGGAAACTCCGTTTAATGGCAGGGAATAAAGTTCCATTACATATAGGCTTGGCGTGTTTGGTTTTTACCATTTTAATGAATACGATCGACTTATTTGTTCGGATTGATTTTTGGTTTTGATTATGAGGATTGTGTGTTGTTTTCTGAAAAATCATAAGTTGCTTTGACGGTTTTCGTATCGAAGGAAAGAGGTATGTTTGCAGCGATATCTTTGAAGAAAACTTCTTCAAACAGGTGACAGTCGATTTTCTGCTATGCTATAATAAAAGCGGAATCAAGAGGGAGGCAGATATATGTGGTATGATATTTTGCTGGTTGTTATCTCGGTTGCCGTCGCTTTTGCCATCATCTTTTTTGTTTTTCGTCGGGCGAAGCGTTGGGGAAATCCCAAGAAATTTACCGAGCATACCATCGGTATTCTGCGAAAGGTGCAGCGTACCGGGATGTATGTCAATGAACAGCCGCAACTTGTCCTCTCTTTCGATGCCGTCTTGGCGGACGGATGCCCGACGCCCGTTACGGTCACGGAGATTGTATCGCTCACGGATCTGCATCGTCTGAAGGAGGGTGGGGTTTTCGCGATCTGCTACGATCCGGAAAGCTGTCGCGGCTCGTTCGACGGCGGCGCGGATAAGGAGCATTTGCAGGATATGTTCGACAGATACATGGCAAAGCGCAATCCGCGTGGATTTACCTATGAACAGCGTGTTGCTCTCCGTACCCGCGGGATCAGACGCAAGGCGTTGCTTACCGATTTGAGACTGACGGGAGAAGAGGAGGAAGGATGCCGCGAGGTCAAACTGACGGTGCGTATCGATGAAAAGGACGGTAGCGAGCGTATTTTACAGCGTACATCGTGGATGACGGAGGCCGAGCTGGAATCTCTCGTCGTAGGCAAGCTGGTGACATTGGAGATTGTGGAGGATGATCCGCCGTGGTTTTCCATATTGCAGGATGCGGAACTATTCGGCACGCCTGCATGAGTCAGGTGTGCTGAATAGCAAACGTCGTCCGATAAGCAATGAGCAAATGGAGACGGTAAAAAAGTAAAACGCCCGCGGCTCTCATGCCGGGGCGTCATTTTTTCTGTAAAAAAGGTTGTCTGCTTATTCTCGTGCGGATTTTTCGGAAGGCATTGCGCTTTCGGTTGTTGCTTTTTCGGCGGAAAGACTTTCGAGGTTTCGGAGCATATCTTTAAGGCAGTCGAGCGTTGTGTCGAGCGTCTTTTCATTGATCCCCTTAAAAACAGGGGAGAGCAAGGCATCGCCGAGGCCTTTGTGTTCATCCATGAATTTTGTGGCAGCGTCGGTAAGCGTAAGGTCATTTGTATGGCTGTTGGTCGGAGAGGGCTTGCGCGAAATGAAGCCTTTCTCACACAGAGCGTTGACAAGCTGCCGCACGTTCTGCCTTGTGCCGCCGAACTCTTCGGAAAGGCGTGCGAGAGATACGCTTTGGTCAGAAATGTCCCGCAGGGTTTCCAGCAGCGTAAACTGACGCCATGTGATGCCGTCGAAAACCTGCTTGTTTTTTTGCTGCCAAAGAACGCCTGTTTTGAGGATCATATCGACGATTCGTTCCTTTTTCTTTGCTTTCTTCATTGTGATTATAGTG
>CALVPY010000038.1 GCA_944354535.1 uncultured Clostridia bacterium
TAGGACCGCGACTTTTTATCTCATTGAAAACAGCTGCTTTGATGCGATTATTTTTTCGTAGTTTCCTTTTTGAACGCATTCTTTGCAGCGACTTACAAAGGTATGCCGAAGTTCGTGAACGTGGTGGGCGGGCGGTACCGTTTGATGGTCGATGCGATCGTCCGCGTGTTGGTGGTGCGCGCCTTTTCAAAGTCGATAAGCGGCAGAACTTGCCGCGTAAATGGCGCCCGACGCAAAACGATGTCCTGCCCCAGACGCTCTTTGCTCGTTTCGCATTGCAGCCATTGATTGTCGATGATCTCGATGCTTTTCAGCTCCGACTTGCACAGTCCGAAATCCATGGCAAGTTATATCATTCCGGTTTCAGACAGAACACGGCGTATAAGGGGATCGACTTTATATTGTTTTCATACCCGAAGTTCCGCGTGGAAAGACGGATGGAATATTTCGGAGAATAATTCTTGACGTATGTTTGCAGACTCTTTGCCCGGACATTGTCCGCGGATTTTACTTCCAAAGGCACTGCGGAATCTTCTTGCTGAATGACGAAATCAATTTCCGCAGAATTTCCCGAAGTCCAATAATGGAGGGAAAAACCGTTTGCCGCAAGTTGTTCCGCGACGTAGCTTTCCGCCATCATGCCGCGCGCCCGATCGGAGATATTGACGGCTTGCAAAATGCTGTTCGGAGAGAGTGCCATACGCATTGTCAGAAGCCCGACGTCGGAATAATAGACTTTGAAGGCGGTGAGATCCTCATAAATGTTAACGGGATACTTGCCCTCGGTAATTCTTTGGCAATTTAAGACCACGCCCGCGGTTTTCAGCCAGGTCAAAGCCGTTTCGTAATCTTTTGCGCGCGCCTTTGCGTTGATGACAGAATACTGAAATTTGCAATTCTCCTTTGAAAGTTGCGCGTAAACCGAATGATACACCTCGATACTTTTCATCATATCGGACGGGGTGGTGTATTTTGCCATATCCGCGATATAGGCGTCGGAAATCGAACTTTGCTCTGCGCGGACGGCATTGAAATCCCCCGAATCCAAGTAGGTCTGAACGGCTGCCGGGTATCCTCCGACAACGAGATAAGTCCGATACAATTCAAGCGCTTTTTCGTGAAGCGCAAGAGAGGAAAAGTCCGAGAAGGAAGTCAGGATCAATTCGATCAGTTTTTCGTTGCCGGTTGCCGATAAAAATTCTTCAAACGAAAGGGGGTACATCGTGATTTTATCGACTTTCCCGACGGGGAAGGAGTATTGTCCGCGGTTGACGGCCAATCCGAGAAGACTGCCCGCTGCAACGATATGATATTCGTTTGCCTGTTCGTTGAAGTATTTGAGCGAAGTGAGCGCACGTTCACACGCTTGTATCTCGTCAAAGACGATGAGCGTGGAGCCTTTTTGAATTTGTACTCCGTACATCGCCGAAATGGCGGCAATGATACGATTTGGATCGAGATCGCGTTCGAATACGGCGTGCAGGTCGGAGGTGTTTTCAAAGTTACAATAGACGGTATTGGCATAATGCTCTTTTCCGAAAGCGAGCATGGAATATGTTTTTCCGATTTGCCTTGCGCCGTAGATCAATAAAGGCTTTCGATTGGGAGAACTTTTCCATTGTAAAAGCCGTTGTTCCACAAGTCTTTTCATAGTGTCGGTCTCCTTAGTACCGCAATCCCATTGTACCGATAAAAATTAGAAAAGTCAAGGGAAATCACGAAATTCATATGAAAAAAGCTGATGTGTACCACATAAATGGCACGAATTGTGTCGAATGTGTTTCAGCATTGTTGCTCTTGTTGTATATGGTGATCTTTCCGATATAAATGGATCGATCGAATTCTGTAAAAAATGGGAAAACCGCAAAAAGTTGGGAAAAAATGTGAAAGATAATATGTTATGATAATGTCAAATTAAATGTCAAATTATATTGGATGAGATGTTATCATGACGAAAGAGAGGGTAGAGGAGATCGTAAAAAGATATCCGTTCGTCATAAAGGCAATCAGAGAAGGTAAGGAAGCGGCGGAATTTCAGATCAGTAAGCGGAATTTTCAAATTAAAATCACAGAAGAGGACAAGGCGGTATGCGAGATCTTCGAGGATATCCGCAGAAGGGAACGGGATCCGGATGTTCTTCGCATGATCAACGGGTTACGGAAAGGGCGGACGGATACGGCGATCATGCAGGACGTGCATTGGCGGAAGAACGCCTACTATGACCGCAAAAGCAAGCTCATTGACAAGATATATGAGTGCTGTATCTGCCGCGGGCATGTGGATTATGAAGAGATCATGAGCAGGGAGATCGCATAGGATGGATGCGGAAGAAATTCTTGCTTATCTTGCAGATCTGTTATTGATGTATCTGGAAGAGTTAAAGGATGCAAAAGGGGCAGGCGAAAATAGTTTTCAATACGGAGAGCAGACGGCATACACGGAGTGTCTGGAGATCATACAGGCATGGAAAGGCGCAGAAAAGATCGGTTTGAATTTCGATATCGAAACAAAATATCCGCTATAAAGTCAAAATCACCGGGTTACCGGTGATTTTGATCCTTAAAATTTAATGACAACAGGTTCATGGGAGAAGGAAGAAATGGTTGCCGTGGCGTTCTTGAAATAATAGACGGCGGTGTTGCCGTTGGGGCCCGTCGTGTACATGGCGCGAAGAGACGGGTAATCATTCAGCATGCTCTCCTGCGCTTCGGTGCGGTCGTCGAGAACGAGTGTTCCCGCAACGCGGATCCATTCGTCGCCCTTCATGGCGCAAAGTTCTACTTTGGGGTTGGCTTCGATCTGCTTTGCAACGCTCTTGCCTTTGCCCGTCTGGATATACAGTCTGCCCTCAAACAGATGCACGGTGCCGAACGGCCGCACGCGCGGCTGGTCTCCTTCCACGGTGGCGAGATAATACGTTTCGGCAGCTTTCAAAAATTCATAGACGCGGTTCATGGTATTCCCTCCTCAGATTTTTCTTCATTATACCATGCGCACGGCACAAAAGCAAGCCCTCATTCTGAGATATGGCAGGGATCGTTGTTACCGGAAAAAAGCGCCAACAAAAACAAAACGTAATTTATAAAATTTAACTTTTCGACATGAAATTTTATAAATCTGGACGTAAATTTAACTTTCGAGATTAAAATTTAACTTTTGAAGCATAAAATTTTACTCTTTGCTTGTAAAATTTCATTTTTTGTGCTATACTTATAGCAACGGAGGTGAAATATGCTGTCGGAAGAATTATTGGAACTTGTAAAGCGCATTCAAAGCCAAAAATGCGAAGGGCAGACCATTGAAGTAAAGGCGGCGCAGGGCGGCTGTCCGAAGCTGTATGAGACGCTTTCCTCCTTTTCCAACCAAAACATGGGCGGCGTGATCGTATTCGGGCTGGATGAAAAGCAGAGTTTTGCGTCCGTCGGCGTATATGATGCGCAGGACTTGCAGCACCGCGCTTCCGAGCAATGCAAACAGATGTCGCCCATCGTTCGCCCGGTGTTCTCTGTCTGCGAGATGGACGGAAAGCAGTTCGTCGGTATGGAGATCCCTGCGGTGGAAGCAGCCGAACGCCCCGTGTATTACAAGGGCGCGGGCAAATGGCAGGGCTCGTATGTGCGCGTCGGAGATGCCGACGAGCGGATGACCGATTACGAAATTTACAGCTTTGACGCCTATCGGAAACAAATTCGGGAAGATATCCGGGAAACTTCTGCCGACTTCGACAGTTTAGATAAGAATCTCGTGAGCAGTTATCTGCAAAGCGTCCGCATGAACCGCGTCAACACGGCAAACTTGTCGGATGAAGAGCTGCTGGCCCTCATGGGGCTTACAAAAAACGGCAGGCCGACGCTCGCAGCCGTTCTTTGTTTTTCTAAATATCCGCAGGCGCAGTTTCCTCAACTGTGTCTGACGGCTGTCCTTGTTCCGGGTATGCAGATGGGGGATGTGTCCGAAGACGGGCAGCGCTTTTTAGACAATAAGCGCATCGAAGGGACGATCCCGCAGATGATGGAAGGTGCGGTCAACTTTGTCGCCATGAATATGCGGGCGGGGGTGCGCGTTCAAAACGGGAAGCGCACCGACGTGACGGAGTATCCTTTGACGGCTGTGCGCGAAGCCGTCCTCAATGCGCTCGTGCACCGCGATTACAGCCCTTATACCGAGGGGATGCCCGTTCGGTTGGAACTGTATCAGGATCGGCTGGAGATCGTCAATGCGGGCGGGTTGTATGGGGCGATCGATATCGATGAATTGGGAAGGATCCATGCCGATACGCGCAACAAGACGCTCATTTCCGTTTTGGAGAACATGAAGATCGTGGAAAATCGGTATTCCGGCATTCCGACCATCCGCAAACAGTTGGCGGAAAGCGGGCTGCCCGCGCCGCTGTTTGAAGATAAGCGCGGCCTTTTCCGCGTGGTATTTTACAATGCGCAGGCGGCAAAAGAGACGGGAAAGCCGGGTTCTTTAGAAGAGTTTTGCAAGATCCCGCGCACGCGTAAGGAGATCGCTGCATTTTTGGATATGACGCAGGCGTATGCGCTTCGGCGCTATGTGGAGCCGCTGATCGAACGGGGCGTTCTCGCCTATACGGTCCCTGAAAAGCCGCATGCGCGCAATCAGAAAATTGTAACGGTGCCGAAAGAATAGCGGACAAACGAAATTGTAAGGATCTGATCAAGGGAAGCGGCGGCGCATGGATATGCTTTGCCGTTACAATTTGTAGAATGCAAGGGCGCGGCATTCTTTATGGATATCACGAAAAATTTGCAGGTTAAGCATCCGTCCCTTTTCGGACAAAAACGGGCGCAAAAGTCGATTGCTGACGACGCTCTTGCTGTATCGGAGCGGGTATATGGTCGGGAAATACATTTCTCTTGAGGCGAAGATCGCGAACAACGAAGATCTGTATTACAACGCCCCGGCGGCAACGCAGTATGGCTGGCAGGAAGGGCAGGAGGACGCCGCGCCGCGTGCTTTGCCGTCTTTGATCGGTTTTTAGTCTACTTCCCGCTGTCGCCGTAGTTGCTCAAAACGCGGGCAGAGGGGTCGGAGACGTTGCAGCCCTCCCATGCACGGTTGGGCATCCAGAAATCTTTGACCATCTTCGCCTGCCCGAGGTAATACTTTTCAAAGATCTCGCGGTAGAGAAGGCTCTCTTTCGTGAACGGCTTCGCGTGATAGGCGTACTTCTCGGCGTGCTCCTGCCAATCGTCGCCGTAGCGGCTTTCGGCATAGGCTTTGAGGTCGTCCACCATCGAATGCCCGACGGCATCGGAAAAAGCCGCCTTTTCGCGCCATAAAATTTCGGGCGGGAGCCAATCGCCCTCGAAGGCGCGGCGGAGGAGATATTTGCCCTTGCCGTATTGGTTGAGTTTTTTTTCGGGGTCGATGCTCATCACATATTTCACGAACTCCAGATCGCCGAAGGGCACGCGCGCCTCCATGGAGTGGACGGAGATGCAGCGGTCGGCGCGCAGGACGTCGTACATATGGAGTTCCCGGACGCGCTTTTG
The DNA here is from genome assembly GCA_944354535.1 of uncultured Clostridia bacterium. Classification (GTDB taxonomy): domain Bacteria; phylum Bacillota; class Clostridia; order Christensenellales; family Borkfalkiaceae; genus Gallimonas. The sequence goes on from CALVPY010000038.1 coordinate 5,521, forward strand.
CGACTCCTTCTGAAACTCCGCGGCGTTCGGGGCAAAGTCGGTATACTTATAGCCGAAGAGCTCGTCGGAAATTTCCCCCGTCAAAAGCACGCGCACGTCCGTCGTGCGGTGGATGGCTTTGCATAGAAGGTACATCCCCATCGAAGCGCGGATGGTGGTGATGTCGAAGGTGGCGAGAGAGGCGATGACTTCTTCGAGGGAAGAGAGCACTTCCTCCCGCGTCATCAAGACTTCGGTGTGCTCCGAGCCGATATAGTCCGCGACCTGCCGCGCGTATTTTAGGTCGATGGCGTCCTTCTCCATGCCGATGGCGAAGGTGCGGATGGGCTTTTTGAGGGCGCGCGCGCCGATGGCGCAGACGAGGGAACTGTCCAGCCCGCCCGAAAGCAGGAACCCGAGCGGGGCGTCGCTGTCCAGCCGTTTCTCAACGCCTGCGATGAGCCGCTCGCGGATCCCCTTGCAAATTTCATTCAATCCTTCATCGTGATAGGAAGAGACGGCGGCGATATCCGAATAGCAGACAAATGCGCCGTCCTCATAGTAGCAGCCCGGGGGGAAGGGGAAGATCTCTTTGACGATCCCCACAAGATTTTTAGGCTCGCTCGCAAAGACGATGGCGCCGTGCGCCGTATAGCCGAAATAGAGCGGACGGATGCCGATGGGGTCGCGTGCGGCGATGTATTTGTTTTGTTCGCCGTCATAGAGGACGAGGGCGAACTCCGCGTCGAGCATTTTGAACATCTTCACGCCGTATTCGCGGTAGAGGGGGAGCAAAATTTCGCAGTCGCTGTCCGAGGAAAAGCGATAGCCCTTCTCTTCAAGGGAGCGCTTCAAGGGGCGGAAGCCGTAAATTTCGCCGTTGCAGACAACAAAGTCCTTCCCCCTTGCAAAGGGCTGCATCCCTTCGGCGGTGAGCCCCATGATGGCGAGGCGGTGGAATCCCATATAGCCCGTGGGCAGTTCTTTTACTTCGCTCATGTCGGGCCCGCGGGAGACAGTCTTATAAAAGCTCTCCCGAACGCGGGGGCAGTCGATGTCTTTTTCGGTGATGCAGAAGATGGAACACATTTAAGGGACCCTCTCTTTGAGTACTTCTTCGGCGACGGCGCGGCGGGGAAGCCGCCTATCCATCGCCTGCTTTTCGAGGAAGCGGTGCGCCTCCTCTTCGTTCATGCCGCGCTCCATCAGTGCGAGCTTGGCGCGGTGCACGAGTTTTTCGCTCTCCAGCTTCTCCCGCAGGCGGTCGATCTCTCCGCATACGGCGAACAGCCGCTCGCCCGCCCTGGCTTCCGCCTGCAAAACGCCCGCGAGAACGGGGAAGGGGACGTCATGGGGGAGCACCGCCGCCCCGCTGCCTTTGAGCAGGCGCTCCGCTTCGGGGATATTTTCCTTTTTGACGATGACGACCGCTACGCCCCGCGAGGAGCAGGCGAGCACTTCTCTCTCCCAGCCGCACCTTGAAAGCTGCGGGACGAAGAGTGCCGCTTCTTCGCCGTCCTCGACGGGCAAAAAACCGCTCTTTTCCAGTTTTGCTTTGAGTTTCGGAAGCACCGATAAGTAATCGCAGCGTAGAAGAATGCGGATCATGGCGACCTCCTGCCGCCCAAAAAATCAGTTGGGCGTGTACATTTGCCGATAGGGGTTTTCCGCGTTCGGCGTCAGACGATAGTAAGCAGCTGTAAGGTAGGGCGCTTCGTCCTTTCCGAAGCGGGCGCACCACTCTTTGACGAGGGAGACGGCTTCCTCGCTGCCGGGGCCCTCAATGCGCTCCGCCTTGACCTGCGCGGGGAGCGCCGCGTCGAGCGCTTCGCAGCGGAGCAGGATCTCACCGCCGTGCATCCCCGTGCCGCAGAAGTTCCCGACGATGGGCTTATGCTCCGTATGTCCGCCCAGAACGATGAGGGTGCCGCCCGCCTGGTATTCGCCCAAAAAGCTCCCCGCCCTGCCGCCGATGACGATGGCGGGGCGATGGCTCAAATACGCCTTCATGTGGATGCCGCAGCGGTAGCCGACGTCGCCTTCAATGAAGATCTTCCCGCCGCGCATTGCATAGCCCGTGGCGTCGCCCGCGCTGCCGTGTACTTCGATGACGCCGCCGTTCATCGTGTCGCCCGTCGCTTCCTGCACGTTGCCGTCGACGGTCAGCTCCGCGCCGTTGAGGTACGCCCCGAGGGCGTTCCCCGGCGTGCCGTGGATGACGATCTTTTTGTTTTCCAGCCCCGCGCCGAGGTACCGCTGCCCGACGCAGCCGAAGATCTCGATATCCTCTTCGCTTTGACGCACCGCCGCATTGAGCGCCGCATAGTGCATCCCGTTTGCGTAGATCTTCATTTCACACCTCCCGTGCAAAGTTGTCTGCCCGCGCTTCGGGGGAGAACGCACTCCACGCGGGGGAAGTTTTCAGCGCCTCAAAGTCGACTGCTGAGAGCGGGATGCGCTCTTTGAGGAGCTTCAAATAGATGCCCGCCCGTTCGGGAAGGTTTATCAAAATAAACCCTTTCAGCAGTCCGTCCTTGGTAAAGAGCGCCTTATAGGTGCGTTCGGTGCGCTCGCAGTACAGTTCCCCTTCGTAAACGCCCGCCGTCATGACGTGCGTGCCGAAAAACCCGATGGAGTTGAAGGTGACGGCGTTATCAAGGTTTGCCTTGCCGCCCGCCATATTGCCGCCCGCCGCGCGCCCCTGAAAGGCGGCGTTGGGAAGGAGCGCCAACACCTTGCTCGTGCCGCTTGCGATGTCGAAACTCTCCGCGCAGTCGCCCGCAGCGAAGATATCGGGAAGGCTCGTTTTGCCGCATTCATCTACGGCGATGCCGCGGCGCACTGTTCCGCCCGCCTCTTTGATAAGCTCCGTGTTCGGCCGCACGCCGACGGCGATGACGAGAAGATCGAACTCCACCGTCTTCCCGCTTTTCAAGTGAGCGGTGTTACCTTCAAAGCGAAGGACGCTGTCCGAAAGGAAGAATTCTGCGCCGCGTGCTTCGAGCGCGCTCTGCACCATCTTTGCGCCCGTCTCGTCGAGGATGGCGGGCAGGATACGGTCTGCCATATCGACGATACGGGCGCTCTTGACGCGCGCCGCGATGCCTTCAAAGCATTTGAGCCCGATGAGCCCCGCGCCCACGATGAGCACTTTCTTTTCGGGCGAGAGCGCCTTGTCGAGGGCGAGCGCGTCCGCTTTCGTCATGAAATGAAAGCGCTCCTCGACGTGTTCGATGCCCTCCATGGGCGGGTCGAAGGGGCGGGAGCCCGTTGCAACGAGGAGCTTTTCATAGCCGAGCTTTTCCCCGTCCGAAAGGGTGACCGTCTTTTCTTCGGGGTCGATGCTTTCCGCCCGCACGCCGAGGCGCAGCATAACGTGGTTCTCTTCATAGAAGGCCTCGGGGCGGTAGTCCATGCGCGGAAGGTCGGTCTCGCCCAGAAGGTAATAGGAAATGAGCGGCCGCCCGTAAGCCTTGCAGGGCTCTTCGCTGACGACGAGGATCCCGCCTTTTCTGTCCTCGGAGCGGATGCCCTCGATGGCGGCAACGGCGGCGATCGAACCGCCGAGGATGACATAGGGATAATTTTTCATTGCATTGCCTCCCTCTCTTCATAGACGATGGCGCCGTTCGGGCAGTGTTTGACGCAGTTGGGCTCGCCCATCCGGTTGTCGGTGCAGAGCTGGCATTTCATGGCGGCGTGACCTTCGGGGGAGGGCAGCACTGCGCCGTAGGGGCAGACGAGCACGCAGGTGAGGCACCCGACGCATTTTTGTTTGACGATGCGCACAATGCCGTCCTCGCCCTTCGTGAGCGCGCCCGAAATGCAGCTTTGCACGCAGACGGGGTCGGTGCAGTGGCGGCAGTTGACGGCAAAGTGCACTTCCCCCGCATCCTCCACCCGCACGCGGGGATAGATGGCCTTTCCTTTGAGCGCCCGTGCCATATCGGCAATGCCCGAGTTCGCATAGGCGCATTCGTATTCACAGAGATGGCACCCGAGGCACCATTGTTCCTTGACGTAAATGCGTTTCATCGTTGTTTCCTCCCCGCGATCATAAGGAATCGCCTGCATAGCGCACGCCCAGAAGGCGGAGCTCGGTATCAGTGAGCCCGATGCCGCGCAGCATCAGGCGGTTGCCGCGCAGGGCTTCCAGCGAGTTGATGCCCATGCCGCCCATCATTTC
>CALVPY010000039.1 GCA_944354535.1 uncultured Clostridia bacterium
GCTTATTGGAGCTGCTCGGTCTGCGGCAAGCTCTTCCTCGACGCAGAGGGCAAGACGGAGACGACGTTGGAAGAAGTCACCCTTCCTCTTGCGGCGCACACCTACGGCGAGCCCGAATGGACCTGGAACGGCTATGATTCCGCAACGGCGGCGTTCAAGTGCTCCGTCTGCGGCGGCACCGAGAGCGTTAAGGCAGAGATCAAGGTCGAAGAAGATACCGAAAACGACGTGCGCACCTATACGGCGACCGTCACCTTCGGCGAAAAGACGTACACCGATGTCAAGACGGAGAGCATCTCCACGCCTCATACTCATACCCTGACGGCAGTTGCCGAAAAGGCTGCGACCTGCACGGAAGCGGGCAACAAGGCTTATTGGGAATGCGAGGGCTGCGGCAAGCTCTTCCTCGACGCAGAGGGCAAGACGGAGACGACGCTGGAAGAAGTTGCCCTTCCCGTCGCGGCGCACAGCTACGGCGAGCCCGAATGGACCTGGAACGGCTACGATTCCGCAGAGGCGGCGTTCAAGTGCTCCGCCTGCGGCAGCACCGAGACCGTCAAGGCAGAGATCAAGGTCGACGAAGATGCGGAGAACGACGTTCGCACCTATACGGCGACCGTCACCTTCGGCGAAAAGACGTACACCGATGTCAAGACGGAGAGCATCTCCACGCCTCATACCCATACGCTGACTGCCGTTGCCGAAAAGGCCGCGACCTGCGTGGAAGCGGGCAACAAGCCTTATTGGGAATGCGAGGAGTGCGGCAAGCTCTTCCTCGACGCAGAGGGCAAGACGGAGACGACGTTGGAAGAAGTCACCCTTCCCGCAACGGGGCAGCACAACATGGTGCAGGTCCCTGCGAAGGCGCCTACCTGCACGGAGGACGGCAACAGCGCTTACTACAAGTGCTCGGTGTGCGGCAGATGTTCTTCCGACGACAAGGGCGAAATGGAGATCGACGAATCGAGCATGACCCTCAAGGCTACGGGTCATACCTTCGAGGACGGCGTCTGCACCGTCTGCGGCGCGGAAGATCCCGACTATGTGGCACCCGAAAGCGGCTGCAACGGCGGCTGCAGCGGCGGGATCTCGAGCAGCCTCGGCATCGGCAGCGCAGTCGTTATCGTGGCAGCAGCGGCCGCAGCGATCCTGTTCATCCGCAAGAAGAATGATAAGCAAGAGTAAAGTAGAGGATCTATGAGAAATAAAGTATTGAAAATGAGTGCGATGATCCTGGCGGCAGGGCTTTCCTGTACGTTCCTGCTTGCAGGTTGTTCGGCGTCCGGGAACAGCGGCGGCGGTTCCGCTCTCGGTTCTGAGAGCGAAAAACCGGTCGTTTCGGTCTCGGGCGGCCAGACAGGGCAGAGTGAGGCGGCGCAGGAGCCCGTCTCCACGGAATGGTATATCCGCACGGACGCGCAGATGTATTACGGCGGTTCCTATAACGCCGACGAGAGCTGGCTCACGGGCGGAACGGACAGCCAGCAGACCGTCTACATCACGGCATCGGGCGGCAGCGGCGCGTGGGTCGGCATCTATAAGGCGGAAGATACGAACTTCCAAAAGGCGGAAAAGACGTACACGCTTGCAGAGGCGGAGGGCTTCCGTTATGCCCTCCCCGCCAATGCACTCTCCGCGGGCGACTATGTCGCGGCGCTCTTCCCCGCCGAGGGGGCTTCCGTCCCGCGTGCGACGGCTGCCTTCACCGTGACGGACAGCGCCGTCATGACCAACAAGACGCAGTATTTCCAGAACGAGCAGATCGTGTTCTCCTTCTATGCTGATACGACGAATACGTCGGACAACGGCGGAAGTTACCGTTGGCTGGGGCTCTACAAAAAGCAGGACGGCGGCACTTACGGCGGCGACTATCTCAAATGGGTCACGCTGTGCGGCAACCAGCTCATCTCGGGCCAGGGCTACATTTTGCAGGAGAACAAGGTCGGTTCGGTGGGCTGGAGCTCCACCTATCCCGTCCGCGCCGCCAATGCGGAAGCCGTCTGGGAGCCGGGCTCGTATGAGCTCGTGCTCTTCGGCGACGGCGGGTACACGAACGTGCTCGACAAGGCGGAGTTCACCGTCACCGCGGGCAGAGCAGGCAAGGCGTATGCGCCCGAAGCGGTCTATATGAACGTGTACGGCGCGGAAAAGGGCGTTCTGAGCGGGGAAGTGCTCTGCTCCTTCGCCCCCGATCGCTTCAACGCTTCGGAAGTCGTCGCCTATTGGGCAGATGACGAGGGCGTGCTCGAGGGCTATCTTCCCTTCGGCGCACAGCGCGTCACGGGCAACCCGCAGCGCTATTACGCCTTCGAGAACATCATGATCCCCGAGGGTGCGACCAACCTGCGCTTCTACGGCAAGAATGCGGACGGGCTCGGCGACAGCTATTTCCGCGTCGACCTTCCCGAAAACGCCAAGGCGTTCGGGGCGGATGAGACCGTTCTTTCCGAGTTCGCCTATCTGAGCGACATCCACGTCGGCTACACCGATTATCGGCTCGAAAACGGCGAGGCGGTCGGCACGGAAGTCGTCCGCAACAGCAACAACTACGCCGCAGCGCTCAACGACATCAAGACAGTCTCGGGCGCGGACAGCGATGTGTTCATCGTCGGCGACGTGACGGAGAGCGGCAGAGAAGAGGAATGGACACTGGTCGACAAGATCACGGCAGAAAATGGCTTTGAGGACGGCGTCTACTATATGCTCGGCAACCACGACTATTACGGCGTGTACGACCGCGGCGATTGGCAGAAGGGGACGGATTTCGCAACGGCGGTATCGCCCTTCACCGATTGGGTGGCGGACAAGGCGGCAGCGCTGGGCGGCGCAATGGCAGTCGGCGGAGGCGGACTTTGGTACGACGTCGAAGTGAACGGCGTTCACCACATCTCCCTCAACACCGAAGCTTCGGACGGCGACTGGGTGTGCGCGCATCTCTCCGCGGAACAGCTCGCATGGCTCGAGGAGCGCCTCGAAGCGATCAAAGGGGAGCCCGTGTTCGTCTATCTGCACCAGCCTCTCACCGACACCACGTCGGGCACTCTTCCGGGCGAGGGCTGGGATCACGTCAAGATCGACGGCGTACGCAGCGCCGACAGACTCAAAGAGATCCTCGGCAAGTACCCGAACGCATTCTTTGTGAGCGGGCACAACCACAGGGAACTCGATTCCTACCGCGCCGTCTTCCCCGCATCCACCGCGCAGAAGAACAACTTCATCCAGACGGGCGGCACGGCGTATATCGACAAGGAGATCACTCCGGGCGTCACTCTGCGCCATGAGGGCTGGTATGTCCGCGTATATGAGGATAAGGTCGTGTTCCTCGGCAGGGAATTCACGACGGGGATGTGGCTTTCGGGCGCATGCTATGTCTACGACCTGAAATAACGCAGCAAATACCGTAAAAATCGCGCCGCATGAGGTTTCATGCGGCGTGACTTGCGGTAAAAGTATCATAAGAGGCAGATCAATGCAATTGCAAGGGAAAAAAGTCGTCTTTTTGGGCGACAGCATTACGGAAGGCGCGGGCGCTTCCTCGCCCGAAACCTGTTTTGTCAGCGTTTTCGGGGCGAATGAGGGCGCAGTCGCGCGCAATTTCGGCATCGGTGCGACGCGCATCGCGCCGCAGCGAAAGCGGGTCGGGGAAAACGATCATCATGATTTCCTCTCGCGCGTCGATACGCTCGATCGGGACGCGGACATCGTCGTTGTCTTCGGCGGGACCAACGATTACGGGCACGGGGACGCTCCCTTCGGAAGGAGGGAGGACGAAACTGAGGAAACCTTCTGCGGCGCCTGCAACGTCCTGTTTCAAAGGCTGAACGAACGATTTCCCTCGGCGGTGAAAGTCGCGCTCACGCCCCTTTGCAGGGACGGGGAAGATACGCCGCCCGAAGGGAAGCATCCGCTTGCGGACTATGCGTCTGCCGTGAAAGACTGCGCTCTGCGGCAGGGGTGGAAGGTGCTCGATCTGTACGAAATGTGCCGCCGGGACCCGACGGTCATGGGCGTTGCCGAAAATCTCGGCGACGGGCTTCATCCGAACGACAGGGGGCATGCGCTTCTCGCTCAAGCGGTCGCAGATCATCTCAAGCGTCTCTGACGGCGCGGCTCTTTTGAAAATATACAAACTTTGAGGTAAACATCATGGAAAAAACAGGGAATACGCTTCCAGCATGGCTTTCGGACGCGGTATTTTATGAAATTTACCCGCAGTCCTTTCAAGATTCGAACGGCGACGGCATCGGCGATATCCCGGGGATGATCTCCCGCCTCGACTACATCAAAGATCTCGGCTGCAACGCCATTTGGGTGAACCCGTGGTACGATTCGCCCTTCGGCGATGCGGGCTACGACGTGCGCGACTACAAGAAGGTCGCCCCCCGCTACGGCACGAACGAGGACGCAAAGCACTTCTTCGAAGAGGCGCATAAGCGCGGAATGCACGTCCTTATCGACCTTGTGCCGGGGCATACCGCCATCGATCACCCGTGGTTCAAGGAGTCCATGAAGGCGGAAAAGAACGAGTATTCCGACCGCTATGTCTGGACGGACAGCATCTGGGAGGGCGGCGGCGAGGCGGCGACCCTGCGCGGGATCTCCGACCGCGACGGCAGCGCGATCGTCAACTTCTTCTCGCATCAGCCCGCGCTCAACTACGGCTATGCGCACCCCGACCGCCCGTGGAAGCAGCCCGTCGATTCGCCCGCCGCGCTTGCAACGCGCGAGGCGATCAAGGACGTCATGCGCTTCTGGCTCGATCTGGGCGCGGATGGCTTCCGCGTCGATATGGCGGCGAGCCTCATCAAAGAGGACGACATCGGTCACCCTGCGAACATCCTCTTATGGCAGGATATCCGCGCCTTTCTTGAAAGAGAGTACCCGCACTGCGCCATGGTCTCCGAATGGGGCGTGCCGAAGGAATCCATCGCGGGCGGCTTCCACATGGACTTCCTGCTGCACTTCGGTCCTCCCGCGTATATGTCGCTGTTCCGCACCGAACATCCTTTCTTTTCCAAGGAGGGGAAGGGGGACATCACCGCCTTTGTCGAACCTTATACCGCTTATCTTGCGTCCACCGAGGGGAAGGGGCTCATCTGCATCCCGTCGAGCAATCACGATATGTTCCGCCTCGCTTTCAAGCGGGATGCGCTCGATCTCAAGCTCTGCTTTGTCTTCCTTCTGACCATGCCGGGCGCGCCCTTCCTCTATTACGGCGACGAGATCGGGATGCGCTATCTCGAAGGTCTTGCCTCGGTGGAGGGCGGCTACGACCGCACGGGTTCGCGCTCTCCCATGCAGTGGGAAAAGAAGACGGGCTTCGGGTTCACCTCTTCCGCGACTTCTTACATTCCCTTCGACAAGAGCGCGGACGCCCCGACCGTCGAAGAGCAAGCAAAGGACAAGGGTTCGCTTCTCAACACGGTGAAGGATCTGCTTGCCCTGCGCCACGCGCACAAGGCGCTCAAATCGTTCGGCGAGTTCACGCCGCTGTATGCCGAAAAGGAAAAATATCCCTTTATTTATGAGCGGAAGGCGGACGGCGAGCGCATCGTTGTCGCGCTCAACCCTGCCGACAGGGCGGAGCCGCTGCCCTTCCCGCTGGAAGGCGAAGTGCTCTATTGCGTCGGCAAGGCGCCCGAGGGCGGCATGATGGCGCCGCTGAGCGCAGCCGTGATCTTGATGAAATGAGGCGAAAAGGCAATGAACAATGAGTTTGATTTTCCGCGGATCGTCGCGCAATTCTGCATCGGCGGTACGCTGACGGACTGTATTCGTTACGGGGAAGGGCATATCAACGATACCTTCAAAGTGACGACAAAGGAGGGCGGCCGCGAGATGCATTACATCTTGCAGCGCATCAACGACCGCCTTTTTTCCGATGTCGCAAAGCTCATGCACAACATCGAGCTTGTGACGGAGTTCTGCCAAAGGAGCGTTGAAAAGCGCGGCGGGGATCCGCTGCGGGAGTGCCTGACGCTCGTGCGCACGAAAGCGGGGAAGGCGTACTATTCGGACGGAAAGAACTATTTCCGGATGTACGTTTTCATCGAGGATGCGACGAGCTATCAGAGCGTGCGCGACAAGCAGGATTTTTACGAGAGCGCGGTGGCGTTCGGGAATTTTGCCAACCTTTTGGCGGAGTTCGACGCCTCGCAGCTGTATGAAGTGCTGCCCGATTTCCATAACACGCGCAAGCGGTATTCGAACTTCGAGGCCGCGGTGCAAAAGGATGCGTGCGGCAGGGCGAAGGAAGTGGACGAAGAGATCGCATGGGTGAGGGCGCACGGGGGCCTTTGCGGGAAGCTCGTGGACGCGATCGAAAGGAAGGAGATCCCGCTGCGTGTGACGCACAACGACACCAAGCTCAACAACGTGATGCTGGATAACGCGACGGGGAAAGCGCTTGCGGTGATCGACCTCGACACCGTGATGCCCGGGAGTTTGTGCTACGACTTCGGGGACAGCATCCGCTTCGGGTGCAATTCCGCGGCGGAGGACGAGCCCGACCTTTCAAAGGTGCATTTCGTGTTCGATCTGTACAAGACGTATTTGGGTGGGTATCTTTCGGCGGTGGGCAGCGGGATCACGGCAAAGGAGAAGGAACTTCTCCCGTGGGGGGCTGTGCTCATGACGTACGAATGCGGGATGCGGTTTTTAACGGACTATCTCGAAGGGGATACCTACTTCAGGACGCACTGCAAAGGGCACAATCTCGACCGTGCGCACACGCAGTTCCGGCTGGTAGACGAAATGCTCGGCTGCTTTGAAAAAATGCAGGAAGCTGTGAAATGAAGCTCGAAGAAAACAAGCTGTATCTCCTCAGAGAGAATGAGACGGGCGCGGAGAACGAAGAATGTTCCTTCCGGTGTCGGTTCGGCGAGCGGGAGGCGGAGTTTTATTTTGACGTGAAAGATGAGGACATCATCAGTCCGTTCCAAAAGGACAACGAGGACATCTGGGAGGGGGATGCAGTTGAAGTGTTCCTCTCACCGGACGGCCGACAGTCGCACTATTACGAGCTGGAAGTCTCGCCCTGCGGTGTACGGTTTTGGGGAGAGATCACGGTGTCGGAAGGGAAGCGGGAGCTGAAGAAACAGCCTCCTCCGTTTGCGGCCGAAGCGGAGCGTACGGACGACGGCTATCGCGTAAAGATCGTTCTGCCGCTTGCGGCGCTTTGCGGGTCGGAACGGGGGGAGCTGCGCCTGAACGCGTTCCGTCTCGACAGGAAGTCGACGGGGGAGCAGCGTCTGTATGCGCTCGCGCCGACGTATTGCCCGACATTTCACAGGCCGGAGTATTTCATGAAATTGCAGGAGCAGAAGCAATGAAGATCGTTATAACAGAAGATTACGAGGAACTCTCGCGCAGCGGGGCGCAGTCGATCTTAGACGTTGTCAGGCAGACCCCGCAGGCGGTGCTGGGGCTTGCGACGGGCACGACGCCTTTGGGACTGTACGCGCGTCTCATCGCCGACCGCAAGGAGAACGGCACGGACTATTCGCAGATCCGCACGGTCAATCTGGACGAATATCAGGGATTGCCCGCATCGCACCCGCAGAGTTATGCCTATTTCATGCGCAAAAATCTGTTTGACGGGCTGGGGATGGACCCCGAACATACCAACATCGAGAACGGCATGGCGGAGGACGAGGAAGCGGAGTGCGCGCGGTACGACGCGCTCCTCAACGAACTCCCGCGGGACATCCAGCTTTTGGGGCTGGGCAGCAACGGTCACATCGCGTTCAACGAGCCGGGCACGTCGTTTTCAAGCGGCACGCACGTCGTCACGCTTGCGGAGAGCACGGTCAGGGACAACGCACGGCTGTTTTCCGACATCTCGGAAGTGCCGAGGAAGGCGTTCACGATGGGGATCAAACAGATCATGCAGGCGAAGAAGATATTGATCTTGGCGAGCGGAGCGAACAAGGCGGACGCCGTATATAAGATGGTGAAGGGCGCAGTGACGGAACAAGTTCCCGCATCGGTATTGCAGCTGCACCCCGATTGTACGCTCATAGCCGACAGGGAGGCGGCAGGAAAGATATGAAAATGTATATCCCGGATGAAAAGGAAGAAGAAGAGGGCGTAACGCGGACGACGCACCTTGCGATCTCGGCGCATGAGGACGACATCGAGTTCATGGCGTATGCGCCCATAGCGGAGTGCTTCGGGAGCAAGGACAAGTGGTTCGGCGCCATCGTGGTGACGGACGGAGCGGGCAGCCCGAGAAGCGGCCTCTACGCCGATTATACGGACGAAGAGATGAAGAACGTGCGCGTCGTCGAGCAGAAGAAGGCGGCGTTCGTCGGGGAGTACAGTTTCCTCGCCCTTCTCGGTCATCCGTCGAAGGAAGTGAAAGCGGGGGAGGGGGCGATCGTTGAAGAGCTCGCCGGGCTCATCCGGAGAGCGCACCCGAGCTGTCTCTATACGCACAATTTGGCGGACAAGCACGAGACGCACGTTGCGACGGCGCTCAGGGTCATCGCTGCGCTGCGGCTGTTAAGCCCCGAAGAACGTCCGAAGAAGGTGTACGGCTGCGAAGTGTGGAGAGACTTGGATTGGCTCCCGGACGAGGAGAAGGTGTACCTCGACTGCGGGGGGCATCCCAACCTCATGCGCGCGCTTTCGGCGGTGTTCGACAGCCAGATCGCGGGCGGGAAGCGGTACGACTTAGCGGCAGAGGGGAGGCGTCTCGCGAACGCGACATTCTCCGCAAGCCACGCGTGCGATACTTACACGGCGCTCAACTATGCAATGGACTTGACGCCGCTCATGGATGAAACTGTGGATATTGCGGACTACATCACAGCCGCCATTGAGCGCTTCAAAACGCAAGTCAAGGAGAATATCGCAAAGTTTTGATAAATGCTCTTTTTCAAACAAAGACCTCTGCAAGATACGGTGTATCTTGCAGAGGTCTTTGTAAAAAATCCGCTCGGAAGGGGAGCGGAAAGACAGAAGAAAGGGAAAGTTTTTGATGAAAAAATAGTGGGGGCAGATTGGGGGCAGACTTTCAAAAATACCCCGCGAAACCCCGAAAAAGCATGAAAAAACGGGCTTCAAGCCCGTTTTTTTTGGCGCGGTGACGGGATTATCTTCGCCTCTACGGGCAAGCGGAAAGTCGAGGTTTTTATGAGAGGCTCGATGGCTTCGCGGACGCA
>CALVPY010000040.1 GCA_944354535.1 uncultured Clostridia bacterium
AAGCGCCTCCGAAGCAAGATGAGCGGACGTGAACGCCCATTGCAGGTTATAACCGCCGCAGTCGCCGTCGACGTTGAGCATCTCACCCGCAAAGAAGAGATCGGGCGCAAGGCGGCTTTCGAGCGCCTCCGTGACCTCGGAAAGCGGCACGCCGCCCCGCGTCGCCTGCGCGTAAGCAAAGCCGAGCGTGCCCTTGACGGTGACGGGGAAGCCCTTCAAAAGGGCGGCAAGGCGGCATTTTTCCCCTTCGCTCTTCTTGTAGAGGAAGCGCCCGAGCCCGTTGTTGACGAGGCATAAAAGGCAGTCTGCCCCCTCCCCCTTTTCAAGCGCGGAGAGGATGCGGCCTTTCGGAACGTCGGGCAGAAGATCGAGAAGGACGGTGTCGCCCGCCTCGGCATAGGAAGAGGCGCGGAAGGCGGCGTCGCCCGAAAGCCCGCTCTCCGTGAAGAGCACGTCGCCCCGCACGCGGCAGACTTCCCTGTCCGCGCGAAGGACGGTGAGAACGGCGTCGATGCGGATGCCCTTGAGCCCGCGCACTTCGTTTGCATCGCATTTGAGCTGCACGAGGACGGGAGACAAGGGCAGCACCATATGCCCCAGAGGCTTTACGAGGGAGAACGCCGAGCCGTCCGTGCCGAAGTTGGGCGCGGCGCACCCGCCCGCCGCAAGAAGGACAGCATGGAAGCGTTCCGTCCCCGCCGCCGTCGTCAAAGCAAAGCCGTTTTTCTCCCGTTTGAGGGAAGTAACTTGGGCGGAGAGGCGGATGTCGGTATTCAGGCGGGCAAGTTCGCGGCGAAAAAGGTCGGTGATCGCGGACGCCTGCCGCCCCGCAGGATACACCCTGCCGCGCGCATCGGGCAGAAAGACGCCGCCCAGAGTTTCGAGAAAGGCGATCGTCTCTTCCGCGCCGAAGCGCTCGAGGGCGCGGGCGAGAAGGGCGGGCTCGTCTGTGTGATAGTGTTCTGCCCCCATGTGAAGGTTGGTGACGTTCCCCTGCCCGTTGCCCGTTGCGGACAGCTTGCGGCCGAGGCGTTCTCCCCGTTCGAAGAGGGTGATGTGTTTTCCCGCCTGAGATAAGCGGACGGCGGCCGTGAGCCCTGCGGCTCCCCCGCCGATGACGGCAATGCGATCCATGCGAACATTTTACAGCAAATGAAAAAATTTGTCAATGATTGACAGACTGCGATTTTTATGATATAATATCAGTGATTTGAAACTATGGGGGGAACGTATGAAGAAAAGCCCTACGGTGAAAGTAAAAGTGACGCCGCTCAAGGAAGACGAGGAAAAGAAAGCCGCAAAGGCTGCCGTGAAGACGGAGAAAGCCGCGAAGGCCGCCGGAAAGACGCCTGCAAAGAAAGAAGCTGCCCCGAAGACGGGACAGGCGGTCAAAACCAAACCCGGACGACCCGCTCCGAACGCGGAGAAAACGGAGAAACAGGAGCAGAAGGGCTACAGCGGCAAGTGGGTCATCTCCCCCATGAACGGAGGATATACCTTCGAGCTGCGCGCCTCCAACGGGGAGAAGATGCTCTCGGGCGGGTACTATACGACGCTCGCGGGGGCGAAGGGCGGCATCGAGACATATAAGAACAACATCAAAAAGGGGAATTTCCGCATCGTGCAGACCAAGATGGGAGACTATATCTTCCAGCTCCTGAACGCGAACGGGAAGTTGCTTGCCTACGGCGCCGACTACAACACGCGCGCAGGCTGCGAGAGCGCGCGCGATTCTACCCGCCGCTTCGCCGCGACCGCGCCCGTCGAAGTTTCGGAGCAATAAAAATTCAGCCGAAACGGTTGACAAAGCGGAAAAAGCGTGATAAACGAAAAGAGCAACAGAGGGACGCTGCATTTCAGCGGTCAGCCCCGAGTTCTGTGAAAAATAACCAGCCCGGAGACTACCACATCAGGGGCGGTTATTTTTTTATGATCGGAAGGCGGACTCCTTCCGTCACGGCTTCGCCGTGCCGCCTCACTCAGGGAGGGAGGATAGGAAGTTGTTTTTTGCCCTCCCTGTGTAAGGGAGGGTGCCGAACGAAGTGAGGCGGGAGGGTTGTAAAGATCGAATTTCCGCGTGCACAACAACCCCTCCGTCTTGCCTACGGCAAGATACCTTCTCGCGCGGTAGTGCCCGCGCTCGGTCAGGAAACTGCACGTTCCATGTGCCGTTTCCAAGTTCGCAAGTGGGCAAAGTCACACCGTGGCTTTGCCAAGAAAGCACTTGCTCACCCCTTGCACAGGGGAGGCTAAATTGTGGAATTTACTCCCTCCGTCTCATCATTCGGCGTATGCCGATGATGAGCCACCTCCCCGAAGAGGAGGCTAAATTGTGGAATTTGGCAGATCAAGACAGCACTTGCTCGCCCTCAAAGAGGGAGGCAAGAGAAAAGAGAAAAATTTTGCCGCGGCGGCCCGCATGGGCCGCCGCGGCGTCTTTCATAAGATCATGCTTCGGGGGTGGCGCGAACGATCTCGCGCGAGGAGGAAATGACGGAGAAGAGCTCCTTCAAGGCGTCGGTGTCGGCGAATTCGATCATGCCCTCGTCGGCAAGTTCGGCAAACTTCGGGTCGATGGGAAGGCGCGCCGCCGCGGGGAACTTGTGCTCCATAGCAAGCGCCGCCGCCTTGCTCGCCCCGAAGGGCTCGATCGTCCTGCCGCAGCCGGGGCAGGTGAGATAACTCATGTTCTCCACAAGCCCCAAGACGGGGACCTTCATCATATCTGCCATGTTGACCGCCTTTTTGACGATCATTTCGACAAGGTCCTGCGGGGTGGTGACGATGACGACGCCGCTTAACGGGATGCTCTGGAAGACGGTGAGGGGCACGTCGCCCGTTCCCGGGGGCATATCGATGAACATGATATCGACGTCATCCCACACGACGTCCGTCCAGAACTGCTGCGCCGCGCCCGCGATGAGGGTGCCGCGCCAGATGACGGGGTCGTCTTCATGCTCTAAAAGCGAGTTCATCGACATCATCTGGATGCCGCTCTTCGAGACGAGGGGATAGATCTCCCCTTCCGTGCCGCGCGCCCTTTCGTGCACGCCGAACATTTTGGGGATGGAAGGACCCGTGATGTCGGCATCGAGCACCGCCGTGCGGAGGCCGAGCTTGTTTGCGTGCGCAGCTAAAAGCGCCGTGACGAGCGATTTGCCCACGCCGCCCTTGCCGCTCGCGACGGCGACGACGCGCTTTACCTTTGCGTCGGGGTGAAGAGGCTTGATGAAGGACTGCTTATCGCGCGAGGAACAGTTGCTGCTGCAGGAGGAGCAGTCGTGCGTACATTCTGCCATAGATCTTTGCTTCCTTATCGTTTTTCCCGCCCATTTTACTCCCTTTTATGCGGAAAGTCAAATCATTTGCGCATATTGAGGGCGTAGTAGCGGCCGCGGCGCGCCATGAGCTCTTCGTGCGAGCCCTCTTCGGCGATGCCCTTGTCGGCAATGTAGAGGATGCGGTCTGCCTTGCGGATGGTGGAAAGGCGGTGGGCGACGATGAACGCCGTCTTGCCCGCGAGGATGGTGTCGAGCGCGCCCTGAATGAGAAGCTCGGTCTCCGAGTCGATGGCGCTCGTCGCTTCGTCCAGAATGATGATGCGGGGGTTTTTGAGCACGATGCGCGCAAAGGAGATGAGCTGCTTTTCCCCCGCCGAGAGTCCTTCGCCGCGCTCGCCGAGCTGAGAGGAAAAGCCTTCGGGGAAGCGGGCGGCGACGCGGTCGGCATAGATGCGCTTGGCTGCCTCGATGCACTCCTCGTCCGTCGCTTCGGGGGTGCCGTAGCGGATGTTATCTAAAATGCTGCCGCGGAAGAGGAAGGGCTCCTGCATGAGGACGCCGATCTCCTTGCGCAGGGAATGCAGCGTGACGTCTTTGACGTTATGCCTGTCGACGGTGACGCTCCCCTCCCCCACGTCGTAAAAGCGGGTCAAAAGGTTGATGACCGTCGTCTTG
This sequence comes from uncultured Clostridia bacterium, assembly GCA_944354535.1. Taxonomy (GTDB): domain Bacteria; phylum Bacillota; class Clostridia; order Christensenellales; family Borkfalkiaceae; genus Gallimonas. Next base: position 3,957 of record CALVPY010000040.1, read on the forward strand.
CCCGCACCCGTCGGGCCGACGAGGGCGATCTTTTCGCCCGCACGGACGTGAAGATCGAAGTGTTCGAGGACGGGGATGCCCGGCTCGTAGCCGAAGGTGACGTCGTTGAAGTCTACCCTGCCTTCGATGTCGTGCAGAACGGCGGCGTCCTTTTTATCGGCGATGGAGACGGGGGTGTCGATGGTCTCGTAGATGCGCTCTAAATTCGCCGAGACCTGCGCGAGTTGCTGCAGAATGGCGGTGATCTGCAGAAGCGGCTCCGAGCACAGCCCCATGTAGAGGAGGAAGGCGATGACGGTGCCTGCGATCGCGGTGTCGCCCCCCGAAAGAAGGGCGAAGGCGACGGCGTAGAGGGCGAGCGTGCCCGCGTTCCAGAAAAATTCCGAGACGGGCGCGTTGAGCTCGTTGCGGCGCACGATCTTCATCCACGTCTTGAAGCTGTCCTGCTGGAGGTCGTAGTAGACCTTTTGGTTGAAATCGGAGCGGTTGTAGTTCTTGATGACCTTCTCGCCCATGATAGATTCGACGATGAAGGCGTTGCGGTTGCTGTTCTTGGCGCGGTGCTTGCGGAAGAGCTTCCTCACCGCCGATCTGACGAGCAGAACGCACAGCGTGAGCGGGATGAGCGCCGCGTAGACAACTGCGGTGAGAAGCGGGCTCAGGCACAGCATGAGCACGGTGCCGACAATGATCTTCAAGACGCTGACGATGGCATCGAGGAGATAGGACGTGAAGAAGTCGGCGAGCTCGTTGATGTACTCGGTGACGCGGATGGAGATCTTGCCTGCGGGGCGGGTGTCGTAGTACTCGAAGGGGAGCTCCTGCAAGTGCGAGAAGATCTCGCGGCGCAAATCGGTGATGATGCCGTGCCCCACTGTGCCCATGACGGAGCGATAGAAGTAAGGAAGGAGCGCCGTCAGAAGCCCGATGGCGGCGAGCCCCGCCATATACAAGACAAAGGTGCGGAGGCGGTCTTCCTGCATCGGGATGACCTCGTTGATGACCGCGCGGATGATGGCGGGCGGAAGAAGGGAGAGCACCGAAGAGAAGATGAGAAGGAAGAGCGCCGTCAAAAACAGCTTTTTGTAGGGCGCGATGCGCTTTAAGATGCGGCCGAGGTACTTGACGTCGACTTTGTCCGTCTTGACCTCTTCATCCATGAAATAGGTGTTGCGCTTCACAGTTCCGCCCTCCCGTAAGAAGAATTATCGAGTTGTCCGTCGCTCATCTGCAAGTGATAGACCGCCGCGAACGCGCCGTTCTTTTGGATGAGCTCTTCCGCGGTGCCCCGTTCGATGATCTCGCCGTCGCGGAGATAGATGATCTCGTCGCAATCGAGGACGGAGGAGACGCGGTGCGCGGCGATGACGAGCGTGCTTTCGGGGCAGTGTTCCTTGATGGAAGTGAGCACGCGGCGCTCCGTCGCCATGTCGAGCGCGGAGGAGGCGTCGTCGAGGACGAGGACGGGCGCGCCCTTGATGAGCGCCCGCGCGATGGAGATGCGCTGCTTCTGCCCGCCCGAAAGCCCCACACCGCGCTCGCCCACCACCGTCTCGTAGCCCGCTTCGAGCTTGCCGATGAACTGGTCTGCCTGCGCGATCTGCGTGGCGCGCACGACTTCTTCTTCGGGGATGTCGGGATGCGCGAAGGCGATGTTGGCATCCACCGTGTTGGAGAAGAGGAAGACGTCCTGGAAGACGTAGGCGAACTCCGAACGGAGCGCTTCCAAAGGATACTCGCGGATGTCGGTGCCGTCGAGGGTGATGTCCCCCGCCGTTACGTCGTAGATGCGGCTCAGGCTCTTTAATAGCACCGATTTTCCGCTGCCCGTACCCCCCATGACGCCCAGCTTCTTGCCGTAGGGAAGATCGAGCGTGATGTGCTTTAAGACGGGCTTTTCGCCGAGGGTCAGAGAGACGTCCTCAAAGCGGAAGTGCGGCTTTTGCGGCGCGGTGCGGGCGGCGCGGCTGTCGTGGATGGCGCCCTCTTCGGTGAGGAACTTTTTGAGGCGTGCGCCCGAGACGAGCTGGTTCTGCATCATGTAGAAGGAGCGGCTGATCTGCATGATGTGCGAGATGATCTTGGTGACGTACGTCGTCGCCGCCGTGAGCGCGCCGAGGGCGATATTGTCGCTCAAAACAAGCGCGAACGCCACGCAGACGGTGCCCACATACCCCACCTGCTGGCAGAGCGTGAAGATGCTGTTGTACTTGGCGGAGAGCCTGGCTTCCTTCCGATTGAGCGCAAAGACGCGCTCGTTGTCGCGGTCGAACTTGTGCATCTCCGTCTCCTCGCCCGCGAAGGAACGCACGATACGCACGGCGTCGATGTTCTCCTGCACCGTCAAATTGATGGCGGAATAGCTCTCGCGGATCTCCTTGAAGAGCAGCTTTGCCTGTTTCAGATAGCGCACGAGCGCGGCCGTAAAGAAGGGCGCGACGGCGACGGGGAGAAAGAGAAGCCGCCAGTCGAGCATGGTGAGCGTAACGACGGAGAGCACGATGACGATGACCGAATCGAAGATGTTGAGGAGCATACGCGAATACAGCTCCTTGAAGGAGATGGTATCGCGGTTCATCGTGGTGAGGAGCTCGCCTACGTTGTAGCGGGAGAGCGTTTCGCCGTCGAGCTCCAAAAGCTTGGCGTACGTTTCGGCGCGGAGAGTGCACTCCATGGCGACGCCGCACCACTGGAAGGTGACGTTCTTCGCATAGAGGAGCACGATGCGGACGAGGAAGACGCCCGCAAAAATGAGGACAAGGTGCAAAAAGAGCTCCCCCGAAGCGGGCGCGCCGAGGCGGCCGTCGAAGAGAAACCCGATGATGCCCTCGTCGACGGGCGAAGAGGGGTCGTAGGCGATCACATAGTCGATGATGCCCGCGGACAGCAGGGGCAGCAGCAGATCGCACAGAATAGCGACAAGGGAAAAGACTTTGACGAGGATGTCGAGCGGAAGATACTTTTTCCAGTACTTCCAGCCGAAACGGAAGATCTCCATAAGGAACCTCTTGAGAGCCGTGAAATGGTTTTGGGGGTGAGAGCGGCTTGTACTCCTTCCGCCTCGCTTCGCTCGGCACCTCCATTGACAGGGCTCCCGCAAAGATTTTGCGAAGCAAAAGATTTGTGGGAAAAGGAGACGCAGGCGCAGACGGCGTGGGGATGACGGTAGACATCCCCCGCATGACACGCCTTGCGGCGACGCGGGAGGCAAGGGGACAGCGAAACCCCAGCAATTACTCCCTCCGGCTCATCATCGGCGTTCGCCGAATGATGAGCCACCTCCCCGAAGAGGAGGCTAAATTAAGGATTGTACCAAATTTGAGAAAGCATTTGCTCGCCCCGAAAATTTGCCCCATTCTACCACGTTTCGGCAAACCCTTCAAGCGTTCTTGCGGGAAAGTATTTATTTTACATTCTCGTGAAAGAATGGACGGAAACAACAAGCAAGGCGAGCCCCCCGTTGAGGGAGCCCGCCGTAAAAATTCGTGAAAATAAAAAAACTGTGAAGCTTTTTTTGTTGCAGCACACCGAAGCGGAAACGAAGCAGGTAACTAGCGCAAAGCTACCTCATGGCACACGCACCGAACTGTTTAGTGCTGCTGTATCCCTACCCTGACACGGTTCGCAGAGATGCGTTGCATAAGACCTTGCGATCGACATTCCTTACTCCGCGCAGCCTTCCATGTACTGCACCGAGAAAAGCATTCGGCTCTGCTATAGCGGATTGCAGATACAGGGCACCGCTAACTCCCCGCCTATCACAGTACGTTCAGTATAGCGCAAATCGCCGATTTTGGCAAGCGATTTTGTGTGAGGCGCATTTTCTTTTTTTGCGGGAAACTCTTGCGCTTTTTTTCAACATGTGTTATACTGAGCGTGCGATGCTAACTAAATATTTAACTCCAATGAGGTACGGATCGGCATTTCGTATCTCTATTCCTCATTGGGGTTCAGTTAGCATCGCAGCAGCTGGAGATACAAATGCAGGGCGTGTCTCCGTTGGAGCGCGCCCTTTATTTTTTAAGGAGGAACAAAAAATGGAAGACAAGATCGCATGGGATGCAAGCGCGGAAGTGACGGCGGAGGACGTTATGGCCTCTTTGAAGCCGCTCTTCGACGAGTACCTTTTGGGGACTTGCGAGCAGCAGGGGGATACCCTCCTCTATACTCTCCCCGACGGCAGGACGTTTCGCCTGAAAGCGGAACGAATGATGTGACTTTTGCGGCGGCGCCCCGCATGACGGGGCGCCGCCGCTCTTTTTACTCCCTCAGTCTTGTTGCTGAGCTTAGCAACCCCTCCGTCAGGCTCGTTCCTCGCCTGCCACCGTCTCGGCGGCGCAAGGGGAACGCCGCCTCAGTCACGGTTTTTGCCCACAATGGCAAAAACCTCAGTTCGCCGCGCACGCACGCCACACCGTGGCGATGCGTATCATGCGCGGCTCACCCCTTACACAGGGGAGGCTATATTGAGGAGATCATGGCAAGCGATTTTGTATGAGGCGCATTTTCTTTTTTTGCGGGAAACTCTTGCGCTTTTTTTCAACATGTGTTATACTGACCTCGGGTACAACCATATAATTTCTGATCGCGAGATACGAATCGGCATTTCGTATCTCTACTTTCTCGCGATCGGGAAGGTTGTACCCGCAATCGGAGATACAAATGCAGGGCGTGTCTCCGTTGGAGCGCGCCCTTTATTTT
>CALVPY010000041.1 GCA_944354535.1 uncultured Clostridia bacterium
TGGCTGGGGTAGCTGGATTCGAACCAACGAATGACGGAGTCAGAGTCCGTTGCCTTACCGCTTGGCGACACCCCAATGTTCAATTGACGTATCATATTTTATCAAACCCGACCGATTTTAGCAAGCGATTTTGCCGTCTTTTCCGAAAAAAATTTCAAACTTGCACGGCCGCGCCCCACTTGCACCACGTCCCTCTTGCGCCGCGCCCCTCTTGCGCCGTCATCCCGAAAATGTTATACTAAGGACAGCATCCCCTCAAAAACCCATGCCGCCAAAGAAGGAGACAAAATGCCCCGCTTTGCCGTCATCGATACAGAAACAACGTGGCGCGACCGCGTCATGTCGCTCGGCGCGGTCATTGCCGACAGCGCCACCCTGCAGCCCGTGGAAACAAAATACTATATCCTCGACCCCGAATTCCGCGAAGGCGGCATGTACTCCTCGGCGCTCATCCTGCGGCGCGAGGATAAAAACGCCTTTTCTGCCCGGGAAGAGGCGATGGACGATCTCCTCTCCTGCCTGCGCGCCCACGGTGCAAAGCAGGTGTTTGCCTACAACGCGCGCTTCGACCGCGCCCATCTGCCCGAGCTCGCCTCCTTCGGCTGGTACGACATCATGGCGCTTGCCGCCTACCGCACCTATAACCCGCACATCCCCCGAGATGCGCCCCTGTATTCCACGGGGCGGCTGCGGCGCGGCTACGGCGTGGAGCCCATCCTTCGGCTGCTTTCCGGAAACAGCGCCTACCGCGAGACGCACAACGCATTGCAGGACGCCCTTGACGAACTCACCATCATGGAACTGCTCGGCCATCCCCCCGCCGCCTACCGCCCGCTGTGAACGGGGGCTCCGCCCATCGGCACAACGCATCCGGCCGAAGTTTTCTATACGTCGATCCTATGAAAGCGCCTCATGGATAATTTGCAGCCGATCACAGACATAGCAATATAAATGACTATCCCTATGGTCAAAGCGGCTGCTTTTGCTCCTGTGTTTACAGAATTCAGCCCGTTCAGCGTAACGGAATACAGGGGCGTTGCCCAGCGTAAAACAATGAAAACGCCAATCAGCAAGAACACGACAACCGCGCCGATCACGAACGGAACGCCGATCTTATCGGGGGATTTGAAATAGCGCGGAAAGAAGATAAGGTTGAACACGCCGAGCAATACCGCACCATTGCCGACCAAAGCAAGATTTGCCGAGATACCCGCTTGATTGACATACTGCTCCGCAGGCAAAACAGCGCCTTTGACTGCACCGAGGATACCGACGAGCAGCAAAACGATACCTTGCAGCCCGAATACCACAAGCATCTTTGCAATGGGGATATGCTCCTTTTTTACGGGCAATGCGCAGGAAAATGCAATATCGCCGTTTTCTCTTCCCATCATACAGCAGAAAAATACCGAAAGGCAGGAGAAAAAGAAAATGACTTCATAGGGATAATTCGGCACAAATACAAGCACAGCAAAGATGAGAAAGATAAAAGCCGTCGGGTGCATACAAAGAGCTAATTCTTTTCTAATCAAATTCAGCATACCCATTCCCCCTCGTTTGCTTTTTCCAAATGTACGATGATATGATCGATCGTTGCGTCGGATACGGTAACATTTGTTGATATTTGCATATCACGGGGCAGCAGCCCTTCGTAGCCTTCTTTGACCGCCTTCACGCCGATGGCTTTGGCAGCCGTCGCGTCTGCAAGAGAAGAAAAACGCACCAACTTATATTTGTTAAGCATCTCTTTCAGCGGGCACGCTGCAAGGAGCTTGCCCTGCGAGAGATAGACGATGTCGTCGGCAATGCGCATCAGATCGGACGTGATATGCGTAGAAAAGAGGACGGAAACGCCTTCCTCCCGCACAAGCTGCAAAACAATGTCGCAGAACTCTTCACGCGAAAGCGGATCGAGCCCGCTCGTCGGTTCGTCCATGATGAGCAGCTTGGCTCCGTGCGAAAGAGCGAGGGCAAGCGCAAACTTCACCTTCATGCCCTCGGAAAGCTCTTTGACCTTCTTTCGTTCAGACAAATCGAATTGCGCAAGCAGTCTTTCATACTTGCCTTGATCCCACGCCGGATAAAAGGGTGCGTACGCCTTGCGGATAGAAACAAGCGTGTTCATGGGATAATAGCGAAAACCGCCGCCGACATAGCCGATCATCTGCTTTGCCGCAAGTTCATCCACATCCATATTCTTTCCAAAGACGGCGACATCTCCTTCTGTTGCGATAAGCTGCAATATACCTTTTATAGTCGTACTTTTTCCTGCGCCGTTTCTGCCGATGAGCCCGACGATATGCCCCTGCGGTACGCAAAAGCTGACCTTATCAAGCGTGAATTCGGGATAGACTTTCGTCAGTCCTTTTACTTCAAGCGCATTCATTTTTGCTCGCCGTCCTTTACATGATTGACAGCCTTCCAAAACGATTCCACATAGGAAAACGGCTGCAAGGCAATGCCTTGCCCTTTGTCCGCCATCAAGACCAGCGAATCTCCCGGGTTCAGCGAGAACATATCACGCACCTCTTTAGGGATGACGATCTGCCCTTTGAGGCCGATCTTGACCGTTGCCAGAAATTTACCTTCGGGGAAATTTTCCATTGTTTGCTCCTTTGAGTATAATTCGTATTACTTTTCTTACTTATTATAACATATTCTACGCGATCTGTCAAGACAACTTTAAGATACGATCGATGATCGGCCCGAACAAATATCCTACGCCCCGCAGGGCGCGCCGCCCCCTCTTTCCCCCCGCAGGACACGCCTTTTCTTCCGCCTTCCCCTCTTTTCCGCCCTTGCCTTTGAGGAAAAGATGTGCTATAATGGCGGCAAGGGGGATGGTATGATCAACTTTTCGCACCTCGAACGCTACCGCGAGGGCAACCGCCTGGAAGCCAAGCTCGCCGTCGGCGGGCTGCCCGAGAGCCTGTGGGAGACGTACTCCGCCTTCGCCAACACGGAGGGCGGGGTCATTCTGCTCGGCGTCGAGGAACGGCCCGATCATTCCCTGCACCCCGTCGAGCTCCCCGATCCCGACAAGCTCATCGGGGAATTCTGGAACATTCTCGGCGATCGGCGCTTCGTGAGCGCGAACATTTTAAGCCGCGGCGACGTGCGCGTGCAGGAGGCGGGGAAATGCCGCATCGTCGTCATCTCCGTTCCGCGCGCCGAGGATCAGGACCGGCCCGTCTTTTTGGGCCCCGACCCGTACACGGGCACCTATCGCCGCAGCGGAGAGGGCGACTACCGCTGCACCCGCGAAGAGGTGGACGCGATGCTCAAAGAGCGCCCGAAAAGCGGGGCGGCACCTGAGGAACAACACTCATGACGACACTCTATTTTGTACGGCACGGCGAGAGCCGCGCCAATGTGGACAAAGTATTCACGGGGCAGACGGACGTACCGCTCTCCGACCGCGGCATGCGGCAGGCGGAAGAGCTGAAAAAGCGCCTGCTTGCTCTAAAACCGGACGCCTTCTTTTCGAGCGATCTTCTCCGCGCCGTGCAGACGGTGACGCCCGCGGCAGAGGCGCTGGGGCTTTCCGTCCGCCCCGAGAAGGGCCTCCGCGAGATCGACGGCGGACTGTGGGAAGGGAAGCACATCGATAAGATCGCCCGCGCCTATCCCGAAGATTACGCCCGCTGGACGGAGAACATCGGGCTTGCGCGCTGTACGGGCGGGGAATCGCTCGAAGAAGTGCAGGCGCGCGGGCTTGCCGCCGTCCTGCGTATCGCCCGGGAAAACGACGGAAAAACCGTCGTCCTTGCGACGCACGCTGCGATGATCCGCGCCCTCACCTGCGCCTTCCGCGGGCTGCCGCTTTCCGAAATGCAGCACATCCCCTTTGTTCCCAACGCCTCTTTAAGCGAAGTGCGCTTTGAAAAGGGCGCATTTACGATCGAACGCTATGCCGACGTCTCCTTCCTCGGAAGCGACGTCACCCGCCTCCCCGAAAACATCTGAACGCCGTGCCGAAGGAGCATACGATCATCACGACGACATGACAAGGGGCGGGGCGCGCCGCAAGCGGCGCGCCCCGCCCCCTTTTTTCTCTCAACTCCCCTTCTGCGCCGATGCAAAGAGCGTGCGGTCGAGTGCGTAATACACATATCTGCTCGGAAGATCCTCAAATTCCTCCAAAGAGATCATCGTGTAACAAAGCGCCCTGTCAAATTCGGGATCGTCCATCTGATAGTAATTGACGCGCTTCCTCCTATAATCGGCAGTGCAAAAGAAATAGACGCAGCGCTCGTCTTCCCCGTCGGCGCCTGCCGTAAAGGCAAAGGCGGCATAGATGACGACACTGTTCTTCTGAAAGGGCTTTTCCTTCTTTTGAAGCAGACAGCGGCGGCGATGGGCTTTGTACTTGAGCTCGGCGTAAAATTCCAATACGCAAAGGCGCGTCTCCTCGTCCGTGCAGTCCTCTGACGTAAACGCCATGCCGTCAAAACTGTCGGCGAGCTCGTCGTAAAGCTCCCAAAGCCCGGGAACGCCGCGAAAAGAGCCTCCGTCCTGAAAGCAGCGCATCATCAAAAGGCACCAATCGGCGAATGCCGAGGCAGACATCTTCCCTTCGAGGAAGTCTTCCACCGCCGAGAGCATGGCAGGAAGATCGAAGTAATCGGCGCGCTCGGGCTTCCCGTGTGCTGCGATCGAGGCGGTCGCCTCCTCCGTCAGCGTGCGGCGCACGGCGGCAAGAACGCGCTCTTTGGCGACCGTCTCCCGCTCGGGCTCTGCGGCATGGAGAACGGGCAAAACATCGCCGCAAAGCCCTCCGCCCGTCGTCATGCTTCCCCCTTCAAAACACGCCCGCACGATCCGATGAAGCTCTGTAAGCTGCTCCGCGGTGACGGGCACTTCCATAAGCGTTGTGCCGTAATATCCCTTGCCGAGCCGCGAACGATCGAGCAGGGCGATATATTCGTAAGTCCTATCGGTGAAGTCCAGCCGCAGCGTGTCAACGCGCCCATCCGGGTCGTCTTCCCGCTCGCAGTAAAACCCGAACCATTCGTGTTTCATGTTGTCCTCCTTCGGTACCGCAGGCGGCGCCGGACCCTGAAATAAAAAGCAGGCGGGGTCAAACCGAACCTCCCCGCCCATTTGGTTTTTAAGAGTGACGATCAGCCTTGTAAAAGATCGATTAAAAAGATATTTCTCCTTGATCAATTCCGTAACTTTGCAACCTGTAACGCACAAACGGAAAACTCCCAAAGCGATGACAAAAACAATAAACTTCCGCTTTAACTGTCTCCTTGTGCCACTCATGTGCAGCCTGTTTTTCGGGGACATTCCCCGGCATCAAAGCCAAACCGTCCCTCTTCGGAAAGGGCGTCAGATCTCGATGTAGTTCGTCAGATTGGCGCGGTCGATGGCGATCTGCAGCTCGGAAATGCGCTTGCGAAGATCGCCCGCATCGGCCTCCGCCTGCTTGACGTCGTAATTGCACCGCGTGAAGCGGATGACGCCGTTGTAGGTGATCTCGCTCGTCAGCGGGTCGCGGCCCGTGAGAGACTCGATCTGCGCGCGCTCGTTCTGCAGCTGCGCAAGGAGCACGAGCGCTTCGCCGATGGTGATGCCGAAGGGTTCGGCGATGACCTCGGTATTCGCTCGCCCGAGCGCCGTGCGGACGGCACGGATCCTATCGTCGACAGCGCGGATCTCCTCGCGCGTCTTTTCGTACGCATAGCCGCTGTCGATGGGCTCCTCGCCCTCCTTGTAGGAGACGGCCGAGCAGCGATCCTCGAACTTGATGAGTTTGCTCTTCTGTGTCTCGAGCTCCTTGATGAGCTTCATGGCTTCCGTATGGCATACCTTCATATTATTTCCTCCCGTTCGTTTTCCTGCCCCTATTATCGCACATCTTTTTCCGTTTGTAAATACGCAGTTTCAAATATTTTTTTGACCCCTTGATTTGGAATAAAATGCATAGGAAACAGCGCATTTTTAAGAAAATTATATCAGAAATGTACTATCATTCATTTGCTTTTGACCCCTTTTTGTGGTATGATTTGGAAAAAGGAGGAGAAGCTCATGACGGAAAAGTTAAAGATCAATGTAACGAAACGGACGGCGGACATCCTCGAAAAGGACGCCGAAAGCTTTGAATTTTTCAAGGCGGACGGGCGTACGCTCAACAGGAACGCGCTTTTGACGCAGCTCATCGTCAATTATTACGAGCGCTTCCGCACGCAGGAGGAAGAGCTCTCGTCCTATCTCACGGGTGCGATCGGGAAGGAGACCAGCCTCAGAAAGAGCGAGCTCGAAGCGCTGTGCCGCACGATCGCCTCGCACGTCCGTAAGCGGGAGGCGGCGCCCCTCAGAGAGCGCTTCGACTGCACCGTCTCCGTCAAGCCCACGCGCGCTTCCGGGCCCGTCCTCGACTATATCGAGGCGTATCTCCTCGGCGGGAGCTCGCTTTCGGAATACTTCCGCAACCTCTTCTCCTCCTACGCCGCCCTTCCGCAGGACGAGCGCGAAAAGATCGTCTTCCGCCCGCAGTACGAGGCGCTCGAAAGGGCGATCGCCGCCAAAAAGAAGGTGTTCCTCACCACGCGGCGCACGCGCGGGAAGGGCTACGAACTCTCCCCCTACCGCATCGCCGCTTCCAAAGAGGAGCCGCACTGCTATCTGCTCGCCGCCCGCGGGAACGAGTGCGTCCCCATCCGCCTTTCGCGCATCCTCTCGGTGACGCCCCTTGCTGAGGACGCCGAATTCTCCCCCGAACAGCTTTCGCTGTTTGCAAAGATGCTCTCCTTCGGGCCGCAGTTCCGCTACGGCAAGCGCGAGGAGGAGGCGGTCGTGCAGTTCACGGCGCACGGCATGGAGATGTACCGCGCCCTCTATGTGCATCGTCCCGTGCCCGTCTCCGTCGAAAACAACACCTTCACCTTTGCCTGCTCCCATCAGCAGCTCATGCAGTATCTCGTGCGGTTCGGCCGCGACGCCTTCGTCGTCCGCCCCGCTTCTTTGCGCGAGCGCATCCGCACCTTTTACGCCCTGGCGGGGAAGAAGTACGCCTCGACGGGCCGCCGCTGCGACGCGATCTCAAGCGAAGCTGCCGCAGCCGACGCCAAAGCGGACACGCAGACGGGCGCGCAGGGCGCCCACGCGGACAAAAAATCGGGCGAAAGACAAACGCCGCCCCAAACAGGGCAATGACCGCACAAAAATAAATATCCACGTGCATAGCACGTGGTTCTTCATTTTCGGGCATAGCCCTAATCATTACCGGCTGCGCACAAGTGCGCCGGAGAATTGGCCTGCCGGCCACGCATTTGTTATTTCCTACCCGTAAACGGGTCTCATACATTCCCCTCTCTCGTCTCCCCTGTGCAAGGGGTGAGCAAGTGCTTTCTTGCGAACTTGGGAATGCCCCATTGTTCGGGGCATTCCCTGACCGAAGCGCGGTCTCTACCGCGCGAGACGGTGGCTTGCCGAAGGCAAGACGGAAGGGTTGTCATGCCCTCGCGGCGACATAGGCTCCCTTGTGTAAAGGGAGCTGTCACGAAGTGACTGAGGGATTGTTCCCTGCTTTTTGACGATCCCCCCTTACCCCCCCCCGAATAGGGCTCCCACAAAAATGCACAGCATTTTTGTGGGACAGTCGCAAGGGGGGCAAAATATAAAGATAGCCTCGCTACACAGTTCTCTCCCCCCAATTCAATTCTGCTCATCTGCAAAGCCTCTCTTGAACCCCGCGACTATCGCGGGGTTTTCGTTTATACAAAAAACCGCCGTTCTCGCAATGAGAGCGGCGGCTGTTTTCCATGATTTTATTTTGCGTATTCTGCGCTGCGGAATTCGCGGATGACGTTGACCTTGATCTGCCCGGGGTATTCGAGCTCGTTCTCGATCTTCTTGGCGATGTCCTTGGCGAGGAAGATGGCCTTTGCATCGTCCACCTGATCGGGCTTGACGATGACGCGCACTTCGCGGCCCGCCTGGATGGCGTAGCTCTTGTCGACGCCGTGGAAGCTCGAGGCGATCTCTTCGAGCTTTTCGAGGCGCTTGACATAGTTGCTGCCCGTCTCCCTGCGTGCGCCGGGGCGTGCGCCCGAAATGGCGTCCGCCGCCTGCACGAGAACTGCCTCGATGGTCTTGGGCTCCACGTCACCGTGGTGCGCCATGATG
>CALVPY010000042.1 GCA_944354535.1 uncultured Clostridia bacterium
TTTTTCTGCTTACTTCCCTTTTTTTCCATAAAATTATGCACCTCCAAAAGTCTGTCCAACTTTTGGGGTGCATATCAGAACACGGGGGCTTTTTTCTGCAAAAAAAATTTCGGGAGGCGGGCAGAAAACCTGTTTAAGCCGCCTTCAAAAGCGGTATATTATAAGCGAAAAGACAAGGGCACCGACAAGGATGCCGATACCCCGAAACAAGGAGATGATATTTATGAAAAACGAACTTACCAAACGCGATAACTACGACTTCTTTGATGCAGCCATGAACGACCTCTTCCCCGGCTTCTACGGCTTCAACGCTAGGAACGTGCAGCGGTACATGAGGACGGATATCAAGGAGAGCGACGAGGGCTACACGATGGAAGTGGAGGTCCCCGGCGTCGATAAGAGCGACATCCGCCTCGACCTCAAAGAAGGGTATTTGACGATCTCCGTCAACAAGAGCGAGAAGCAGGAGAGCGGCAAGAAGGAAAACTACATCCACCGCGAGAGGAGCTTCTCGTGCAGCCGCAGCTACTACGTCGGCGACATCAGCAAGGACGAGATCAAGGCAAAGTATGAAAACGGCATGCTCAACGTCTTTATCCCCAAGGAGGATAAGAAGAAGGCGGAAGAGAGCCACATTACGATCGAATAACAGGAAGGGGACGCGCAAGCGTTCCTTTTCTTTGCGTTGGGGCGTTTCGGCGCCCCTTTTTTGTTTTGGAAAGTGCGTTTTCGGGGCGTTTCGCCGCCCCTTTTTTGTTTTGTAGGTGCCGTGTTCTTTTTGCGCCCGATGCGTTATGAAACAAGAAGCCCTCTCCCGCGGTGGGGGAGAGGGCGGCGATGACAGCACAAAAAGCGCCCTTATCGGGCGCTTCGCTTATCGGTTCGTCTGCGTTACGCGATGGCTGCGAGTCTCTTTGCGAGCTTTGCCTTCTTATTTGCCGCGTTGTTCTTGTGAAGAAGACCCTTCGAGCAAGCGGAATCGATGGCAGAGACCGTCTCGGGATAGAGCTTGTTTGCCGTCTCCTTATCGCCTGCTTCCACGGCCGCCATGAACTTCTTGATCTGCGTCTTGAGGGCGGACTTGACCATCTTGTTCTGCGCTGCCTTCTTCTCGGTCACGAGCACGCGCTTCTTTGCGGATTTGATATTAGGCACGGTAAATCTCCTTTCGTTCGTTTTCAATCCCCGCTATTTTAGCATAAAATGCAATGGTTGTAAACTGTTTTTGCGAGGATTCGCGCATTTTTTCGCGGATTTTTGCACGGGAGGGGGAATGGAACGGATGCCCTGTATCGGAGTGTTCGACAGCGGCGCGGGCGGCCTCGGGGTGCTCTCCGCGTGCCTGAAACTGCGCGGCGGCGTGCGGTATTATTATCTTGCCGACATCGCCCATGCTCCCTACGGGAGCAGAACGGAACGAGAGATCGCCTCCTATGTGCGGGAGGGGTTGGAAATTTTCAAGGATCTCGGGGCGGATGCCGCCGTCCTTGCGTGCAATACGGCGACCGCGGTCTGCGTGGAAGAGATGCGCCGCGCCTTTCCCTTTCCCGTCGTCGGGACGGAGCCTGCCGTCCGCCTTGCGGAGCGGGCGGGCTGTCAACAGGCGCTCGTCCTCGTCACGCCGCGTACGGCGCGGTGCGCCCGTTTCCGCGCCCTGCTCGATCGCGGGCGGGGATGCGCGTTTACCGTCTTTTCGCCGCCCAGGCTCGCCTCCGCCATAGAGGCCTCCCTCACGGAGGGGAGCAGGCTCCGGCTTGCCGAGCATCTCCCGCGCGGGCAGTTCGACGGCGTCGTTCTGGGGTGTACGCACTATACGCTGGTGGGGGAAGAGATCGCCGCATTTTACGCTGCGCCCGTCTTTGACGGAAACCTCGGAACGGCGCGTCGGCTGCTCTCCCTTGCGGGCAGGGACGGGCGGCCACTCGTAGGGATTTCTGACCACCGAATGGGCGATTTGACCACAAACAAATGTTTCACGCAATCTTGTGAGTATAAAACAAAAAATGAGGTGATTTTTCTTAATTCCTCAAAAAAATACAACAAATTACAGTATGAACAAATGTTTTCAACCCGTTTCGGGGTCGAATTTCGTCAGATTTTTACAGGTGGAGGAAAAGTTTTTTGACATTTCAGTAAAAAAGTGGTCAGGAGTGGTTGACATGGGAAAGGCCCTGTGATATAATGGTCTCAGACTTCTAAAAGGAGAGGACGGATGGCTGCTTTCACCGGAACGGTCTGTCATGCGATGGACGCGAAAAACAGAATACGCATCCCGGCGAAATTCCGCACCGGCCTCGGCAAGGAGTACAGCTTCATCATCGGCTCGCAGGGCTGCATCGCGGTGTACCCTCAGGAGGTGATGGACGAGAGAGTCGCAAAGCTCAACGACATCCACTCGGGCGATCCCAAGCTGCTTGCGGCAAAGCGCAAGATCCTGGCTTCGATCGAACAGCTGCAGGAGGACGAGCAGGGGAGGACGCTCCTTCCCGCAGCCTTCCGGAATGCGGCTCAGATCAAAAAGGAAGTCGTTACCATCGGTATGGGAAACTATATCGAGATCTGGGCAAAAGAAGTTTACGATAAGGCGAACGAGGAACTCTCGATGGACGAGGCGCTTGCCCTCGTGGACTTCTAACTTATGCTCCCCTTCTATCACAGGCCCGTGATGCTCGACGAAGTGATCGCGGGGCTCGATCTGAAGCCCGGCGGCGTCTATTTCGACGGCACGGTGGGCGGCGGGGGACATTCCTTTGCCATCCTCGAAAGCGATCCTACGGTGCGCCTGATCGGCACCGACCGCGACGAGGAGGCGATCGAAGCGGCCTCGGAGCGGCTCAGGCCCTTCGAAGGAAGGTTTCAGCTTTTCAAATCTGATTACCGAAGATATTCGGAAGTTCTCAGGCGAGCGGGCGCGGACAAGCTCGACGGCGTGCTATTGGACCTCGGGATTTCCTCTCACCAGATCGATGATGAGGAGAGAGGGTTTTCGTACCGGAAGGCATCCGCTCCGCTCGATATGAGAATGGACAGGCAGTCCGGCTTTACGGCAGAGGATGTGGTGAACGACTACGCGGAGGAAAAACTCTTCCGCATCCTCCGTGATTACGGGGAGGAACGCTTCGCGGGCGCGATCGCAAGAAATATCGTCCGGGAGCGGGAAAGATCGCGCATCACGACCTGCGGCGCCCTTTCCGATATCGTGGAAGAGAGCATCCCCGCGAAATTCCGCTCTCCCGCCTGTGCGCGTCAGACCTTTCAGGCCATCCGCATCGAGGTGAACGGAGAACTGACGGGACTGAGGGAGTGCATCAAAGGGCTCGTCAGGCACTTGAAACCGGGCGGCAGGATCTGTATCCTCACTTTCCATTCCCTGGAAGACAGGATCGTGAAGGAGACGTTCCGCGAATTGCAGTCCTCCTGTACCTGCCCGAAGGATCTTCCCGTCTGCGTATGCGGCAAGAGGAAAGAGGTGGAGCTCGTCAACAAGAAGCCCATCACGGCAAGCGCGGAAGAAACAGAACAGAACTCGCGGAGCAAGTGCGCAAAACTCCGCATCGCACGAAAGATAGATGCCGAATAAGGTGGCATGAACGTTCGTACCAAAGAATAAGCTATAAGGAGCAACGAAAGTGGCAGGCATCCCCGGATTGGACAAAGAGATCGCAAGACTGAGTGAGGAGCAGAGGGAATACCGCAAGCAGGAGAACGAGGCGGCGCAGCTTCACGGGAGATCGATCTCCGAAAATTACAGAAAACTCGTCGAACCGCAGCAGAACGAACCCTGGGCGGAACCGTATGCATACAACACGCAGGCTTACAATCCCGCGCAGGCCGATCCCGCGCTCAAGACATATGATATGTCTGCGCCCGCCTATGCGCCGCAGGCACCGTCCGAAAACTATCGGCCGCAGTACGCTCCTCAGAGCGCGCCGCAGCAGAATTATTATCAGCCTGTCTACCGTTCGGACTATCACGAGCCCGAATATCACGCGCCCGTCGTTCCTTCTTCGACGCCCGGTGCGCCCAGCGCCGCGCAGCGCCTCAACGACTATGTGCCCATCCGTGCGGGGATGCCCCTCACGCGCATGGGGGATATGCCCTCTTACGGGACGCAGGCGAACGGCGCCTATGCTCCCGCAGAGAAGAAGCAGCTCTTCGAGGGGCTGACCTATCAGAACGGCGAACTTATCGATAATACCTTGGTGGCTCCCACCTATGACTCCTCCTATGTGCCCGCTGCGCCTGCCTATGCCCCCGCAGAGGTGGGCGCGTATGCGGGGACTCCCGCACTCGCCTACGAGGAAGAGGAGGATGAGGACGACGCCCTTCCCACCCGCATGACGCTGGACGCCGCAACGCGCGCTCCCCAGCGCATCGAGGCGGCAGAACGGCAGGAGAACGCCGTCGTCGCATTTTTCCGTGCGCTCTCGACGAAGGCAAAGGTGGCGCTCGCGTGCGTCGCGGTCGTCGTCGTCGCCATGATCTCGCTCATCTGTGTCAATACGGCGCTCCTCAACTCCGCGGAAGCGGCAGTCCTCTCCCGTCAGGAGCAGGTGCAGATGCTGCAGGAGCGCGCCGAAGAGGTGCAGTCGGAGATCGACCGCTACAACAGCGAAGAATTCATCAATGAGTGGGCGCAGTCGCAGGGGATGACCCGCGGCGAATAAAGCCCAAAGGAGAATTGGATATTGCGGAAAGCGAACGTTTCGCTCACCGTCTTACGAAAGAGGTTATTTGCCGTGCTTGCGGCGATAACCTTTCTTTTTTGCCTTTTTTTGGGCAGGTTCTTCTATGTCCAGCTCATCTGGGAGCGCGAACTCATTGCCCGCGCCGTCGACCAGTGGACGCGGGAGCTGCCCGTTTCTCCCGAACGCGGCAATATCTACGATGCGAACGGCGAACTGCTTGCGGGCAATGCGGCGGCGTACACACTCTACGCCCGCGCCAACGCCGTTCGGGATGCGGAAAAGACGGCACGGGCGCTCTCTTCCCTCCTGCCGCTTTCTTACGAGGCGCTCCTTGCAAAGCTTACCGACCGTTCGAGTTCGGAGATCGTCCTTCTTCGCCGTGTGGAAAAAGAGACGGTCGCCGCCGTGGAGGGGACAGATCTTCAAGGCATCTATTATGCGCGGGACAACCGCCGCGTCTATCCTTACGGCGCGCTGAGCTGTCAGGTGCTCGGCTTTTCTTCTTCGGACGGCGCGGGCCTCACGGGCATCGAAAAGCAGTACGACGAATATCTATCGGGTACGAAGGGGGAGATCTTGTACGAGACCGACCTTGTCGGCGTCGAGATCGAGGGCACGGGTGCTTCCTATCTCCCCGCGGAGGACGGGCTCGACGTGACGCTCACCCTCGACGTGCGCATCCAATCGCTCGCCGAAGAGGTGATGGCGCGCGCCCTCGAAGAGCACGGAGCAAAGGCGGCGCGGTGCATCGTGCTCGATCCTTCCGATTTTTCCGTGCTCGCGATGGTCAACCTGCCCTCGTACGACCTCAACGACATCCCGCGCGGGGATATGTCGGAGCTCAACGCGCTCTCCCGCAACGGCCTCGTGAGCGACGCCTACGAGCCCGGCTCCACCTTCAAGATCGTCACGGCGGCCGCAAACATCGAAGAATACCTTCGCGGGAACAAGAGCGCCTATTCGCCGCAAGCGGTCTTTTCGAGCAGCCGCACCCGCAGCGTGGAGGGCTCGACGATCCGCTGCTGGAGCGATCACAAGAACGGCAAGCACGCAAACCTCACGCTCGCGGGGGCGCTCAACAACAGCTGTAATCCCTGCTTTGTGGATATCGTCCTCGCGCTCGGGAAGGAGACTTTTTACGACTATCTCGAAAAATTCCGCTTCGGCAGCGCCACGGGCATCGACTTTTCGGGCGAGGCGATCGGCATGCTGCTCCCCGAAAGCACCTTAAAAAACAGCGATCTTGCGCGCATCGGGTTCGGACAGAGCATCGCGGTGACGCCTTTGCAGCTCGCCTGCGCCGCCGCGGCAGCCGTCAACGGGGGGTATTACTACGCGCCCCGCCTCGTCAAGAGCATCTCTTCGGAGGACGGCGCCGTCTGTATGGAGTTTGCAAAGCGCCTTTTGGGGCGCACGGTGAGCGAGGAGGCTTCGGAAATTCTTTCCTCCATGCTCGAGGGCGTCGTCAAAGAGGGCAGCGGCAAGCAGGCGTATGTGGAGGGGCTGCGCGTCGCGGGCAAGACGGGTACCGCGCAGAAATATGAGAACGGGCATATCGCCGCGGGCAAGTACGTCTCCTCCTTTGTGGGGTACTTCCCCGCAGACGACCCGCGCTATCTTGCGCTCGTCATCGTCGACGAGCCGCAGGGCTCCTACTACGGCAGCACCGTCGCGGCGCCCTGTGCGGGAGAGATTTTCCGCGGCATCGCGGAAATGACAGGTCGGCTTGACTAAAATTTCGGGAGGACATCACTTGAAGCTTTCCGTGCTTTCGGAGGGACTTTCACAAAAGAAACGGATCGGAGATGCAGAGGTCATTTCGCTGTGCGCGGACAGCCGCGCCGTGGGCGAAGGAGACCTCTTTTTCTGCCTGGTCGGGACGCATGCGGACGGACATCTCTTCGCCAAAGAGGCGCTGCGGCGGGGTGCTGCCGCCTTCGTCACCGAACACGAACTGCCCCTGCCCGCGCCGCAGCTCATCGTGCCCGATGCGCGGGAGGCGATGGCGCGCATTGCGGCGGCATTTTACGGCCACCCCGAACGGAGGCTCAAACTCATCGGCATCACGGGGACCAACGGCAAGACGACGACGGCGCATCTCCTCTTTCACATTTTAGAGGCGGCGGAAAAAAGAGCGGGGCTCATCGGTACGCTGGGCGCGCGCTTTCAGGACACCGTCATCGCGCCCGAGCTCACGACGCCCGATCCCTTCCATCTCTTTCCGCTCCTCAAAGACATGGCGGACGCAGGGGCGGAGTACGTCGTCATGGAAGTTTCGGCGCACGCGCTCGCCCTCGGGAAGGAGTGCCCGATCGTCTATGATGCTGCCGTCTTTACCAACCTCACGCGCGATCACCTCGATTTCTTCGGCTCGATGGAACAATACGGCGCGGCAAAGGCGAAGCTCTTTCAAAAGGAGCGCTGCCGCTTTGCCGTCCTTAATGCGGACGATGCGTTTTCGGAAACGCTCGCAAAGGGCGGCATGCCCTGCCTTACCTACGGGCTCGACAGCCCCGCCGACTGCTTTGCCGTCGTGGAGGAAAAGAAGCTGCGCTCTTCCCGCGTCGTGTTCAATCTTTCCGATGAGCTCGTCGAAGCGCGGCTGCGTCTCGTGGGGCGGCACAATGTGTATAACGCGCTCGCCGCCGCGGCGGCAGCCAAAGAGCTGGGGATCGACAGCGATGCCGTCTCCCGCGGCATTTCGGCAACGCAGGAAGTGGACGGGCGGCTCGAGTGGGTGGCGTCCTACAACGGGGCGGATATCTTCGTCGACTTCGCGCATACGCCCGACGGCCTCGAAAAATCGGTCAGCGCCCTCAAAGAGGAGTGCAGGGGAAGGCTCATCCTGCTTTTCGGCTGCGGGGGCAACCGTGACGAGGGCAAGCGCGCCGTCATGGGGGAGGTCGCGGCGAGTCTCGCCGACTTTTCCGTCCTCACTTCCGATAACCCGCGCTATGAAGACCCCGTCGCCATCATCGCAGAGATCGAGAAGGGGTATCGGACGGTCTCCGACCGCTATGTCGCCGTCGAGGAGCGCGAAAAGGCCATCGAATACGCCCTCACGCACCTCAAGGCGGGGGATATTTTGCTCGTTGCGGGCAAGGGCGGGGAGACGACGCAGGAGATCATGGGAATAAAATACCGCTACAACGACAAAGCTGTCATCAAGGCGGCTTTGGAAAGATTGTGATGCATGAACTCATTCTCTGTCTTATAACGGGCTTTGCGCTCTCGCTTCCGCTGTGTGCGGCTCAGATCCCGCTCCTGAAGCGGGCGGGCGCGGGGCAGAACATATTGTGCTACGTCAAAGAGCATCAAAAAAAGGGAGGCACG
>CALVPY010000043.1 GCA_944354535.1 uncultured Clostridia bacterium
TTCCATCGGCATAAAAGATGCGCCAGTCAAACCCGAGAAGCAATCCGATGCGTTTCGCCATCTCAGGCGACGGCTTTTTCCTTCCATTTACGATGTGCGTCATATAAGAGCGATCAACATCCAAGATGACGGCGGCTTGGTTCTTGCTGAGATGGCGCTCCTTCAGCCCTTTCTCGATCGCTTCCTCGATATAGAACTGTTTCGCGCCTTCGCTCAGGTACGGCGCGGGCTGCACCATTTGAACGACCGCCCCCTCTTCCGCTTTGACGTCGGTGATGGGTGTGGGCTTCGGCCGGTCTTGCGAGGGGTCATTGAACCAGCAGTCCAAAGCGTCGCCCGCCATGAGGAAGGCTTCCTCTAACGTATCCCCTTCGGTCAGGCAGCCGGGGAGATCGGGGAACTCGACCCAGTATCCGCGGTTTTCGTCCTTATGAAAGATTGCGGGGTAAATTATTTTTTCCATGACTCTTGTCTCCTTCTATTTTATTTTATGCAGGCGGGGGCTTTATTTCAGCCCCGCCTGCTTCAGTATCGTCTGTTCCAGCCCCTTGCCCAAGTCTTTGTTGTGCATGGGGACCGTCGTTTGCTTGCCTGTCGCGGGGTTTCGCATCTTTAGGTGCGAGGTTCCCGGTTGGCCTACTTCTATGAAGCCGTTCGCTTTGAGAAGTTTGACCATTTGCTTTGGTGTCATTGGCATTGCTTTCGTCTTCCTGATTACGCTATTATTATAACATAATGTTGACCGTAAGTCAACATTATTCCGGTAATTTTCCGTACTTTTTTTGAAAAAAGGGGTGCCGTTTGGCGCCCCGTAGACGCTCGTCTGTCCGAGCCGTCAAGCGTCTTCCCGCTTTCCCGGTTTCGTGGTCCGTATCTCGAACCATCGCGAAGGATGTTTTGCGAAGTTCACCGCACAACCGATCGGGAACGAGGTGCAGATAACAAAGAGAAAACAATGCGCCCCACAGGCAATTTTGCACGCCATGCCCCGCCTCGTGGATACGCGTTGCCTCCGACCGCACCGCGAAAACTTCGCGGCGCGCGACATAGGAAAAGAGCCCCGCGGCAGAAGCCGCGGGGCTCATCGCATTCACGGAAAAACTTAGAAGTCGACCTCGGTGTCGTAGTAGCAGCACTTGAGGAGCTTTTCCATCTCTTCCTGCGTGGGGATACGGGGGTTGGAACCCGTGCAAGCGTCGCCGATCGCGTTCTTGGCGATCTCGGGAAGGCGTGCAAGGAACACATCCTCGGGCACGAAGCCCTGCTCGCAGGGATAGCTGTCCGCACCGTAATTCTTGATGCAGTGAGGGATGTTGAGCGCATCGTTCATATCGCGCAGCGTCTTGATGAGGAGAGCGACCTTCTCATCGTCGTTCGCGCCGCCGAGATGCATATAATCTGCAATGACGCCGTAGCGCTTCTTCGCCGTCTCATCCTTGGCGTTATAGGCGATGACCTTCGGAAGGTACATTGCGTTTGCCGCGCCGTGGATGATGTGTGCGCCGTAGTCTGCAAAGGCTGCGCCCGTCTTATGCGCCATGGAGTGGACGATGCCGAGCAACGCGTTGGAGAACGCCTGCCCTGCAAGGCACTGTGCGTTGTGCATCTTGTCGCGCGCTTCCATATCGCCGTTGTAGGAAGGGATGAGATCCTTCTGGATCATCTCGATCGCGTGGATCGCAAGAGGATCGGTAAAGTCGCAGTTCGCTGTCGAAACATAAGCTTCGATCGC
The DNA here is from genome assembly GCA_944354535.1 of uncultured Clostridia bacterium. Taxonomy (GTDB): domain Bacteria; phylum Bacillota; class Clostridia; order Christensenellales; family Borkfalkiaceae; genus Gallimonas. The sequence continues at coordinate 1,733 of CALVPY010000043.1, forward strand.
GTGCGTCATCGCGTCCATACCGGTATGCGCGACGAGCTTTTTGGGCATCGTCTCGGCAAGGTCGGGATCGACGATGGCGATATCGGGCGTGATCTCAAAGTCCGCGATGGGATACTTGATGCCCTTCTGATAATCGGTAATGATAGAGAATGCCGTGACTTCCGTCGCGGTACCCGAAGTCGAAGGGATGGCGCAGAACTTTGCCTTCTTGCGGAGCTTGGGAATGCCGAAGACCTTGCACATATCCTCGAACGTGATGTCGGGATACTCGTACTTGATCCACATTGCCTTCGCAGCGTCGATGGGCGAACCGCCGCCCATGGCGACGATCCAGTCGGGCTGGAATTTTTCCATCGCAGCGGCGCCGCGCATGACGGTCTCGACGGAAGGATCGGCTTCGATGCCTTCGAAGAGTTCGACTTCCATGCCGGCTTCTTTGAGGTAGGAAACGGCACGATCGAGGAAGCCGAAGCGCTTCATCGAGCCGCCGCCCACGCACACAATTGCCTTCTTGCCCTCAAGGGTCTTGAGGGTCTCGAGAGAACCCTTTCCGTGATAAAGGTCTCTCGGTAACGTAAATCTTGCCATTGGTAGATACCCCCGTAAGGTTATTTTCGAACGAAATTCGTTCTTTCACGAGATATTATAACGCCCGAAAGCGGCTTTGTCAATACCTGTCCCGAAAATTTTACAAGCTTTTTACAAAGTAAACAAATTTCCCGCTTCTCCCAAAAGGAAGAGCGGACAAAAGCAAATAAAATGCGTTCTTTTCAACCGACCGATTCCCCGTCGCAGCTTTCGATGAGGGTACAGTCATAGAGCGTCGGGTCGAAGGCATCCTCGCTCGTTAAAGAAAACTGCTCTTTTAAGGAATAGTCCGAAGGGAGGCGGGAAGGCGAAGCCCCCGTCAGTTCGCGGAAGGTGCGGTTGAAGCTGCGGATGGTCTCGAACCCGCACTGTTCGGCGATCTCCGTCATAGAAAGATCGGAAGAGGAGCGCAGGAGCTGAACGGCCCTGTCGATACGCATATAGTTGATATACTGCGTGAACGTCGAACCCGTCATGGCTTTGAAATAGCGGGAAAAATACGCTTCGCTCATATTCATGAAGCGGACGGCATCCTGAAAGCGGTAGCGTTCGCAGTGGCTCTGAAGCTCTTCCAGCAGCTCCTTGAACGCCGTCTCCGTGCGGTCCTCCTTCACCCTGCGTTCGATCTGTTCCCCCCGGAACACCCCGATCATCAGCTCTTCGAGGATGCACCGCGCCTCCTCCCCGTAAAACTTCCTGCGTTCTTTCAGGACGCGGAGGAGCCTTCCGTAGAACTCGGGGATGGGATAGCTCTGATGCAGCTTGGGATCGGTGAGCCTGTATTCTTCGAGAAAGGGCAGGATCCCGCTCTTGAACACAAAGACGACGAGCACGGTATCGGGCGCCAGCGCGCGCTGATAGTGCATCTGTCCGCTGTCCGTAAAGAACGCCTCCCCCGCCCGCAGGATATGGTCGCGGCGCTCGCAGTACACGTCGAGCAGGCCCTGCTCCACATAGATGAACTCACAGTCGTAATGCCAATGCAGGAGATTGTGCGAGTTGCGGTATTTCCCCACCCACACCTTTGCATCTTCCGGATACTTCCATATTTCACGCTTCGCAAGCATATCGGCCCCCTTGCTCCGATTATATCATACGGCTGCCCGTCCGTCAAGATGAAAAAGTCAATAAATGTCCAAAATACAGCAAGAAGTTACTTGCCGAATATAAAATTGTGCGCTATAATAAAGGCACAAACAAGCGGGAGACATAAATGGTCCACCATCCCCCATCCCGCGGCGATTGTTTGTACAAACTCTATTTCCCCCTATTAGAGGCAAAAAGGCGTCGCGTTTGTCGCCTTTTTGTCATAAATTAGGGCAAACCACAAAATCTCGGGCCATTCGGCCTTAAAATCAAGGGGTAGATCATGCAGATCCAGCTTACCATCGAAAAACTGCTTGCCTATGCCAAGGCGCACCTCTTCCTGAAAGATGAGGATGAAGTGTACCTTCGCAACGTGCTTCTCTCCGTCCTCCGCCTCGACTCGCCCTATGAGGGCGAAGCCGATGTAAAGGACGCCGTCGAAGCCGACGTGCCCGACGCCCTCATGGAGGAGATCGCGGCATACGCCCGCGAGAAGAAGCTCACGGAAGAAGGCGCCGAGGAGCGCTTTGCCGCCAACCTCTTTGGGCTGCTCATGCCGATGCCTTCCGAAGTCAACGCCGCATTCCGCGGCATCTATGAAAAGGATGGCCCGCAGGCAGCGTGCGACTATCTTTACGAGATCTCCGTCAAGAGCGGATATGTGCAGAAGACCGCCATCGCGCGTAATCTGAAGTGGACGTATGACGACGGCAAGAGCGGGCTGGAGATCACCGTCAACCTCTCCAAGCCGGAAAAGAGCAATAAAGACATCGCAAAGCTCCTTTCCGCGCCCAAGGGGAACAAATACCCCGCCTGCTCGCTCTGTAAGGAGAACGAAGGATTCGAAGGGTCGGCAACGCACCCTCCCCGCCGGAACCTGCGCACCATCAAAATGACGCTGGGCGGCGAAAAGTGGTTTTTGCAGTACTCGCCCTATGCCTACTATGAGGAGCACTGCATCGCCATCAACGAGAAGCACGTCCCCATGCACGTCGACGGGAAGACGCCTGCAAAGCTTCTCGACTTCGTCGACCTTCTGCCCAACTACTTCATCGGCAGCAACGCCTCCCTCCCCATCGTGGGCGGCTCCATCCTCAATCACGAGCACTTCCAGGGCGGCAAACACCTGATGCCCATGCACCACGCCAAGATCAGGACGCCCTACACGAGCCCCGAATTCCCGCACCTTACCATAGGGATCCTCGACTGGTACAACAGCGCCGTCCGCTTCGAAGGCCCGCGCGGCGAGGTCGAGGCGTGCGCCGCAAAGATCATCGAGGCATGGATGGACTATGACTGCCCCGAATGCAATATCATAAGCCATACGGACAATACGCCGCACAACGCGAGCTCCCCCATCCTCCGCAAGATCGGCGACAAATATTCCTTCACCATCATCCTGCGCAACAACCGCACGGACGAGACGTACCCCGACGGCATCTTCCACGTCCACCCCGAACACCTCAACATCAAGAGCGAGGGCATCGGGCTCATCGAAGCGATGGGACTGTTCATCCTGCCGCCCCGCCTCAAGCGCCAGTTTGCGGCGATCGCCGATATCCTCTGCGGCAATACGGTGTATGACGAAAGCGCATTGGAAGATGCCGGGAACGACCTCTATCTGCACCGCAGCATGGTGAAAAAGCTGCTCGCGGAGGGCAAAGCCGCAAGTTTTGAAGAGGCGGAAGCCCGCGTGAAGGACTACGTCAACAAGACGTGCGCCGCCATCCTCGACAATACGGCAGTATTCAAGAACGACGAGATCGGAAATCAGGGCTTTGCGAACTTCTTACATTCGCTCGGCTTTCAGGAGGCTTAAAAGATGGAAAAGATCAAACTCTTTGAAGAAGTGTTCGGCACTCTTCCCACCCTCGATGTGAGCGCGGCGGGGCGCATCAACCTCATCGGCGAACACGTCGACTACTGCGGCGGGCTCGTGATGCCCGCATCGCTCAACCTCTGCTGCCGCGTGCTCGCAAGGCGCAACGGCACCAACTTCGTCAATGTCTATGCAGACGATCTTAAGGTGACTGCTAAGATCGACCTCAACGACCTCGACGCGAGCCGCAGCCTGGGCTGGGGCAAGTATCAGGCAGGCGTATTCGACGTCATGAAGAAAGAGGGCGCCCCCCTCGTCGGCTGCGATATGCTCTACTCCTGTACGGTACCTTTCGGCAGCGGGCTTTCCTCCTCTGCCGCCATCGAAGTCGCGACGGCGGTCGCCATGAACGAACTCACGGGCAGCAAGTACGACCTGAAAGAGACGGCCGTCCTCTGCCAGAAGGCGGAAAACACCTACTGCGGCGTCAACTGCGGCATCATGGATCAGTTCGCCTCCGCAATGGGCAAGAAGGAAAAGGCCATCCTCCTCAACTGCAAGACGCTCGAGTACGAGTACATCCCCTTTGCGCTGGGCGACTATGAGCTCATCGTCGCGAACTGCAACAAGCCGCACGCGCTCGTCACCAGCAAGTATAACGAGAGAAGGCAGGAAGTGGAAGAAGCGCTCGAAAAGCTTCAGACGGTGCTGCCCGAGGCGACCTGCCTTGCCGACATCACGCCCGAAGCGTTCGAAGGCGCAAAACACGTCCTTTCCGGCAAGATCCTCGACCGCGCGAAGCACGTCGTCTATGAATGCACCCGCGTCAAAGAGGCGGCAGCGGCGCTCAAGGCGGGCGACATCGCAACGCTTGCAAAACTCATCAACGCCTCGCACGACAGCCTCTCCAAGCTGTACGAGGTCACGGGAAAGGAACCCGATGCCCTCGCCTATGCCGCGAGAGAAACGGAAGGCTGCATCGCTTCCCGTATGATCGGGGCGGGCTTCGGCGGCTGCACCATAAGCCTTGTCGAAAAGGGAAAGACGGAGGCATTCAAGCAGGCCGTCGGCAAAAAATACACGCTCGATACGGGCTACAACGCCGCATTCTACGATACGAGCATCGAAGACGGCGTGAAAGTGAAACATCTTTAAGGAGGACGATATGGAAAACATTCTTGTGACAGGCGGCGCCGGATTCATCGGCAGCCACACCGTAGTAGAACTTTTGGAGCGCGGCTACGGAGTAGTCGTCGTCGACAACCTTGCCAATTCCAACGAAGAGGCGCTCCGCCGCGTGGAAGAGATCACGAGTAAAAAAGTCAAGTTCTACAATGCGGATATCCGCGACCGCGAAGCCATGGAGACCATCTTCTCGAACGACCGCTTTGATGCAGTCATCCACTTCGCAGGCCTCAAGGCGGTGGGCGAGAGCGTGCAGAAACCGCTCGAATACTACGACAACAACCTCTACGGCACGCTGGTGCTCCTCGAGACCATGCGCGCGCACAACGTCAAGAAGATCGTCTTCTCCTCGTCCGCGACCGTCTACGGCACGCCCGAAAAGCTCCCCCTCACCGAAGACAGCAAGGTGGGCGGCACGACCAACCCCTACGGCACGAGCAAATACTTCCAGGAGATCATCTTCCGCGACCTCTATCACGCAGATAACAGCTGGAACATCATCCTTCTGAGATACTTCAACCCCGTGGGAGCGCACCCTTCGGGCCGCATCGGCGAAGATCCCAAGGGCATCCCCAACAACCTGATGCCCTATGTGGCGCAGGTGGCGAGCGGCAAGTTAAAGCAGATCGGCGTATTCGGCAACGACTACCCCACCCCCGACGGAACGGGCGTGAGAGATTATATCCACGTCGTCGACCTCGCGCGCGGACACATCGCCGCCATCGAGGGCTGCAAGGATGCGGGCGTGCACGTCTATAATCTCGGCACGGGCGTCGGATACAGCGTGCTCGACATGATCCACGCTTTCGAAAAAGCGTGCGGGAAGACGCTCCCCTATGAGATCAAGCCCCGCCGTGCAGGCGACATCGCTTCCTGCTATGCGGATGCCTCCAAGGCAGAAAAAGAGCTCGGCTGGAAGGCGGAAAACGGCATCGAAGAGATGTGCCGCGACCAGTGGAACTGGCAGAAAAACAACCCGAACGGCTACGAGGCATAAACGCCCTGCCATTCCGGCCGTCTTTTCCCACCACGGCCTCAAAACAGCATAAGATCAAAAAAGAGATGTCCGAAAAATGAAGTGAACCCCAAAGTTTGGACAAAAATTTAATCAAATGATTTGACAATGAGTTCGGTACCCAACCGGGCTCATTGCTTTTAGTTTGCGGGAGATCCGCTTGTTGTTCCAGTAATAGATATACTTGTGCAGCTTTTCTATGAAATCTTCCGCATTTTCAAACTTCTCTCCATAGTACATCTCTACCTTCAGTCTGCCAAAGAAACATTCCATCGCGCCGTTGTCCATGCAA
>CALVPY010000044.1 GCA_944354535.1 uncultured Clostridia bacterium
GAGGGTGGAAGTTGGGGCTTTGGTTTATTCTGTGGGGGAGACAGCGAAAGAAGAGGAAGTGGCTGCGACGTGTATGGAGGGCGGCTCGTATGATGAAGTCGTCTATTGTGCGGTGTGCGGAGAAGAATTCAGCCGCAAGACGGTGGAAGTTGCGGCTTTGGATCATACGGCGGGCGAAACAGTCAAAGAAAACGAAGTGGCTGCGACGTGTACGGCGAAAGGCTCGTATGATGAAGTCGTCTATTGTGAGGTGTGCGAAGAGGAACTCAGCCGCAAGACGGTGGAAGTTGCGGCTTTGGATCATACGGCGGGCGAAACAGTCAAAGAAAATGAAGTGGCTGCGACGTGTATGGAGGGCGGCTCGTATGAAGAAGTCACTTCCTGCACGGTGTGCGGAACGGAACTCAGCCGCAAGATCGTGGAGACCCTTGCGCTTGGGCACGACTATGTGAACGGGGTCTGCACGCGCTGCCACGACGTCTTTGTGACGGAAGGATTGAAATTGCAGCTGTCGGCAGACGGCAAGTCCTATATCGTTTCCGTTTACGTCGGCTATTCCACCGAGGTCTATATCCCCTCGGTCTATGAAGGGCTACAGGTCACCGCCATCGGCGATCGGGCGTTTGAAGGCAGCGAAAGAATGATGCGTATCGTATTGCCGGATACCATCACTTCCATCGGCAATAGCGCATTCTCGGGCTGTCTGTATCTGGAAGAGATCACGCTTCCCGACGGCGTGACTTTTATAGGCGATAGAGTGTTCTCAGATACTGCATATTATAATGATAAGTCAAATTGGGAAGACGGCGTTCTCTATATCGGAAACCATCTGATCAAGGCAGAAGAAAATATTTCCGGGAACTACTCCATACGAGAAGGGACGAAAACAATTGCCGGCAGCGCGTTCGCATATTGCAGCAGGTTGACGAGCGTCACGCTCCCCGACGGCGTGATTTCCATTGGCGAAGGGACGTTCTCGGGTTGCAGCAGTTTGGCAAGCATCACGATCCCGAACAGCGTGACTATCATCGGTGAGAACGCATTCTCGGGTTGCAATAGCTTGACAAGCATCACGCTCCCCGACAGCGTTACTTCCATCGGCGGTGGCGCGTTCTCGGGTTGCAATAGCTTGACAAGCATCGTGATCCCCTCGGGCGTCACAGGAGTTATCTATGCCACGTTTGGTGGTTGCAGCAGCCTTGAGACTGTCTATTATCGAGGCAGCGAAGAAGAGTGGGATAAGATCGAGATCGATCATAATACTAATGAAGATCTTCTAAATGCGAAGATCGTTTTCAATTACACGGGCGAGTGAGTTATGAGCGGCGGGCGTTTGCAAAGCTGCAAACGCCCGTCCTACTCCCTCAGTCATCCCGCCGCGCGCCCGCGAGAGCGGGCGCGCGGCGCTTCCCTATATTAGGGCTCCCGCAAAGATCTTTTGCAAAACAAAAGAAATTCGTGAATATAAGGAAACACCCCGAAGCTTGCGCCTCGGGGCATTTCCTATATGATAAGGGGGAAAATTATGAGCTTTGTTCATTTTGCATCGCCGATGTCCTCATCGACTTTGTGCCTCTATTATAGAACATTTTCCCAAAAAGTAAAACCAATTCCGCGAAATTTTTCCAAAATTTATTTTTTTGTGTTTCGCAACATTTCCCGTAAATTTTATGCGCAAACATACACGCATTTTTGCAAAAATCTGATAAATTGTGCCATCCTTCCCCTTTTTTCTACATGATTCGGCAAAAGAGGCACCCCAAGACCGCCGCCAAAAAGTTTCCCGCAAGCGCCGCAAGGACGGGCAGGGGCGATACTTTTTTTGCGCCCGCAAAATAGAGGGCGGAAAGATAGAAGCAGGTCTCGCTCGAGCCGTACACCACGCAGGCGCAGCGCGCAAGGTAGCTGTCCGCGCCGTATTTTAAGATGATCTCGTGCAAAAACGCCATCGAACCGCTCCCCGAGAAGGGTTTGACAAGGAGGAGGGGCGCGAGCTCTTTGGGGATACCGAAAAAGTTCAGTGCGGGAGAAAGCAGGCGGGCGAGGAGCTCCGAAAGCCCGCTTTGAGAGAAGAGTTCGCTCAAAATGAGCACGGCGGCGAGCGAGGGGAAGAGCGAAGCGAGCAGGGGGAGCGCTCCCTTGACGCCGCCCGAAAAGGCGTCGAAGAGCCTGACCTTTTTGAAGAGCGCGAAGGCGAACACCCCCAAAAAGAGCAGGGGGAATATAAGGGCGCTCATCGGCGGGCGCGGGGGCGCGGGGCGCGCATTCTTCGGCGGTTCGGGGCGGTGAAAAAGAGGAGACAGACGGCGAGCGCCGCCGAGGCGAGCGTTGCAAGGAAGGTGGGGAGGACGATATCCGCAGGAGAAGCAGACCCCGCCGCAAGGCGGAAGGAAAGGGCGGTGGTGCTGAACAGCTGCACGCCCGCCGCGTTGAGCACGAAAAGCATATGCGCGCCGAACGGGTTGCCCCCTTCAAGGAAACGGCGGGTCGCCTCGATGCCGAGGGGCGTGGGTGCGCCGGGGAGGCTCAGAAGATTGGCGGAGACCGAGCAGCAGGCGGCGGAGAGCGCCTTTTCGTCGTCCGAGCGGAAGAGCCTTCGGGCGGCGGGGCGCACGGCGCGCGCAAAGAGAGCAGTGAGCCCGCTTTGCTCCATCACGCCGAAAAAGCCCAGCCACACGCAGTAGGCGGCGGCGAGCGAGAGGGAGAGCGACACCGCCTTCTCCCCGCCCGCAAGGAGCGCGGGCAGGAACCCCTCGGGATCCAAGATGAGAAAACTCAGAAGCGACGCAAAAAACATCGCCGCAAACACCCCGTTCATCCCTCTACTCTATGCCGCCGCAGGACAGGTTATGCTTTGGGCGGGGCTGCCGCCAAAAGAATGAATAAGGAGCGCGCCGCCGACGCAATGCGTCGGCGGCGCGCTCCTCTTGGGGGGCGGCTGCCGTATGGCAGCCGCCCCCGCGATCTTTGCCGAATGTCGGCCGCATGGCAGCCGCCCCCGCGATCTTTGCCGAACGCGCGGCCGATCATTTCTTTTCCGCCTTTTTGGCAAGGGCGTCGTGGCGCTTCAGAAAGCTTTCGAGCGCCCCGGGGGCAGAGCCGTGCGAAAAGCCCTCGACTTCGGGCGGCGCACTTAAGCCGTCGGGCCTACTCGGCTCTTCCCGATCGGGCGGCGGGGGGCCGAATGCGGGCTGTTCCCGGCGGGAGGTCAGCCCTTTTGCCTTTCGGGAAGGCACAGACGGCGGAGAGAAGCTCTCATCCCCGCCTTCCGGCGCCTCCGTTTTTGCCCTTTCGCGGGGAAGGGCGGAGAGCGCGTCCAAAAGCTCGAATATGCCGAATCGTTCCATAAAAGCGCACCTCGGGGCTTAAAATTTCTCAAAGAAAAGCAGCTTCGCCGCGGGTTTTTGATTGCCAAAACCCTTGATTTAGTATATAATGGAGAACGTATCGTTAGAACGAGAATTTTACGGTACCTTATAAGGAATCCTTTTATGCGGAACTTTTCGAAAAAACTCATCACCATATTCACCGCGGGCGCGATCGCGGCGAGCGTGGGCGCCCTCGCGGCGTGCGAGGTCTCCTTCACTCCCCTCGACGGCGACTATTCCTCGGGTGAGGTCGTCTCCAACGGCGGCTTCGTCGTCGAAAAGGGCAACTACGTCTACTTTATCAACGGCGTCGAGTCCTATACGTCGGATAACACCTACGGCACCCCCGTCAAGGGCGCGCTCATGCGCATCGCAAAGAGCGATCTTGAAGCGGGCGTCAACAGCGCGGAAGTCGTCATCCCCTCGCTGATGGTGGCGGCCGACTATACCTCGGGCATCTACATCTTCGGCGACAGAGTGTACTACGCGACCCCCAACAATGTGCGCAACACCTCGGGCGTCATCGAGAGCGAATACCTCGACTTCAAGAGCGCCCGCCTCGACGGGTCGGACATTCAAAGCTACTTCAACCTTGCGGATAACGCCACCGTCTACCGCTATACGGAGGTCGAAGGCACCGTCTATCTCGTCTACGAGAGCGACTCCGAGCTGCACTCCTACAACACCGCAAGCGATACCGACACGGTGCTTGCCAAGGATGTTTCGGAATACGTCGTCGATACGGTGGAGGGCGGCGATCCCTACATCTACTATACGATGGGGGTCACGGCAGACATCGACGTGGAGGGAGGATCGGTCGCGCGCGACTACAATCAGATCTACCGCGTGCGTGCGGACGTCACGGAAGCTCCCTACGAATACACCTATTCCGAGGAATACCTCGAAGAGCACGACGGCGAGGAACCCTATTGGAACCTCGGCGAGATCGTCCTCGACGGCATCGGGGCGACCTACACCAATTCCCCCACGCAGTTCACGCACGACCTTGAGGAGGGCGTATCGCCCCTTTCCCCCGTCGGCTACACCTATACCCTTCAAGCATATGCAAACGACGGGCTCTACTTCACCCGCACCGACCTCGCGCAGACGAGCTCGACGGGCGAGGACGGCTGGCTCTACTATCTCCCTGCGGAAGCGCTCGGGGAGGGCTGGAACTCCATCACGGGCAACGGCAAAGATCGGCTCGACGTCGTGGCGCAAACCACCGAGCACGCAGATGCCGACGCCGTCTTCTATCTCGACGAGAACGGCGCGCACCATTACCTCTATGTGGACGGCAGCAATATCTTCCGCGCAGACGTGACGGAAGAGGGCACCGAGACGACGCTCATCGCGCGCGGTGCATCGGAAGCGACGCTCATCTCCGTCGACGATGCGTCGAGCGAGCAATATTCCTACGTCTATTACACGGTATCGGGCGACAGCGGCTCCAACATCTACCGCGCCGTCTACAACGGCACGGAGGAGGACTACCGCAACCTCGGCTATGAGGAGAACGCGCCCTTCCGCCCCGTGCAGCTCCTCGACATCGAACACGCGAGCAGCTGGTACGAATTTGAGATCGTGGACGGCACCCTCTTCTTTGCCGATGCAGAGACGGTGGGTTCCACTTCCTACAACTATATCGCGACCTTCTCGCTCAAGAACGAGAGCGGCGCGGTGATGGATAACGCCGAGCTCAAGGCGCTCAACGAGGAGTACGACAAAGTCGTCGGCGAAGAGGGCGTCATCGAGACCTCGTCGGACGACGTGAGCGAGAATATGCCCACGGCGCTCCGCTACTACTTCTTCATGGGGCAGAACGATCTCTTCTACACGGCTGCCGGGAAGTGGTCGGAATACGATTACAAGTTTACGGAGGACGGCTATCTTTCCTATGATTCGACGGCGTTCGCGCGCAACATTCAGGATGCGATCGACGAAGGCAAGAAGGATACCTACCTTTACAATCAGGAAGAGCAGGACTACTTCAAAGAGTTCGTGGAAAACGGCGACAGCCTCGGCGAGGCGCGCACGAGGAGCCGCTTCATCCGCCAGATCGGCGCCATGAACGAGAAGGATTTCGAAGCGATCGAGGCATATTGGACGAGTGCTCTCGCGCACTACACCGTTTCCGAGGAAGAGAGCAGCCTTCCCGCCTGGGCTTGGGCGCTCATCGGCATCGGGATCGGCATCGTCGTGGTCGGCGCAGGCCTTGCGGTGTTCTTCGTCCTCCGCGCAAAGAAGCGCAGGGAAGGCGGGGACGACGAGCCCAAGATGTACGTCGATACGACGGACGACCGCTCCGTGGACGTCTATGCAGACGATCTTGCCGTCGAGCCCGCTTCCGGCGAGGAAGCTGCAAGCGAGAACGCGCCTGCCGAAGTTTCCGAATCGGAAGAGGAAATTCCCGCTGCCCCCACCGGCGAGGCGGCTGCAGAAGCCGAGGAAACGGACGGCGACAAGGACCTTGACTCGGACGACGAGGCGGCCGCGCCCGTAGAAGCCGCGGCTCCCGCAGAAGCAGAGGAAGTTCCTGCCGCCCCCACCGGCGAGGTGGCTGAGGAAGAGAAGAACTGATCGGAAAACCGTAAGATCCCGCCCTTTGGGGGCGGGATCTTTCACATATTATGAGCCGAAAGAGAAATTTTCGAAAAAAAGGCGACTTTTTTGCGTAATGTATAAAAAAACAGTTTACAAGAAAAATAAAAATAAATATAATCTATTAGCTTGATGCCCACAAAGGGCCGATACGGGGAGGAAATTTATGGTACGTTACATGAAATGCCCGCGCTGCGAGCTCAACTACATCGATGCCGAGAAGCAGGAATACTGCGATGTCTGCCTCAAGGAGATGCAGGGCATCCGCACGGATGCAGACGAGATCGAAGAGGAAGAGGAGAACGAGATCCCCACCGAACTCTGCCCCGTCTGCGGTGAGAATATGATGATGCCCGGCGAAAAGATGTGCGAGGAGTGCCGCAAGAAGGCCGAGATGGAGGAGGCGGAGCCCGATCCCGAAGAGGACGACGAGTGGCGCGAATATCTCGACGACGACACGGACGACCTCGACGCCGAGATGGACGGCATGAAGGAAGAATTCGCCGAACTCGACGAAGAGAACGCCGACGAAGAGGAAGAGGAGTTCGAAGAAAATAACGACGATGACGACTTTGACTATGTCACCGGCGATGAGATCTATACCCTCGGCGACGACGATGAGGACGACGAGGAAGAGGACGAGGAAGATTTTTAATGCTTTTCGCCGCAAATCTTTTCCTTCGGAAAATCTTCGCGGCGAGGAGTAAAGTTGGTTGATCTTAACGGGCGCTTTCGCCCGCGAGCGCACCTGTCCTTATTAGACAATAAGTGCCAAGTATGGCATGTATGCCCTATGGGTGCAAATTGAGTCCCGCAGCGCAAAAGCGTGGTTTTGCTCGCGGAAATTATTTTGGGGAATCCTCATTATAGCCTCCTCTTCGGGGAGGTGGCGCGGCATCCGAAGCTTGCTTCGGATGCCGCGACGGAGGGAGTTATTGCATTCTTCAACGGGTGCAAATTGATTGAGCCGGCGCAGGGGAACCCTGCTCGGCTCATTTCATTTTAGAAGCGAGGGGAACGCCACCTCCCTCGGCTCCCCCCGTTAGCGAGTTTTGCGGGAAGAGGGGCGGCAGGATAAGACAACGAACATCAAGCGGGCGGCTTCGGCCGTCCGCATTTTGGTGGCTTAAACCCGCGGACCGTTCGCGCGTTCAAGAGAGGCTTTGCCGATAAGCAGAACCGAATCGGGGGGGAGAAGTGTGTAGCGAGGCTATCTCTATTCCTTGCCCCCCTTGTGCAAAGGGGGGAGAAGGGGGGATTGTCAAAAAGTAGGGAACAATCCCTCAGTCACTTCGTGACAGCTCCCTTTACACAAGG
>CALVPY010000045.1 GCA_944354535.1 uncultured Clostridia bacterium
TCGGCTGCTCGGGCATGACGCATTCGGCGGCAATGGCGGCAGAGATCCTGCCTCATAAGACCATCCTCGAAGCGCTCAACACCGACCTTGTCTGCGACGCCATCAACACCGCGATGCGCGAACTGTTCCTGCAGATCGTCTACGGCCGTACGCAGTCGGCCTTCTCGGAAGGCGGCCTCGTCGTCGGCGCGGCACTCGAAGACCTCGGTAAGGGTCTCCGTTCGCAGGTCGGCACCATGTACGGCACCGCGCTCAAGGGCGTGAGATACCTCGAGATGGCGGAAGGCTACGTCACCCGCCTCGCTCTCGACAAGGACGATCAGGTGATCGGCTATGAATTCGTCGCCCTCGGCAAGATGACCGACTTCATCAAGAAGGGCATGGAGCCCAACGAGGCTTGGAAGAAGGCGATGGGCCACTACGGCAGATTCGCCGAAGAACAGGGCGCGGTGAAGTACATCGACCCTCGTAAGGAATAAGGAGGACCAAGATGGCTCTGTTTGAAGGTTATGAAAGAAGGATCGACAAGATCATGGGCGTACTCAAGGAGTACGGGATCAATTCTGTCGAAGAATGCAAAGACATCTGCCTTTCCAAGGGCGTAGACTGCGATAAGCTCGTGCGCGGCACCCAGCCCATCTGCTTCGAGAACGCCGTCTGGGCGTACACCGTCGGCGCGGCGATCGCCATCAAGTCGGGCTGCACGAAGGCAGCGGACGCGGCAGCCGCCATCGGCGTCGGCTTGCAGGCGTTCTGCATCCCCGGCTCTGTCGCGGAAAACCGCAAGGTCGGCCTCGGCCACGGGAATCTGGGCAAGATGCTCCTTAGTGAAGAGACGGACTGCTTCTGCTTCCTTGCAGGTCACGAGTCCTTCGCTGCGGCGGAAGGCGCCATCTCCATCGCCATGAACGCGAACAAAGTGCGTCAGAAGCCCCTCCGCGTCATCCTGAACGGCCTCGGCAAGGACGCGGCGTTCATCATCTCCCGCATCAACGGCTTCACCTATGTCGAGACGGAGTTCGACAACAACACCGAGACGGTCAAGGTCGTCAAGGAAGTCCCCTATTCGGACGGGCCCCGCGCCAAGGTCAAGTGCTACGGCGTCGACAACGTTCCCGAGGGCGTCGCCGTCATGAAGCTGGAAAAGGTGGGCGTCTCCATCACGGGCAACTCCACCAACCCCACGAGATTCCAGCACCCCGTTGCAGGTACCTACAAGAAGTGGTGCGTCGAGAACGGCGTCAAGTACTTCTCCGTGGCATCGGGCGGCGGCACGGGCAGAACGCTCCACCCCGACAACATGGCAGCCGGCCCTTCCTCTTACGGCATGACGGATACGATGGGCAGGATGCACTCGGATGCGCAGTTCGCAGGTTCCTCCTCCGTTCCCGCGCACGTCGAGATGATGGGCCTCATCGGCATGGGCAACAACCCCATGGTCGGTGCGACGGTCGCAGTCGCGGTCGCCGTGCAGGAAGGCATGACGAAGTAACTTCTCTCCATTGAAAAACGGTTTCGGCACCCCGCCGAAACCGTTTTTTTATTGTTCTCCGTCCTCTTCCGGTTTTTGCTCCGCTGCGCCGACTTCGCCGTCCGTGCCGAGCAGCCTGATATAATACACGTCTTCGAAGGAGAGAGAGCCGTCACCGATGCGGATGGTGCGGCGGATAAGGTCGACATCCTCCACAATACCGCGCGCCTGCAAATAAAAACCGCCCTCATAGAAGAGCGCCTCCACCTTTTTACCGCGCGAAAGGAGGGGCAGCACGCGCTCCAAAGCTTCCGTCTCCTCCTCCGTGCGCATCCGCTTTTCCTGCCGCTCGTGCTCGCGTTCCTTCCTTTCGAGCGCTTCCCTCAATCCCCGCAGCGCGTCAAAGGGCGCGAACTGCTTCGCCCGTTCCGATCTATCCATCTGCGTTGTGACCTCCGATGAGCTTGTTGCGTTCGAGGAGGGTCGCCCCCTCCTGCAAATCTGCCGCCGTGACGAGCGCGTTCTTGCCGAACTTCTTCTGGATCTCCAGCGCCGCGCGGTTGACGCGCTTCTCCTTTTCCACCTCCTCCCAATTGGTGAAGAGGTCGTAGCCCTCGCAGCTCTCGTCGCTCAAAAGTTCAAATCCCACGCCGAGGCGGCGGATGGGCGCATTCTTCAGCGTCGTCTCCTCGAAGAGCGCCATGAGCGCGGGCACCAGCTTTTTGGGGAGATTGCTCGAAAAGGGCAGCTTGCGCGAACCGCCCGTGGGCGCGTGGGCGTCTTTGGAATAGCCCACAAAGAGCGAGATGCGCCCCGAGATGAGCTTGCGCCGCATGAGTTCCAGACACCCCGTGCGCGCCATCTCTTCGAAGACGAGCTTCGCCTTCTCGTAGGGGTAATCGGAAAAGAGCACCTGCGAATGAGAGACGGAATGCGACTTCGCCTTATAGTTCTTGATGTCCGCCATCGTGCAGGGTTCTCTCCCCCACGCGTGGTCGATGAGGAGCTCCGCATTGACGCCGAATTCCTTGTAGAGCATCTCTTCGGGGAGGGAGGCGATGCCGCGCATCGTATAGACGCCTTTGCGGTCGAGCCGTGCCGCGATCCCCTTCGCGATGCCCCAAAAGTCGGTGAGGGGGGTATGATCCCACAGCGTCTTTTGAAAGAGTGCCTCGTCGAGATACCCGATGCGGTCGGGCGACTTCTTCGCCGTGATGTCGAGCGCGATCTTGGCAAGATACAGATTGGTGCCGATACCCGCCGTGGCTGGGATGTGCGTGCGCCGCGCGATCTCTTCGATGAGGAAGCGGACGAACTCTTTGGGCGTCTTTTTGTAGACGGAAAGGTAATCGGTGATGTCCAGAAAGCTCTCGTCGATGGAATAGACGTAGATGTCCGACTTGTGCATATAGTCGAGGTAGATGCCGTAGATGTCGGCGGCATAGTCGACATACTTCTGCATCCTCGGCTTGGCAACGACGTATTTGAGGTTTTTCGGCACTTCGAACATACGGCAGCGGTTTTTGACGCCCAGCTGCTTGAGCTTGGGCGAGACGGCAAGGCAGATGGTGCCCTCTCCCCTCGATTCATCGGCGACGATGAGCTGCGCTTCCATGGGGTTGAGCCCGCGTTCGGCGCACTCCACCGACGCGAAGAAGGACTTCATGTCAATGCAAGCATATACTCTCGGCTTTTCCATGAGACCTCCTCCCGCACTGCGTCCGCTTCCCCGCAGGCGGGGAGCGCATACGAAGAGCAAACGTTTGTTTGTAATACTATCTTACACCATTTTGCGCCGTTTGTCAATAAAAAATACGGAAGCCGCGGGCAGGAAATAATTTCCTGCCCGCGGCAAATCAAAGGGGCGCCCGCCGCGGCTTTTCACCGCGGCGGGCGCCCCTCTTCCTCAAACCTGCGCGGCATACAAGCGCTGCACGGCTTAAAATTTGATGTGATCGAAGCCTTCCCTTGACGAACGGCGGTAAAGGACGGCGCGGCGGCCGATGACGATGACGACCTCGGCGGAAAGTGCCGAAGCGATCGAAGCTGCAAGCGCGTCTTCATCCTCGCCCGAAGCGGGCAGGAGGTTGAGCTTGATGAGCTCGTGCGCCTCCAAAGCGTCCGAAAGACTCTTCAAAAGGTTATCGCTCACGCCCTCCTTCCCGACCTGCGCGATGGGCTTTAAGGTGGCGGCGATGGATTTTAGATTGCTTCTCTGTTTGCTGGTCATATTGTTCTCCTGTGCATTCGCTTATCTTGCGAAGTTCTCAAGGCCCTTACGGCACGAAATCAAATTCGGTGTCCCCCACCATCACGGTGTCGCCTTCCTTGCAGCCCATATTTTGGAGGGCGCGGATGACGCCGCGCAGCTTCAAAACGCGCTGGAAGTACGCCATCGATTCGGGGTTGCTCATCACGACGTTGCGGCAGAGCATATCGGCAAGCCCGCCCACAACGACGTACGCGCC
Source organism: uncultured Clostridia bacterium (assembly GCA_944354535.1). GTDB lineage: Bacteria > Bacillota > Clostridia > Christensenellales > Borkfalkiaceae > Gallimonas. Next base: position 3,940 of record CALVPY010000045.1, read on the forward strand.
CGTCTCGTCGCGGAAGATCTCAAACTCGGCATTGTCGCCCTCGTCGAGCTCGAACTCCTCGGCGGGGATGCGCTCGGCGGGCGGCAGCGTTTGAAGCATGGAGACGATCTCGGAAAGCAGCGCCTCGAGCCCCTCGCTCTTGAGCGCCGTGATGGGGAAAATGCGGTACTGTTCGCCGTACGCTTCGCGGAAACGGACGAGATTTTCCTCCGCGCCCATGCAGTCGCACTTGTTGCAGGCGACGAGCTGCGGGAGCGAGGCGAGCTTTTCGGAATACGCCCTGAGTTCTTCGTTGATAGCGGCAAAATCGGCGACGGGATCGCGCCCTTCGATGCCCGAGATGTCGACGACGTGCACGATCATGCGGGTACGCTCGATATGGCGCAGGAAGGCGTGCCCGAGGCCCGCGCCCTCCGCCGCGCCCTCGATGAGCCCGGGGATGTCGGCGCAGATGAAGCTCTCGTCATAGACGCGCACCACGCCGAGATTGGGCGAAAGCGTCGTGAAGTGGTAGTCGGCGATCTTGGGCTTTGCCGCGGAGATCTTGGAGAGCAGGGTGCTCTTGCCCACGTTGGGGAAACCGACGAGGCCGACGTCCGCGATAACTTTCATCTCGAGGATGAGCTCGTGCGGCTTGGTGAGGACGCCCTTCTGCGCAAAATCGGGGGCGTGACGGCGCGCCGTCGTAAAGCGGACGTTGCCCTTGCCTCCCCTGCCGCCCGCAAGGAGGAGCAGCTTTTCGCCGTCTTCAAAGACGTCCATCAGCACTTTTCCCGACTCTGCGTCGCGCACCAGGGTGCCGAGCGGCACTTTGATGACCATGTCGTCCCCCTGCTTGCCCGTGCAGCGGTTGGTGCCGCCGCGCGCGCCGTTGCCCGCAAAGTACTTGGAGGTAAAGCGGAAGGGAAGCAGGTCGTGCATATTGCGGTCGCCGAGGAAGTAGACGGAGCCGCCGTTGCCGCCGTCGCCGCCGTCGGGGCCGCAGGCGGGCTTGCCCTTGTATGCCTGGAAGCTGTTCATGCCGTCGCCGCCGTTGCCCGCTTTGACGGTGATCTTGACCCGGTCGGTAAAAGGTTTGTTATCCATGCAAGCAGTATAACAGAATTTTTTGCGAAAATCAAGCGAATGCGGCCGCCCTTCCGAGGGAACAGCCCGCCGACCGCCCGCAAGGGCGGTCGGCGGGCTCGGGCGCTTCGCAAATTGTGCGAAGCGCCCGCCGTCGCGGCGAAGCCGCCCCGGGACCCTCGTGAAGGGAAGGCTGGATAAGAGTGAGTTTCCCTTTTCCCCTGCATAAAGGAAAGGTATGACCTCAGTTATTGAAAATTTTTAAAAGGAGAATCATTGTCATGGAAAAACAATCAACCAG
>CALVPY010000046.1 GCA_944354535.1 uncultured Clostridia bacterium
TATATAGGCAAAACAAAGCAAAAGCCGCTTTTAACAGTAAATAAGGTGTTCGGATAATTAACATATGGTTCACCAAAAAGATTAAAGGCGAACCCGTTTCCATTAGGAGACGGATTCGCCTTTATTGTATATTTCAGAACATAAAATTACGGCGGGCGCTTCGTTTGAAGCGCCCGCCGCTTGCCATTCGGCAAGTTTCTTAAATGCTTTTACTTGTTTTCCGTCTTGCTCGCTCCGCCTGCCATGACTCAAATTCGCGCCGGTTGTCCTCATCCTCATAAAACGCGCGGATCGCAGGAAGCAAAAATCTTGCAAGCGAGTCAAACTCGCAGCTCTGTATCTCCTTATTTCTCGCCATTCCCCTCTGTTATGTAGTTCGCTCGATCGCTTTCCTCCTTGTTTTCGTTTATTCAGTTGTTACTTGCCACCGCGGTCAAAGCTGCTTGATTTAAACGGCGATGTGCCAGATTTCTTTGCTCGCGACTTGCTCAGCAGCACATCAAATTCTTCAGGATAGGCGGAGAGCATATCGCTGACCATCTTAAAGGCGACCTCCTTGCCTTTGTCAAGTCTCTCCGCCTTTTGCAGCTGCTCGAATAAGTCCTTGCGGTCGCGGTCAGAGATGTTCTTCGACTGTCTCAAAGCCTCATTCTCTGTGCGGAGAAGGGCGATCTCCTCCTCGGCTTGACGCCTCCGCTTCGGAACGGGCTTAGCCTTCTCGTTCTCCACCGATTGGATGACTCCGTCCAGATATTCCTGCGCCTGTGCTTTGGCGTTGTCCGCCTGAGATTGCGCCTCGGCGACAAGCTCATCCACATGAAACTGCGCCGTCTGCAGCTTGTGATCTGCCTGAGAGTTTGCCAGCGCGACAATATCGTCCGCATGAAGCCTTGCACTCCTCAATCTGTGGGCGGCTTCCCCGTTCGCCTGCTCGACGATCTTCTTCGCCTTGAACTCCGCCGTGGAGAGGTGCTTCGCCTGGCTGCCTTCCTTTCCGCGTTGCAAGCTCCATTTCTTACCAACGGCGGCATGGAAGTCTGTCTGCAAACTCTGCAACTCCTTTCGGCCAAACAGCGTTTTTGCGGATAGTCTGCCGTCTGCAATCGGGATCAGATTTAGGTGCAAATGTGGAGTCGTCTCGTCCATATGTACGATTGCCGAGACGATGTTTTCCTCGCCGTATCGCTCCGCAAAGAAGCGGGTGCAATCCACAAAGAATTGCTGCTGCTCTTCTTCCGATAAATTGCCGAAAAACTCCCTGTCCGAACCGACGACGAAGGAGCACATCAGCACGGCGTCTTTCCGAACCTTCGTTGGCAAATTAAGCGCCGCGATCTTATCGTTGATGAACTGCGTGTACGACCGCTGCCGTTTGATAATGTTGTAATTCTCTCGCGTGCGCGTGGGGTCAATTTGCGGGTTGTCCGCCCGATAATTCTCATCTCGCTCGTTCTCCTGCTCGACGGGTGCGACATCCGTCTTGTGATACTTCTCCATGTGACAAACTAAAAAACTTATATTCTCACCTCCTTGTTTTCTTGTTTCAAAAGCCTCGCAGAGCCCACTAAACTTCGGAACGAAGTATAGTGGGCTATACTTTTGCGGGAGCCCTGAAAAGTTTGCTTACCATAATGCGGCGGTTGCTTTCCGTTTTGTTTCCATGATCACGGCGGCCTAATTGTTACTTGTTTGCGCATAACGTTCCTCCTGCTTGTCATTATCTCTATCTCTAACCCGCGCCGAAGAGGGCAGGAAGATAGCCTCGAGTAAAACAAAAAGTCCACGGAAAGCGTTACCTTTCCATGGACTTGGTTTCTATGATTTGTCCAAAAAACGGTATGCTTATAACGGCCTTTGCGCGCCTTAAAAGAGCGCAACAAAAGCATCGGCGGAAGCGAGAACCTCCACCATAAGCGGCCGCAAAGCCGCTCGTTATAAACAGTGACGACTGCCGTTCGCTACTCACAAAGTGAGGTCGCAGCGCAATCAAACAGCCATTCTTTGTAACCCGTCGTGGCAAGCCTCGGCAGCGCAAGCGCGCCACCGCTGCAAATGAATCGAGATGCAGTGTCCGTGCGGACACAGCCTGCTCGGGTACCGTTTTTTGTTGTACAAAATGCCGCCTTCGCGGCCGATCCGCCGCCGGCCGGGCAAGCCCGTTAAAGCCATATCTGCCGAGGAGTCGCAAGCTTCATAGAGCAATGGGAACGGTGCTTGCCCGCTCGTTTCTTTCACCGACACGGGCACTTTGCGTGTATCTTCTTCGATACAAGGGCATTATATCATACAAAACAAACGTTTGTCAAGCAAAATAAGAACGTTTGTTCGTATTTCATTCCTTTAATTTCAAAAATCCCTGAGCAAAGGCGCTGTTTGCGAATGTCTTTTCGCCGATGGAGAAGGTGACGTGGATGTATTTGCCGAGTTTATCGATCTTGACGATCCTTCCTTCGCCGAATTTTGCATGTAAAACGGCGGTACCCTCGGTAAGGGTGGAGGTATCAAACGTGGGAGCAGTCTCTTGCGGCTGTTTATTTGTGATCGTCGTATAGACGGCGGGCGCCGCTCCATTCTCGGGCTGTGCCGCGGCTTCCGCGTTCTCCAACGGAGCGCTCTCGGCTGCCGCGATCTCTTCGTCTGCCCTCTGTCCGGACGCCGCCATCGTCGCCTGCTGGTTGTAGAACAGCTTTTCGTATTCCTCGCGGCGGATCGTGGTATCCCAGCCGCCCACTTCATCGGAAGTGTGTTTCAGAATGCCCGTATAGGAGAGGCTCGAATCTTCGTACCGCTTGAATTTGAAGATAGCGTCGTTCATGAGCGGCGCGTTGAATACGCCGATGGAGCATAAGAGCTCAAAGTCCTTCACGTTCAGCCCGGTCACCTTTTTGAACAGACCCGGCTCTAATTGCGTGATGACGTCTTTTAGTGAGCGCTCGCGGTAGTCTGTAAGGTACATAAAGACGGGCACGCGCGTGGCGAACTTGATGAGCTTTTCCTGGATCTCCTTGCGCTTGGACTTATATTCTTTTTCCTCTTCGGTGAGCTCCTTTTTCTCTTTGGGCGTAAGTTTCTCGTCGCCCTCTTTTTTCGCCTTTTTGACGTGTTCTGACTTATTGATGATGGTCGCAATGTCCTGATTGAGCGAACGGAATCCCTCGATGTGCATGAGCGCGTCGAGCGCTTCGGGGTTGTTCAGGAGGCGAGAGAGCGTTTCGTTGTCCACGTTGACGAGCAATGCCGATTCCCACCGTTTAGCGAGCAGCGTCGCGCTCGTGCCCGCCATGGCGATGTCGAGAATGTCCTGCGCGTCCACCTGCTTCATGGTGCTTCCGTCGTAGGCGAGCACGGGCAAAAAGTGGATGAACTCCGCCACCTTCTTTTCGGGGTTGCTCTCTTCCACGTTCAGGCGGCAGGAATAATCGGAGATTTGCCGCAGTGCTCTGTCGAGCGCGAAGTCGAACACAAAGCACTGCTGCTTTAAGATGCGCCTTTCGCCGTCGTCGCCCATCACTTCCCACGGGCTCTGCACGCGGAACGCCGCCTGAAAGTACGTTTCGGGTGATTTTAAGTTGCGCAGCATAAAGATGCCCGTCCACGGGCGGATGGTGACGCCCGTCGTCAGTTTGCCGCACGAGAGCGTGATCGTCTTGCTTTTAAGCGGGTCGCGCATGGACGCCTGCACAGGGCGCACCGCATCCAGCCCGATGCCCGCCGCCGTGCCCGCACACACGTTGACGGTGTAGTCGTGGTAAAAGGCATTCTGCCGCTGTTTTAAGAGGTTTGCCATCGCCTGGCAGCTTGCCACATTGGGCAGAAACCACAAGGTATGCGTCAACACGTTTAAGAGGCGCACGTCCGAATAGGGCATGGGCGGGCGCTTGTCCTGCCCGAGCTTCAAATCGTCGATGCTCGAAGGGAGGTAGGAGCCGCGGATGAGGTCGAGCCACTTCTGCACTTCATTTTCGTACACAAAGCGGGCGTCCTCCCCCTTGCCCTTTGCAGAGAAGAATACGTTGAGGTCGAACTCGTCGTATTCGCCCTGCACGGCGATCTGGCGGATGCTCTCGGGGATGCGGTAGGTGAGCATGACCATGCGCGGCAGGGAGAGATACGGGTTGTTGGAGCCGACCCAACTCTCCTTGGCGCGTTGCTCGTCCGAATACGTCCAGTTATAGATCTGGTCCTCGATAAATTCTCCCGAATTGAGCGCGCGGAAGGGCGTGCCAGACAAAAAGAGGTAATAGTCCGTCGTGATGGGCAGGAATGTTTCGTTGTAGGCGTTGTCCGCCTCGTCGCGCTTGTATTTTTCAAGGTCGAAGTCGCTGTCCGCCTCTTCGTCGGGGTTGTCGAACAGCTTTTTCGCGTTCTCGCGCCATGCGCCGAAGTGGTATTCGTCGAACACGACGAGATCCCAGTTGTCGCTGTGGATGAACTCGTTTTTTGCCTTGATGCCGCCGTTCTCGTTGGTGCCCAAAAGGTCTTGGAAGGAACCGAACACCACAATGGGGCGGCGTTTGTCGGCTTGGGCGTACTGCGTGTCGATGTTGAGTTTGTTGTCGTGCGCGTCTTTGTTGGAAATAAACTGCCAGCCCTCGAAATCGACGTGCGTCAACAAATCTTCCCGCCAAGCGCTCTCCACGGCGGGCTTGAAGGTGAGCACGAGCACGCGCTTAAAGCCCATCTTTTTGGCGAGCTGATAGGTCGCAAACGTCTTGCCGAAGCGCATCTTGGCGTTCCACAAAAATTTCGGCGCCT
>CALVPY010000047.1 GCA_944354535.1 uncultured Clostridia bacterium
CTTTTCGCCCACGGTGATAAATTCGATGAGCTGCAAACACATTTCGCGCGTCAGCTCCTCGCACCTTGCGTACCGTTTCAGGCGGGCTATGTACTCCTCGACTTCCGCGTCGATGCCGTCCGCTTCGGCGAGCCGCGCTTCGATCTCCGCGGTCTTGCGTTCGGCGGCTTCCTTCTCCGCCTGATACTTCTCACAAAGGCTTCTGCACACATTCTCGGGCAAAGCCCCCAGCACCTTTTCTTCAAAGGCAGATTGGATGAGTTGATCAAGCTCCGCGAGCCTGTCTTGAAGCGACCGCAGCGCTTTCTCGTCGGAGAGCCTGTTACTCTCGCCGCGCTTGGCGCGTTCCCGCAAAAAGCGTTCTTTCGCCGCCGCCTCGTCCAGTTCCACCTCGCTCAGCATGGCGCGGATGTCGCTCAAAACGATTCCCTCGATCTGCCTGTCGCTGATGGCGTGGGAAGTGCAGTACTTCTTGCCGACGTCGATGTAGCGGCGGCACAGATAGTAGTTGCAGACGCCCCTGCGCTGCCCGCACGACTTGAATTTGAGCTTGCAGCCGCAGTCGGCGCAAAAGAGCAAGCCCGAAAGCGGATGTACCCGGTTCTCCTTGTCCGCCCTCCCGCGCGAAACGGACGTGCGCATCGCCTGCACTTTATCCCAGGTGTCGCGGTCGACGATCGCCTCGTGTGCGTTCTCCTTGACGACGTGTTCGCTTTCGGGAACATTGAGCACCTTATGGTTCTTGTAGGAAAAGCGCGTCGTCAGATGCTGCGTCATCCTGCCCGTGTAGGTGGGATTGCTCAAAATTTCAGAAACGGTGCGCGTCGTCCAATAGCCAAGGTTTCGCCGCACAGACTTCTTTCCGTCCAGCCGCGTGTAGTACGCCGTGGGGTTGGGGATGCCCTCGTCGGTGAGCGTGCGGGCGATCGCCCGATAGGAACTGCCCGCAAGGCGCATATCGTAGATACGCCGCACGACGTTTGCCGCCTCCTCGTCGATGACCGCCGTGCGCTTTTCATCCGTTCCCGCCTTGTAGCCGTAGGGATACGCCCAGTTGGTGTACTTGCCCTGCTTCCAGTTGGCTTCCAATACGGCGCGGATCTTCTTGGAAGTATTCGCCGCGTGCCACTCGTTGAACACGTTCATGATGGGCATCATATCCATGCCCGCGCTCGTTCTGTCCGCCGTGTCCACGTTGTCCGAAAGGGCGATAAAGCGGATGCCATACGCGGGGAAGATATAGTCGATATACTGCCCCACCTGAATGTAATTTCTGCCGAAACGGGACAAATCTTTTACGACGATGGTATCGATCTTGCCCTCTTTGGCATCGTCCAAAAGCCGTTTGACGGCGGGGCGTTCGAAGTCGGTGCCCGACCATCCGTCGTCGATATACTCGTCCACGACGGTGCCGCCGTTTTCCTCGGCGTACTTTTTGAGAATGACGCGCTGATTTTCGATGGACATACTCTCGCCCGCCTTCTCGTCGTCGCGCGAAAGGCGCATGTAAAGAGCCGTTTTATTCAGTTGCAGCGGCAGTTTCATCGCGGCGCCGCCTCCCATCTCAAGGATTTCTTCATAGCCCCGCCTCCCGATTGGCGCGGCGAAGGGCGAGCTCCGCCACCATTTTTCCAAGCTCCGCCTGCCCCGTAAAGTGCCGTATGATATGGTATCGTCTGCCCTCGATCTCGCAAGCTGCGGCGACGCGCGGGCAGTCCGCATATTTCTCCTGTAATTGCTGCAATGATTGTTTAATGGTTTGATCCCCCAATTAAGAATGTCGGTTGACATTTTATCTCCTTTATCATGATATGATCTTTGTTGTCTGAACGCGCACCGCTTCCCAAACGATGCGGATAGGAGTCCTCTCTTGCCGTCTGCCTTGTCTCATTGCCGTCGGCATATCACTTCGGTTTCCACGCCATTTGCGCCCGTATGCCTGCAATGTGTCTGGCAGGGGGGCCGACCGCTCGCGCAACCAAACTTGCGGTCGGCCGTCATTTGATTTAACCGAAAATCAGGAACATCGTTGCAAAGGTCTGCGCAAGCAGTAGGACAGGCGTCGCCCGGAATAAAAACTTGCGGAAGCCGTGGACGATTTTCATATCGCCGCGCTCGCGTTCGATCTCCTGCGCCGTGGCTTTGAGCTGTTCTTTTATTTCCGACAGCGTTTCGTCCACTTGTTCGAGCGCGCGGGCTTTCGCCTCAGCGACTGTTTGCGTAATCTCGCTCTTTATGGTTTGACTGACTTCCGTCTTGAACTTCCGCTCGTCCTGTGTTATCTCGCGCATCTCCCTGACTGCGCTCTGCACGCTTTCGCTCAGCTGCTTCGCGTAAAAGCTGTTGTCGCTCTTTATCTCGTTCACGCTCGCCGTCAAGTCCAAGATGAGCGTATTCTGCAAGCTCACCAAGGTATTGCATCTCTCGTTGGATATCGCCAACGCCTCTTTTAAGAGCCCGTTCTCCGTCTGCTGTCGCCGCTCTTCGTTGATTTCCTGTAATTGTTGCAGCGGGGCAGCCGTCTGCCCCGTTTTTATGTTTGCCAATGCCATTCAATACCTCCGTCTTTGTATAGTTATCTCCAAGTTTCTGCCCTCGGATGGCTTTGCTCTTTTGCGGGTGAAGATAGGAGTAGTCTTTGCCGCTCCGAGTGATCCTCACCCCGTAGTCCGCGAGGTGCGAAATAAATTCCTCCTCGCTTGTCGCCAACATTTTGCCCTCTTCGATGACCTCTTTGAGTTCTTCTTTCCATGAAGTGCCGCCTTTGAGAAGGATATGCCGCTCGTCCTGTGTTCGGTTGTTCTCTGCCTTCTTCCTGAAATCCAATGAAGAAAAACCGAACTGCTCGCCGATCTCGTTCGCCATATCTTTCAGCCGCGTATAATCAGCGTCGTTAAAATGCAGTTTTCTTCCCGTAAGCGGGTGAACGGCATTCACGATCATGTGCGCGTGAACGGTCTGTGTATCCGTATGCGTGACGATAACGCACTCGCAGCCCTCGAACATTTTCTCGGCACAAGCCTTTGCATACTCTTGTACCATGAGCGGGTCGGCATGGTCGGCTCGATCGGGAGATAGTTTGAAATGATAATACTTTCTCTCGCCGTAGTCCGTATATTTTCCGAACCGCGCCGCCGTTTGCCTGAACTGCGCGGTATAGTCTTCATCCTCAAACAGGTTTTGCACATCCACGAATCTTGCCTTATCCTCGCGCGTTATGTAGGCGATCGCCTTCCGCGGCGTTGCCTTGCCCGCCGAACCTTTCAAAAGCGGCATTTCAGTTTTCCCCGATGACGGAGAGCAACGCACGATATGCCCTTTTGCACTCTTCCGCGGCGGACAAAACTTTGTCCTTTTCGTCGGGATAGAAGTAGCAATTTCGCACCGCCTGATTTAGGTTATTGCCTTGCCGTTTGAGCTCCTGCAAGATCTC
>CALVPY010000048.1 GCA_944354535.1 uncultured Clostridia bacterium
TCGGGTATGAACCGATCGCTCTAACCAACTAAGCTACATCGCCATAAATGGTTGCGGGGGCAAGATTCGAACTTGCGGCCTTCGGGTTATGAGCCCGACGAGCTACCTGGCTGCTCCACCCCGCGATGTCCTATCCGTCACACGAATAGCTTTTATATTCTAAACGAAGAACGCGCTTTTGTCAACCCTTTTTCGGTAAATTTCCGAAATTATTTTTTTAATTTCTCTGCGTCCGTTGCATTTTGCCGCCGTTCATGCTATACTCTTTTCATGGAGCTCTTTTCCCTCGCGCCCTATCAGGGACTTTCCCTTGCGGTCGCCGTCTCGGGCGGCAGAGATTCCGTCGCCCTTCTTCATTATCTTCATAAAAACGCGGAGGAAGCGCACATTTTGCTTTCGGCGCTCACCTGCAGCCACGGCATCCGCCCCTCGGCAGAGGCGGACGTCGCCTTTGTGGAAGAGCTCTGCAGGGCGTGGGGGGTGCCGCTCACGGTGTTCCGCGCGGACGTACCCGCAAGAGCCAAACAGAGCGGGCGCAACCTCGAAGAGGAGGGGCGCCTCTTCCGCCGCGAATGCTACCAAACGATGCTCGACGGGGGCGCGGACGCCGTGCTCACCGCCCATCACCGCGACGACTACGCGGAGACCGTGCTCTTCCGCCTTGCCCGCGGCACGTCGCTTCAAGGGCTCGACGTCTTCCCCGCGCAGAAAGGGCTCTTGCGCCCGCTCCTTAGCGTCACGAGGGCGCGCATCGACGAATATATCAAGGAGAACGCCCTGCCCTTTCGGGAGGACGAGACGAACGCAGACGTCGCTCTTTCCCGCAACCGCATCCGCCACGAGGTGCTGCCCGCGCTCGAACGGGCGGTCTTGGGGGCGAAGGAAAACCTCGTCCGCTTTGCGGAGCGCGCCGTCCGCGACGATGCGTTTTTGCAGGCGCTCGCCCTGCGCGAAGTGAGAGGGGAGGGGGAGAAGCGCGTTTCCGTCGACCTCCCCGAGCCCGTCTTCTTCCGCGCCTGCCTTGCGGCGATGAAGGCGCTGGGGCTCACGCGCGACTATACGGAGAGCAACTTAAAAGAGCTTCAAAAGCTCGCCTCGGCGCAGGCGGGCAGGTTCACGCGGCTGCCGTGCGGCATCACGGTGTACCGCGAGGGAGCGGATCTCGTCTTCCTGCCGGGGAGAAAGGACGCGGAAGGCGCAGATAAGGCGCAGGAACTTCCCTTTTTCCTCGGGCGCCAAGAGGCGTTCGGGGGCGTGCTCGAAGTGGGGGAGGGCGACTTCGGAGAGGATGAGGCCGACCGGGGTGAAGCGGGCGAACAGCCTTTCTTGCGGGGAGAGCCGCCCTTTTTGCGGGGCGAACCATCGCGAACATGCGGGCGCGTGCTCTATGTCGACCTTGCCGCCGTTCCCGAAGGAGCGGTGTGGCGGACGCGGCGGGAGGGGGATGCCTTTCTCCCCTGCAACGGGCGTCAAAAGAGCTTAAAAAAATTTCTGACGGAAAAAAAGATCCCCGCGCGCGTGGGGCGGGAGCTGCCCGTCCTTGCCGAAGGGAGCGAAGTGCTCTGCATCGCGGGCGTGGAGCTTTCCGATCGCATCAAACGCACGCAAGAAACGGTGCGGGCGGGGCATATCACATTTACGAAATCATAATACGAGGTGAAATACAGATGATGGAACAAGGCAATGACTGCGAACGCATTTTATTTACGGCGGAAGACATCGCGGCACAGGTGAAGAAGGCGGCGGCGTGGCTGGATGAGCGCTTCGAAGGGAGCGTGCCGCTCGCCGTTTCGGTGCTCAAGGGCAGCGTCATCTTCTTCTGCGACCTGGTGCGCGCGATGAAGACGCCTGTGCAGATGGACTTCATGACGCTCTCTTCCTACGGCTCGGGCTCTTCCTCTTCGGGCATGCCCAAGATCGTGATGGATCTTTCCGCGTCCGTGGAAGGGCGGGACGTGCTGCTCGTCGAGGACATTGTAGACAGCGGCCATACGCTCGTCAAGCTCAAGGAGCTGTTGGGGGGCAGAGGGGCGAAGTCGTTCACGGTCGTGTCGCTTTTGGATAAGCCCTCGCGGCGGGAGGTGGACGTGAAGGCAGACTATTCCTGCTTTACGGTGGGCAACGAGTTCATCGTGGGTTACGGGCTCGACTACGATCAGCGCTACCGCAATCTCCCTTATATCGGTGTTCTGAAGCGCGAAATTTACGAAAAGTAAAGAGCAGATAGGAAAGGCGCGGCGCCCGAACGGGCGCCGCGCCGCTTTCCATGGTTCAGCCTCTCTCGGGGAGGGGATGCCGCGCGCCCGCAAAAGCGGGCGCGCGGCGGATGACTGAGGGAGTCGCCTCATTTTCAGCGCTTCACTTTCAAGACAAGCGATCCGCTTGATCTGACAAAACTCCCTCCGGCATGCCATCGGCGCAAACGCCGAACGGCATGCCAGCGTCTCGCGCGGTAGTGGCTGCGCTCGGTCAGGAAACGGCACGGACAATGTGCCGTTTCCAAGTTCGCAGGCGGCAAAAAGCCCACCGGGCTCTTTGCAAGAAAACGCCTGCTCACCCCCGAAGAGGAGGCTATCATGCGGAATTTCCTCATTTTTGGCTCCCTCTCCGAGGGGACGGCGCTTTCTTGATCTGTAAAATTCCTTATTTAGGCGCCCTCTTGAGGGAGCTGTCATCCTGTCCGCAGCCTGCTGCGGCGGGATGACTGAGGGAGTAGGGCGGGCGTTTGCAACTTAGCAAACGCCCGCCGTACAGCGTATCAGGATCGATCAATCTTTCTCCCAAGCCAAATCTCCGTCATTATATCGCTCGGTCAGATATTCCGCCGCCGTCTCGGGGTCGGAAAGCGCATCGGGATCGATCGCCTCTCCGTTTACGCTCCACCCTTCGGGATCGGCAAAGACGACGCTCGTCAGCTTTTCGCAATCTCCGAATGCCAGGTGTCCGATGTAACCGACGCTGTCGGGGATGACGATGCTCGTCAGGCTGCTGCAACCCCAGAATGCGCTCTCGCCGATGGAAGTAACGCTGTCGGGAATGACGATGCTCGTCAGTCTGCTGCAATCTGCGAACGCCCAGTCGGCAATTGTTTTTGCCCCCACTCGTATGGAATAGTTCCCGGAAATACTATCTTCTGCCTTGATCAGATGGTTTC
>CALVPY010000049.1 GCA_944354535.1 uncultured Clostridia bacterium
CTCTTCCAGATCCTCAAACACACCTGCGGCATCCGCGCTTCCAGGATCGAGGAGATCGAAGGGCTCGACAAGCACGAACACGGGCTCGTCAGCGCCTATGCAAACTTTGCGCCCGTTCCCCTTGCGGCGGAGATGCTCGACCCCGATATGTCGGCAGAGGAAGGTGCCTCGGAAGAAGCTCCCGCCGAAGCGCCCGCACCCGAAAAGATCCCCGTCGTCCACGCAAGCGCGAAGGAAGAAAAGCTTTCCAAGGTCGTCATCGTTGCCAAGCAGTCCAAGTTCGACGATCTGAAAGCCGCCCTCGAAGCGGTCGGCGTGACGGGCATCACGGTGACGCAGGTGCTCGGCTGCGGAGTCGAAAAGGGCGCAAGCGAGTACTACCGCGGCGTCAAGGTGGATATGGACCTCCTGCCCAAAGTCAAGGTGGAGGTCGTCGTCAGCAAGGTGCCCGTCGAAAAGGTCGTCGAAGCGGCACGCGCGGCGCTCTACACGGGGCATATCGGCGACGGCAAGATCTTCGTCTATGACGTGGAAGACGTCGTCCGCGTACGCACCGGCGAGAGCGGCTACGACGCTTTGCAGGAAGACTAACTTTCGCTCACACACTCTACATAATCCAAGGGAAGCGCTTCCGCCTCGTGCGGGGGCGCTTCTCTTTGCTATCATATAAAGTTATATCGGTTTGACTTTCTTCCGCTTAAAAACAGGTGAGCTATAAGTTGCACTTATATTATGCTTCAAAAATGGCGAAAGTCAAATGCCGCTCAAAAACTTGACCGCAAAAAACCAAGGGAATATAATGGCATTACTCGTTTCACAAAAGCGACAGATTTCTTTCAGGGAGGTTCGGGCTTTTCCGAGATTTGGATTATGAGAGAAGGTGAATTCCGCGACCCTTCGGGGTGCGCCGTGGTGGGCGTCATCGACCGCAGCGGCAAGAAAATGACGGGCGAGGGCATGATCAAAGCCATCGAAGTCATGCACGATAGGTCCAACGGCCTCGGCGGCGGCTTCGCGGGCTACGGCATCTATCCGCACTACAAAGATTTTTACGCCTTTCATCTCTTCTTCGAAACGCAGAAGGCGCAGGAAGAGACGGAGGCGTTCTTGAAAAAGCACTTCGAGATCGTCTACGCTTCGGAGATCCAGACGCGCAAACTCTCCGCCGTGCAGAACGAGCCCGTCATCTTCCGCTATTTTTTGGCACCGCTCCCGCAAAAACTTTCCAATTCTCATCTGACGGAACGGGAGTATGTGGCGCGCTGCGTCATCCGCGTCAACAGCGAGATCGGGGGCGCATACGTCTTTTCAAGCGGCAAGAATATGGGCATCTTCAAGGGGGTGGGCTATCCCGAAGACATCGGCAGATTTTACCGCCTCGAAGAGTACGAGGGCTATGCCTGGACGTGCCACGGCAGGTACCCCACCAACACCCCGGGCTGGTGGGGCGGCGCGCACCCCTTCGGGCTTCTGGATCTTTCCGTCGTACATAACGGCGAGATCTCCTCTTACGACGCCAACCGCCGCTATATGGAGATGTTCGGCTACAAATGCACGCTGCAGACGGATACCGAAGTCATCACCTACATCATCGACTATCTCGTGCGGCGGCAGGGGCTCACCTTAGAGGAAGTTTCCCACGTCATCGCGGCGTCCTTTTGGTCGACCATCGAAAGAAAGGAAGAGCCCGCGCGCAGCCAGGAGGCGCTCCTTCGCCGCATGTTCCCCTCCCTCCTCGTCACGGGGCCGTTCTCCATTATCGTGGGCTACACGGGCGGCATCATGGGGCTGTGCGATCGCCTCAAACTGCGCTCCATGATCTGCGCGGAGAAGGGCGACAGGGCGTATATTTCCAGCGAGGAGAGCGCGGTCAGGCGCATCGAACCCTCGCTCGATAAAATTTACTCCCCCGCGGGCGGCGAGGCAGTCATCTATGAACTCTATCATCAGGGAGGGCGGGCATGATGCAGCTCTATATCAGACCGGACTATGAAGTCATACGCAACGAAGCGCGCTGCATCGCCTGCCGCGTCTGCGAACGACAGTGCGCCAACGAAGTGCATTCCTTCGACCCCGAAACGGGGCTCATGCGCTCGGACGAGAGCAAATGCGTCAACTGCCACCGCTGCGTCAGCCTGTGCCCCACGCACGCACTCAAGATCGTCAAGACGGACGATACCTACCGCGAGAACGCCAACTGGGAGGCGCAGACCATCCACGAAGTATACCGCCAGGCGAACACGGGCGGCGTGCTCCTTTCCTCGATGGGCAATCCCAAGCCATACCCCGTGTTCTGGGATAAGCTGCTCATCAACGCCTCGCAGGTCACCAATCCCCCCATCGACCCCTTGCGCGAACCGATGGAGACGCAGCTCTATCTCGGCAAGCGCACGGTGAAGGCGGAGCGGGAGGAAAACGGACTCTTAAAAGACAACCTTCCGCCGCAGCTCAAGCTCTCCGTTCCCATCCTCTTTTCGGCGATGAGCTACGGCTCCATCTCCTACAACGCGCACGAGAGCCTCGCGCGGGCGGCGGAAGCGCTCGGCACCTACTACAACACGGGCGAGGGCGGGCTGCACAAAGATTTTTATAAGTACGGCAAGAACACCATCGTGCAGGTGGCTTCGGGCAGGTTCGGCGTCCATAAGGAATATTTAGAGGCTGCCGCCGCCATCGAGATCAAGATGGGCCAGGGCGCAAAGCCGGGCATCGGCGGGCATCTCCCGGGCGGCAAGATCAGCGAGGACGTCTCCAAGACGCGCATGATCCCGCAGGGCGTCGACGCCATCTCCCCCGCGCCCCATCACGACATCTATTCCATCGAGGACTTGA
>CALVPY010000050.1 GCA_944354535.1 uncultured Clostridia bacterium
GTGACCTTCGCCGCTCCGTCCGCTCTGAACTTCCTCTCTAAGGAAAAGACGTTCGCCTCTTCCTTCACGCCGATAAAAATGCCTTGCAGCATAACTGTCTCCTTAAACCAAGATTTTATAAGGGCAGGATCTTACTCCCCGTCAACGAGTTGGAATCCGGCTTTTAAGCAGTCGCGGGAATTGCCGCCGACGAACACTTCAAACGCGCCCGTCTCCGCCGCATATTCCCCGCTGTCCGTGTAGTACTTCAGCGTTTCCTCGGTGATCGTAAAGGAGATCTCTTTCTCCTCGCCCGCTTTCAGGAAGATCCGTTCGTACCCTTTCAGCTCTTTTAGGGGGCGTACGACCGAAGCAAATTCGTCGTGCAAGTACCACTGCACGATCTCCGTGCCGTCGACCGAGCCAACGTTTTTCACTTTCACCCTTGCGGTCAGCTTTCCGCCCCGTGCCAACGTTTCTCGGGATAAGCGCAGCTCTTCGTATTCAAACTTCGCATAGGAAAGCCCGTGACCGAAGGGATAGAGCGGAGAATTGCATTCGTCGTCATAGCCCGTGGTCCAACTATCTCCGCCCAGCATGGTGGGAAGGTCGTTTTTCCTGGGCCTGCCCGTCGCAAAGCAGTTATAGTAAACGGGGCACTGCCCCGTGGAGCGCGGGAAGCTCATCACCGTCTTTCCGCAGGGAACGGCTTTTCCGTAGAGCAGGTTAGCGATCGCGTTCCCGCCCTCCGTTCCCGGCTGCCATACATAGAGGATGGCGTCGGCGTATTTCTCCACATCGCTCAGCACAAGGGGCCTGCCCCCGAAGACGACGAGGGTGAGCTTCTTTCGGAGCGTATACAGACGTTCTATGAGCTTGCGCTGCACCTTCGTGATGCGGATATCCGCACGGGCGTGGGCCTCCCCCGAGTTGGACATATGCTCTCCCACGCAGGCGATGATATGATCGGCGCGGGAGGCGAGTTTCACCGCATCTTCGATCGCGCTCTCGTCGCCTGAAAACAGCATTCCCGAGCATCCCCCGGCGCACGGCACTTCCCTGCCTAAAAGGTGCTCCACGCCCTCTTTTACGCTAACGCTCTCTTCGCAGCGCCCCATTGCCTGCCAGGTGCCGATGATCTCCTTCGAGTCGGCAAACGGCCCGATGAGGGCGATGTTTTCCTCTTCCTTCAGCGGCAGAGCCCCGTTGTTTTTCAGCAGTACGCAGCTCTCTTCCGCTGCACGGCGCACGAGCACGCGCGCCTCTTCGGAGAGCGTGACCTCGTCCCGCTTTTTAAGGTCGGTATAGCGCTCGGGTGCTTCATACATCCCGAGTTTATTTTTGAGTTTCAGTACGCGCAGGACGCATTCATCGACCTTTTCTTCCGAGATCGTTCCCTCGCGGATCAGTTCGGGAAGATACCGGACATAGTCGGGCGAAGCCATTTCGATGTCCAGCCCGCTTTCGATCGCCACGCGGGCGCACTCCTTTCCCGTAGCGCAGTATCCGTGATTGCGCATCTCGTCGACCGCCCCGTAGTCGGAGATGAGCACGCCGTCAAACCCCCACTCCTTGCGCAGCAGATCGACGACGATCTCCTTATGCCCCAGGATGGGTTTGCCGTTCAGCAAGTTAAACGAACTCATGAACATCTCGGGGTCTTCTTCCAGGCAGGCGCGATAGGTGGGAAGATAATATTCCCGCAAATTTCGTTCGGAAATATCCGTCGTGTTATATTCCCTGCCCGCCTCGGCGGCGCCGTATCCCGCAAAGTGCTTGACGCAGCATGCGATCCCGCCTCTGTGATAGCCGCGGATCATCGCCTTGCCGACTTCGCCGCTCCAATAGGGATCTTCGCCGCCGCTTTCCATGACCCGCCCCCAGCGCGCGTCCCGCACAAGATCCACCATCGGGGAGAAGGTGAGGTCGACCCCGTCGTACTTTGCCTCGGTCGCAGCAAGGCACGCGCAGTCTTCGATGAGCTCGGTATGGAAGGAACACGCCATCGCGACCGGCACGGGATAGATCGTCCGATACCCGTGGATGACGTCGAACATAACGAGGAACGGGTCGTCGATCCCCTTCTCGCGGCGTCTTCTGCGCACCGAAAGCACCGTCTCCCCGTCCGGGGCGTTGAGCGTCGTGCCGCTCTTCCACAGGTCGTCGCAGCTGATGTTTCCGTAGTTGCTCATCCCCGTGACGACGGCAGATGCGTGGCCTTCCCATTCATACACGGGAAACTGCGTCAGCTGCAATGCCTTTTCTTCCAAGCTCATCGCCGCCACAAGCTGCTTCAAGTCTTTTTCTTCCATATCGATCACTCCTTATTGAGGATATTATTTCCTAAAACCTCTCCGCGTCATTTCTCAGCCGCTTTTTTCAATACAAGGACTTCATAGGGCGCAAGTTCGATGTTTCCGCTCAAGAGCCGTTCTGTGAGAATATCTTCGTATTCGCCGTTTAAGAACAGCCTGCCGCTTGTTCCCGCCGTTTCGACGGCGATGACGCCGTTTTCCTCTCCCGTCCGCTGCGTGAGCGTCACGTTCTCGCTCGCTTCCAGGATGGGCGGAAGGTCGACAAGGCGCAGAAGATCGCCGTGCGAAAGCACGCTCCCCACCAATATGACCCTGCCCTTCCCGACTTTGCGCTCGGTAACGACGGAACAGGGCGCAAACTCGCCCGCCGTATAGTGGGCAAGGCTCTTTGTGCCTTCTCTGCATTCGAAGGCGTCGTACCACATCGAGATGCCGCATTCGCCG
>CALVPY010000051.1 GCA_944354535.1 uncultured Clostridia bacterium
TGAAAAGACGGTGAACGGGATCACGACGCGGCAGTATCTGGAAGGGGATAAGATCATCGCGGAAGAGATCCTGAATGAAAGCGGCTCGGTGGCGCATACGAAGTACTACATCTACGACCAGACGGGCATCGCGGGCATGGTGTATGACGGAGAATCGTACTACTTCGGGAAGAATATCTTCGGCGACGTCACGACGATCTACGACTGCTACGGGAACTGGAAAGCGAGCTATGAGTACGACCTGTGGGGGAATATCACGTCCGGCGGGAGCAGCGGGATCGCGAAGGAAAATCCGTTCCGTTACCGCGGCTATTACTACGACAGCGAGACGGGGTTCTATTATCTTCAGAGCAGATACTATGACCCCGAGATCTGCCGTTTTATCAACGCGGACAATTTAGAGCTGCTCTCCACGCTTTCGGACACCCCCGGCCAGCTCAACCTCTACGCCTATTGCAACAACAACCCCGTCATGTACTCCGACCCGAGCGGATGTTTCCCTGTTCTTTCGCTTATTCTTGGTATAAGTGCACTTATCGGATTGGGACTAACAATTGGAGGCGTTGCATCAGGAAACAATACCTTGACAGCCGTAGGATTAACTATGGTCACAGTACCTGCTCTAATTTCAGGCAGTATGGCAATTTTTGCTGGTATAAGCGGTGCAACTTTGACGGGTATTGTTGGTGAAATAACATTTGGAGCAGGATTGGGTAGTGGCTTGTTTGCTTCTGCTGAATATCAGGAAGCGTTCACCGGTAATAATTGGTTATTAAATGCTGGAATGAGTGTGACTTTATATCATGGGTTGATGTTGTCGATAGCTTCAATAGCAACTCTTAGTACATTTTCTTCTTTGTTTTGCTATAATTTCAATATAAGATCTATCAATAAAATTGGAAAAATGAATCCAACAAATCATCCCAATAAAGGATATTTCGGAATTAGGTTTGAAAATGCCCGAGGAGCTTTGCGCTCAATTGAATTACAAAATCATGTTCCACATGGCTTACATTTTCAACTGAATTCATGGAATCCAATGCATATGTCGGTAAAATCGATAAGGAGATGGACATGGTTTTTAACAAGAATGTAAATAGAGGTGAAATTGAAAAATTTGAGAACATATGCTATGATAAAATTTCAAATTGTCCGCTCATATCTTCCTTAAAAAACGATCTGAGTAAAATGGGTTGGATGCTTTCCATTGAAATTTTACATATTGAATCTGATTTGAAAAAGTATTTATCACAATTAGCAATCGATATCTACGATGACAATGGCGAAAGAGTAAACGAATGGGATGAACCTAATTGTTGTTTGACGCTGTGTGAAACGATTTGTTATACGAATCGTGGACATATCGTCGGCATCGATCTGCTTACGGATGAAGAATTTATTCAATCATTAGAACTGCTGATTCAGCAAACAAAACAAACCATTCTTCATATTCAAGCTATAAAAATTCGAACAGCTTCAGGTGGCGATTTCAAGGCACGATAAGGGAATCAAAAATAATGAGCAAGTATTTTAATAAACAAATTAGAATAAACTGGGCTTATATTTTTGCCTCAAATGGTGTGCAGTGCTTAACTTCTTTAATTCCGAGGTAACGAGGCCAAAATGAAACAATATATCTTTCTGGTCACAACGCCCGTGTACAATGTCCAGCCATACTTGTTATTATTCGTATCTATCTTATCTTTTACTCTCGCTATCCTTAATCTTAATGGAATGAACTTTAATAGCTTTATGAACGGATGGTTTGTAAAACATAATCAAATCCCGAAAGATTCTTTTTGGCAAAAATTATATCCGTTCAAGAAAAAACCGGAATGTGGACTGCTTTATATCACGTTCATTCCTTTATTGCTTTCTTTCCTTATATTATTTGCTGTACTGATCGTCTATGTAATATATTGGATCAAACCGGAGCTTATGTCTGACTTTCTATATAGTCATATAACCTTATATTTTTCTTTTGCGTATTTGTTGATTTACTCAATTTTAGCCGGGTTGAGGTAGCTTGATATTGTATTATTTATTGCATGGGGGTTTTTCCTAAATGATAAACGAGAATGATTGGAGATGAAACGGACAAAAGCAATATATGAAAGATATTGAGTAAATTAGAATATCGCCTCGTAAAAATGTAAAAGGAGAAAAAGTCGTTAATTTTTACGAGCTGAGTCTGTCCTCTGCCATTTTAGGAGTGAGATATGAGTGGAATGCTATTGTTTCATTTGAAGAAACACAGATGCGAATATTTGACATGGAGCGGTGCGATTACATCTGTTGTATTCGGATTTATTTCAGGCGGAGCAGGGAAGAGCAACGCATCTGCATTGGCAAAAAGTGCTGCGGGAAGTGCAAAAATGGCAGTCCTACATTCCGGAGCGAGTAGTATACAGTATTCAAAAATCCTGAATCTATACGGAAATGGACTCGGTAAAGAAATCACAAAAACAATGAATTTGTATTTTGATCAACAAATTCGAATTTATTGGAGATTTCTTATAGTATCGACTTTATCACAAACCGCATCATCAAACATTCCATGGTAGAGGAGAAAGAAAAATGCAATATATGTTTTGGGCTCCTATACCTGTGGATAAAATACAGCCATATTTCTTATTGTGCGTCTCCATGCTTGCTTGTTGTTGTGCTACTGATAATTTAGATGGATTTTTTACAACTTTTAAGAATGGGTGGTTTGTTAAACACAATCAAATCCCGAAAAATTCCTTTTTGCAGAAATTATATCCATTTAAGTATAAGCCGAGTGCCGGATTGCTGTATGTTACGTTCATTCCTTTTTTGCTTTCTTTTCTTATATTATTTGCGGTGCTGATTGTCTATGTAATATATTGGATCAAACCGGAGCTTGTATCCGAATTCCTGTATAGCCAGATTACTGTATATGTTTCTGGTGTGTATTTACTTATTTGGTCTATTGCGTTAAGTTTGAAATAGTTCGATATTCATAGCCCGCATTTTCATTTTTGGATTTAGGTGATGATATGACTAATAAGGAACTGATTTTAGATTCACTAATTAATGATGATGAGGCTTTTACTCAAATCGCAGAATATTTCGCATTGGTCGCAGGGGTAAAAATATCCACGTCAGAAATCCAACAACTGTTATCCGAATTGCTAAATGATGGGTATATCAAGATAAATTATGATTGGATAAATGAACATGGCGAATATCCTTATTCGTTGACGCAAAAAGGAAGAGAGGCGTGGAAAAAAATAAACGATAGGAATTTAGAAAATTCAGAATGTATGCGAAATAATAGAACTTCAATCGATAAAGGTTCAACAGTATACACAAGAATGATTTATATGTTTGATAAAGAGATCCGCTTGAAAAGAGGATGGGGTGGTCTTATACTCACCATTTCGTTTTGGCTTTTGTTGATCGGTCTTTTATTTCTTTTCTTTTTTAATATTAAAAACTTACATAAAAACATAAATACTTATATCTTTGCTTTTTGTTATTTATTATGTTTGTCGCTTATTATCTACCTAACGTTTAGGTCAATCAAAAAATTCAAAATGTTCCATGAAAAGATTTATTTCTCTGAGAACGCAATAAAAATGTGCAGATATCAAAATCCGATTATAGAAATATCAAAAAGTATTATCACAGATGTTTCAATCATTAAAATAATATTAACGGGCTCAAGAGGATGCGGTATGCAAGAATGTAATGCAATATGTTTCTCCATAACTGGAGACAAGCCGTTATACGGACGAGTCGAATATCAAAAATACAATAAAAACAGAAATTATATTTTTATCCAAGTTCGCGAAGAGATAAAAGATATAATATTGGATGAGTTGGGTATCGATATAAGTGAATATATACCGAATGACAAAAAAAGACGCTCATGCAAGGAATCACAAAAACCATGATCGTATTTTGATCAACAAATTCGAAATTACTGGAGATTGCAAAGCAGAAATGTTTGGAAAAGTTTTTATCATTTTGGAGGTTAATATGTATCAGTATGAAGGAAAAACAAAAAAAATCTTGACTATTTTTGGCTTCTTGATCAGAGAATACAATTTACAATTCAAATTTCAAACTTTCAGTATGTATCATAACTTTTATGGCCCGATGGATACATATAGCTTTTACAATGAGTTTGGTTGTTTCACATTGCATAATGCCGTTCAGCGAGGAGAGTGGGGTTTGTATATATCGGAAAAATTTTCTGAAGATCAATACAAACTAATGGCACGTGAGATTTATGATTGTGATTATCCGACGAAATGGCATTGGACAACTACCGGCTGGCTCAAAGATCTTGCCCAAGCTATAAAAGAGGGAATAGACAAAGAGGGGACTTTGTTTGGAATTCGGGTCGAAAAGAAAAATGCAGATGATCAAGGCGAATAAACGGCACGAAGCTTGCCTCGGGGAATTACAAAGGCAACAGCTTCTCGTACAAGTACGACGCCAACGGGCTGCGCTATGAAAAGACGGTGAACGGGATCACGACACGGCAGTATCTGGAAGGGGATAAGATCATCGCGGAAGAGATCCTGAATGCAAGCGGCTCGGTGGCGCATAAGAAGTTAAAACAATTTTAAGCAAAATAAAACAATTATGCAAGATTTTACTTCGAAATTGTGTTAGAATGTGAGTAAGATCATATGCAAAATAAATTCATGATATGGAGGAAATATCATTGAGTAAAAAACAATTATCCTTTAACAAAAGACGCGCTCTTATCAGTTTTGTCTGCATCTTCGCTGTCGTTCTTGTCTTCGTCGTAGGCGGAGTGTTTATTGGGCGTTGGTGGGTGAAAAACGATCCTATGAACCCTTGGAAAGTTGAATCGTATCAAAGCGATATGGAAGAGGGGAATTTGGAACATTTGCTTTTACCTATGAACGAAACAATGACCATCGATGTAGAAAACTACGCCAAAAAATGGGGTGTGGAAAACAAAGCGTGGAAGCTTTCAGTCGCCGATAGTTATGTACGCGTCGACGAAGACACATTGACACCTGTGGATCGCGGATGGACCGTACTTACATTACAGATCACGGATGGAAGCACGGTGTATTCATCCGATATAGCGCGTATTGTCGTCATCAGTTCGGATCCCTTTAAATCTGTTTCCACGGCTGAAGAACTGTCCGCCATTCGGGACGATCTGGACGGGAACTACATTCTTACGGCAGACATCGACCTTTCCGGCATGGAATGGACACCCATCGGGAAAGACGCAAATTTTACAGGAGCCTTTATAAACCCTGAAAGTTATAAGATTAAAAATTTGACTATGAAAAACAATGTGCTCGACGGCACCGTTAACTCTTACACGGCTGGTTTATTTTCTCGATCCGTTCAAGCATATTTTAGCGGAATAATTTTACAAGATGTTCTCTTGGACCTTCCAACAGAAAAAGAACTCTGTGTGAACAGTTCAGTTGGTGGTTTAATTGGTTCAGCTTTTTTAACGAATATAATAGATTGCTCCGTTAATGGCGACATTACCGGACAAGGCACTGTAGGCGGATTGGTAGGATATATGGATGGAGGATATTGCCTTGGGTGTACCTTCAACGGAAACGTGACAGCTCTTTCCTGCGAAAACATATCGTCTCCGAGCATAGCGGGCG
Source organism: uncultured Clostridia bacterium (assembly GCA_944354535.1). Lineage (GTDB taxonomy): Bacteria > Bacillota > Clostridia > Christensenellales > Borkfalkiaceae > Gallimonas. The sequence continues at coordinate 5,640 of CALVPY010000051.1, forward strand.
GTCTATTCGGAAAGATGGATGGACGCTTCGAAACGTCGTATGGAAAGACATACTCTGTAACTTGTGTTATAGATTGTTCGGTAAATGCCGATATCACAGGAGAACATATTGCCGGAAGTATCATCGGAATGGAATGCGGGTACAAAATCAAAATTGAAGGATGCTACTTTAACGGATCTTTACATTCCGAAAATATAGGCAAAATTTACGGGCAAACCCACAACGAGAAAGGTCAATATAAAAAGCAAGTGAATAGTTAGAAAACCTGTAATATTGGAAAAGAGAATGAGCATAAATTTGTCCTTCAAGAAGATTGCTTATACGGAATATTGCATGTGAATAAGTCTTCCAACTTTCTAAAGTTTGTACAACGAAATTTGAGGAGGGAAATGATGTTAAAAAGAAATATTAGTTTATTTGCGATGGGTTCTATTTTGTGTATTGTATTCATATTGTGCATTTTCATGATACCGAATATTTTAAATGTTCAAGCGATTGCCGATATTGATGATTTTGAAACATTATCACAGCTTGACAACGGGATTTACGAAGATGAGTATACTGGAATTGAAGAAAAAGCAAATGGTATTCCTGGTTATGCAAGCGGGGAAAATGCCGAACATTATGCCGGTAATGTAGAATGGGAAACAGGCGGTTTAAGCTACAGTGGCGATGATCCTATTGTTAATTTTATTCCAAGAGAATTATTTACTCAAGAGGGAAAACATTATATATTGGCCGATACTACGGTTTTTTTATAGATTGCTTTATGCATACAGATTATCTTTATCACTCGGTTGTATTGTTGTTCACCATTAAAACTAGCATCATCCCTGGAGAAAAATACACAATAACTATTAAAAATGAATTTCAAGCAGAATTTGCTGTAATACCGCAAAGAATGGACTGTTATGTTTCTATGAAGCAATTTACCCAAGAACAAATGCAAAACGAAGACTTTTTTGAGGAGGAAAGGGTCTTGCGTGAAGCAGTAACAAACACGGAAAAAATGTCTAACGAAGAAAAAATCGATATAATAAATAAGTATAATACATATTCAGGAGCTAAACCAGGATTCTCCACTTCTCAATATTATGGCACATGTCCCGTCGTAGGAGTTGGCAACCAAGAAAACTATGTTATTGCTGTCCCATGTACTATAGATGGTTCATATAATGGATATTTCTTCCGGCAATATGAAAAATACTATTTAACTAATTTTACAAATTTGGCATCGTTATATAATTATGATCATCCTAATCCAATGAATGAAGATTATGTTTTACAGGATGATAATGGTGCATTTTTTATTTCGACCGATTTTGAATATGATGCTTCTGTAATATCAAGTGGCTCGACAAATTTCAATGATACATTAAGCATTTATGCAAACATGTTTGGCTTAAGTTTAGATTACGCTTCTAGTCTGTTAGGAAACACAGATAATATTTTAGGCAGCATCATAAAAATTGCCTCTAACACGATTGGTATTTTTGATACAATTAATAGTACAATTGAAACTTTAAATAAACATCAGGAATATCAAGAGTATCTGTCTTACCACGTAAGTTCAAATTCAAAAAAAATAACAACAAAATATTTCCCCAATACCAGCACTGCTCAAAAAGAGGAGCATCGTTGTTTGTATAAGGATGCATTTATACAAATTCAGGATATCAAAAATAGAACGCTTTATATGGATCGAGGTGATACGATATCTTTTCAGTATGGCATTAATCCCGGTGTTGACTCCAACACTCCTAAAATACCTTATAACGTTTGGATTGGGCACATGCTATCTTTAAGCGTAACTTCAATTGAACAAGAAAACGGGACATCAAGTGATCTAATCTTTGGGGAACCTATTGTGGGTTATGGCTTTTTTAGTGAAGATATTCCAGAACTTAATTCTAATACAACTTTTACTACTTCAGAATTGAAAGCGAACGAAAAAAATTCTGTGTATATTCTTCCTGGGAAAGGATATACCGCAAAATTTATCCCGCAGTCTACGGGAGAATATAGATTCACCTCGCCCAATCCATATGCTAGGATTCAAATAAAGAATTCCTATAATGGATCTATTATAGTAGAAAGTATGCTTGTAAACGGTCAAGCTGTAATTGATGGAATTACTCTAACAAAGGATTCCGAATATTATGTATATTATGACATGTTTGGACAAGAAAAGCAAATTGATTCGATGTCCGACCCGAAAGCAAAGTCGGCCGCAAAAAGGCTAATGAAAAGCAGACAAGGTTGTTTTGATTTAAATGTCATTTCTCTTCAAAGTGAAGATCCTACTATTGTTGCTCTGGATAAAACCGGCGGAGATGGTGGACCAGATCAAATCAATGTCATAATCAATCATCCGTTACCTTCGGAGATAGCCGCTCCTATTAAAGAAGGCTATACTTTTATGGGCTATTATACTCAGCCTAATGGAAAAGGGACTCAATATTATAATTCTTCAATGCAGTGCATGCAAAATTGGAATGAAGAAAATGTTTCTGTCCTCTATGCTCACTGGCAAGCTAAAATATATACAGTAACTTTAGATTATGAAGGCGGGCATAGCTTCGCGACAGGAAGTTTTTCTTTTACAGGAACTGTTTTTGTTCGCTACGGAGAATATCTGGAAGTGAATAGTCTACCTTTAAGATCCGGGTATGATTTCAGAGGATATAAATCAAGTAACAATATTCCGTACCTTTCTGCTATAACTCTGTCCGTGGGCTCAGGTCAGGATCAATACTATACCATATTAACACAAAATACTATACCTTGGGATATTCCAGAGAACACGACTTTATATGCTATGTGGGAACCATTGCATATGGACGATTATCGTTATGAAATAGGGTGTAATTCCACGCGATTAGGCGCTTCTGATCCTTATTCTGTAACAAACGGTGAAACATATAGATTTGTCGCTGACCCGATGATTGATGATTATAAGTTCTTATATTGGGAAGACAGAAATGGGGGACATATTAGAAGTAATGCAATTGATTATACTGTATATTTGAAACGAGATGGCGTAAGGAATCTCATTGTTCCTGCAGATTACCTATACGCAATATATGAAGCTCCGAGCGGCGAATGTATTGCAATCGGGTCGATAATAACGCTTGCAGACGGAACACAGAAAGCGGTAGAGGATCTTACAGGGAATGAAACGCTTCTTGTTTGGAACCTGATGACGGGATCGTTTGATAGCGCCCCCATTCTATTCATTGACAGCGACCCGGCTGCAATGTATAGCGTGATCAATCTTTATTTCTCGGATGGAACCAAGGTGAAGGTCATATCAGAACACGGATTCTGGGATTATAACCTGAACGAGTATGTATATTTGGATAAGGATGCGGCGCAGTACATCGGGCATTGGTTCAACAAACTCTCAACCGATGAAAATGGAAACAGTATATCCGAGAAAGTGCAGCTCGTCAATGTGATGATCAAAGACGAATATACCATAGCATATAGTCCCGTTACCTACGGTCATCTTTGTTATTATGTGAACAGTATGCTTTCCATGCCCGGCGGGATCGAGGGTCTGTTTAACATCTTTGAAGTAGATGCCGAGACGATGAAGTATGATGAGGCGCAGATGCAGGCGGATATTGCGCAGTATGGACTGTTCACCTACGAAGAGTTTGCGGAATCGTTCCCTGTTTCGGAAGACGTATTTGAAGCATTTAACGGACAGTATCTGAAAGTTGCAATGGGGAAAGGACTGATCGATGTGGATTGCTTGCAGACGCTGATCGAACGCTATGCGGAATTCTTAAGCGTGATCGAATAAGTTTGTATCAAAAAGAGGTCGTCGGGCAGCGATTCCAAGTTACTGTATACCTACGGCATAATACAAATTTTATTGGATTTGAACCGAAATTATATTATACACAAAGAGGCCTGTCGGGTATTACCGGACAGGCCTCCTGTTTCAAAGAATAAGGTGAAACAATGAGATTTTATATCATATCATCTGTACGGACATTTATACGGACAACTCACAAATCAGAACCGGATATCGTCCGATTCCTTTCCGCTATCGGCAATATTGGCGCAAAAGTCCAGCTTCTCTCTTGTGTTTTTGCCGATAACATGCTATAATACGATCGGAGGGCGATAATGAAATACTTGTCTGTATCTGAAATTGCGAAACGCTGGGGGCTTTCCGAACGCAGCGTGCGTAATTATTGCGCTTTAGGCAAGATCGATGGGGCATTCTTAACCGGGAAGACGTGGAATATTCCCGAGGATGCGCAAAAGCCGGATCGCGCCAATAAAAACAAGACGATGCCGACAACGCTGCTTGAAGTGCTAAAAGCGGAGAGATCAGCACATCTTTCAGGCGGAATATACCATTTTGTGCAAATCGAACTCACTTACAATTCCAACCACATGGAAGGAAGCCGACTTTCTCACGATCAAACCCGCTATATATTCGAGACAAATACCATCGGGTTTGAGGGCGGAGTAGTGAAGGCAGATGACATAGTGGAAACAGCTAATCACTTCTGTTGTGTCGATATGATCATAGACGCTGCCTCGCGTCCTATTTCTGAATCATTCATCAAGGAGTTGCACCGCACCTTAAAAAACGGAACAACAGACTCACGCAAAATCTGGTTTGAAGTAGGGAACTATAAGAAGTACCCCAATACTGTTGGTGGAATGGATACCGCTCAGCCGGATGAAGTTGCTGTAAAAATGCACCACTTACTCAAAGAGTATAATTCAATACAAGAAAAAACGTTGGATGACCTTTTAGACTTTCACTATCGGTTTGAAAGCATCCACCCTTTCCAGGACGGAAATGGACGTATAGGGCGTCTGCTGCTTTTTAAGGAATGTTTGAAACAGAATATCGTGCCTTTTATCATTGATGAAGAACTTAAACTGTTTTATTACAGAGGTCTTCACGAATGGAGTCGGAAACGGGGATATCTTCGGGATACTTGTCTTGCCGCACAAGATAAATTTAGGAAGCAGCTCGATTATTTCAAGATACGATACGAAACATAAAGCAAACTGTATGATTTCCGTACGGACAACTGTACGGACAATCAAAGCCATCGCCAAGCGATGGCTTTTTTTGATTTTGCTAATATTTGAGCGATCTATTGACAAGATTGGCATAAAGTGCTAAAATAATAGCACTATGGATACAAAATACGATTTACAGGAATTTATCGATGCACCTACAATGCAGAGCATCCTTATCGGGCTTGTCGAACGGGTCAAAATGAGACGAAAAGAACAATCTCTGACACAAAAGCAACTTGCTGTGCGTTCCGGTGTGAGTTATGCGTCATTACGCAGATTTGAAACGATGGGGGAGATCTCACTTGCCTCATTGCTTCGGCTTGCACAGGAGCTTGGCTGTCTTGAAGATTTCAACTCGCTCTTCAAACGGAAAATAGTGGCAAACCTAAAGGAGTTCGAGGGATGATTTCAGAGGTTAAAAAGCTGACTGTTACTTATAACGATCGCACAGTCGGAAAACATTATATGGTGCGGATGAAAAATTTTGCGGTAGGATTATTGGCTGTGATCATAATGATATGATACGGTATTTCTTGAAAGCAATGTGGGTTTATGGTATAATAAGTATATAAAATCAAAGGCGGTTGCCGAGGATTTCTCGGAAACTGCCGAGGAATCCTCGGGAGTTCGTGTATGTCGGAGAATAAGATCAAGGTATTTGAGAGCAAGCAGATCAGGACATTGTGGAATGCGGAAGAAGAGGAGTGGTATTTTTCCGTTATTGATATAGTCGCGGTTTTGACGGATAGCAAAGACCCGAATGCCTATTGGCGTAAATTGAAGCAACGGTTACGGGACGAAGGAAATGAAACCGTGACAAACTGTCACGGTTTGAAAATGCGCTCGGCGGACGGAAAAATGCGTCTGACCGATTGCCTCGATACGAAAGGAGTGCTGCGCCTTGTGCAGTCCATTCCGTCGCCCAAAGCGGAACCTTTCAAAATGTGGCTGGCGCAGGTGGGCAGCGAGCGATTAGATGAAATAGCCGATCCCGAAAAAGCGATCCTGCGGGGAGCGGAGTTTTACCGTGTAAAGGGGTATACGGAAGGTTGGATCAACCAGCGCTTGCAGACTATTGAAATGCGTAAGGAACTTACGGACGAGTGGAAGGCGCGCGGGATAGAACGGGAAAAAGACTATGCTATACTGACGAATGAAATGACAAAAGCATGGAGCGGTCTTACGGTACAGGAATATAAGCAGGTCAAAGGTTTGAAAAAAGAGAATCTGCGGGATAATATGACCAATATAGAGCTTGTCCTGAATATGCTTGCGGAAGTAACGACGACGGCGATCTCGAAACAGGAAAAGCCTGAAACGTTTAACGAGAACAAACGAGTGGCGAAAGAGGGCGGTCAAGTGGCGAGAAATGCGAGAACGGATATAGAAAAAAGACTTGGCAAGTCCGTCATATCGCCGCTGAACGCGAGCGATAAGCCGGCATTGGAGATAAAAACCAAGGAAGAAGCAGACGGCGAATAAATCCGGGATCCCGAATGTGCAAATACGTTTATAAATTTGATTTTCATCGATTTTATGCCTGGTTGGAGGAATCGTGAAATAGCTTCTAAAACTGCAAGCAAAAAGCCGTGAAAAACGAAATGTTTTTCACGGCTTTTTGTCTCGCGGCCGATACCCGTCGGCGCAGCGTGCGGCGTTAATGTAGATACAGGCGCCGACCATTCACGCATTAAATCAAAGTTTCATATTCCGCATATAGTGCATCGACCTCTATGCGAAGTTTTTCCAGCCTGTCGGTAACCTCTTTGACTGCCGTATAATCGGCGGCGCAGGCAGCCAGCTCCTCATTGAGCGCAGCTTCCTCCGCCTCCAGCGCTTCCAAACGCTCCTCGATCTCCTTGGTGCGCTGTTTGCGCTTCGCGTCGCGCGCCCTGTCTTCTTTGGAGCGGTATCCCTGCACGGGCGCTTTCTCCTTCTCCGCTTTTTCTTTAAGGGGGGCAGGCTTTTTCTCCGCGCTTCGCCCGTCCAGAAATTCCCGATAGCTCCCCGAAAAGAGAGTGAGCGCGTTATCCTCGATGAGCGCGATCTTGTTTGCGATCGCCTCGATGAAGCGGCGGTCGTGAGAGACAAAGAGGATGGTCCCGTCAAAGCGTTTCAAAGCTTCCTCGAGCGCTTCCCTCGCGGGCAGATCGAGGTGGTTGGTCGGTTCATCCAGAAAGAGGACGTTGCCGCGGCGGCTCTCAAGAAGGGCGAGTTCCAGCTTTGCCCGAAGTCCGCCCGAAAGTTCTTTGACCTTTTTATTAACATCCTCCGCCTCGATGCCCGCCTGTGCGAGCAGCTTGCGCGCGTCCGTCTGCGTCATGAGGCTGTTCTTGCCCCAGAAGGCGTCGAGCACGCGGTCCTCGGGGTCAAGATCGGCGTTCTCCTGATCGTAATATCCGATGCGCACGAACTTGGCGTGCTGCACGCCGTCGCCCTCCCGCAGAAGATACTTCAAAAGCGTCGTTTTTCCCGTGCCGTTTTCGCCCGTGAGCGCGCATTTTTCCCCGCGCAGAAGGGTGAAATCGGCGTCTTTGATGAGGAGCTTCCCGTCGATACGCAGATCGAAATGATGCGCCTCCACAACGCGTTCATAGGGCTGTGTGTCGTATTCGAAGACAAAGCGCGGCGGCTTGGGGGGAGGCACGGGCTTTTCCAGCTTTTCCATGCGTTCCAATTGATTGACGCGCGAAAGCGCGCTCTTTGCCGTGGTGGCGCGCACGAGATTGCGGTCGATATAGTCCTGAAGCTTGGCGATCTCCTCCTGCTGTTTTTCATATTCGCGCCACTGCTGTTTCAGAAGCTCTTCCTTCAGCACTTTATACTTGCTGTAATTACCCTTGAAGGAGAGCACCTTTCCGCGCTCGAGTTCCAGCGTGCGCGCAGTGAGGCGATCGAGAAAGTAACGGTCGTGGGAGACGATGAGCATCGCCCCGCGGTAGGAAGTGAGATAATCTTCGAGCCAGAAGAGCGTCTTGATGTCGAGGTGATTGGTCGGCTCGTCGAGGATGAGGAGCTCGGGCTCCTCCAAAAGCAGACGGCAAAGTTTCAAGCGCGTCTTTTCCCCGCCCGACATCGTGGAGACGACCTGATCGTACATCTCCTCAAATCCCATGCCGTTGAGGACGGTGCGGATGCGCACCTCGACGTGATAGCTGTCGCGCGCGTCGATGCGGCGCTGCAGACTCTCAAGCTCGGAAGCAAGCGAAATGCGTTCCTTCTCGTCGGCGCGGGAAAAAGCCGCCTGCGCCTGTTCGAGGCGGGAAATGAGACGGCGATCCTCCTCAAACACTTCGCTCATCGCAGAAAAGACGGTACCTTCCGATTCCAGCCCGCCGTTCTGGGGAAGATAGCCGATCTTAAGGTTGTTCTTGCGGAAGATATTGCCCTCATCCGGCGTGAGCTCGTTAAGAAGCAGCCTTAATAGGGTGGTCTTGCCTTCGCCGTTGCCGCCGATAAAGCCAACGCTCTCGTTTTCATGCAGCGCAAAAGAGACATCCTGCAAAATAGGGACGTCGCGATAGGCAAAGGAGACATTTTCAAAAGAGATAAGCATACTTTTCTCCGTGTGAGAGATGCTGGTAAGATGAAAGAAACGAAGTTATTTGCCGCCGTGCGGGAAGCGGAAGAGCAGCTCAAAGGCGCCTCGCCGAAAGAGTGCGCCAAGTTGGTCAGGCGCATTTTTGCCCTCAAAGCGCGGCTGCTTCGCAGCGGATGAACAGCGCCAACCCCGCCGCCGTCAGTAATCCCATGAAGGGATGAACGCCTTCTTTGCGCTCTCTTTTTCCTGTGTGAAAACGGTCTCAAAGCCGAGCGCTTCCGCATAGTCGAGCACGCGTCGGTATTCGCGCGCGGTGATGGGGCGGGCAAGTTCGGGGAAGCCCTCGATCTCGCCCATCGGCGTATATTGCCGCATGAGGGAGAGAGGCACATCCCCGGGAAGCACGCCCTTCAGAAAGTCCAGCACCTTCAAAGAGTCTGAGGTGCACATGGGGAGCACCAGATGGCGGACGATACAGCCCGAAAGCATCTTGCCCGTTTTATCATAGGAGAAGGGCTTTTTTGCCATAAAGGCGACCGCCTCGCTTGCCCGCTCGAAATAGTCCTTTCTCCCCGTATAGCGCTCGGAAAGGGCGGGGGAGCAGAATTTGAGATCGGGCAGATACACGTCGATCAAAGGGTCAATGCGCTCGAGCGCCGGAACGAGGGCATAGCCGCTCGAATTGTAGACGACGGGCACAGAAGGCCGGTAAAGGGCGAGCGCTTCCGCTATGAGATCGGAGACGTGGTCGGGCGTCACGAGATTGATATTGTCGGCGCCCATCTCTTCCAGCTCGCGGAAGATCTTTATCAGCTCTTTGGGGGTCACGCTCTTGCCGCGCTTGGCGCGCGAGACTTCGTAATTCTGGCAAAAGACGCAGCGCAGGGAACAGCCGCCGAAAAAGACCGTCCCGCTCCCGTTTTTGTGGGAGATGGGCGGTTCTTCGAAGGGATGAAGATAGTACTTCGCCACGGTGAGCCCCTTCACACCGCAGCGGCCGAACGTCTTTTCTCTGTCCGCCCCGCATTGAACGGGGCAAAGCCTGCATTCCATAGGGCGATTATAGCATCTTGCTCATGAAAAATCAACTTCCTTTGCAAATGCAAACACATTTAGTTGACTTTTCCCGCTTCCGCGATTATAATCGGTGAGTAAAACGAACGGAAGGAATTACGAAAGCATGAGAAGATTTTTTTCCAGCGAGAGCGTGACGGAAGGACATCCCGACAAGGTGTGCGACCGCATCGCCGACACCATTTTGGATGAACTCATCAAAGGAGACAGCGAAACGCGCGCGGCAGTGGAATGCTGCGCTGCCTACAATACGCTCTTCATCACGGGCGAAGTGACGAGCAGAGCAAGTGTGGACTATTCCGCAATTGCCCGCAAAGTCATCCGCGAGATCGACTACACGACGGGCGATTTCGCCTTCGACAAGTGCAATATCATCGAACTCGTCCACGGGCAGTCGCCCGACATTGCGCTCGGCGTCGATTCGTCCCTCGAAGACAAGACGGGGGGAGAAGCAGCCGACCGCCTCGGCGCAGGCGATCAGGGCATGATGTTCGGCTATGCCTGCCGCGAGACGGAGGAGCTGATGCCGCTTCCCATCATGCTTGCGCATAAGCTTGCAAAGAAGCTTACCGAGCTTCGGAAGGACGGCACGCTTCCCTATCTCCGCCCGGACGGAAAAACGCAGGTCACCGTGGAATACGACGGCAAGACGCCCGTCCGTGTGGATACGGTGGTGCTCTCTACCCAGCACGACGCCGAAGTCTCGCAGGAGCGCATCGCGGCAGACATGAAGCAATATGTCATCGGCGCGGTCATCCCCGAACAATTCCTCGATGCAAACACGAAGTATCTCATCAACCCAACGGGCAGATTTGAGATCGGCGGACCGGAAGGGGACTCGGGGCTCACGGGCAGGAAGATCGTCGTCGATACCTACGGCGGCAGATGCCCGCACGGCGGCGGAGCGTTCTCGGGCAAAGACCCCACAAAGGTGGACCGCAGCGCAACATATATGGCGCGCTACATCTGCAAAAATGTGGTGGCATCCGGTCTTGCCGATGAAATGGAGCTGCAAGTCGCCTATGCGATCGGCGTTGCCCGCCCCGTCTCGGTGTTTGTCGATACCTTCGGCACGGGCAAAGTGGATGACGAGACGCTCGCCGAGATCGTCAAAAAGGAGTTCGATCTCCGTCCTGCGGCCATCATCGAAGCGCTCGGCCTGCGTAAACCCATCTACGCAGAAACTTCCGCATACGGGCACTTCGGCAGGAACTTCCCCTGGGAGCGCACCGACCGCGCCGAGAGCTTAAAAAAATACATCCGATAGACATTTGAGGGAGCGCGAAATGCGCTCCTTTTTCTCTTCTCAGCGTATCAAATTTGATACGCTCGGAACATTTCTTCCCCGCCTCCTTGACGAAACAAGTCGATTGTGATAAAATATAATCAAATTATAGTGTGCCGATCATCGTGTCCGGCCGCAAGACTCAAAGGGGAGGATGCCGCGTTGTGTTCAATGTTCTATTTTGGATCGTATGGCTGTTGATCGGCCTGCTACTTGCGGCGCTCTTCTCGGCGATCGTGCTACCGCGTCTGCTGCTGGAAATGAAAGCTTCTCTGCATCCGATCGCCGACCGCGGGATCGGAAAGTTCAACTTGAAAAACGGCATTTCTGTTTTATATGAACCTTCGCGTTCCGAGCGCAAATATCTGCGCTGCTATCAGCTCTTCCGCCGCGGCGACCGTTCCGTCTCTTTTATGGGATGCTGGAACAGAGCCGTCTTTACCGCCCGCTATACGCTCCTGTGCTTCAACTCGCTCGGAAGGCCGATCGCCTTTTACCGCGTCTGTGAAAGCTTCATCGACGGCAGATATTATACGCGCACCGTCACGCTTCCCCATGCGACCGCCTTCGTCAGTCTTTCCCTCGAACGCATCGACGGAAAAAAGTTCAAGCGCGCCTTTTCGCCTTCCCCGTTTTATTTGATCTGGCTTACGCTCTTTCTTGTGAGCCTGGCGGGACTCATCGGCTTTTTATTTTTTCTTGCCATTCATTTCTCCGAGGGGGCCTTTCAAACCGCATCCGCTCTTCCGATCGGGAGCATTCTGACAGCGCTCTCCTTCGGCATCGTCTTCTTGCCGCTCGCCGTCGTGGGGGCGCGTATGCTCATCCTTCTGATCAAAGACCGCCTGCCGTTCCAAAGCGACCTTTGCGCAAAACCTGTCTTCCGAAGGGCAAAAGAGAAAATGCAAGGCCTGATTTCTCCCGTTCGTGCCATGTTCGGCGGCGCATATGACCTTTGCCGAAAGGCAATTTATCGCTGCATGAACGCATGGTCTCGTGTGAAACAGACATTCGGCCGTGTTCCGCGCGGTTCGAAAAAAGTGAGGAGGGGAGCGCGATGAACGATCTTCCGAACACCGCCTGTCCAAAAAACGCACCGTACATCGAGGTGCTTGCCTGCAATACGGGCATCGGGGATCAAAACGGGAACGCATCCGTCAAGCTGCGGAATTGTTCTCCGTACACCGTTACGGGCATGACGATACAACTTTCCGGGATGGACGCGAATAAGACTGCTTCTATGATCCCGCCCATCGAGGCGATCTCACCGCCCGTTTCCCCCGGCGCAGAGTTCTGCGTTTTTATCCGCATTCCGGATCGATGGAGATCGTTTCGGGCAGAGGTCAGCGCCTTTCGCTCGGGAGATCTTGTCTTCACACAAGACGATGCGGCCAACATCCGCAAGCGGTTCGATGCATTGCAGCCCGAATATACAAGGATCATCCCGTCGGAAAAGGACGAGCGCGAAACAGCGCTGCTCCCGCGCTGGCGAAGTGCAGCCGTCTGGCTGACATTGGCGGGTGCTGCGCTCATCACGCTTCTGACTTGCTTCCTCTGAAAATAATATGCTCCTATGACATTTCCCACCGCGAAAAACATCATGAACGAATATCAGACGATTTTAGACAGACTCGACCGCCGCCAGAAGATCGCTCTTCTGACCGATCCAGAAAGCCTTTCCGACCCCAAGATCAACCGATCGGGCGTTCCCGCCGTGCGCATGACTGCCCTCGATGAGCTCAACCGCGAACGGGGGCTCTTTCCTGCCTACCGCGAACTTGTGGCTTCCTGGGATGAAAGCCTCATTGCATCGGTGACGCAGGAGCTTGCCGTCCATGCCCGCGGGAGAGGTTTCAATCTGCTGGCGACGCCCGACCTCAAGTGCGCGGCACAGCCTGCGGCAGACGGGCTCTCCGAAGACGCGGCACTCAATGCCGCGTTGGGATCAGCCATGGCTCGGGCGGCACACCGCTCCGGCTGCGCGTGCGCCCTTTCCCGCCTCGCAGTCTCCGAACAAGACATCTCCCCGTTGGACGTACAGGCAGATCCCCGCGCAGTACACGAGCTCTTTTTGAAACCTTTTTCGGAGGTGATGGAAGAGGAGCCGTGTGAGGCGGTCATTTCCTCTCTGAAACGGGAAGGCGGCGGATATGCCGACTGTAATACAAATCTGTTCGGCGCGGCGGTGGGAGGCATCAGGACATGGAACACCTTTCCCATTGCCGACGGCATTTCATCCGACGTCGATTATCACGGGATGCTCGCTCACGGGCTCTGTCTGAAGGGCGCAGCCGTCTTCCTCGACCGCGCCTCGGGAAGGTATGAACGGCTTTCCCATTCCCTCGAGGCGGGCAGCATCAGCGAAAGAGAACTGCGCGGCGCCACGGAAGACGGCACGGCGATCGACCCCGCTCTGATCGATGCCGCAGCCGATCGAACGATCGCATTTGCATACCGCGTCGCGGCAAAAAGGGCAGAGCCGCTCCAAACGGAGGATACAGTCGCACTTGCGCGCCGTGCCGCCGAAGAGAGCTTTGTCCTGCTCAAAAACGAAGGGCTGCTCCCGCTTGCCCAAACGGCAAAACTCGCCGTCATCGGGGAAGCGTATGATCTATTCCCTGCGGAGAACGCCTTCCCCGTCGTCATGCGGGCGGAGATGCCCGGAAGGGACGGGGGAGAAGAAACCGTTCCTTCTATCATCCATGACGCGTCGAAAGCCGACATCATCCTCATGTTCCTAAAGCGGGATGAAGGTCAGAACGGCCTCGCGCTTCCTGCGGAGCAGCTTGCATTGGCGAATGCGTTAAGAGCCGTCAAGCGGCCCATGATCGCCGTCTTGAAGGGCTCCGTTCCGCCGGATGCGGGCTTCTTCCGTCTCTTTTCCGCCGTACTGCTCGCTCCTTCTTTCGGGAAATACTGCTCCGATGCGCTGACCGGGCTTCTTAAGGGGAACCTCTCTCCCTCCGGAAGACTGACGCGGTCGTGCTATGAAAATTCGGAAGCATATTTTCATACGCTCGAAGAGGACAAGCGTTCGGGCCGCACCAAAGTAGGCTCATTCGTCGGATACCGCTATTACGATACTGCGGGCATCAAGGTCAAATATCCCTTCGGCTACGGACTGACCTATACAAAATTTTGCTACTCTTCGTTGTCTTTGGAAGGCGATACGATCAGCTTTACCGTCAAAAATACGGGAAAATACAAGGGATGCGAAGTCGTGCAGGTGTATGTCGGGACTTTGCCTGCGGCGTTCCCGCAGCCCAAAAAGCGCCTCGCCGCTTTTGAACGGGTCGAACTTTCCCCCGGAGAATCGCGGCGCGTCACGTTGACCGTACCCGAAAAGAAATATGCTTCCTTCTGCGAACGCACGCTCGGCGAACGCGTCATCAAGGGGAGCTACCCCGTCTATGTGGGGGCATCCGTCTCGGATATCCGCCTGCGCGGCATCCGCAAATTGGACGGGGAAATACCCGAAGCGCCCTCGTCGCGGCCCTGCGATTATTTCCGTGACCTGAGCAACATCGGCGAAAAATATCATGCAGGCTTCGGAGAAGCCGTGAGCCGCCCGAGGAAAAACTTTCTCCTCAGAGGCATCGCCTTCTTCGTCCTCTTTGCCGCGCTGGCGATCGCTGTCATCATGGGGTGCGCTTTCTTTTCCGATCGGCATTTTTCCGTTTCGGAGATCGTCTGGCTCTCGATCATGGGCGCGTTCGCGCTTGGGGCAGCCGTCACGCTCGGGATCGAAAATTATATCCGCCAGGATAAACTGCTCTCCGAACGGAATGCGCGGAAGACGCTTGTCTTTCAGGACGCAATACAGACCGTCCCCGATGCAGCCGCCGTATTCGAAGCGGATCTTGCATCGCCGCAGCCGGAGGCATATTCGGCGCCGGAAACGGATGAACCCAAGCATTTCGACGCTTCTCTCACCTTCGACAGGATGGACCGCGAGCTCACGCTCTTTTTGAATGAGCGGGGGATCGGCGTCTCGCGGCAGGAGATCGCAGACCTGATCGCCGCGCTGTCCACGACCCATCTCATCTTTCTTCCGGGCGTCGGAGAGAGCGAAGCAAACGCATTCTGCAAAGGCATAAGCGATTACTTCGGAACACAGCTCTATGCCGATAACTCCGCGGGCGAGGAATTTTTCCTGCGCTTGACCGACCGTGGATGGGAGCGCACGTCGCTCTATGAAGCGATGCAGGACGCACGCGCAAACTTGCCGCTCGTTCACATTGCGCTCCTCCGCGGCGTCGAAGAGAATGCTCTTTCGGGGCTCTCCTTTGCCCGCAGGGCGGGCAGGACGGGCGCCTCCCGCGACGTACAGGAACCTTCTTCCTTCCCGCCCAACCTTTGGATCTTTGTCCTGCCGCAGGACGGGGCTTGTTCCGTTCCCGAAGAGATCGCCGAGATCGCCTCCTTCCTGCCGCTCTCGCTCACGCAAGGGCGCGCCGCCGAAACGCCGACGGATGTCTCGCCCTTCGGATATTATCAGCTTGCCAATCTGTGCGCAAGGGTGCGGGAGGGGTTCCCGCTGCGCGAACAGGCTTGGAAGCGCTTTGACAGCTTAGAATCCCGGCTTGGAAGCGAGTCTCAGCCATACCGCTTGGGCAACAGGACGTGGATCAAGCTGGAAATGCACGTTTCCGTCTGCCTTGCCTGCGGGAAGAGCGAAGCGGAAGCGGTCGATTCGGCGATCGCCTCCGAACTTCTGACCGAGATCGCCCCGTCTCTTTCGGCGGGAGAAGGCAGCGGGCTCGCGCTCCTGGAAGAGCTCTTCGGCAGTGAAGAGCTCGCCTGCTGCCGCAAACTTGCAGAAAAGACCAAACTGTTCCGTCATTCGAAAACCGTGTGGGAGGGAAGTACAAATGCCTAAATTTTGGGAGACCATAACACATCCTGCCTTCATCATCATCTATGTCGTGATCATCATCGCGATCGTGGTATTTGTCGTCATCTCCATGATGATCAACGAAAAACGCTTCTCGGCGGCAGCCAAACGGCTGAACCGCACGGCACGTGAGCTCGAAGAAGAACACATCGAAGAACAATCCGAAGCAAACGCCGTATCGCGCTTTTCCATGCTCAAACTGTATGATGAAAAACGCGGATCGCTGCCGCAGGAGACCTTCGAAGAAAACATTACCCTGTCGCAGTTCTGCGAAGAATTCCGCATCTTTGCCGCCGCACGGTTAGGGCTCTATTACGATATTTCCGTCATCCGCGAATTTATTGCGGGGCTTGCCGTTTCGCGCATCCTCATCTTACAGGGGATGTCGGGAACGGGCAAAACTTCGCTCGCCTATGCTTTCGGTGAATTTTTGGAAAATCCCTCCGTCATCATCCCCGTGCAGCCGATGTGGAAGGAGCGCACCGATCTCCTCGGCTATTTCAACGAATTTACCAAACACTTCAACGAGACGCTGCTTTTGCAGAAGATGTACGAAGCAAACAGCAGGGAAGATATATACATCACCATCCTCGACGAGCTCAATATCGCGCGCGTCGAATACTATTTTGCCGAATTTCTCTCCCTGTTGGAGATCCCCGACCCCGAGGCGCGCTATCTTGAAGTCGTCTCCGACCAATGGGAGAGCGACCCCGAAGCGCTCAAAGAGGGGCGCATCAAGCTGCCCGAAAATATGTGGTTCATCGGTACGGCAAACAACGACGATTCGACGTTCGCCATCTCCGACAAAGTGTACGACCGCGCCATGGTGCTCAACCTCGACCGAAAATCCGCTCCCTTTCAGGCTTCGGGAAGCCGCACCGTCCGTTTGAGCGCCAAGCGCTTCACGGAACTTGCTGCAGAGGCCGTCAAAATGCACTCCGTAGACAGGGAAAATCTCGATCGTCTGCAAAAACTCGACGCCTATCTCATCGAAAAATTCCAGATCACTTTCGGCAACCGCATCATGCGGCAGATCATGACCTATCTTCCCATCTATGTAGTCTGCGGCGGAGAGGAGCTCGACGCGCTCGACGACATCATCGCGAAGAAGGTGCTCCGCAAGCTCGAAACGCAGAATGCGGCATACGTCCGCAGCGAAGCGGAAGATCTTTGCAACTTCATCGACGCCACCTTCGGGGAAGAAAGGATGTTGCGCTGCAAGGAGTATGTGCGCCGCATCGCAAGAAGCATTTAAGCAGGAGGAAGTTCATGTCACGCTTAGACCGCTTTTACCGCGCATTCGGGGAATACCGCAAGTCGATCGCCCAAGAGCGGGAGATCTCTGCCTTACGCGCGGCCGTCGCGGAAGCCGACCGGCAGGATCGCATCCGCGCGATCCGTTCTTCCTGTACGATCGAGAACGATTGGGTGGAGGAGATCGAGCGCGGGCTCGTTTTTATTGAAAAAGCCATCAACGAAGAACGGCAGTTCATCCGCTCCGAAGGCGAAGTCGCGCCCATCGAAAAGATCAAGCACGTCTCGCGGGAATCGGTGGAACATTTGGCGCGCCACAGCAATCTGCTCACGCAGGAAAGCAAGGACGGCGACCTCATGCCCGAAAAGCTCTATACGGTAGAGCGGCTCAACAATTATGCCGTCTATGAGAACCGATTCCTCTACATGGTGCTTCTTCACCTTGCCGACTTCGTCTCCGTGCGGTACGATCGGATCGTCAAGCTGACAAACACCTACCGCGGCGAATCGCTCATGCAGAAAAAAGTGACCTACGGCAAGGCCACGCTCGAATACGAGATAAATCTCAAGGAAGTAAGGGAAGACGATCCCTACCTTCGGGAGCACAACGGGCAGCGCGAAAAGCTCGAACGGCTCGAGCGCATCCAGCGCAGCATCTACTATTATCTGCATACGCCTCTCATGATCGAGGTCGCCAAAGCCGACAAACTCAAGCCGCCCGTCACCAAGACCAACGTCCTCCGCATGGATAAAAACTTCAAAGAGGTCGTCGCTCTCTACGATTATATCTCGGCGTACGACCGCGACGGATTTTCTGTGGAGGAAGAGGAGCGGCAGGTAAACTGTTCCAAAAAGGAGCTTGCAGAACAATTTACGGATCCCGTTTTGCTGCTCTCCTTCCTTACCTATGAACACGGGCTCGGCATCGAAGAGAAACTGAAGGAAGCCTTCGAGCAGGAAGAGCTCCGCCGCAGGGAAGAGGAACGCCGCCTCTTGCAGGAAGAACTCGAAAATATGCGCAGGCGGATCGCCGAAGGCGGCGGCTCCCCCGAAGAATACATCCGTCTCCTCGAACGATACAATAGGGAACTCGAAAAAGAGAAGGCGCAGCTGCTCCTGATCAAGGAAAAAGCCGAGCAGACCGAACAGGAAAATCGCTCCCTGAAAGAAACGATCGTCCGGTATCAGGCCGAGATCGAAGCCCTCGAAAAGCAGCACGCAAAGGAGAAAGACGAGCTGAAAGCAAACTGCGAGGAACTCTCCCGTCAAATGGCGGAAGAGGCCGCCGCGCACAGCGAAGAGATCCTCCGCATCAACTGCGAGAAAGAGGAGGAGATCGCACGCAGCAGGAGCGAATGCGAAGATACCGTGCGCAAAAATATGGAACTGCTCGCGCAGAAGGAACGGGAGCGGGAGGAGCTGCAGCTTAAAGCAGAGCGGCTCGACCGCGAACGCGCCTTTGCCGCTTCCCGTCTGACGGCGCTCCGCGCCGAACACGGGCTCATCGGCGAAACGGAGGACTATTCTTCCGAAGCGGCGTTTCAAGAGCTCGAACATCAATATGAAGTGCTCGGCTCCTTCCTGCATCGGGAGTGGAAGGGCGCCAAACGCGCACTGCGCCTGCAATTCCTTTCGGACGTCAAGGCGCTCTTCACGCAAAATTGGGGGAAAGATCTCATCCCGTTCGGCAAGAAGCAAGATCGGGCGACGGAAGCCTCTTCCGCAGAAACGGATGAAAAGACGCGTGCCCGGGAAGGGGCCGATCGGGAGAAAGACGCTGCCGAGGAAGAGCGTGCAGAGAACGCGCCTGCCGAAGAAGAGCCTGCCGAGGAAGTCGGCGCCGAAAAAGATCGTACAGATTCAGACGCCGAAAGGGGAGATCGAGAGGGAGACGGCAATGAAGTATCGGAAGCAAAATAACAATTATAAGCTTTTCATCTTTTTTATCGCCGCCCTCATGCTCGTCGGCGGGATGCTTGTCGCCGCTCTCATTTATTTCGGCTCGACGGGACAGCTCTCCGAATTCATGCGGACTGTGAGCGAAACGCTCCGTTCGAAGGGCATCTACGGCGTCTTTGCGGTATTCTGGCTCGCCGTCATCCCGCTCCTTCTCATCGCGCTCATCATCATCGTCCTGGTACGGCGAAAAAAATTCCGCGCGTTTGAAGACACCTGGATGAGCGCCACCGAGCTTGCCGCCCGCCATGAGGCGGAACGCAAGGCAAAGGAAGAGGCGGCAAAGTCCGCCGTTCCCGATCCGCGCTTTTCCATGCTGAACACACTCGACGCAAAAAAGGTGCGCCCGCAGGAGGGAACAGGCACAAAGATCTCTTCCCTTCGGGAGCTCTGTGAAAAATTCCGCGATTTTGCCGCCGCGAAGATGGGGCTTTTCTATGATATTTCCACCATCCGCGAATTTATCGCAGGGCTTGCCGTCTCGCATATCATCATCTTGCAGGGGATGTCGGGCACGGGCAAGACTTCGCTCGCCTATGCCTTCGGTGAATTTTTAGGCAATCCTTCCGTCATCATCCCCGTCCAACCGATGTGGAAGGAGCGCACCGATCTCCTCGGTTATTACAACGAATTTACGCATAAGTATAACGAGACGCTGCTTCTTCAAAAGATGTACGAGGCAAACGGAAGAAAGGAGATGTATATCGCCGTCCTCGATGAAGTCAATATCGCGCGCGTGGAGTACTATTTTGCGGAATTTCTGTCGCTTTTGGAAATCCCAGACACCAATTCCCGCTATCTGGATGTCGTTCCCGACAAGTGGAAAAACGACCCCGCCGCGCTGAAAGACGGGCGTATCAGGCTGCCCGACAATATGTGGTTCATCGGCACGGCGAACAACGACGATTCCACGTTTGCCATCTCCGATAAAGTGTATGACCGCGCTATGGTGCTGGACTTTCACACCAAGGCGGAGGAATTCCCTGTCGACGACGCCGAGGAAAAGTCGCATCCCGTCTCTTTCACCGCCCGTCAGTTTGAAAATCTCGTTGCCAAAGAGCAGGAGTGGTTCGAACTCACGACGCGCAACGAACACAGGCTGAAAACTTTGGATGAGTATCTCATCGAGAAGTTTCAGATCACTTTCGGAAACCGCATCATGCGTCAGATCAGGAGCTATATCTCCGTCTATGTCGCCTGCGGAGGAGAGGAACTCAATGCCCTCGACGACATCCTCGGCAAAAAGGTCTTCCGTAAACTCGCATCGCTGAATGCCGCATATGTCCGCAGCGAAGGGGAAGCGCTCTGCGATTTCCTCGACCGCCTCTTCGGCGACGACCGTATGCCGAAATGCAAAGAGACGGTGCGTATCATCGTCCGAAACGGTTAGGAGGCAATATGAAACGATCAAAGTGGGTCTATATTTTCGGGACACTCATCCTCATGGTCATCATCCTTTGTGTGTGTCTCGGCATTTTCGCCGCGCTGGACTTGCTTCCCGATCTCTCTTTGGGCGGAGGCAGCGGCGGGGGCGATTTGGGCGGCGGAGGCATCGGCAGCGGAGGTAGCGGCGGTGGAGGCATCGGCGGCGGAGGCATCGGCAGCGGCGGCGGAGGCATCGGCGGAGATAGCGGCGTCAATTTTCCGAACGATCTCAGTTCCGATCATTTGAGCCGCAGCGTTCTCAATCTTCTCAGCGGCATCCGCTATATCGGCATCCCCCTGATCGTGATCGGGGTGATCTTGCTGTGCATCGGGATCTATAAATTTGTCAAGAAAAGATGGCTCGCCGGCTCTGTTTTGAGCATTTCCGGCGTCCTTCTGATCGTATTGGGTCTCCTTACTCTTTTCCTGAATATCTCCGATACCACATTTACACTCAACAACAATATCATTCAGATCGAGGGCGGCGGCATGATCGACATCAGCGGCCTTCTCGGCAATATCATCATGCAGGTCTCGGGCGTGAGCCAAGGAGGCGGCGGCATCGGAGGCATCGGAGGAGGCGGCGGAGGCGGGATCAATTGTGACATCAGCGATCTTTCCGAACTCCAAGCGACTCTCGCCTCCTCTGTCAGTACGATCGCTCTCATCCTGAAATGGATGAAGATATTTATCGTCATCCTCGGTGTGGTCTTTCTGGTATTCGGGATATATTACCTCATCAAAAAGAAGTGGATCCGCGGAACGCTGCTCTCTATTTTTGGCGCCATTTTAATCCTCTTGAGCATGATAGGTTTTTCTTTTCAGTTTCACGTCTCCGCAGGTGGTTCCGGCGGAGAAGACGGCGAACAGCATCAGGTGCAAGAGTGGATCATCGACAGGGAAGCGACCTGCATCGAAACGGGGCTCAAACACGGCGAATGCATCATCTGCGGAGAGCTGATCAAGGAAGAGATCCCGCTGACCGAGCATCAATTCGGAGAATGGAAAGTCATTGAAGAATCGACCTGCGTGGAAGCGGGATATCGGGAAAGGGTGTGCGAGGTGTGCGGGCATATCGAGAAGGAAGAGCTTCCCTTGGCAGAGCATCAATTCGGCGATGACGGGGTCTGTGAAATCTGCGGTTTGAAGCCGCAGCCAATTACCCTAAGGAGCCCTTCGTACTCCAAGATTTATGACGGCAAGCCGCTGACGGCGACCGACTTGGAGATCGTAGAAGGTTCGCTGCTCCCCGGCCATACGATCTCTGTCACTGATCGCGCCGTGCTCACGGATGTCGGCATCCGAGACAATATCTTCCAGGTGAAGATCTTAGATGAGAACGGCAGCGATGTCACAAATAATTACCGGATCGATCGGGAATACGGGACATTGGAGATCGTGAGCAAAGATCTGACGATCGAAACGGGCTCGGCGACCAAGCCGTACGACGGCACGCCGCTTATCTGCCACGACTACACGCAGGAAGGACTCTTGCAGGGGCACACGATCTCGATCGGGTATTATGCGGGAAAACAGACAGATCCCGGCCGTTCGGATAACGCCGTCGAAAACGTCCAAATTTTCGATGAGAACGGGAAGGATGTCACACACAACTATTCCATCGAGCTCATCTTCGGAATTCTGCGCGTCACTTGACGGAGGACAGAATGCTCTATCAAAACTACAAAGAAAAGCTTTCGGGATGCATGAGGTTCCTCGAAAAAATCTGGCGGTTCCGTCTGTTCATCCTGATCGGCATCGTCCTCTTGCTGGCGCTCCTTTTTACCATGCTCGGCATCACGGGGATCGTCTATGCGGAGAGCTGCCCGTCCTCCACCGAATACGGCACGCCCATCGCTTTTCAGGCAAAGGCACTCTTCCGCAAGCCGGAAACGCAATACCGTGCAGCGGGAGAGGGGGAATGGACGACCGAACAGCCGACCCTGGCGGGCGATTATGAGGTGCGCGCCGTCTCCCGCTCCGGCTTCGGAGGAGAGACGCACGGCAAGATCTTTTCCTATTCCGTCCTTCCGCGCAGAACGGAGGTCTTCGTCGCAGAAGAGATTTACGTCTACGGCGAAACGCTCACTGCCTCGGCAGAACTTGCCTATCAGGACACGATCTTGGAAAGCACATTTTCAGCCCAGGCAATCTCGGAAGACCGCTGTGAAGTCGAGGTGGAGCGCGTCACGATCGTCAGCGAGAACGGGGATGACGTGACCTCTTGTTACGATCTCGTCTACAAGAGCGCTCTTCTCGCTCTGAAACGGAGAAACATCACCCTTCGCGTAGAAGATGCATTCAAGATATACGACGGCACGCCGCTCTCTTCCGCTGACTATGCTCTCACGGAAGGCACCCTGGCGGACGGAGATACGCTTTCCATCTCCTTTCCCGTCTCTCTTACGGAGGCTGGGGAGAGGGAGAATACGCCTGTGTTCTGCATCCTCAACGCTGACGGGGAAGACGTGACGCCCTTTTATGACATCCGTGAAGAGATCGGCACGCTCAAGGTGGAGGCAAGACACATCGACATTCTCGGGACGGACTGCGAGAAGACTTATGACGGGCAGCCGCTTGCACTTTCCGCGCTCCGCGTTGCGGAGGCAACGCCGCTTGTCGGCGGACACCGCCTGGAACAAGTAGAGGAGATCACCGAAGCGGGGATCTATTCTGCGGAAGAGCTCCTCCGCATCGTGGACGAAAACGGGCAAGACGTTACATACTGCTATACGTTCGACGCTCTGCCCGACATCAGGATCCATCCTCGCAAGATCGCCGTTGAAACGTCGTCCGAGACTTGGGTCTACGACGGAGAACCTCACTCTGCCGCAAGCGAACAAGACTTGTGGCTCGCAGAAGATTCCAAGCCGCTTTTGGCAGGCCATACGCTCTCGGTCGACCCCGCCTGCCTTTCCGCCGTTACTTTGACGGAGATCACGGACAGCGAAACGGAGGTAGGGTACCGCGACAACGCGCTCATCTGCCTTATCACGGACGGTTCGGGGAAGGACGTAACGAAAAATTACGAGATCGAGTATCGCTACGGGCAGCTGCGCATCAAAACCAAAGTGATCATCACCGTCTATCCCATCAGCAAATACTACGACGGAAAAGAACTTGCCTTCGAACGGGAAGGCTATGTGATCAAGGCGCCGCCCGATGAAGACGTTTCCCTTGAAGGTCTCCCTACGATCACCGAGGCGGGTGAGATCACGCTGGGCGAACTCAAAGCAGGCGTCACGGTCATCATTTCAGAAAAAGGCACGGGAAAGCCCTATCAGGGCATCAACGTGTTAGAATGGAACGGGTCGGACTACACGGCTGTACTGACCGTACACCGAAGAGAGATCACGATCACCAGCAATTCCGTTGCGACGGTATGCGAAGGCCGTCCGCTCTACGGATACGAAGAAGGGAAACAGAGTTATTACATCTCCATGGGCTCTTTGGCCGAAGGTCACAGGCTGGAAGTAACCGTGACGGGGATCCTGTATCCCGACGAACAGCAGGCAAGCAATACGATCGAGGAGTTTCATATTTACGACGAAGAGGGCAGAGAGGTAACTCAAAACTATCTTGCAGCGCTCTCCGAAGGGATCCTGGAGTGGATCGAGGAAAAATGATCGCATGACAGGAAAAGCCCGCGGGGCGGCAAAAAGTGCCGCCCCGCGGGCTTTCAATTGGATAGGCCCTTACTTCCGCTCCAAAAAGATGCTCACGATCGCGCATACGAGCGCCGCAGCGGGGAAGACGATCCACCCCGGATGCCACAAGTCTCCTAAAATGCCCATCAAAAGATAGGCGAGCGTCGCGCAGATCATGATGGCAGAGGAGATCTTTCCAGCAAGCCGTTCGCCCTTTGTTTCCGCCGCATCCTCCGCTTCCGCGTCTTTCAGATAGGGATTCGCCTGTAAATGGCGCTCCCAGCCGATGCCACCGTAGATGAGCGGCACGCACCCGAGCGCCGCTGCAATACAGCCGAGGGCAAGGAAGACGACAAACAGTACTTCCGCATAGCTGCGCACGATCCAGCCCTCCGTAAAGAGCGCCGCGCCCAGCAAAAATACCGCGATCCCCGCTATGACGGTGCAGCGAAAACGCGCAAATGCACGGCTGTCGCGTTCATTTTTCAACCGCGGCACAAACTGCGTCGTCACGCCGCCGTAAATGAGAAGGGGAACGCCTGCCAAAAGGCCTGTAAAGAGAGCGCCCAAAGCAACGGCGGAGACATAAGGGGAATCCCATAAACAATATAAAAGCGTCAGCGCCGCAGCACCGAGCAGGATGACGCCGATGCCGCCCGCGATGAGCGCCGCCATCGCAGGAGAGGGAACAGAAGAGGCGTGATCCGCGGCTTTAACTTGCTCCTCTAAACTGCAAATTTCCAAAGAGGCGCCTGCATTCTCCTCCCGATTTTCCTTCCTTTCCGTACCGCGCAGAAGCTCATCCACCGTCACATGAAAGACATCTGCAAGCGGAACGAGCTGTGCCGTCTCGGGGAAGGTCTCGCCCGTCTCCCACTTGGAGATCGTGCGGTTGGTCACACCCAACTTCTCCGCAAGTTCCTGCTGCGTCAGCCCCGCGCCGCGGCGCAGACTGTACAGATAATTTCCAAATTCATTCATAGAGCGACCTCTTGTTTTTTCTTCATTGTACAGGAGAAAAGCGTCAAAGTCAAGGCTCGCGGCTTCCTGTTTGCTCCCGCAGGGCGGGAATTTGCTCCCGTCTTGCGGGAGAGCACAAAAAAGGGCCATCCAAAACGGACAGCCCTACCAAAAGATACAATTTAATGGCTGGAAGAGGGAACGGGCGCGCCCGCAGGAGCTCCTTCGAACGCATCGGTGTCACGGCGCCTGTCTTTGCCCGTAAAGAAGAGGGCGACGGTGCCGGGGCCGACGTGCGAACCCGTGCAGAGGTCGTAGTATTCGATGACGATATTGGAAGCACCCATGCCGCGCAGCATTTCGGCAAGAGCATTGGCATCTTCTTCGCAGTCTGCATGCGTGATGAAGACGGGCGCGGAGACATCGTCAACGCGGTCGCGATACTTGCGGGCGAGCGCCATGAGCGCCTTCTTCCTGCCGTGTTCGCGGCCTTCAAAGACGATCTTGGCATTGGTGCTGCCGTCCGCACGGAGAACGGGCTTGATATTAAGCAGCGTCCCCGCGATCGCGAGCGTCGTCGAGATACGCCCCGTGCGTTTGAGGTATTTGAGATCGCCCACCGTGAGATAGCTGTTTACCTTATAGGCATTGACGCGCGCCCACTCGGCACAAGCCTCGAGGCTCTCTCCCATATCGCGGAGCGCAGCGACGCGAAGCGCGATCGTGCCTTCGCCCATGGAGGCGTTCTTACTGTCGATGACCTCGACCTTACGCTCGGGGTAGCGTTTTTTCAGCTCCTCGGCGGCTCTTACTGCCTGCTGATAGGTGCCGCTCACGCCCGAGGAAATGAGGAGAAGAAAGACGTCTTTCCCCGCTTCCAGCACGGGGATGAGCGCCTCTATGATATGTTCCTCGGAAAGAAGGGACGTCTTGACATCGGCGCCCGCGCGCATATCGTCATAGAGCCGCTTTGCCGTCTCCTCAAAGGGAACGTTCTCATCGAAGCAAAGACGTTCCTCGCCGTCGACAAGATAGTGATAGGGGATGACGGAAATATGATTTTCCTTTCTGAGTGCAGCGGGAATATTTGCCGCCGAATCTACAATAATTTCAAAAGAAGCCATGATATACCTCCCGATCCTTGCATTACAGGCTGTAGGCGTTCGCCCGTCTGCCCGTTTCCATTTACAGTTTATCCTTCTTGATGGAAAAATTCAACCTATTTCTTCAAAATGTAGCTCTATGGATAAATTTGTTCGTTCTATTGCATAAAAAATGGACTCTACTCTCGGTAGAGTCCATTTTTTTGATGTTTAACGATTAAGTGAGAAGGTGTCTCCGAGGGACTTACGCTTCTTTTCGCGGATCTCATACCCTTCCGCCGCATAGCCGACGGCGACGATATGGGGGATACGCACCTTTTCGGGCAGCCCCAGGATCTCCCGCAGTTTCTTTTCGCTGCGCCAACCGAGGATACAGGTCGAAAGCCCCGCCGCGTCGGCGGCGAGCACGAGATGCGCCGTCATGATGCCGATGTCGTTGTGCAGGAAGTCGGTATTCTTGAAGCGGCTCCCGACCGTCGCCGAAAGGTTGCCCGTTCCCTCGAGCACAACGACGAACGCGGGGGCATCGGATGCGAATTTGTTCATGCCGAGGTCCTGCACGCCCGCCGCAAGCTCTTTCGCCTTCTCTCCCGTAACGGCAAGGAGCTTCCACGGCTGACTGTTGCAGGCAGAGGGCGCAAGCAGCGCAAGGCGGCAGATCTCCGTCAAAAGCTCATCCGAAACGGGCTTTTTCGCATCGAATGCGCGGCAGCTCTGGCGATGCAGATACAATTGTTCGATATCTTTGAGTTCCATGATGTCCTCCGGGATAAACTAAGGCGCGGCATAAAAGCCGCGCCCTACGCTTTCTGTTACTTTGCAAGGCTTTTCTTTGCCTTTTCGACAACGTTTTCGACCGTGAAGCCAAACTGCTTGAAGAGCAGGGGGGCAGGGCCGCTCGCGCCGAAAGTGCTCATGGCAACGATCTCGCCCTTGTCGCCCGCATACTTATACCAGCTGTAAGGGGAACCCGCTTCCACGCACACGCGCGCCTTGACTGCGGAGGGGATGACGCTCTCCTTATACTCGTCGGACTGCTTCTCGAATTCCTCAAAGCAGGGCATGGAGACGACACGCGCCTTGACACCCTCTTCCGCAAGCTGTGCCTTTGCCTTGACGCAAAGCTCGACTTCCGAACCCGTGGCGAGCAGCAGCACATCGGGCGTGCCGTCGCAGTCGTCGAGGACGTATGCGCCCTTCAATGCCGCAAGTCCGCTGTTTTCATACTGAGGCAGGTTCTGACGGGTGAGCACGAGCGCGGTGGGCGCAGTACCCGTGAGCGCGGAGATCCATGCCGCCGCCGTCTCCTTGCCGTCTGCGGGACGATACACCTTCATGTTGGGGATGGAGCGGAGCGCGATGAGCTGCTCGACGGGCTCATGAGTGGGTCCGTCTTCGCCGACGCCGATGGAGTCGTGCGTCAGGATGTAGACGACGGGGATGTTCATGAGCGCCGAAAGACGGATGGCGTGCTTGCAGTAATCGGAGAAGATGAAGAAGGTCGCACAATAAGCGCGGAGGCCGCCGTGCAGCTGCATGCCGTTGGTGATGGCAGCCATTGCGTGCTCGCGGATGCCGAAGTGCATGTTCCTGCCCTCATAGTGGCCGGGCGCAAAATCGCCGTAGGTGATGATATCCGTATTCTTCATATCGGAGAGGTTGGAGGGAGCGAGGTCCGCAGAACCGCCGATGAGTTCGGGCACGAGGGCAGCGATCTTGTTGAGGACGACGGAGGAAGTCTGACGGGTCGCCATGGGCTTCTCCCACTTGAAGAGGTCTTCGACTTTGGTGAGATCGACCATCTCGCCGCTCATTGCCGCCTTGTATGCCTTGGCAAGTTCGGGGTATGCCTTCTCATATTCGGCAAACATCGCCTTCCAAGCCGCTTCCTTCTCCGCGCCGCGCGCGCCCGCTTCTGCCGTGTGGGCAAAGACTTCGGCGGGGACGTCGAACGCCTCCGTGCAGGGCCAGCCGAGCTTTTCCTTGGTCTTTTGCAAATTCTCGACGCCGAGAGGGGAACCGTGGCACTTGTGGCTGCCCTCAAGAGGGGTGCCGTAGCCGATCTTGGTCTTGCAGATGATGATGGAAGGCTTGCTCTTTTCTGCCTTCGCCTCTTCGATCGCTTTCGCAATGAGAGCGACGTCGTCGGGATGGGAGACGAGATCGACGTGCAGCACCTGCCAGTTCTGCGCCGCAAAGCGCATGCCGACGTCTTCCTTGAAGGTAATGTCGGTATCGCCCTCGATGGTGATGTCGTTGTCGTCATAGAAGAGGATGAGTTTGCCGAGCTCGTGCGTGCCTGCAAACGAGCAAGCTTCATAGGAGATGCCCTCTTCGAGGCAGCCGTCGCCGCACAGCGCATAGGTGTAGTGATCGACGACGGGGAAGCCTTCGCGGTTGAAGACGGCGGCAAGATGCGCCTCCGCGACCGCCATACCGACGGCATTTGCGATGCCCTGGCCGAGAGGACCCGTCGTCGTCTCGATGCCGACGGTGTGACCGTACTCGGGGTGACCGGGCGTCTTGGAGCCGAGCTGGCGGAAATTCATGATGTCTTCCTTGGTGAGCCCGTAGCCGTAGAGATAGAGCAGGGAATAATCGAGCATGGAGCCGTGGCCCGCAGAGAGCACGAAGCGGTCACGATCGTCCCACTTGGGATCCTTGTTGTTGAACTTCAGAAAATTCTGGAAGAGGGTATAGGCGATGGGCGCAGAGCCGAGCGGAAGCCCGGGATGACCCGAATTTGCCTTTTGAATGGCCTCCGCCGAAAGAATGCGGATGGCGTTGATGGTAAGCTGATCCATGATTGTTACTCCTTATTTGATATAGTTTTTGAGATTTTCCGTGAGAAGAAAGCTTTCGTAGCCCGAAAGGAAGGCATCCAGTTCCTTTGCAATGATCTGATTGCCGCCCGTGCGGTTGCTCTCCACATTGATGGGGAGGATGGGTTCGTGCAGGCTCATGCGGACGAGCGCCCAGCCGTCGCCGTGGTCTTGGTCGAAGTTGATGCGCACGCCTTCGAAGTTATTGGGCGCGGGAGAAAGATAGGGCGTTTTCCCGACGTACTCCTGAAGATCCTTCAAGAGCCCTGCGCCGAGCGTCTTGAAGTCGCACCCGGGCACGAATTTCAGTCTGATCTCGGCCGCCTCCCGAGGCTCGGGAAGGTCAGCAATGAGCGCCGTCAGGTCCTTCCCTTCCTTCGCGCACTTTGCAAGGGCGATGAGAAGACGGGTCACGAGATAGGCGCCGTCGTCAAGGAAGTAGTTTTCCTTCAAGGCAGCGTGGCCGCTCGTCTCGATGGCGAGAGGGGAGTACTTGCCCTCCGCGTTGAGGCGCTTGCTCTCGTTGATGACGTTCTTATACCCGCGCTTGAAGCGGTGGTGCACGCCGCCGTGCGCCGCGATGAAGGACGCGAGCCCGTCGCTCGTCACGGAATCGGTGACGATATAGGAGCCCGGGTGCTCTTCCAGCAGAATGGCGGAAATGAGCGCGATGAGGCGGTTGCGGTTGATCTCCTCGCCGTCCGAAGAGACTGCCCCCGCACGGTCGACGTCGGTATCGAAGATGATGCCGAAATCGGCATGGTTTTCTTTGACCGCCGCGCAGACGGACTGCATCGCCGTCTCGTTCTCGGGATTGGGGATGTGGTTGGGAAAGCTCCCGTCGGGTTCCAGAAACTGCGAACCCGTCGTGTCCGCCCCCAGAGGCTTCAAGACGAGGTCGGCATAAAATCCGCCCGCGCCGTTGCCCGCGTCCACGAGGATGCGCTTGCCCGCAAGAGGCTTCTCCATGCCCGTTGAAAGGCGCACCTTTTCCACAAGGTCGTTTGCATACTTGGGAAGATAGCTTCTTTCCTCCCGCTTGCCGCCGCCCGCAGGGAATTCTCCCTTTGCCGCGATCTCCAGCACTTCGGAAAGGTCGCTGCTTTCGAGGCCGCCCTCTTTGACGAAGAATTTGAGCCCGTTCTTCTGATAGGGCAGGTGGCTCGCCGTGATCATCACCGAAGCATCCGCACCGAATCCGTCTTTGAGCAGCATAAACATGGAAGGCGTCGAAGAAAGCCCCGTGAGGACGACGTCCCCACCGCAGGCATTCACTGCGTCCGCAACGAGCGCCGAGATGTGGCCCGCCGAAAGGCGGGAATCATGCCCGACGGCAATGACGGGCTGTGCCTTTCCCGACCTCTTCGCCGCCCAGACGTAAAAAGCCTTCGCGATGAGCGTGACGGCTTCATCCGTCAGCGTGACGGGATCGTCCTTGACGCCCGCGATCGCGGTCCCGCGCACGTCGGTCCCGTTCTTGAGTTGAAACAGTTGTTCTCTTGTCATAGTCCCCCTTCTTTCGCGCGCAGATTTCGGAATACGCGCCTTATCAGAAGTATTATACCTTGTGACGGCGTGTTTTTCAAGACCTTTTTGCAAAAAAGTCGGGCGCATTCCCACAATTTTTCCAAATATTCTTGCCTCTTGCCACGAAATATGGTATAATCGACCTATCGATACGGGCAGCGCTTGCGAAAATTCGCGCAACGCAGGGTTTCCCGTCAGGAGAGCGGAGAGTAACATGGCATACAAATTCACACTGTCGACCGATTCGACCTGTGACCTTTATCACGACTTTATCGTCGAGAACGACATCAAGTTCGTCTCTTTGACCTTCACGGTGGAAAAGGACGGCAAGATGGAAGATCATCTCGACAACTTCACCAATTATCAAGAGTACGTCGATTTTTATAACGAGCTTCGAGAAGGCGCGTTTTCGCGCACTTCCATGCTCAACTACGAATCGCACTACGAGCACTTTTTGAAGCTCGCCAAAGAAGGCGCGGAAGACGTCGTGCACTTCACGATCTCGAGCGGGCTTTCCCCGACCAAGACGGTCGCCGCCAAAGCCGCCGCCGAAGTCAAGAAGGAGTATCCCAAGTTCGAAGTGTATGTCGTCGATCCTCTGACGGCGACGGTGGGGCAGGGCGCGCTCGTGCGTATCGCCCTTCAGGACCGCAACGCGGACAAGACGGCGAAAGAAGCGTACGATCACGTCAATTCGCTGAGGGAGCATATCCAGCACTTCATCGTGGCGGACGATCTCAACTACTTGAAGCGCGGCGGAAGGCTGTCTGCCGTTGCGGCGGCGGTGGGGGGCGTGCTCTCCATCAAGCCCATCATCTCGTTCGATAAGGAAGGCAAGCTCTTCGTGCTCGACAAAGTGCGCGGCACCAAGAAAGCCATCTCCTATATCAAGGCGAAGATCGACAAAGAGAGACCCGACCCCGAATATCAATACGTCTTCATCGTGCATACCGACAATTCTCCCTGCGCGGAAGAACTTGCCCAGTATGTCCGCGATAAGCTCGGCATCGAGCCGTACGTCTCCATCATGGGGCCCGTCATCGGTTCGCACGTCGGCCCCAACGCATTCGCGCTCGGCTATATCTCCAAGAGCGAACGCAACGAATTCTAACACAATATAGATCACGGCCGCCGGAGAGGGGAAGAGAGGAACGTCTCTTCTGCCTTTCTTTGCGGTCTTCGGTAGTATTTTTAGGAGCATTTTATGGCAAAGGAACAGCAATTCGTATCGCAAATCGCCGACATCGAGTCGGACTTCCCCCAGTGGTATTCGGACGTCGTCTTAAAGACCAAGCTCGTTGACTACGGCCCCGTCAAAGGCACGATGGTCATCCGCCCGTACGGGTACGCCATCTGGGAAAATATCCAAAAGGAACTCGACAAGCGCTTCAAGGAGACGGGGCATGAAAACGCTTACTTCCCGCTCCTCATCCCCATGTCCTTCATGACGAAGGAGGCGGAGCACGTCGAAGGCTTTGCGCCCGAAGTCGCCGTCGTCACGCACGCGGGCGGGGAAAAGCTTGCAGAGCCGCTCTGCATCCGCCCGACTTCGGAGACCATCATCGGCACGATGTACGGCAAGTGGATCCAGTCTTACCGCGATCTTCCCGTCCTCATGAACCAGTGGGCGAACGTCATGCGTTGGGAGAAGACCACCCGTCCCTTCCTCCGCACGAGCGAATTCCTCTGGCAGGAGGGCCACACCGTCCACGCCACCGAAGAGGAGGCGATGGAGGAGACGATGAAGATGCTCTCCGTCTATGAAGAGTTTGCAAAGACCTGCCTTTCGATGCCCGTTCTGACGGGGCGAAAGACGGAGAAGGAAAAGTTCGCGGGCGCCGTCGCCACCTTCGGGATGGAGGCGATGATGCACGACGGCAAGAGCCTTCAAGCGGGCACCTCGCATTATCTCGGGCAGAATTTCTCCAAGGCGTTCGAGATCAAATTCCTCGATAAGGACGGCGTGCAGAAGTACGCCTACACGACGAGCTGGGGCGTTTCCACCCGCCTCATCGGCGCGCTCATCATGACGCACGGCGACCAGCGCGGCCTCGTCATGCCTCCCGTCGTCGCGCCCGTGCAGGCAGTCATCGTACCCATCGCAGCAAAGAAGGGGGGCGTCCTCGAAGCCTGCACCGCACTCAAAGAGCGCCTTCAAAAGGCGGGCGTCCGCGTCGTTCTGGACGATACCGACAACTCTCCCGGCTGGAAGTTCAACGAGTGGGAGATGAAGGGCGTGCCCGTGCGCATCGAGCTCGGCCCGCGCGACATCGAAGCGGGCAAGATGACCGTCTGCCGCAGGGATACCCTCGAAAAGGGCGAACTTCCCCTCGAAAACGCGGAAGAGGGCGTCAAGGCGCTCCTTCACGAGATCGCGGAAAATATGTATGACACCGCCAAGAAGCGCATGGAACAGCGCATCGTCGACGCAGAAACGCTCGACGAGCTTTTGGACGGCGTCAACCGCGGCAACTTTGTGCGCGCCGGCTGGTGCGGCTGCCGCGAGTGCGAGGATAAAGTCAAAGAATTTGCCCAGGCGACCGCGCGCGTCTATGCGAAAGAAGATACTGCAAAGACCTGCGTTGCCTGCGGAAAGAAGTCGGCGCACACCATCGTGTTTGCGCGCGCCTATTGAGATCGCCGCAAAAGGCAGGAGTGAGATCGTATGAAACACACCGATATTTATGACGTATTGAAACGCCCCGAACTGTTGGGGCAGGAAGTGACCGTCTGCGGCTGGGTGCGCACCTTCCGCGATTCCGCCGCCGTTTCCTTTTTGGAACTTGCCGACGGCACGAGCTTTCCCCGCCTTCAGATCGTCATCGACAAGAATGCCTTAAAGGTCGATCCCGAATGCACCAAGCTCGGCGCCTCGGTCTCAGTCAAGGGCGAAGTCGTCAAGGCGTTCAAGGGGGAAGGACATGAGCTCAACGCGAAGGAAGTGACGCTCCTCGGCAAATGCCCGCCCGAGTATCCCATCCAGAAAAAGCGCACGACGCTGGAATTTTTGCGCAGCATCCCGCATCTGAGGCTGCGCACCAACACCTTCAACGCCGTGTTCCGCGTGCGTTCCGTCGCGGCGCAGGCTGTGCACCGCTACTTCCACGAGCACCGCTATTACTACGTCCATACGCCCATCATCACGGCGAGCGACTGCGAGGGCGCGGGGGAGATGTTCCGCGTCACCACCCAGCCCTACAACGCCAAGTGCGAGAGCGAGCAGGACTATTACAAGAACGACTTCTTCGGCGTCAAGGCGGGGCTCTCCGTCTCGGGGCAGCTCGAAGGCGAAGTCGCCGCGATGGCGTTCAGCAAGATCTATACCTTCGGGCCATCCTTCCGCGCGGAGAACTCCAACACGACAAGGCACGTCGCAGAATTCTGGCACATCGAACCCGAAGTCGCTTTTGCAGAACTGCCCGACATCATCGAGATCGCGGAAGATATGGTCAAATATCTCATCCGCGCCGTGCTCGACGAATGCCCCGATGAGATCGCTTTCTTCGACAGCTTTGTCGAAAAGGGGCTTAAAGACAAGCTCGAACACGTCGCAACGAGCGATTTCGCCGTCTGCGATTACACGGACGCCGTCTCCATTCTTCAGAAGGCGGACGTCAAGTTCCAATACCCCGTCGACTGGGGCTGCGATCTTCAGACCGAGCACGAAAAATACCTCACCGAAGTCGTCTTCAAGCGCCCCGTGTTCGTCACCAACTACCCGAAGGAGATCAAGTCCTTCTATATGAAGCAGAACCCCGACGGCAAGACGGTGGCGGCGACCGACCTTCTCGTTCCCGGCATCGGCGAGATCATCGGCTGCAGCGAAAGAGAGGCGGACTACGACAAACTGCTTGCCGCGATGAAGGCAAGAAATATGGATATTTCCGCCTACAAGCAGTACCTCGACCTG
Source organism: uncultured Clostridia bacterium (assembly GCA_944354535.1). GTDB lineage: Bacteria > Bacillota > Clostridia > Christensenellales > Borkfalkiaceae > Gallimonas. The sequence goes on from CALVPY010000051.1 coordinate 40,093, forward strand.
CGCCTCTTCGGCAGCGTGCCGCACAGCGGGTTCGGGCTCGGGTTCGACCGTTTCGTCATGTATGTGACGGGCATGGAGAACATCCGCGACGTCATCCTCTTTCCCCGCACGGTCAACAACATCATGTAAACAAAAAGGCTCCCAAAATAAAAAAGGGGGAGCCTTTTTTATGCACTCTTTCTTGACAGGCGGCAGAGCAAATGCTATAATACGCGAAGCAACAACTTTACACAAGGAGTATCTTATGGACAAGGTTTATGTGGGAGCCGCGTACTACCCCGAACTGTGGGACTTAAGCGAGGTAGACAAGGACATCGAGCGTATGCACGCTGCCGGCGTCAACGTCGCGCGTATCGGCGAATTCGCCTGGAGCAGGATGGAGCCCAAGGAGGGGGAATTCGACTTCTCCTGGCTGCATGAAGTCGTGGATAAGCTGTATGCAGCGGGCATCGACAGCATCCTCTGCACGCCCTCCTGCACGCCGCCGCGCTGGCTCTTCAAGAAATATCCCGAGACCATCGTCGTCGATTCCAACGACCGCCGCGCGGAGATCTCCTCCCGCTGCCACCCCTGCAAGACCTCGCCCGTCATGCGCGAGAAAAACCGCATCATCACCGAACAGCTCGCCAAAGAATTCGGCTCGCACCCCGGCGTCATCGGCTGGCAGATCGACAACGAGATCTACCCTTACGGCGCAGGCTGCTACTGCCCGCTCTGCAAGAACGCGTTCCGTACCTATCTGAAAGAAAAATACGGCACGCCCGAAAAGCTCAATAAGGCATGGGGAATGTACCGCTGGTCGCTCAACTACGACAGTTTTGACGATGTCGATCCGCCCCGCTTTGAGCAGTGGAAGCACCCTTCGCTCGAGACGGAATGGCGCCGCTTCCATTGCAAGCAGATCATCTCGTACGTCGAAGAGCAGGCGGATGTGATCCATCAATATTCAAAAGCGCCCGTCGGAACGGACATGATGGTCACCAATCTTCTGAGCTATTACGAGATGAACAAAAAGCTCGACGTCATCCAATTGAACCATTACGAGCCCGCAAAGTTACTGCCCGACACCAAATTTTCCTTCGACTTTTTGCGGCCCATCCTGCCCCGTCCCTTCTGGATCACGGAAACGCAGGTCGGCTGGAACGGCAGCACTTCGGCTGCCTTCGGCTACCGCCCCGAGGGCAACTGCTATGTCAACACCTGGATGCCCATCGCACTCGGCGGCGAAATGAACGAATACTGGCTCTTCCGCGCTCACCCGCAGGGGCAGGAGCTCGGACACGGTGCGCTCTATTCCGCCCCGGGGAGAGCGTACCGCGTGACGGAAGAAGTCAAACGCGCCGCAGATGACTTTGCAAAGTGCGCAGACTTTTTGAAGAAGAGCAAGGTCGTCTCCAGGATCGCCATGCACTATTCCTCGACGGCGTACAGTCATTTCGCATCCGCACCGATCCTTGAAAATCTCGACTACCGCCGCACGCTCGTGCAGAACTTCCACGCCGCCTTCCGCGATACCAACATCGACGTCATCGATACGCAGCATTCCCTGGAAGGCTATGAAGTCATCCTCTCGCCCTTCCTTGCGACGGTGGACGAAAACGGCCTCAAAGAGCGCATCGTCGAATGGGTGAAGGCGGGCGGCACCTGGATCGTCGGCCCGATGAGCGACATCTACGACGAAAATACCTGCAGATATGTCAACGCGCCCTATTCCTTCGTCGAAGAGCTTGCGGGCGTATATGTGAAGTACCAGAAGCCCATTGCAAACGACGTCTTCAAGGCGCGCTTCGAAGACGGAACGGACTGCCCCGTCTCCATGTGCTACGACGCCTTCGAAGCAAGAGACTGCAGGACGCTCGCTTCCTACGACGGCGACGAATTCGGCGGGCTTTCCGTCATCACCGAACGCAAGGTGGGGGAGGGAAAAGTCATCCTGCTCGGCAGCGTGCCTTCCAAAGAGACGCTCAGAAAACTTGCGGGCGTTTCTCCCGTCGCCAAGGCGAGCGAGAATCTCGTCCTCGTCGGGCGTTCGGGCGAAGAGAACGGCATCATCGCGCTGGAAACGGAACACAAAGAGGGCTCGCTCACTTTGGACGGCACTTATACCGACCTTCTGACGGGCGAAAATATGACGGGTACCGTCAACGTCGCGCCGCACCGCGTCCTCGTACTGAAAAAGGCTTAAAGAAGGCTTGCCATGATATACGAAAAAGTCGATCTCTATCGATACTTCGGCATAGAACGGGGGGAACAGGCAGAAGGGTACCTCACCGCGTATGTTCCCGCTTCCCTCGAACCCGAACTCAAAGCAAAGCTGCGCCCCGGGATGCTCGTCATCCCGGGCGGCGGCTATTGGTTCCGCTCGGGGCGGGAAAAGGAACCCGTTGCACTTGCCTATCTGCGGGAAGGCTACTGCGTGTTCACGCTCGACTACTCCGTACAGACGGCCTTTCCCGTCCCTCTCCTCGAAGCCGCGATGGCAATGATCTATCTTCGGGAAAACGCCGCAAAATACGGGCTCGACCCCGCACATCTCGCCGCGATCGGGTTTTCGGCGGGCGGCCACCTTGCGGGGATGCTCTCCTTGCTCTATGAAGAACCCGAGATCGTCTCGGTTTTAGGCGACAGAGCGAAGGAGGCGCGCCCCGACGCCGTTGTTCTCTCCTACCCCGTCATCACGATGGGGGAGCGGACGCACGGCGGCACGCGCGATAACATCACGGGAGGGAGCAAGGAACTGTTGCAGCGCCTTTCCCTCGAAAAACGCGTCTTAGAGAAAGCGCCTCCTGCCTTTCTTTGGCATACACAGGAAGATGACTGCGTTCCCGTAGAAAACTCCCTTCTTTTGGCTGCGGCATACCGCAAGGCAGGCGTTCCCTTTGCCTTGCACATCTTTGAGCACGGCCCGCACGGACTGAGCCTCATTTCTCCCGAGACGAGCGATCAGACGGAATACGATACGCGGCTCGCACCCGTGGGGAAATGGTTTTCGCTTTCCCTCGACTGGCTGAAAAGCCGCGGATTTGCGGTAAGGCCCGTTTGATTCGATTTTGCTCGAAATATAAAAGAGAGAAAAGCGGCTGTTTTTTCGAAAAACATCGAAACAAGGCATCCTCTTTCGCCGCCGCAAGAAAGCAAAGGGAAGAAAAAATCTTCAAAAAACCTTGTAAAAACATTTGACAAAGAGAGAAGAGTTGTGGTATCATTCTCGCGTCAAGCAGAGGCGAACCCTTCTCTCCGCACGGCAGACGGCTTGTGCGGGTCGATATTTCCCCAAGATACAAGCGGCCGAAACGCGCTTGTAAGAGGGATATTGCGGCAATCAACGGGTCACGCTCATGCGCGATCCGTTTTAATTTTTGTGAGAGGTGGAAATATCAAAACGCAGAATCAGATGAACGGAGAGATCCGTGACCGCGAGATCCGCGTGATCTCCGAAACGGGCGAAATGCTCGGCGTCATGTCGCCGAGAGAGGCAATGCGGCTTGCAGAGGAGGCCGATCTCGACCTTGTCAAGATCTCCCCGAACGCCGTCCCTCCCGTATGCAAGATCATGGACTACGGCAAGTTCAAGTTCGAACAGGCCAAAAAGGAGAAGGAGAACCGCCGCAACCAGAAGGTCGTCGAGATCAAAGAAGTGCAGCTTTCCATGACCATCGACGTGGGCGATCTCAACGTCAAGGCGAAGCAGGCCACGAAGTTCCTCGGCGAAGGCAACAAGGTCAAGGTCTCCATCCGTCTGCGCGGACGGCAGATGGCGCACGCCAACCTCGGAAGAGACGTGATGAACAACTTCTTTGAAGGTCTCAAAGAGATCGCCGTCATCGAAAAGCCCATCAACATGGAAGGGCGCAACATCATCATGATCCTGGCGCCGAAAAAATCTTAAAAAGCCGCGCGGCAAATCACGCCGCGGCCGAATAAATTCGAAAAACTCATTGGAGGACAAAGATATGCCGAAACAGAAATCGCACAGCGGTAGCAAGAAGCGCTTCTGGCTCACCGGCACCGGGAAGGTCAACAGACCTCACGGCGGTAAGAACCACAAGGCGGAAACCAAGAACAGAAAGAGAAAGAGAAATCTTCGTCAGACGACGCTCGTCTCCGCAACGCAGGAGAACACTGTCAAGAAGATGATCCCCTACAAGGACTAAGAGGAGGCTGAAACAATGCGTATTAAAAGAGGTGTCAACGCTGTCAAAAAGCGCAGAAAGATCTTAAAGCTCGCCAAGGGCTATTGGGGCAATAAGAGCAAGAACTATCGCATCGCCCGCGAAGCGGTGATGAAGTCGCTCAACTATGCATACGTCGGCAGAAGGCTGAAAAAGCGCGATATGCGTTCGCTTTGGATCGCGCGCATCAATGCAGGCGCTCGCATGAACGGGCTCTCCTACTCCCGCCTCATGCACGGTCTGAAGGTCGCAGGGATCGACCTCAACCGCAAGGTGCTTGCAGATCTCGCAGTCACGGATGCCAAGGCATTCAGCGAACTTTGCGAGAAGGCAAAGGCCGCAATCTAACGCACCGAAAAAGCCTTTTTCCAAAAAGGCTTTTTTCCTATTCTTCTTGAGTCGTTCTATGGTCATCCTGTCCAAAAACAACCCGCAGGTCAAGGAACTCCGCGCCCTCCGCGAAAAGAAAGCGCGGAAAGAGGCGGGCAGTTTCCTTGTCGAAGGGGAAAAGATGGTGAAGGAATGCCTTGCAAGCGGCATCCGCTTGAGGCGCATCGTCGCAAGGGAGGACTATCGGGGGGAACTTGCCCCCGATCTCGTCCTCGGCAGCGATGCCTTTTCGAGCATCTCCGAAGAAAAGACGCCGCAGCCCGTATTGGCGGAAGCCGAACTTCCTGATACTTCGCTGCGCCCGCCGAAGGGGAGCTGCCTTGTTCTGGACGGGCTGCAAGACCCCGCCAACGTGGGCGCCATCATACGGACGGCGAACGCGGCGGGATACAACGAGCTCTATCTCATCGGCTGCGCCGATCCCTTCTCCCCGAAAAGCGTGCGCGCGAGCATGAGCGGCGTCTTCTTTACAGAGCTCATGCAGGGAACGCGGGAAGAGGTGCTCTCCGTGCTCGCAAACGTTCCGTTCATCGCGGCGGACATGGACGGGGAAAACATCTTCTCCTTCACGCCTCCCGAACAGTTCGCTCTCTGCATCGGAAGCGAGGGGAACGGTCTTTCCGAGGCCGTCCGCGCAAGGGCGGCGCATACGGTGCGCATCCCGATGGGCGAAAAGACGGAGAGTTTGAACGCCGCAGTCTCGGCGGGCATCCTCATGTACGAGCTCAAGAGAAATTTGTTTATCTAACGCAGAAACGAGGTTTTATATTTATGTCAGGACACAGCAAATGGCACAATATCCAGGCGAAGAAGGGGAAAGCGGATGCCGCGCGCGGCAAGCTCTTCACCAAGATCGGCAGAGAACTTGCAGTCGCCGCAAAGGGCAATCCCAATCCTTCCACCAACTCCAAGCTCGCCGACGTCATCGCAAAGGCAAAAGCGGCGAATATGCCCAACGACAACATCGAGCGCTCCATCAAGCGTGCCGCGGGCGACTTCGGCGACCGTGACTACAAGGAGCTCACCTACGAAGGGTACGGCGTGGGCGGCGCTGCCGTCATCATCACGACGCTCACCGACAACAACAACCGCACCGCGGGCGACGTGCGCGCCATCATGAGCAAGCACGGCGGCTCCCTCGGCACGACGGGCAGCGTCTCCTATATGTTCGACAACAAGGGCGTCATCGTCGTCGAGCGCACGCCCGATCTCGACGAGGACACCGTGACGGAATACGCCCTCGACGCAGGCGCGGAAGATGTCGTCACCGAAGACGACGCTTACGAGATCTACACGACGCCCGCAGGCTTCTCCGAAGCGAGAAAGTATCTCGAAGAGAAGGGGCTCACCTTCCTGCAGGCGGAGATCACCATGATCCCTCAGAACAAGATCACCCTGCCCGAAGACAAGCTCGAGACCTTCATGAAGATGCTCGACAAGCTCGACGAAAACGACGACGTGCAGACCGTCTATCACAATGTAGAACTTCCCGAAGAGGAAGAAGAGGAATAATGTCAGGCGGAGGGCGGGAGCTCTCCGCCTTTGCACTTATTTTCGAGCGGTTTGGCGCACGATTTGCAAGGAGGAAAATGTATGACCATTCCCGAAGTATGCCGCCTCGCCAAAGAGGGGGCGCACACCATCGCCTATTCGACGGAAGAAGAAAAGAACAAAATGCTCACGCTCGCGGCGGACGCCCTCATCAAAGACAGCGCAAAGATCATCGCCGAAAATCACGAGGACGTTATCACCTGCACGCGCGGGGCGCAGTTTCAGGACCGCCTCATGCTCAACGAGCAGCGCATCGCGGGCATCGCGGAGGGGCTGAAAAAGCTCATCGCACTCCCTTGCCCCGTGGGGGAAGTCATCGAGCGGCACACGGCGGCGTCCGGCATCATGATCGAGCGCGTCCGCGTCCCGTTCGGGGTCATCGGGATCGTCTATGAATCCCGCCCCAACGTCACGGCGGATGCCATCGGTCTCTGCATCAAGAGCGGCAACGCCGTCGTCCTTCGCGGCAGCAAGGACGCCCTGCGCTCCAACATCGCCATCGTGACGTCGATCAAGGAGGCGCTGAAAGCGGGAGGCTTCGATCCTTCCTTTATCCAGCTCATCACCGACAAGACGCGGGAAGGGGCGCGCGAATTCATGCGGCAGAAGGGGCTCATCGACGTGCTCATCCCGCGGGGGAGCAAGACGCTTATCGACAGCGCCCTCGAAAACGCGACCGTCCCCGTCATCGAAACGGGCACGGGCAACTGCCATATCTATCTGGAACAGTCTGCGGACATCGACAAGGCGATCCCCATCCTCATCAACGCCAAGACGCAGCGCACGAGCGTATGCAACGCGGCGGAGAGCCTTGTCATCGACCGCAGTTTTGCCGAAACCCACATGAAGGAGATCTGCGACGCCCTCATTGAAAAACAGGTGGAGCTGGTGGGGGATGCAGAGGCGTGCGCGCTCGACGACCGCATTGCTCCCGCGTCGGAGGAGGACTTCTATACGGAGTACAACGCCCTCAAAATGTCCGTCAAGATCGTTTCGGGCATCGACGAGGCCATCCCATTCATCAACGAACACTCCACGAGCCACAGCGAAGCGATCGTCACCGAAGACGATGCGGCGGGGGAGCGCTTTTTGCGCGAGATCGACTCAGCCTGCGTCTACAAGAACGCCTCGACGCGCTTTTCGGACGGATTCGAGTTCGGGTTCGGCGCGGAGATGGGCATCTCCACCCAGAAGCTGCACGCCCGCGGCCCGATGGGGCTCCGCGAGCTGACTTCCTACAAGTTCGTCATCCGCGGCAACGGACAGACAAGAGCATAACATACAAAACCGGGACGGCGTTCAACGGCAATTCCCATAGAAACCAAAACGAGCAAAAAATCGTAAGATTCTTTGCTCGTTTTATTGCTCGGCGGATCAAAATTTAACTTATCTGTTTAAAAAGACGCGCATTCCAAAAATCCATACCGAGCTCATCAATATAGAAATGCAAGATCGCTCGGTAATTTTTGGCGGCTGCGATAAGCATGATCATGTCAACATCGGGCGAAACTGCCTTTTCTGCGTGCCGAAACAGCCTTTTACCGATCCCGCAATTTCGATATTGCGGTTTAACATACAACTCATCAATTTCAAAATACTTGGTTCCTGCTTTACAAATCGAGGCGTCTTTCTCAGTCGATGTGATATGACCGAACAAATATCCACAAATCAAATCTTCGTCCGTTGCAACAAAGATTCGTTTCTCTTTGAGATCATCCGAACTGTTTCTGCGATAACCACAACAAGAGTTTTCCTGTTCCCATTCTTTTGAAAGTGTAATCAACTGAACTGCGACACGTTCCGAATAATTGATTTCTTTTATCGTCATATATGCTCCCCGTTACACTACCGTTTTCCTTATCGTAACTATAGAGTAAATCGCTGAAGAACAAAATAAACAAGCGCACTGCCTTACCTGCAAGGTATCGTGCGCTATGTTTTTTTCATTGTGCTATATTGTTTTATTGCGGTAATTTCCCTGTCGAAATTTCGCCTCAAAGCGTCCCGGTTTCCTTTACTTCTTTTTCGGATGCAGTTCGGAAAAGGCACCCAAGAGGAAATGCTCCGCCGTCGAATTCTTGCGGATGAGTTCCTTTGCCTCTTCGGGCGTACACCACTTCACCTCGGTGAGCTCCTCGTTGAGGACGGTCTCCGCATTTTCGTCCGCCGTCACGATATAGTTGAGCATCAGAAGGTCTTTCTGCTCATGATAGCGCGACGCATGATAGCGCCACTTGACGGCATTGAGGCGGGTCTCCTCGCGCAGTTCGCGCACCAGCGCCTTTTCGGCGTTTTCGCCCTTCCTGATATAACCCGCAAACAGCTTATAATCCTCGTCGCCCACATGGCGCGCCAGAAGGATCTTGTCCTCCGAGCGGTTGACGACGGTCATAGACACCGCAACGGGAAAGAAGGGGAACTTGAATTTTTCGCACTTGGGGCAGTAGGGCACGAGGCCTTCGTTCTCCAGGAACCGCAGCGTGAGTTTTTCTCCGCAGTCCATGCAATACATCTCTCTTTCCTCCCGAATTTATTTTCTCTATTTTACGCTCATGCGGCGGAAATGTCAACCTGAATTTGTAAAAAAATTGCAATAACGCGGTAAAGACTGACAGCAGGCCGCCCGCATTGCCCAAATAGCTTTGCATTTATTTGAACGGACGGAAAAATGCAGAACTAACGCTTGACAGTTCACGTCCTCCCATTGTATAATGGAATGTATTTTGATAATGCCCGACTATGTGCAATACGGGCTTTGGGAGGAAAACAAATGCTGACATCCATTTGCGGGATCAACTGGGGCGACGAAGGAAAGGGGAAGATGGTAGACTTCCTCTCCGAAGGGTACGACATCGTCTGCCGCTATCAGGGCGGCAACAACGCCGGCCATACCGTCATCAACGAGAGGGGAAAGTTCATCCTCAATCTGCTGCCTTCGGGCATCCTGCGCGAGGACGTCGTCAACGTGCTCGGGCCCGGCATGGTCATCGATATCAAGCATCTCACCGAAGAGATGGGGCGCCTTCGCGAAAAGGGCGTCAAGATCGGCCCCGAGAACCTCAAAATAAGCGACAGGGCGGTCATCACCATGCCCTATCACGTCCTCATGGACTGCATCGAAGAGGAGCGCCTTGCCGATAAAAAGTTCGGCTCCACCCGCCGCGGCATCGCGCCCGTCTATGCCGACAAGTACATGAAGAAGGCGTTCCGCATGGGCGAGCTCCTGCACACCGACCTCATGTATGCGCGCGTCAAGGACATCGTCGAGTGGAAGAACCTCACCGTCGCGGGCGGCTATCATCACGAGCCCATCACGACGGAAGAGACCATCGACTATCTGAAAACGTACGGCGAGCCCCTCAAAGATTACATCTGCGACGTGGGTCTCTTCCTTAACAACGCCAATAAAGAGGGCAAGAAGATCATGTTCGAGGCGCAGCTCGGCGCCCTCCGCGACATCGACTTCGGCATCTATCCCTATACGTCGAGCTCTTCGACCATCGCGGCATACGCGCCCATCGGCGCAGGTGTGCCCAATCTCAAACTCGATAAGTCCATCGGCATCATGAAGGCGTACTCCTCCTGCGTGGGCGAGGGCCCCTTCACGGCGGAATATTTCGGCGAGCCCGCGGAAAAACTGAGAGCGGCGGGCGGAGAGTACGGCGCAGCGACGGGCCGTCCCAGAAGGGTGGGACCTTTCGACGTCGTCGCCTCCTCCTACGGCATCCGCTGCCAGGGCGCGGACGAGATCGTCCTCACCAAGCTCGACATCCTCTCCGTCTACGACGAGATCGAAGTGTGTACCGCATACGAGCTGGACGGCAAGATCATCCACGACTTCCCTTACCCCGACGCGCTCAACCGCTGCAAGCCCGTCTTCGAGAAGGTCAAGGGCTGGCACACCGATATTTCCAAGTGCCGCAAGAAGGAAGAACTTCCCAAAGAGGCGCTCGATTACATCAAGTATATCGAAGAAAAGTGCAGCTGCAACATCACCTATGTCGCGGTCGGCGCAGAACGCGATGCGGTCATCAAACTCAAATAAATCTTAAAATACCGAGCCCGCGGGCGATGCCTGCGGGCGTCGGCAATCGATAACGCCATGAAATTTTACAAGATGCACGGCATCGGCAACGATTATATCTATTTCGATTGCTTCGACCAAATGCCCGAAGACCCGTCTGCGCTTGCGGTCAAGCTCTCCGACCGTCACTTCTCCGTCGGCGGAGACGGCGTCATCCTCGTGTGCAGGAGCGACGTAGCAGATGGCAAAATGCGTATGTTCAATGCGGACGGCAGCGAGGGGAAGATGTGCGGCAACGGCATCCGCTGCGTCGGCAAGTTCCTCTACGAGATCAAGGGAATCCGCAAAGATACCATCACCGTAGAGACGCTGAGCGGCATCAAGACGCTCAAAATGCACACCCAAAACGGAAAAGTGAGCTCGGTCACCGTCGATATGGGCGCGCCCGAACTTTTACCTTCCCGCATCCCCGCAAAGTTCGAAGGGGAGAGAGCAGTCGATGTGCCGCTCGCCGTCGAAGGGAAGGAATACCGCGTCACCGCAGTTTCCATGGGCAATCCGCACTGCGTCGTGTTCGGCGGCGATCCGTATGCACTCGCGCTCGAAAAGATCGGCCCCGCGTTCGAACACCACGAAGCCTTCCCCGAGAGCGTCAACACCGAATTTGTGGAAGTGCTCGCAAGGAACGAGCTTAAGATGCGCGTCTGGGAGCGCGGCAGCGGAGAGACGTGGGCGTGCGGCACGGGCGCGTGCGCCGTTGCGGTCGCAGCCGTCCTCAACGGCTTTGCCGATATGGGGAAGGACATCCTCGTGCACCTTCGCGGCGGGGATCTTACCATCGTCTATACGGAGGAGACCGTCTTCATGACGGGTCCCGCCGAATTCAGTTTCACGGGCGATACGGAAATTTGATAACACAAGAAAAACATCATAGAAGGAAGGACAGATGACGAAATATATCTTTGTAACAGGCGGCGTCGTCTCGGGGCTCGGCAAGGGCATCACGGCGGCATCCTTAGGGCGTCTTTTGAAGATGCGCGGCTATAAAGTCGCTTCGCAGAAGCTCGATCCCTATATCAACATCGACCCCGGCACCATGAGCCCCTATCAGCACGGCGAAGTGTTCGTGACGGAGGACGGCGCAGAGACCGACCTCGATTTAGGCCATTACGAGCGTTTCATCGACGAGAACCTCAACAAATTCTCCAACCTCACGACGGGCAAAGTCTATTGGAACGTGCTCAATAAGGAGCGTGCGGGCGAATATCTCGGCCAGACGGTGCAGGTCATCCCGCACATCACCAACGAGATCAAGTCCTTCATCTATCAGGTCGGCAAGACGACGAATGCCGACATCGTCATCACCGAGATCGGCGGCACAACGGGCGACATCGAGAGCCAGCCCTTCATCGAAGCCATCCGCCAGGTCTCCCGCGAGGTGGGGCGCGACAACTGCTGCTTCATCCACGTCACGCTCGTACCCTACATTTCGGGCTCGTGCGAATTCAAGAGCAAACCCACGCAGCACTCCGTCAAGGAACTGCAGGGCATGGGCATCTCGCCCGACATCATTGTCGCGCGCGTCGACGAACCCATGCCTCAAGACATCCGCGAAAAGATCGCCATGTTCTGCAATGTCAAGCCCGAGTGCTGCATCGAAAACCTCACGGTCCCCGTGCTGTATGAAGCGCCCATGATGCTGGAAAAGAGCAATCTTTCCTCCATCGTCTGCGGCATCCTGCACCTCGAGCCGCGCGAGATCGACCTCACGGAATGGGAACAGATGCTCGACCGCATCCACGCCCGCAGCAAGACGGTCAAGATCGCGCTCTGCGGAAAATATGTGAGACTGCACGACGCGTATCTCTCCGTCGCGGAAGCACTCGCCCACGGCGGCTACGAGACGGGCGCCAAAGTGGACATCGACTGGGTAGACACGGAAGCGCTTACGCCCGAGAACGTCGAGGAACGCTTAAAGGACGCCGACGGCATCCTCATCCCCGGCGGCTTCGGCGGCAGGGGGATCGAGGGGAAAGTCCTCGCCTGCAAATATGCCCGCGAGCACGACGTGCCTTATCTTGGCATCTGCCTCGGGATGCAGGTCGCCGTCATCGAGTTTGCCCGCAGCGTTTTGGGCTTTGCCGACGCCAACTCCTCGGAATTCTTCCCCGAGGGCAAGCATTCCGTCATCGACCTCATGCCCGATCAGTACGGTGTCAAGATGGGCGGCACGATGCGCCTCGGTGCCTACCCCTGCAAGATATACGGCAAGCAGATGAAGGCTGCCTACGGTACCGATACGATCAGCGAACGCCACCGCCACCGCTTCGAATTCAACAACGATTACCGCAAGCAGTTCGAAGAGGCGGGTATGACGCTTGCCGGGCTTTCGCCCGACGGAACGCTCTGCGAAGCGGTGGAGATCGACAACAACGATTTCTTCGTCGGCGTGCAGTTCCACCCCGAATTCAAGTCGCGCCCCAACAACGCGCACCCGCTTTTCCGCGAATTTATCCGCCATGCCATCGGCCATATGGAAAGGAAGGCATAAAAGATGAAGGTCAACGAACATTACTTCGAACTCAAAGACAGCTATCTCTTTGCGACCGTCGGCAAAAAAACGGCGGAATACAAGAAAGCGCATCCCGATAAGGACGTCATCCGCCTGAGCATCGGCGACGTCACGCGTCCGCTCGCACCCGCCGTCATCGAGGCGATGCACAAGGCCGTCGACGACATGAGCCGCAAGGAAAGCTTCCACGGCTACGGACCCGATCAGACGTGCTACGGCTACGGCGCCCTCATCGAGAGCATCAAGGGGAGCTATGCGAGAAAGGGGGTCTCGCTCGAAACGGAGGAGGTGTTCATCTCCGACGGCGCCAAGTCCGACCTCGGCAATATATTGGAACTGTTTGCGGATGATACCGTGGCGCTCATCCCCGATCCCGTCTATCCCGCCTATGTGGATGCCAACGTGATGTCGGGAAGAACGGTCATCTATTCGGACGCGAACGAGGGGAACGGCTTCCTGCCCATGCCCGACGAAAGCGTGCATGCCGACCTCATCTATCTCTGTTCGCCCAACAATCCCACGGGCGCTGCCTATTCCAAAGAGCAGCTCAAAGCGTGGGTGGACTATGCGAAAAGGCATGACGCCGTCATCCTCTACGACGCGGCATACGAATATTTCATTCAGGACGAAACGCTTGCGCGCAGCATCTATCAGGTAGAAGGCGCCAAGGAGTGCGCGATCGAGATCTGCTCTTACAGCAAGACGGCAGGATTTACGGGCGTGCGCTGCGGCTATACCATCGTGCCCCGCGCGCTCACCCGCGGCGGTCACAGTCTCAACAGGATGTGGGCGCGCCGCCAGTCCACCAAATTCAACGGCGTTTCCTATATCACGCAGATGGGCGCCGCCTCCGTCTTCAGCGAAGAAGGGGAGAAGCAGATCAAAGCGAATCTTGACTATTACAGAAACAACGCCAAGATCATCGCAGACTGCATGGATCGCCTCGGCATCTGGTACACGGGCGGCAAGCATTCGCCCTATATCTGGCTCAGATGCCCGAACGGCATGGAGAGCTGGGCATTCTTCGATCTGCTCCTCGAAAAGGCCAACGTCGTCGGGACCCCCGGAAGCGGTTTCGGCAGGAACGGGGAAGGCTACTTCCGTCTGACTGCGTTCGGCACGGAAGAGAACACGCGGGAGGCATGCCGCCGGATAGAGGCGCTCCTCTCGTCCTTGAAGTAAGAAGGTATCAGGATGGATAATATAAGATCGGCGGGCGTTCTTTTGCATATTTCCTCTCTTCCCGGAAAATACGGCATCGGCACGCTCGGGAAGGAGGCATATCTGTTTGCCAAACGCCTTGCCAAGTCCGGCGTCCGATATTGGCAGATCCTCCCGCTCGTACAGACGGGCTACGGCGATTCTCCCTATCAATCCGTCTCCTGCACCTCGGGCAATCCCTATCTGATCGACCCCGACATCCTTGCAGAACAAGAGCTCCTGACGGGGAAGGAACTGAAAGCACTCAGGCGCAAGGGGAACGTCGACTACGGCGCGCTCTACACGGAGCGCTATCAGACGCTGCGCACCGCTTATTCGCGCTTCGCGTTCGACAGCGCCGAGTTCCGGGCGTTCGTCGATGAAGGCACGCATGAAGACTACGCGCTCTTCATGACCGCAAAGACGGTGTTCGGCGGCAGCTTTGCAAATTGGGAAGAGAGCCTCCGCCGCCATGAACCCGCCGCGCTGGAAAAGCTGCGCACCGATCATCACGAAGAATACCTCTTCTGGCAGTTTCTGCAGTATGAATTCGACCTTCAATGGAGGGCGCTCAAACATTACTGCAATTCGCTCGGCATCCGTATCATCGGGGATATCCCGCTCTATGTCGCCTACGACAGCGCGGACGTCTGGTCGCATCCCGAACTTTTCAAGCTTGACGGCGATCTGAAGCCCGAAAAAGTGGCGGGCGTTCCGCCCGATTATTTCTCCGAGACGGGACAGCTGTGGGGCAACCCGGTATTCGATTGGGCAGCGCATAAAAGAGAAGATTACCGCTGGTGGCGCGCACGCCTTGCAAGAGCGCTCGATACATACGATGTCATCCGCATCGATCACTTCCGCGGCCTCGACCGCTACTACGAAGTGGACGCGCACGAAACGACCGCCGTCAACGGAGTCTGGCAGGACGGCCCCAAGGACGAACTCTTCGAAGGGATCGACTTGTCGCGCATCATTGCGGAAGATCTCGGCGAGATCGATGACGGCGTGCGTTCGCTCATCAAGAGGACGGGGCTCCCCGGTATGAAGGTGCTTCTCTTTGCCTTCGACGGCAACGAAGAAAACGCCTTTTTACCGCACAATATCGACAAAAACTGCGTCTGCTATACGGGAACGCACGACAACGACACCGTTGCAGGCTATGTAAAGTCGCTCACATCGGAAGAATTCCTTCTCTTCCGTTCTCGCGTCGCAAAAGAGCTCGAGCGATGCGGCATGAACATCCGTCTCGGCCGCACGCCCGCAAGCTTTGCACGGGCATTTACGGAGATCGCCATTGCCTCCAACGCAGATCTTGCGGTGGTCCCCGTGCAGGACCTTTTAGGGCTGGATAACAGCTGCCGCATGAACCATCCCGGCACGAACGGCGGAAACTGGTGCTGGCGGCTCACCCGACTTCCCTCTCAGGCAGTATTCGGACGACTCAAACGCCTCATCCGCAAATACAGATAAAAATTACAGGAGTGTAACACTATGGCAGAAGAAAAGCAGGAAAAGAAAGGCTTTTGGAAGGAATTCCGCGAATTCATCGCTCGCGGCAACATCCTCGACATGGCAGTCGGCATCATCATCGGCGGCGCATTCACGGCGATCGTCAACGCCCTCTGCAACAACATCTTAAAGCCCGTCATCAACAAGATCCTTGCGCTCATCTTCGGGGCTGATTCCCTCACGGGCATCTATACCTTCCTGACGACAGTCACTACGATGGACGAGACGGGCGCGGAGATCATCGACCTTGCGAATTCCATCTACATCGACTGGGGTACGTTCATCAACGCGGTCATCAACTTTATCCTGACCGCGCTCGTCCTCTTCCTCATCATCAAGGCAGTCATGAAGGTGAGCAAGCTCCGCGACGAGGCAAAGGCAGCCATTGCCGAAGCAGAAGCAAAGCGCAAGGCGGCAAAAGAGGGCGCTCAGGAAAGCAAAGATAGCGCTCAGGAAAGCGCGGCTCTCCCCGAAGGCGAAGCTGCGGCTCCCGCTCCTGAAAAGAAGGAATAACCTCACCCTAAGGAAAAAAGACCCGCACGGGTCTTTTTTTTATATCATTTTTATGGCGATCGGGTGAAGGCACGCACGAGCGGTTTGCCGCATACAATGAAACAGAACCCGAACGGTTCTTTTCACGGAGGTTATCCATGTCATTTTTCTCCAACTTTTCATCCGATCATTGCCCCGGGGCGATCACGGGCAATCCGCTGAACGGTCTCTGTGAGAAAGTGTGCATCCAGGCGGAAAAGATCTTCGATGCAGGCATCGTACAGACGCGCATCGAAAACTACTCCGTTGTACCCGCAAGCTTTCTCCCCGCCTCTCCTACATATCCTCTCACGTTCCTGAGCGCCCGTTCGCTCTCCTCGGAAGGCATCGTCTCCGATCTCAACGTGGAGCGCCAGCCCGACGGGCAGTATGCGCGCATCCAGGCCAAGATCACCATACCCATCGAGATCGTCTACCTCGATGCGAACGGGACCGAGGGGAAGGCGCTCGGCTCCATCGTGCTCAATGAGGACGTTCTGATGTTCGTGCCGCAGGCATCCGTCATGCCCTTCACCGTTTCGGCGATCGCCTCCTGCGTCTCGCCCGAAGGGCGGTGGGATCCCGTTTCCAACTCCTTCATTTTGAGCGCCTGCCTTACCGTCATCCTCAAAGTCTCCATGCAGGTGGAGATCCTGGTGCCCAGCTACGGCTACTGCGCCATCCCGCCCGCACAGGAATATTCGCAGGAAGTGTGTACGGGCTTCTTCGAGCTGCCGCTCTATCCGCAGAGCCGCACGCCCAGCCAAAGGTGACGCCGCAACGCATAAAACAAAGAGCCGTTCCCCCAACACGGGGCGGCTCTTTTATTTCTCCGGTTTGGAAGAGGAGTTCCGCTGAAATTCGCGGCGATGCGTTTCGAAGAACTCAAAATATGTCCTGACGCTTTTCAGCTGCGTCCAGCGCTTGACGTCCACGGGATCGCCGTCGAAATCGTAGATCTTCGCCCCGCGCAGAGAAAGCAGGAAGGGAGAGTGCGTCGCGATGATGAATTGGCAGTCAAAAAAGCGCGCTTCCTCTTCCAAAAACTGTTTGAGTTCGAGCTGCTTTTGCGGGGAGAGGCTGTTTTCGGGCTCGTCCAAAAGATAGAGCCCCGCCCCCCGGATGCGGGAAGTGAAGTAAAAGTAGGCGCTCTCGCCGTTGGACTGTTCGCGCACGTTTTTGTCCATACCGCTTTCGCGGACATAGCCGGAGAGCGTCTTCTTGCGCGCGTCCGTCACTTTTTTCAGCTCGTCGTAGTCGTCGAGCGACTGCATACGGAAGGGGCCGCTCCTTCGCTTTTGAAAATACTCGTCAAAGAGCTCCTCACGCTTTGTATCGATGCCCTCGTTGACGGCGCGGAGAGAGAGCATATAATCGAACACATCGTCGCTCGAAACGGCGCGGCTCTCTTCGGGCAGAGGCGCGAGGGTGCGGAAACCGCAAAGCTTCACATAGTCGTCAAAAAAGCTCGAGCGGTTAAAGGGGGCGTCGCGCCGCAGGGAAAGCGCTTCGGCGATGACGTTGAGCGCCGTCGTCTTGCCCGAACCGTTTCCGCCGTAGAGGAGGGTCACGGGCGCGAAGTCCAGCCGCTCCAGCCCGCGCGAAGAGAGCACGAAGAAGGGGTACATCGTGCTGAAGCAGGTGCGTTTCTCGTCAAGGCGCGCCCTGTATTCCTCATCGTAAGAGGGAAAGGCAAATTCGGAAAGGTAGATCATAGCTCTTTTGCTTCCGTATCCGGCTCGGTCAGGATGGTCTTATAGTCATGATAGACGACAAAGCCCGCTCTTGCTTTGGGCGGCTTTTTCACCTGCCTTATTGGGCAGTAGTCGACGGGGATGCGCCCGCCCTGCTTAGCGTCCGAATAGCGCGCGCAGATGCCCGCCGCAAAGAGCAGTACTTCCTCGGGAACGGGGCGGCCGTTCGTGCGGATGACGACGTGGGAGGAGTGATATTTCTGCGCGTGCAGCCATACATCGTCGGGCGAGGAAGAGCGGATGAGGCGGTCGTTCTGCAGATTGTTGCGCCCCGCCAAAATTTCGAACCCGTCCTTTTCAAAGCGGCGGAAGGGGTACTCGGGCGCAGCTTGTTTCCGCCGTTTCTCGGGCTGTTTCAAAAGCCCCGCAAGCTGCAGCTCTTCTTCGAGGCATTTAAGATCGTCCATTCGGTCGGCGGAGGAGATGGCGGCGAGCAGGCTCAGCGAATAGTCGAGCTCTGCCTTGACTTCCGTCTCCTGCGGGCCGAGCGCTTCGAGCGTGCGCTTCTGTTTGCGGTAGCGCTTGAAGTACGCCTGCGCGTTGTCGGCGGGGGAGAGCCGTTCGTCAAGGACGATCTTTACGGTGCCGCCCGCCTCGTCGTAATAGTTTTCAAGTTCGCAGGAGCGCATCCCCTGTTTCAGGCGGTAGAGGTTGGCGGTGAGAAGTTCTCCCTTGATCCTGTCCTCTTCCATGCCTTCGCACTGGCGGCGCTTTTCCAGGATCTGGGAAAGCCGCTTCTCCTGCTTCTTTTTGGCGGAAGAGACGGCGGAAGTGAGCTTTCGCTGCAATTCGTCGAATCCCTTTTTCCTGCGCCTGCCCGCATAGAAGTACTGCTCCGCCGCCGAGATGCTCTCAAAGGGGATGCCGCCCTCCACAAAGCGTGCAAAAAAGTCGGCGGGGACGCCGTTCTTTTCCACGACGCAGGGAGCGATCTCATCCGAAAAAATAGTATCGTGCACATACTGCGCAAAATCGCCGCCCCGATAGCCCGAAACGATCTGCTCCGCCGTGCAGGGAGCGAGCCCCGCAACATGTTGAAAGAGAAAGCGGGGGAGATCTTCGGGGAGAGGGGGAGAAAGCAGCGCATAAAGGGCGGGAAGATCGGAAGGGTCTGTCTTGTCCTGCGGGGCGGGGGGAAGATAGGGAGCGCCCGGCAAGATCGCCCTCCGGCAGTTTTCGTCGATGGTCGTCGTCTTGAGTGCGCCCAAAATGACGCCCTTTTCCGTCAGAAGGATGTTGGAGTATTTGCCCATGATCTCGACGCGCAGCTCCCGTTCCGCCGTCGAAAAGTCGGAAAAACACAAGACGCGGAAGATGAGGATGCGCTCAAAGCCCGGCGTCTCCACGCTCAGGATCTCCGCGCCCTGTAAATACTTCCGGAGCAGCATACAGAAATTGGGCGCGGTCAGAGGGTTGGGCGGGTTGTCCGTCGTGAAATAAACCCCGCAATCGGCAGCATTCGCGTTGATCGTCAGTTTCAACGTGCCTTTTTGCGTGTATATAAGAAGGGAGAGTTCTTCTTTCCCGGGCTGATTGATGCGGTTGATGCGTCCGCCGCGGAGGGAAGAGGAAAGCTCTTTGGCGAGAAGTCGTATGGTGAATGTATCCTGCGGCATAGGGCCTCCTGCATGGTCGCTCCTTGCTGTTCTATGCAGTCATTATACCCGAAAAAAGCAAAATTGTAAATAAAAACGCTTTTCTTTCTCGCCCCGTTATGTTAAAATAGTTAGGCAAAAATATCCGATCAGAAACAACAAAACGCACCGTCGGAAAAATGAGGAGCTATTTATGAATTACCAGGTAGAGACAGCAGAAAAGAGCACCGTCAAGATCACCATCACCTTCACGCCCGAAGAGTGGAACGAAGCCATCAACGAAGCTTACAAGCAGAACCGCGGCAAATACGCCGTCAACGGCTTCCGTAAGGGCAAAGTTCCCAAGAACGTTCTTGAAATGTACTACGGCAAGGGCCTTTTCTATGAAGACGCGCTCAATCTGCTCTATGCCGAGCACTACGGCGCCATCCTCGAGAAGGAGAAGGAAAACTTCACGGCAGTCGGCGATCCTTCGCTCTCCGTTGACGACATTTCCGACGAGAAAGTCGTGCTCATCGCGGAAGTTCCCGTAAAGCCCGACGTTGAGATCGAGAGCTACAAGGGTATAAAGATCCCCGAATTTGTATATACTGTTTCGGACGCCGACGTCGACAAGGACATCGAAAACACCCGCCTGCGCCTTGCAAAGGACGAAGAAGTGACGGATCGCGCCGCAGAGATGACGGATACCGTCAACATCGACTTTGCGGGCAAGATGGACGGCAAGGCATTCGAGGGCGGCACCGCGGAAGGGTATGACCTTACGCTTGGTTCCCACCAGTTCATCCCCGGCTTTGAAGAAGGCGTCGTCGGCATGAACATCGGCGAAACGAGGGATATCGAAGTCACCTTCCCCGAAGACTATCAGGCAGAAGAGCTCAAGGGCAAGAAGGCCGTCTTCACGGTCACGCTCCACAAGATCACGGGCAAAGTCCGCCCCGAGCTCGACGAGGAATTCGCAAAGAAGATGGGCAGCGACTCCGTGGACGCTTACCGCGCCAAGGTAAGAGAGCGCCTCGAGCGCAACGCCGCTTCCCGTTCCCTCAACGAGACGGAAAACTCCATCATCACCGAGATCGCCAAGAACGCCAAGGCGGAGATCCCTCAAGCTATGGTCGACAAGCAGAACGAACTCGCCCTGCAGCGCCTTGAGTACAACCTCATGTATCAGGGCATCCGCCTCGACGACTATCTCAAGTACCTCAACACGACGAGAGAGGCGTATATGCACACCTTCGACGAGGAATCGAGGCGCACCGTTCTGCATCAGCTCATCGTCGAGAAGATCATCAAGCTCGAAAACATCGAAGCAACGCAGGAAGAGATCGACGCAAAAGTCGCAGAACAGGCAAAGAGCGTCGGCAAAGAGGCTGAGGAGTATAAGAAGACGATGGATCCCCGCCAGCTCGAGTACATCGAGTCGGATATCAAGGTGACCAAGCTCTTCGACTTCCTCAAGGCAAACAACGAAATGATCAAGCAAGAGGAGAGCAAGTAATGGAAAGAAACGTGCTTATTCCCTATGTCGTGGAGCGCACGTCGGGCGGCGAGAGGAGCTATGATCTTTACTCCCGCCTCCTTGAAGACCGCATCATCTTCCTCGCGGGGGAGATCGACGACGCCGTCGCAAACACGGTCGTCGCGCAGCTCATCTATCTCGAAGCGAAGGATCCCGGCAAGGACATCAGCCTGTACATCAACAGCCCGGGCGGCTCCGTTTCGGCGGGCCTTGCGATCTACGACACGATGAATTACATCAAGTGCGACGTCTCCACCATCTGCATCGGTATGGCGGCGAGCATGGCAGCCTTCCTGCTCTCGTCGGGCGCAAAGGGGAAGCGCTTCGCCCTCAAAAACAGCGAAGTGATGATCCACCAGCCTTTGGGCGGCGCGCAGGGGCAGGCGAGCGACATCAAGATCCACGCGGAACACATCTTAAAGACCAAAGACAAGCTCAACCGCATCCTTGCGGCAAATACGGGGAGGCCCCTTGAAGTCATCGAGCGCGATACGGACAGGGATAACTTCCTGTCGGCGGACGAAGCGCTTTCCTATGGTCTTATCGACCGCGTGTACGATAAGAGATAACATTTCTATCCGGAGGATCAAATGGGTAAATACGAACCGAGCTGTTCTTTCTGCGGAAAGGAAAAATCCAAGACAAAAAAGCTGATAGCAGGCCCCGACGGGATCTATATCTGCGACGAATGCGTGGAGCTTTGCAAGGATATGCTCGACAAGATGCCCTCTTCCTCTCAGCAGGGAAAGGTCCCGCTCAAGAAGCCGAGCGAGATCAAGGAAGAGCTCGATCACTACATCGTCGGGCAGGACAAGGCAAAGCGCGTTCTCTCCGTTGCCGTCTACAACCACTACAAGCGCATCAATTCGCTTGCAGAGGGCAAGAAGGATGATGACGATGTGGAGATCGAAAAGAGCAACATCCTGCTCCTCGGCCCCACGGGAAGCGGCAAGACGCTGCTCGCCCGTACGCTTGCAAAGATCCTGAACGTTCCCTTCGCAACGTGCGACGCGACGACGCTGACGGAAGCAGGCTATGTGGGCGAGGACGTCGAAAACATCCTCTTAAAGCTCATCCAGAACGCCGACTACGACATTGAAAAGGCGCAGCACGGCATCATCTATATCGACGAGATCGACAAGATCGCGAGAAAGGGCGAAAACGTCTCCATCACGCGCGACGTCTCGGGCGAAGGCGTGCAGCAGGCGCTCCTGAAGATCATCGAATCGACGCTTGCAAACGTGCCTCCGCAGGGCGGCAGAAAGCACCCTCAGCAGGACTGTATGCGCATCGATACGACGAACATCCTCTTCATCTGCGGCGGTGCGTTCGTCGGGCTCGACAAGATCGTCGCCGCCCGCAAGGACGACGCGGGGCTCGGCTTCGGCGGCAACGTCAAGATGGGCGCGAACGAAGTGGACTATACGCTCCTTGACGACGTCAAGCCGCAGGATCTCACCAAGTTCGGCCTCATTCCCGAATTTGTCGGCCGTATCCCGATCGTCGTGAGTTTGCAGGCGCTCGACGAAGACGCGCTCGTCAGCATCCTCACCCAGCCGAGGAACGCCATCATCAAGCAGTACCAGAAACTGGTCGGGCTGGACGGCGTCAAGCTCACCGTAGAGGACGACGCAGTGCGCGAGATCGCCAACACCGCCATCCGCTTAAAAACGGGGGCAAGAGGGTTGAGGACGATCATCGAAGGGCTGATGACGGACGTCATGTACGACATCCCGACCAAGAACAACGTAGAGGAGGTCATCATCACCAAGGGGTGCGTGATGAACGGCGACAAGCCCACCCTCGTCTACAAAAAATCCGCATAAAGAACAACAAGGAGCCGAAACACCTCGGCTCCTTTTTTGTGCTTCGGGCAGAGCGGCAAACGCGGCAAAAATGCGGCAATTTTTCATAGCAGCGCGCTTTTCCTTGCTTTTTCTATAAAAATATGCTATGATACAGTCATCTGAGCGGAAAGAGTCTTTCTGACCGTAAAGAGCCGAAAATCAGCTGTTTGGACGCAGGTTTGCGCCGTTTTCGCCTCTTTTCCGCGCAGGGAAGGAGGCTTTTTATGTCCGAAGAAAAGCGCATCGCCGTGCTCTCCGTCATCGTGGAAGACCGCGCCGCAACGCCCGCCCTCAACGGGTATCTCTCCGAATTCGGGGAATATATCGTGGGCAGGATGGGCATCCCGTACCGCGAAAAGGGCGTCTCGGTTCTTTCGGTCGTCCTCGATGCACCGAGCGGCGTCATCAACGCGCTCACGGGCAAGATCGGCAGCCTTCCCGGCGTGAGCGCCAAGACTTTATTCAGCAAATATTAAAGGAGTTCTTGTATGAAACACCCTGTCTCTCTTGCACTCGGCGCTGTCTTTCTCGGCGCCGCAGCACTCGGCATGACTGCCTGCGATCAAGGCTCTGCTGGCAACGGATATTCCGTCTATGCGCCCGACGGCGCGCCCGCGCTCGCCCTCGTGAATGCCATCGAAGACAAAGCGGAAAAATTTGAATATCACGTCGTCGACTCTTCAACCATCCAGACCTATGTCACGGGCGAAGAACCCGAAGCAGATTTCTGCATCCTGCCCGTCAACCTTGCAAGCAAGGTCCTCGGCACGGGCACGACCTATCAGATGCTCGGCACGGTGACAAACGGCAATCTCTTTTTTCTCTCGGCAGAGGACAACGAGAACCTGACGAAAGATAATTTATCCACGCTTGTAGGCAAGTCGGTGGGGGTGGTGCAGCTTCCCAATGTGCCCGGGCTCACGCTGCAAGCCATGCTCAACAAGTACGACATCGACTATCAGATCGTCGAAAACGACGGCGAGAAGGCAACGGACAAGGTCAATCTCATCGCCTTTGATCCCGCAAACGTCACGCCCGCAGGAGGCTGCGACTACTATCTCTGCCCCGAACCCGCGGCAAGCACGAAGATCAAAGGCACGGCAAGCGCTAAAAAGCCCTTCCGCATGGCGGGGGATCTTCAGGCGCTCTACGGCGGGGAAGAGGGCTATCCGCAGGCGGTGCTCGTCGCGAAAAAGTCCGTCCTCGAAGGGGACGAGACCGACAAAGACGCGGTGGAAGCGATGCTCTCCTACATGGAAGAGAGCGGCACTTATCTTGAAACGGTGACGCCCGAAACGGTGCTCTCCGCGCTCGACGGCGTGCGCACGGAGGGGATGACCGCTTCCTTCAGCGCCAACAACCTGACAAAAGAAGTCATTGCAAACTGCTCCGTCCGCTTTACGCCTTCAAGCGAGTGCAAAGAGAGGGTGAACGCCTTCCTCGAAGAGCTCATCGCCGTCAACGAGTCCGCCGCCAAGGCAGTCTCCGACGATTTCTTCTACAACGCATAATATTTTGAAACAGCGCATCTTATTTTCCGCCGCGGCGCTCATTGCGGTCTGGCTCATTTGGATCGTCGCCTTCCGCATCATCGCCAACGAATATATCCTGCCCTCCTTTTCGGAGACCGCCGCCGCTCTCTTCCAATCGCTGGGAGAGGGAGCGTTTTGGCGTGCGCTTTTGAATACGCTCGGAAGGACGCTTGCGGCTTTTGCCGTATCCATCGTATTCGGCGTGGGGCTTGCCCTCCTTGCACGGCTCTTCCGAGGCGTCCGCGCGTTCTTTGCGCCGCTTATCTCCATCCTGCGCACGCTTCCCACGATGGCGATCATCCTCATCCTTCTCATCTGGACGACGCCTTCTGTGGCGCCCGTCATCGTTGCGGGGCTCGTACTCTTCCCCGCCGCCTATGCGGCGGCGCTCACCGCGATGGACGAAGTGCATGAAAGCTACGGCGCGCTCTCCCGCGCCTACGGCATAAAGAGAACAAGGCAGGCTTTTAGGATGTATCTGCCGCTTTCGGCGCCCTCCGTTCTGGGGCAGGCAGGGGCGATCCTCTCGATGGGGCTCAAGATCGCAGTTTCGGGCGAAGTGCTCTCTTCGACAGCGAAAAGCCTCGGCGGCATGATGCAGGAAGCCAAGCTCTTTCTGGAAATGCCGCGGCTTCTGGCGCTCACGCTTGCCGCCGTTCTTTTGGGCTTTCTTCTTGAAGGGCTGTGCGCCCTTGTTACCAAGCTCTGTGTGAGGTGGCGCAGATGATCTTATCGCACGTCACCAAACAATACCGCAGCGTGCGGGCGCTCGACGATCTTTCCCTCACGATCGAAGAGGGCAAGATCACGGCGGTACTCGGCGAGAGCGGTGCAGGCAAGACGACGCTCTTAAACTGCATCATGGGGCTCATCCCGTTCGAGGGGGAGATCGACGGCGAAGGGGGCAAAAAGCCTAAACGGAGAGAAGACTGTTCCTATCTCTTCCAGGATGCGCTGCTCCTTCCCAACCTGACGGCGGAAGAAAACATCCATTTCGTCCTTCCCAAAGGGATGGGGGAGAAAACGCGCGAGATGCTCGCCCGCGTGGGGCTCAAAGGGAAAGAAAAAGCCTATCCGCACGAACTTTCGGGCGGGGAAAAACAGCGCGTCTCCATTGCACGGGCATTCTTGTATCCGCACAAACTGCTTTTAATGGACGAACCCTTTTCTTCCCTCGACCTTGCTATAAAGCGCGCGCTCATGGAGCTCGTCCGCTCGCTCCGCGAAGAGGAGGGGGGAACGGTGCTCTTCGTCACGCACGACGTGCAAGAGGCGGCGTTCCTTGCGGAGCGTGCGCTCGTACTGCATCGGGGGAAGCTCGTCGGCGATCTTACGATCGACGCGCCCTATCCGCGTGATCTGCTCTCTCCGCCGCCCGAAGCAAAAGAGCTTGCCCGTATGCTTTTAGAGACGGGTGAAATAAAATGAATTTCTCTGCACATCTTGACAGCGCGCCTTTGGTACGCTATCATGTTATATAAGCGAATTTTGGGGAGGAAATCATGAAAGTTGTCATCATCGGCGGCGTTGCGGGCGGTGCGAGCTGCGCGGCAAGGCTGAGAAGGCTCTCGGAAGAGGCCGAGATCGTGCTCTTCGAGCGCGGCGAAAACATCTCGTATGCGAACTGCGGGCTTCCGTACTATCTGGGCGGGGTCATTCAAGAAGAGAGCGCGCTCACCGTCGCCTCACCCGCGCTCCTTAAAACCCGCTTCCGCATCGACGTGCGCGTCAGATCGGAAGTTGTTGCCATCGACCGCGATGCGCACACCGTCACCGTGCGCACCCCCGAAGGGGAATACCGGGAGCGTTACGATAAACTCGTCCTGACGCCGGGCGCTTCGCCCAAGACCTTCGGGCTTTCGGGGGAGGGTGTCTTCACCCTGCGCGACATCCACGATACGCTTACGATAGACCGCTATCTGAAAGAGACGGGTGCAAAGGAAGTGCTCGTTGCGGGCGGCGGCTTCATCGGCGTGGAGATGGCGGAAAACCTCACGCACCGCGGGCTCAAAGTGACGCTCGCGGAATTTGCACCGCAGATCATGCCTCCCTTCGACCCCGAGCTTGCCCTGCTCCTTTCAGACGCGCTTAAAACGGGCGGCGTCAACGTCAGAACGGATACGGGCGTCAAGGCGATTGAAAAGCAGGGGGATGCCCTCACCGTGACCTTTACGGACGGTTCTAAGGCGCAGACGGGCGCAGTCGTGCTTGCACTCGGCGTGGCGCCCGAAACGGCGCTCGCCAAAGCTGCGGGCCTCCAAATCGCAGAAAACGGCGGCATTGCCGTCGACGAGCGGATGTGTACTTCCGACCCCGACATTTTCGCGGCGGGGGATGCCGTCAGCGTCCTCGGCGCAAACGGAAAGGAGACGCTGGTGCCGCTTGCGGGCCCAGCCAATCGCCAGGGAAGGAGCGTCGCGCAAAACCTTTTGGGCGGCAGCGAGACGAACGGGAAGAGGGTGCTCGGGGCGAGCGTCGTGCGCGCCTTCGGAACGGTCGGCGCGTGCGTCGGGCAAAACGAAAAACAGCTCAAACGCGACGGCACTGCATATCATAAGATCTATACCTTCCCGCTCTCGCACGCGGGCTATTACCCGGGCGGCACGTCGATCGCCATGAAGCTTTTGTACGATGAGAAGGGGAGCATCCTCGGCGCGCAGGCGGTAGGGAGCGAGTATGTGGAAAAGCAGATCGACGTCATCGCGGCCGTCATGAAGCTCGGCGGCACGGTGCACGATCTTGCGGAGCTCGAGCTTTGCTATGCGCCGCCCTTCAATTCCGCCAAGAGCCCCGTCAATATGCTCGGCTTTGTCGCCGAAAACGAGCTCTCCGGGCTCTGTCCCATGATGGCGCCCGACGAATTGACGAAGGACACCTTCCTCCTCGACGTGAGGAACCCGCAGGAACTTCTGACGGTGGGCGAATTCCCGAACGCCGTCAATATCCCGCTCGACGTGCTGAGAGAGCGGCTCGGTGAGCTCCCCAAAGACCGTCCCATCGCCGTTGCATGCATGGTGGGGCTGCGCGGCTATATTGCAGCGCGCATCCTGCGCCGGCACGGCTTCGACGCCGTCGATCTTTCGGGCGGCTACCGCGCCTATGCACTCTTGAAGCGCGCGGGACTCGTCACAAGATAAATGCAGAAGACAAGGAGCACCTATGGAAAAAGTCATACTCGATCCCAAAGTCAAAAAGAATTTCGGCTTCGGCTGTATGCGCCTTCCCATGCAGGGAAAGGAAGTCGACCTTACAGAGTTCACGAAAATGGTGGACGCCTTTCTCGCCGCAGGGTTCAACTATTTCGACACGGCGCACGGATACCTCGAAGGGAAGAGCGAGACGGCGATAAAAACCTGCCTCACCTCGCGCTATCCCCGAGAAGAATACGTCCTCACCGATAAGCTCTCCAACAACTTTTTCAACAAGGAGGAGGACATCCGCCCCTTCTTCGAGAGCCAGCTTCAAGCGTGCGGCGTGGAGTATTTCGACTTCTATCTCATGCACGCGCAGGACCGCAACAACTTTGAAAAGTACAAGCGCTGCCGCGCCTACGAGACGGCGTTTGCCCTCAAAGCAGAAGGAAAGGTGCGCCGCGTCGGGCTCTCCTTCCACGACAAGGCGGAAGTTTTAGAGCGCATCCTTTCGACTTATCCCGAAGTAGACGCGGTGCAGATCCAATTCAACTATGTGGACTATGAGGACGCTTCCGTCGAGAGCCGCAAGTGCTACGAAGTGTGCCGCAAATTCGGCAAGCCCGTCATCGTCATGGAGCCTGTCAAGGGCGGCAGCCTCGTCAACCTCCCCACGGGCGCCAAGCAAATTTTGGAATCGCTCGGCGGCGGAAGCCCCGCAAGCTACGCCATCCGTTTTGCGGCGGGCTTCGAGGGCATCGCCATGGTGCTTTCGGGCATGGGCAATATGCAGATGATGGAAGACAACATCAGCTTCATGAAGGACTTTCAGCCCCTCAGCGACAAGGAAATGGAAGCGATCGGGAAGGTGCGGGAAATTTTCCGCGCCCAGGGTATCATCCCCTGCACGGCGTGCCGCTACTGCACCGACCAATGCCCCAAGCGCATCCCCATCCCCGATCTTTTCGCCTGTCTCAACTCCAAGCGCACCTTCAAGACGTGGAACGCCGATTATTACTATCACAACGTCCACGCCGCGGACGGCGGTTTGGCGAGCGACTGCATCCGATGCGGCAAGTGCGAGGCCATCTGCCCGCAGCACCTGCCCATCCGTTCGCTCCTTCAGGATGTCGTCAAAGAATTCGAGGCCTGATCGGACGAAAATAACGTACAACACCAAAAAATAAGGAGTTTTTTATGTTGGAACAAGTGATGACCACACGCAGCTGTTCGCTGAAAGTCAAACTCACCGTCAAAGGGCTCGTCTCGTTCGGGCTCATCGTACTTGCCTTTCTTTTGCCGCAGCTCGTCCATCTGACCCTCGGTCAGGCGGGCGGCGTCAGGTGGCTCCCGATGTATCTTCCCGTGCTGCTCGCAGGGTGCCTGCTCGGCGTGAGGTGGGGGATGGGCGTCGGCGCCTTGTCGCCTGTTGTGAGTTTCGCACTCACCTCGCTTTGGGGCGATCCCATGCCCGCAGCGGCACGCCTCCCCTTCATGATCGTGGAGCTCTGCGTCTTCGCGGCAGTTTCGGGTCTCTTTTCAAAACAGATCGCAAAGAACGGCTGGATGGCATTCCCCGCCGTGCTCTTAGGCGCCGTCGCAGGGAGAGCGTTCTTCCTGCTCCTTGCCGTCCTTTTCCAGAGCGTCGCGCCCTTTACGGTCGAAGCCGTGCTTTCTCAGATCGAAACGGGGCTTTCGGGGCTCGTCTTGCAGGCAGCCGCGGTGCCGCTTCTTGTGATGGGGCTTCGCGCTCTCATCCAAAGGGAGAGAGAATGAACGACCTCGAACGGGCAAAAGAGGGGCTCAAAGGGCATACGATCTGCCTCGTGCGGGAGGATGAAATCCTCGCGCGGGACGAGCGCGGGATCGCGCCCATGATGGCGCTGCTTGCAGAGGGAAAGGGCCTTATCGGCTTTTCCGCCGCCGACCGCGTGGTTGGAAAGGCGGCGGCAATGCTCTTTGTCAAGGCAAAGATCAAGGAACTGTTCGCCGAGACGATCTCGAGATCGGCCGCAGAATTTCTGCAAAAAAGCGGGCTGCCTTTTTCCTATCGGACGATGACGGAATACATCGTCAACCGCGACGGAACGGGCAGATGCCCGATGGAGAGCGCCGTCCTTTCCTGCAACGATGCAGAGGAGGGGTACCTTCTCTTAAAGCAAAAACTTGCCTCCATGCGGAGCGCATAACAAGAAAATTTCGGGGCCCGCCACCGCGCGGGCCCGTCGTTTTTTTTACAAAAAAGAACAGCTTGAGTTCTCTCAAGCTGTTTCGAAACGCGCCTTGCGCTTACAGGACTCCCGCAAAGATTTTGCAAGGCAAAAGATTTGTGGGAAAAGTTCACTATATCAAAGGGCTCCCAAAAAAGATTTGTGCAGCAAAGATTTTTTGGGAAGAGGGCGAGAAAGCGCTTTCTCGTCAAAGCCACGGCGTGGCTTTGACCGCTTTCGAGCTAGGAAACAGCGCATTGTGCGCGCTGTTTCCTGACCGAGCGCGGGCACTACCGCGCGAGAAATGCAGGCGTTAAAGAAAACAGCTTGAGTTCTCTCAAGCTGTTTCAAAATGCGCCTTGCGGCGACGATGTCTCTGTTGTACGAAATAGCTGCTCGCTGATAGGGGCAAACAGGGCTCCCAAAAAAGATTTGCTTTGCAAAGATTTTTTGGGAAGAGGAGGCGCAGGCGTAAAAAGCAACAGGGCAGGAATTTTCCTGCCCTGTTGCAAAATGCGCCTTGCGGCGACGATGGTACTCCCGACGGGAATTGAACCCATAACTAGCCCTAAGGAGTTGCACATATTTTGTAAATCGGGGTAAATATCATCCGTTTTTTTGTAAAATAGGCATTAAAATCGGCTTTTAGCGGTGGTTTTATGGGTTTTTGATGACTGATTTTCGGCTTAAAAATCATCATCAAATACCTTTTATACAGAGTTTATACCAATTTTATACCAGCATTTTTCATACTTAAAATCACGAATTTAAGTCTTTATTCATTTCTTCAAGTTTTTTAATTTGCTCTTGTTGTTTCATTTCTTCTAACTCTTTTTTTTGGTGGGCAAGTTTTTGCTTGGACCTATATATCGCGTTCGCTAATGCAATAATTTTCTCCAATTCGTGTATAAATACGGTCACGACGTATACGGATAAATACGGTAAGGTAATCGCGACGCGGCAAAACAACGATCTGAATGAAAACGAATACGATGCTGCGGATAATTTGATCAAACACGTTGACAGCGATAACAATATCGAGTATAATTATGAATACAACGAACAGGGCGATGTGACTAAGTATTACGAGGGAGATTCTGAAAGTAGCGCTCACGTGAGAGTTTATAATACATACGACTACTACAATCGTCCTCTGAAAAGCACATACAACGTCAACGGGAAGAATTATTCGTATGAGTGCGAGTATACCGAGTATCCCGATGAGATGTTGGATGGGTTCACGACGCCGCTTGGCGAAGTGACGTATACGCGGGATGCGTTGACCCGATTGACGCAGAAGACAGTCGCGGCAAAGAATAAGACGTTTACCGAGACGTACGCATACCTTGCGAACCTTTCGAACAGCAATTACACGACGCAGCTGGTGCGGGAGCTTAACTTCAACAGCGGTGTTGGCGGTGTAAAGACGCTGTCGTATACCTATGATGCAAACGGCAACATCAAGACGGTCAAAGAGGGCAGCTCGGAAGTCGCATCGTATGAGTATGACGGTCTGAACCGCCTGACGCGAGAGAATATTGCGGGCGAAAAGACGGTCGTCTATACGTATGATGCCGGCGGGAACCTGAAGACCAAGAAAGAGTACGCCTATACGAAGTCTGCAACGCTTGGGACGGTCAAGGATACGTTCAACTACACCTACGCAAGCGGGACGTGGGGAGATCGTCTGACGAAGTATGACGTAGGCAGCATTCAGTACAACGAAGCGGGATATCCGACGATGTACCGCGGGCATGTGCTTTCCTGGGAGAAGGGGAATCTGCAATACTTCGACAATACCGATTTCATTTACAATGACAGCGGGATCCGTATTGCGAAGGGCTCGACGGACTATTTCGTCAAGGGGAATCAGATCCTTGCCGAGAAGCGCGGCAGCACGGTCATCCATTACTATTACGATGAGAACGGCGTAGCGGGCTTTGAATATGCGGGTCAGCAGTACTACTACCGCAAGAACCTGCAGGGCGATATCATCGGCATCTATGATTCGTGCGGGAATCTGCTCGGCGAATACAAGTACGACGCATGGGGTAACATCCTCTCGCAGGGCGGCTCGAATATTCTGACGATCAACCCGTTCCGTTATCGCGGGTACTACTACGACGAAGAGACGGGCCTCTACTATCTGAACAGCCGTTATTACGACCCCGAAACGGGCAGATTCATTTCGCCGGATGATGTGGGCGTGCTGGATGAAACGTTTACGCAGCTGAACGGTCTCAACCTGTATGCGTACTGCTATAATAACCCCGTGATGATGACGGACCCGGACGGCGCGTTTGCGCTGACGTGGTGGCAAAAGCTGCTCATTGGTCTTGCGTTCATCACGCTGGGCGCGATCGCAACAGCGCTTTCGGGCGGTTCATTTGCGGCGGCATTCGTATGCGGACTGTCAGTCGCGATGAAGAGTGCGGTGACGGGCGCGATCGTGGGCGCCGTCATGGGCGGACTGACATCGGCATTCAGCGGCGGGAATGTGCTGGAAGGCACAGCAAGCGGGCTGATGAACGGCTTGTTTGACGGGTTCATGTGGGGCGGCATCACGGCAGGCGTTTCCAACGTGATCAAGCCGGGCAGTTTCTGCTTTATTGCGGGCACGAAGGTGCTGACCGACAGCGGGCAGAAGAACATCGAAGACATCGAAGTCGGCGATCAGGTGCTTGCCTATGACGAAGAGACGGGTGTAACGGCGTATAAGCCCGTATTGCACCTGTTCCGGAACAAAAGCAGAGAACTTGCGCATGTCACGATTGACAACTGTGAAATTATTTGTACTCCAGGACATAAATTCTATACGCAAAACTGTGGATGGAAGAATGCCAAGGATCTGAAAAAGTCGGATATTCTTCTGCTTTCTGACGACGTGCATGCGCATATCGTTAATGTATATGTAAAACGGCTGGAAGAAGAAGTTACGGTATATAACTTTGAGGTTGCTGACTTCCATACCTATTATGTTGCAGACTGTAATGTTTTGGCTCATAACAGGAATTGTAACTATTATAAAGCGACCCGACAAAACGAAAAACTTGTTCGCGGTAGGCGTATTACCCAAAAGCAAGCATTAGATCAGATTCGCAATGGAAATGACATAATATCAAGTTCTCGGTCGGGGGCTAAATCTTTGGCAAAAAAAGCATTTGGCAACTCAAGGGTATATAGCGAGATTCATCCATATATTGATAATGCAATGCCTCATTTCCATGACGCACGACATCATATTTATCATATATTCTTTGACTAAAAAGAGGGGGGATAATATGAGTTCCCAGTATTATTTGGGTAAAGGACTTCATGATGCGGAAGTCTTGCAAATTAATGAAATACAGCTTTCATATGACTACCATGAAAAGAATCCACGTCGGAATTATCTGGAAATCGAATTAAATTCTTCTCAAGCTTTATTTGATAGCAACGTTAAAGCGGTTCGGCTGTATAATTATAAGATTATTGAAGGTGATTTAAGTTTAATTGGGACCTGGTGGTTAGATGATCAAATTGTTTCACAAGGATCATTTTTGGTCATCAAAATGCAATTTCGTTCGCAAAGTGCAATACACAAATTGACGGTAAAGTGTTCGGATTATGAAATGATAAAGTAGACCAATATAACTCGTGTCATGTGATTTATACTTACATGTCAAGCACAAAATAGTAACCGAGAGCACAGATAGTAATTTTAACTATCTGTGTTCTCGTTCAACACGACGAAAGAGACGAAAGAGTGGTGCACGGTCAGCATCAGAGGCGCGGAAGGCGAACTCTACGAGATCACTTCGACGCCGGGGCATAAGTACTTTGTGCCTAGCAACAGGGTGCGGAAGGACAGCCGTGCGCCGGAGCACGCAAGCTATGCGGGCCTGAGCGAAAAGTGGGTCTCCGCCTGCGACTTAAAGCATGGCGATAAAGTCCTTCTTTCCGACGGCATGCTTTGCGAAGTGGAAGGCGTAACGCTGAAGCAGCTCGAAACGCCCGAAACGACTTACAACCTCGAAGTTGCCGATTTCCATACCTACTACGTCTCCGATGCCTGTGTGTTGGTACATAATAATAAGTGTCATGAGTTGGGCAAACAGGGCGAGGAATATATTGCAAGGACGCGTGGACTTTCTAAGAATACCAATTTTTATAAAAAAACAGGTATCCCAGATTTCTTTGATAATACCAACCATATTTTAATCGAATCAAAGAATGTAGCACGGCAGAGCTTTACAGGTCAGCTACAGCGATATTTGACCTATGCTCAAAGCCATGGAATGCAAATGGAACTGTATGTGCGGCAGGGAACGAAACTAAGCAAGAACCTGCTTGCATCGGGAATAAAAATTATGAGGTTTTCTTGGTAGTATGGAACAGCGGGAAATAGAATATATTGCGGAACAAGAGTGGAAGCGATATCAAGAATGGCGAAAAGATCCCAAGAATGCAAAAGTAGTGAATTTTGCAGATAGGATCTACCATGATTTGAACGAACTTGGATATGACATTCAATGGGGATTTGCCATGCAACCTACGGTATTCAATGGAGATAATAGGATCTTTCCTATCTGCAAAAAATATATTGAAGAGGCGGGAGATGACCCCGAGTTGCAGGGTTGTGTCGCAATGACAGTGGGAATTTTGGGTCATAAAAAGATGCGAATCGCGACAGAATACCTGTTGAAAAAGTATCGGGAAGCATTGGCCAAGAATGCATCCTTTCATATCCTCAACACATATGGGGATACGATTTACAAGATACGGGATGAGCGATATATCAAGGACTATATTGAACTAATCGATCCAAAAACGATCCATGTGATGTCTTCTTTCTTCATTGATCTGTTAGGGAAGTTAAAAGTGCATGAGGTGGAGGATGTTCTGATTGCGTTGGTAGACCATCGTTCCGCTCCTGATGCATCGCAAAACTTGGAATCATATTATTTTCTTGGATATAATCTTACAGTGTCCGAATCTGCGATAAAAGCATTGGGGCTTCTGAAGTGCAAGAAAGCGATCCCTGTGATTGAGAAGTACCTGCACCCGGAGACATTGCCAGGGTTTTTCCCAAACGATAAGAGGAGGAAGTCTCATATCACAGAGTTTCGCAATCTTGCCCGTAAAACAATAGAGCGGATCAATCGTTAAGAATAAAATAAAAATCGGAGAAAATTTCTCCGATTTTTATTTTTTACTAGTTTGTGCGACTACCTCATATAACTCAAAAAAACACGGTTTGTCTTATTGACAAACCGTGTTTTTTGTAAAAAATTACCGAAATAGTGGAACAAAAGCCCTGGTTGGCGGATTGATATAGTGTAAACATTTTGCCGAAAAAGCGGTAAATTCGGCATATCGTTTTATGATACTCTGTTTACAGAAGAAGTTCGTCGGGGGGGCATGTATGCAAAAGAAAATTACTGCGCAGACAGTAATTGAATACGTTTATATGCTGTTCCGAAAACGACGGGCTTTAGACGAGGATATCAGGAGGGAGGTGAACAAACTGATCGTAAAGTGCAATGCTCATCTGTGTTCGGAAGGAGATAAGCATCTATCCGATCGGTTAAAGGAGATCGAGACGGAAGAAGATTACGAATGCTGGATGAAAGTTTTCCAAAAGGCAAAGGAGAGCGTTTTGTTATTGCGTTCTAACGGTCAGATTTCGGAAGAACTGTTTGATGCAGTATTGCAGGGAGAGAATTATATTTACGGGTCGATGGACAAGTTTCTTTCGCCCAGCAGATACTATGAACGGGAACGGAGGGTGTTTCACGCCGTAGTAAAATACTTGTATTATTATCGGTTGGTACTTGTAGAATAGTAATTAGAGTATCTATTTCTATGGATAGCGAAGTATTATATACCGAAGTTTGCTTTGTTATATAATCAAAGTACGTTATCCGCAGGAGTGAAGTGATCGCTATTATGGGTATATTTGAGCATTTGGAAGAATTATGTAACGAGCGAGGCATCTCTTTTTACGAGTTGGCACAGCGTGCCGATATTACTCCTGCTGCAATTTACAGATGGAAAGGCGGAGAAGCTGCCGTTTCCCTTCCGTCTTTGATGAAGGTGTGTGATGCGCTGGGAATCACAATAAATCAATTCTGGAACGGGATACAGAACGATCAATTATCAGAAGAACAAAATGAATTATTGGATAGCTTTTCTAAGTTGTCACCTTCGGATAAGAAGTTTGTTTTGGAAGTGATAGATTTTATTATAGCCAAGAATCTGGAAAAAAAGAATTGAGAGGTAGGTCGGTATTACAAGCGAAGAGGTGGGTGTGTTGATCCGCCTTGTTGCCAAGAAAGATCAAGCGGCATATGTACGCTTGGCGAACGGGATAACATTGCAACTGAAGGCAATCGGTTTTGCTATCACCGGAAACATGGAGGACGCGAAGGATGTCGTTCAGGAGACGTTATTAACGATAGCAACAAAAGCATATCAATTTAGGGATGGACAGAATGGTTGGGGCTGGGTGAGGAAAATAGCAATCAACTATTCGCGTAAGATTTATAATCGGAATAAAAAATCTCATTGTTCCTTGGACAGTGAAGATTTATGGGATGAGTTTGAGGAAGATAGAATATTTGAATGTGTATTGGTTCACGAGATCTTCCAAACTTTGACGCATGAAGAACAAGTTCTTCTTATGATGAAATTTTGGTTTGAAATGCCATATCGGGAAATAGCATCATGTTTACATCCCCAAGAGATTTTATCAGTACAAGATTATAATATAAATAATGGGACAAGTTTTCTAAATCTCGACGACCATAGTGACATAATATCAATCGCCTACACTAGTTGGCGGTTTGAGGAAGATGATAGCTTAGCTTATATAATATCCAACATATCGATTCGGTCGGAAACAAGTTATAGTGAGATCAGATATTATATTAAAGAGGTTGCGCAAGAGCTATCGGTTTTCAAACAATATGAATTAGCGGATGAGAATATTGCGATTGGCGGAATAGAAGTCAGCTTTGCATCGGAGATAATCAATCAGGTCATATACCATGTGGACGCGAAGTTTATCTATGAGGAAGTTTACTACTATCTGACGATTGATTCAACGGATGAAAATTGTCTGGAAAATACCGTAAGGTTGTTACTTGAGTCTGCAAAGTAAACGAAAGGGGTGCCTGTGGCACCTCTTTTTCTGTAAAATAAAAATTATAACACAAGATATATGACAGACGTGCGCCGGTATATAAAAGATTTTTGCGGCTTGAAAAAATAATTTTTTGCCGCGGAAAAATTGCCTTTTTTCTCTTGACTTTTCCCGATGAGGGTGATAAGATAGAAATATAAACAAACGTTCGCATTTGAATGGTTGCTTGTGAGATCGGTATCCCCGTTGCCGTCTCGACATGATCTTTGCTTTGGAGGTGATCGAATTTGTGTAAACGAATGGTGTTAAAGTGTCCGTTCTGCGGCGCGACGCTATTGAAGGTAAGTATTTGCAAAGAGGTTGAGATCGAGTGCAGGGAGTGCGGTGCATCGCTGCTGATCTCGAAAGAGGAAAGCGGGTCCTGCGTGGTAAGCGCAAGACCGAGGAAGGCAGGTTAATTCATAAGACAACTGAATACGTAAAAACGTATCACGTTCGCGGACAGAGGCAGTATAGAACCATAAGACCGAACTGCGCGGCGTGATATAAGTTGTGCAGAAACAGAAGCTATCCGTAAAAAGAAGTTATCCACGCCTCACAAGGATCGAACCCATATAGGGCTTTATTCTTGTGGGGCGTATTTTTTTTGCGCCTTTTTGCGCCCGATCGCGGTTTGATCCGACCGCAGTCGGGCGTTTTTCATGTTTACGGGGCGGATCCGTCCGATTGCGATTTTCAAAGAAAAATCAAAAATCGGAGGATTTCAAACATGAAATGGAACGACGGACTGGAACGTGCTCTCTTTATGAAGGAGCAGGCAAAACTTCGCAAGCAGTATCTTGCTGCGGGCATGACGGAAGAACAAATTCGTGCGCTGTATAAGTTTGATCTGAATTGGTACAAAAACGGACGGCGTGAAGCGGTACATACGCAGCGTCTTGACATACAGTCGGGCGAAGATGAGGACATCAACAAGGACAATCCTCTCTACAAGAAGTTTTTTGAAAAACTTGCAGTAGAGGATAATCATGCCGACTATTCGAGGTTTGGCTGGATAGAGGAAATCGAAGATGAGCGGTTGAAAGCGGCTGTTGGACAACTGACAGAAAAGGAAAGGGAGATGATAGCCATGTTGTTAGAAGGATTTAATCAGAATGAGATTGCAGCCTATTTTGGCGTAAAAAAGGCTGCTATTTCACGAAAAATCTGGAGGATAAAAAATTTCTTAAAAAATTTTCTCTTGGATGTAAACTTTTAGCCCTCATACTTGCCTACCTATTGAGGGGGAGTTGAACAAACTCACTCGAAGGAGATAAAAAGTGAAGCTAAATATTGCAGGGTGCCGCTCTTATATCGGGCGGGAGAAAATCAAGAACATGCAGGAACTTTCAGAAAGACTGGGGTTAAGCATTCCCGTTATCTTGTTGCTCGAACAGGGCAAGGAGATCGGATACGATGCTGTAAAGGATATTTTTAATAGCCTCGGCGAAGCGTTTGTGCGTGAAATCATAGACTTCGGGGAGGAAACGATGGATGGCTTTCAAAGCAAATACGTTCTTGTCGGAGATAAGCTGTACTGATTATTCTGACGGACTGTCGTTGAACTTCCGCGCTCTGCGTTGTTGGCTTCACCAAAAGGGGATCACGATGGGGAAGTTGGCAAAGATGCTGAAAATGCCGCGTCGTAAGCTCCGATGGAAATTATACAAACGCAAAAAGTTCAGTAAAAAGGAAATCACATCGCTCGTTTATATTCTCGGAGCATGGTCTGCGATCAGGGTATTGTGGTTTCCATCGTTACAAGAGAAAAGGAGGATCAGAGATGAATTGGAGGAAAGACAGATGAGTAATAAATTCGATCCCGAGAAGCCCTATGGGGGAGTGCTTTTAAGCGAGAGCAGAAGCCGCAGGATCGAAGATGAATACAGAGAAATGTACGATGGCTGGGAAGAAAGCGGGGCAATCGTAGAGCTTGCGCTCTATTCCGACGAGCTGCCGAGCAAGAAACTGCTTCGGAGGAAAGATAATGACTGAAAACAGGCTTTCGGAAAGAAACGCGAAAATTGCGGAGATGCTTGAAGATGGCGAAAAGCTCAAAAACTTCTACCGCTTTATTGCGCAAAATCCCTATATCCTTCTGCACGATGCCTGCCAGATCATCATAGAACGCCCGGACGCTGTCATCTGCAACACGATGGACGACTGGAACGCCATGGGCAGGCGCGTCACAAAGGGCAGAAAGGGCATTCCTTACTTCGATAAAGACGGATTCAAGCAGTTCGTCTTTGACGTGCGGGATACTCACGGCGACGACCGCTACCAGCGTGACATTCTCCCTTTGCGCGTCCTCTTGAAAGGGCTTGACGAACTGAACGGGACAAACATTTTCGATGACGGGCGCGGAGACTATCGCAAGATACATAGCGGCGTTTATCGCTTTCTCGAACACAGCGGGGAGTTGACGGGCGATGAGCAGCGCGACGCGCTTTTCACGGAAGGCATCGCGTTCTGTCTCTACTGCAAGACGGGTTTTCCGAAAACGGCAAACATTCATCTTCAGGGACTTCCGTACTCGTACAGAGATAACGCGGCGTTCGTCAAGGAGATGTATATCCGTTCGGAGCTATTCACGCAGGAAGTCTCGGACGCTTACGAGGCGAGCCGGGCAAAGGTAGAAGTTATCGACGACACGGAAGAAGAGGTGATTACAGACGAACCGCGGATCTCGGGCGGTTCCGAACAGGAGCCGGACGAAAAGACCGAACAGGTTATATCCGTTAGTCCGTATTATCGCCGCTATCTGGATGCACAGAAGAAAGACCCGCAGGCGATTGTGCTTATCCGCTTGGGCGATTTTTACGAGGTCATGGGCGACAATGCGCGAACAGCAGCGGAAGTGCTCGATTTGACACTTACAAGCCGTGACGTGGGTCTAACCGAACGTGTTCCGATGTGCGGCTTCCCTTATTACGTTTCTGAGATATATACGGAAAAGCTCGTGCAAAAGCACAGCGTTATCATTTTAGAGGACGGCAAGGAGCCGGTCTCTCTTGCACCCCAAAACAATGCGGCGGAAAGCGAACAGCAGCCGCCGCAGCCCGAGGACAGATCGGAAGACTTGGCACCCATCGACGAACAGTCGGAGGAAGCCGAGGAAGATGACTTTGACGAGGACACATCCGAACAGGATGAACCCGAAGAAGCGCATCAGCCTAACCCCAAGCAGGGCGAAAAGGGCATCAAAGACAGAAAGCGTAGGCAAGAGCCGCAGCTTTCCATGTTTGACCTGTTGGAGCCGCAGGAAAAGAACGAGAAGGAACAGCTCATCGAGCGTTCTTTGAAGTACGGCAGCGGCATGGAACACGGCAAGTTCCGTATCTATGACAAGTATCAAGATAACCCGACCGTCAAGGAGTTTGTTGACTTTTTGAAACGCGAGTACGGCATCGGCGGTCATGGCGGTTGGGGCGGGGACGAGGAATGGCACGACAGCAAGGGCATTCAGATGTCCGTCCTCGGCGAAAAGGGCGAGACGCTCGTTGAGGCGTTTTTGAAATGGCCGGAAGTCGCCGTGCGCATCGCCGAACTCATCGATGACGGCAGCTATTTTTCCGAACAGGAAAAGAAGGAGTATGCCGCATACAGCGGGCAGGCCGAGGGCGTCGATAAGAGGTTGGAAGGCGTCGTTTCCTATATCGTCGATGACGGCACCAAGAACACGAGCGAAGGCAGTTGGGTGGTCTATTTCGATGAGTTCGGCGAGGACGAGCAGTTCGTCAGAGACAATGCAGGAGAAATCGTTGGCTTACTCTCTAAGCGGGAGGAAGTCTCCGACGTCGAATTGCTGGAAAACGGCATTGACCTCACATTTTACCTCGACTATTGTTCGAACCTTGAAATCGACGATCAGCTCGAAGAATGGGATGACGACGAGAAGGATGAGCAAAATACAGAACTTTCGTCCGTCCTCGACCAAGCAGACCTCGGCGGCGCAAAGACAAGGTTTCGGAACAATGTCGCGGCAATCAGACTTGTGAACAGGCTGTATGCGGAGAACGCAACCCCCACGGCAGAGGAAAAGAAAACGCTTGCTCGGTTTGTCGGCTGGGGCGGTCTGGCGCAGGCGTTCGATGAGAACAATGAAAGCTGGAAGAAGGAATATGATGAACTGAAAGACCTTCTTCCAAAAGAAGATTACGACAACGCAAAATCAAGCACCTTAAACGCCTACTACACGCCCAAAGAGGTGATAGAGGGCATCTATATGGCTCTCGAACGTTTCGGTGTGAAGGGCAACAACCGCATATTAGAGCCTGCGATGGGTACGGGTAACTTCTTCGGCTTTATGCCCAAAGGCATTGCTGATGGAAGTCGCCTGTACGGTGTGGAACTCGACAACCTCACGGGAAAGATAGCAACCAAACTCTACCCGCAGGCGAACATTCAGATCAAGGGATTTGAGGACACGACCTTCCCCAACGACAAGTTCGATATTGTCGTGGGCAATGTCCCCTTCGGCGGATACGGCGTCGCGGACAGCGATTACAACCGCTATAACTTCAAGGTTCATGACTATTTCCTCGCCAAGAGCGTGGATAAGACGAGGCCGGGCGGCATCGTCGCCGTCATCACTTCAAAGGGCACGATGGATAAGCTCAACCCGTCGGCGCGCAGGTATGTCGCGGAGCGGGCGGAACTTCTCGGCGCGATACGTTTACCCAACAACGCCTTCAAACAGACGGCGGGCACGGAGGCCGTCGCGGATATCCTCTTTTTTCGCAAGCGTGAGGAAAGGATAGCCGACCTCTCCCACGAGCAATGGATCGGCACGGGTAAGACGGAGGAGGGGTACGAGATTAACAATTACTTTCTCTCGCACCCGCAGATGATCCTCGGAACGCTCGCGGAGGAACACGGCTTATACGGCGGGATAGACACGACGGTCAAGCCGGACGGCAGGGCCTTACAGGACGCGCTCGCCGAGGCGATAAAGAATTTGCCCGAAAGCGTCTATCTCGCGCCACAGACGCCGCCCGCAGAGGAGCGGGAGTCAGAGGTCGATTACAATGTCAAACCCTTCTGTTATAAAGCGGAGGGCGGCAGGCTGTATATGCGCATCGGCGATGAGATGGCCGAACAGGCTATCCCTAAAAGCCCCAAAGACGCATATCAGAGAATATGTGGCATGATTGCTCTCCGAGATGAGCTGCACCATATCCTCGATATTCAGATACAAGGCTGTTCGGACGATGTGCTGGAACGTGAGCAATGGAATCTCAACAGCAGGTATGACTTGTTCGTCAAGAAGTACGGAAATCTCAACAACCAGACGAACAGCAGGCTCTTCAAGGATGACGGCGACAGCGCACTTTTATTTGCGGCGGAGAACGTCAATGAGGAGACAAAAGCCGTCACAAAGGCGGATGTGTTCTTCAAGCGCACCATACGCCCGTATGTCGTGCCGACCTCGACGGACGACCCGTTCGAGGCGCTGCAAATAAGCCAAAACGAGCGCGGAAAAGTCGATATTGCCTACATGGAAGAGCTGACGGGCAAGGACTATGATACCGTACTCTCCGAACTCGGAGCCTCCGTGTTCCGCGATCCCGAAAAGGTTGTGGAAGGCGATCGATATTCCGGCTTTGTCACGAACGAAGAATACCTTTCCGGGCAGGTCGTAAACAAATTGGAGCGCGCGAAAGAGGCCGCCGAGAGCCATCCTGAATATCAAAAGAACGTGGATGCACTTCTCATGGTGCAGCCCGACAAGCTGACGGCGAGCGACATCTCCGTTCGGCTCGGCGCGACATGGGTGGATAAAGGGTACTATAAGCAATTCTACTGCGAGCTGTTAGGCGTGCCGTGGTATCTGAGAGACAGCGTGGAACTCACGTATAACCCGCACGACTCTTCGTGGCGCTTGGATCAGAGGGACAACGTTCGCCATACAACGGATATGCGGCAGAAGGAGGTGTACGGCACCAAACGCGCTCCCGCTTACAGGCTGTTTGTGGATGCACTCAACTTAAAATCGACCACCATTACGGACTTGGTGGAAGAGGACGGCAAAGAAAAGCGCGTCGTAAACCAAGCCGAAACGATTGCTGCGAGGGAAAAGCAGAACAAAATAAAGGAAGCGTTCGCCGATTGGATTTTCAAAGACCCTGAACGCAGGGCGGACTTAGAAGAAACCTACAACAGGCTGTTCAATCAGACGCGGCTGCCAAGCTACGACGGGAGTTATCTCAAATTCCCCGAAATGAACCCGGCGATCGAGCTGAAGCCGCACCAAAAGAATGCCGTGCATCGCATCATCACGAGCGATAAAAGTACGCTGCTTCATCACGTCGTCGGCGCGGGCAAAACATTCACGGTCGTTGCGTCGATCATGAAGATGCGGCAATTAGGACTTTGCAAGAAGGCAATGGTCACTTGCCCCAACCACCTTGTTCAGCAATGGGCCGGGGAATGGAGAAAGCTCTACCCCAACGCGCATATCCTCGTCGCCACAAAGGAGGACTTGGAGAAGGACAACCGAAAGAAGTTTGTGTCAAAAGTTGCCCTCGGCGATTGGGACGGTATCATCATCGCGCAGTCATCCTTTGCTAAAATTCCCATTTCACAGGAGCGGCAGGTAAAAAAGCTCAAAGAAGAGATAGCGGCTGTAGAGGCTACCATTCAAAAGCAATGGGAAGAAAACGGGATGCCGCGCGGCGCTGTCAAGAACCTTGAAACCATCAAAAAGGGCAAGGAAAAGCAGTTAAAGAAGCTGATGGACGCAAGCGGCAAGGACGACGTGTTGAAGTTTGAGGACTTGGGCGTCGATTACCTTTTTGTGGACGAGGCGCACTCATACAAAAACCTGTTCCTCTTTACGAAAATGAACAACGTCGCGGGGATCTCGACCGCCGCGAGCCAAAGGGCGAGCGACTTGAAATTAAAGTGTGAGTATTTG
The DNA here is from genome assembly GCA_944354535.1 of uncultured Clostridia bacterium. Lineage (GTDB taxonomy): Bacteria > Bacillota > Clostridia > Christensenellales > Borkfalkiaceae > Gallimonas. The sequence continues at coordinate 83,711 of CALVPY010000051.1, forward strand.
CAGGAGATTCGCGGCAGCGACAGGGGCGTGGTGTTTGCGACGGGTACGCCCATCTCCAACTCCATGACGGAGATGTACACGATGCAGACCTATTTGCAGCCGTCCGTTTTGAAAGAGCTTGGCATGACCTTCTTCGACGGTTGGGCGGCAGACTTCGGCGAGACGATCACGAGTATGGAGCTGTCTCCCTCCGGTCAGGGGTACAGGGCGAGGACGCGCTTTGCAAAATTCACGAACTTGCCCGAACTATTAAAACTGTACCGCTCCTTTGCCGATGTGCAGACATCGGACATGGTCAAGCTCGACGTGCCCGAAGCGGAGCGGCAGGTCATCAGCCTTAAACCATCGGACACGACCATCGAGCTTGCAGAGGAGATTGCAGAGCGGGCGGACAGGATCCACGACGGGCACGTTGACCCGCACGAGGACAATATGCTCAAAATCACCTCGGACGGAAAAAAGCTCGCACTTGACCCGCGCTGTTTTGTGCCCGAGTCGCAGGACGAGGAGGGGAGCAAACTCAACGAGTGCGCACAGCGTATCTTCGAGGTGTGGACGGATACGAGGGATAGAAAGGGAACGCAGATCGTCTTTTGCGATTTATCCACGCCGAAGGTGAGATTTGAGGACTACGAGTACGGCAAGGACTTCGACGCCTATAACGACTTGAAGTATAAGCTCGTGCGCATGGGCATCCCCCAAGAGGAGATCGCCTATATCCACGAGGCGAACACAGAAGATCAAAAGCAGGCGCTCTTTGATAAAGTCAATTCGGGCGCGGTGCGCGTTCTTTTCGGCAGCACGGAAAAGTGTGGCGCGGGAACGAATGTGCAGAAGCGGCTCGTCGCCTTGCACCACCTCGATACGCCCTACCGTCCCAGCGATATGGAGCAGAGAGAGGGGCGCATCATCCGTCAGGGCAACACCAATGAGATGGTCAAGATTTTCACCTATGTCACGGAGCGCACGTTCGACAGCTATTCCTATCAGATACTCGAAAACAAGCAGCGCTTTATCGCGCAGATAAACCGCGGCGATCTGACTGTGCGCGAGGCGGAGGACATCGATGAAACGACACTTTCATATGCAGAAATTAAGGCTATCACGGCGGCAAATCCCAAGATAAAGCGCAAGATGGAGGTGGATGCAGAGGTCGCAAGGCTGCGCGTCCTCGAAGGACAGTACAGGAAGAACCTGTACGCATTGCAGGACAAGATTTATAAGACTTATCCCGAGGATATCCGAAAGCAGGAACTTCGCATTGCGCATATCGAAAGAGACCTCGAAACGCTCAAAACGAGCCGTCCCGCAGACCCCGAAGCGTTTGAAATCAGCGTAAACGGAAAAGTTTACAAAGACCGGAAAGAGGGCGGGAAAGCCCTTACGGACGCACTGTATTCGGGCAAGGACGGCGTTCCCGTCGCGGAATATTGCGGATTCAAGATCGCCATGAAACCCATGACGATGCTGATGACGGGGCGGGAAATCATCCTCACCGCCGAGGGGCAGTACGAATACGGCATCGGCGACAGCCCGAGCGGAAACCTGACGCGCATCGAGAACTTCTTCGATGACTTGCCGGGGAGAGCGGATCTTCTCAAAAAGGGGTTAGAGCAGTTACACGCCGACCTCGAAATCGCCAAAGAGCAGGTAGAAAAACCGTTTGAACAGGCGGAGAGGCTCAAAGCACTTCTCTCCGAACAGGCGCAGCTGAACGCCGAACTCAACCTCGACAAGCGCGATGAAGTCATCGTTGCGGACGAGGAAGAAGGGGAGGAACAGTATAAAGCGGTGCCCGAAACGATCAATCAAAATTGGGAGGTGAACATGATAGACGAAGATGATAAAGTTGCGGCAATGATGGTGGACTTGCTCCCTGACTATGCTGTCACAAATGAGGATATGCACGCTTACGGCTATCGGTGGGACGGGATGCTGCCCGTTACGGGGAATGTTGCAAAGACGCTTGGCATAGTCGGCGTGCCAGTTTACGAGCTGCGTCACAACGATACCGAGGCAATGGCAGACGATGCTTCTATCTTTGATGAAAAGGACAGGATATTCGGCGTGGAAAAACCCGATTGGCTGAACTTTTTGCAGACGGAGATGGGGCGTGATTACATCGCCGCACGAAAGGAAGTGACGGGGGCTGTGCTCATCGCGCTCGATGGTGAGGACATGAGCTACTTTTCAAACACCGAGCGCGAATGGTTATGGGAGCAGTACGGCACGGAAGTGTATGCGCTTGAAAAGGCGCTCGAAGGACGGGGCGAGCCGTCCGCCGCGAGGATGAAGGAGTATGCTTTGCCCATCTTTGAAGAGCAGGTGGAAAAGCTCAAAGCCGAGCTGCCATTCGACGAACACGGCTGGAGTGAGGAGGATATTCATGCGTCTGTATTTAATAACGTGAAGGACGCGGAACTCAAAGATGTTTTGCAAAAGCACAGTTATGAGGTGCGGCTCAATGACTTTCTGGATAAGGAACTTTCAGAGTTTAAGTACCTGAACGGCAGAACGACGGGCTTTACGCAGGATGAGATATTCGATATTTCCAACGATCTGAAACCGTCTTTCGAGGATAGCGAGTTTGCGGCAAATATGTCGGGTGAAGAGTTCGATGATTGGTATGACGTTTTCCGAGAGGAAGAGCTGATCCCTTTGTTAAATCAAAGGGCGCTTCCCGGCGAGGAATATTTATCGGAGTATGAGGATAATCCACTCGACCTCCCCGCGATGGACGACGGGCTTACAGTCCTTGCCGTGCAGACGGACATTGCGCTGGGTAAGGAGAGTTCGCTTAACGGTGTGTCTCTTCTGAAAAATGAGGAAGTCAATAGGTGGTACGTCACGACTAAGACGCGCGACGGCGCAGGGAATAACTTGACCGTCGGAGATACGATGAATATGGAAACGCTTGGAATCAGCGCGGGAGAAACTGATCCGAACGTCATCAGGACGTTTTACTCGGAACAGGATGCGCAGGCGTTTTTCAATGAAAAGGTGCAGGTACTTGGTTCCGTGCAGGAAAATTACGAGCGCAAGACACCCGATTATGAGGAAGAGGTCATAAATAGCGTCAACACGGAATTTGAGACCTATAAGGCGGATATGCTTTCTAAAAGCCCCGAAGAGATTTTCCAAGAGAATTATAAAATCCATGTAATGACCGAACTTAAAGAAGTGATCGAAGAAGGCGTTCTGAATGACTACATTGATAAGGAGTATTATAAGGCGCTGTATCAGGACAGAGGCAGTATTCTTACATCGCTCTACGATGACTATCTCCATAACGAGTATGCAAGCGTCGATAGTTACAGCGATACGGCAGACTTTATTCGCGACTATTGCGAGCGTTATCATAAGACAGCATTGTATGCGGATGCGTCGTTGTATCTGAAAACGGCAGAATATGCACGGGAGCATGGGGAGCTGGAAGAATTTCGGCGTTCCCGCAAGCTCAACGAGGCGTGCCGGGAGGAGATAGACGATGCCATCTCGAAGAACTTTGACGGGATGCACTTAAAAGAAGGCTTTGAGAAGGACGTCATCGAAAAATACGGCCGCACACGTGTCAGCTATATCCTCGCCACGACCATTCGCGAACACGCGTGGGACGGGCGTTACAGCCCGAAAAACAGGGCATGGGCGGAGAGTATTCCTATCTCCGAAAGTGAGAGCGAACGGGCAAACAGTTGCCTTCATTCGCACCCTGCGATCATCGACGGCATGGCGAGCATGATGAGGGAATACGAACAAAGACATCAGAAAACAAGTGCTGCTTCTTTGGAAAACACAGAGCAGCAGAAGGAGGAAAATTTGGCTGAGAACAGGTATCTGAAACAGACGGCCCGCGGCGATAAGGTCATGAGCATCGCCGAGGACAGGAGCGGAAGAAATATTGCCGTCGTGCAGAGGAAGAACGACTATACCGTCGCCATCGGCTACGATACGTCGGACGGCACATGGGCACAGGGTGTGTATGACTTCAAGGACGAAAAGGCGGCGAACGACTATCGCGAGCGGCATTACGGGAAGAACAGCGAGCCGCCCGAAAAGTGGTACGAGGTATTTGTATCCAAGGATGCGCTCATTAAGACGTACAACAAATCTTCGCTCATGCGGATGCCGTCGAGCAACAAAGAATATGCGGGCTACACCTACTATGTGTTCAATAACCGCATGAAGGAGAGCCGCCAGCTCGTGGACAGGGAGAGCGATTCGCCGGAGCTTTGCTATAAGCTTCTGCTCACGGAGGGCGAAGTCGTGCATCTTCGCAACCGAGACGGCGACGAGGTCGAACTGACGGCGGAGGAATTTTCTGAAACTGTCAACCATACGTCGGACAAGGACTATGCGCGGGAGAACAAGCCGCGCCTTGCAATCAACATTCCGCGCGACGCGCTCATCAAATCGTACGAAAGTTCCTCGCTGTATCGGGCACCCAACACGGGGGAATATGAGGGATATGCCTACTATCTCCCGAATTCCGTCGTTGGCGAAAACGTGCAGGCGGAGGACGGGAGCTATACGGCACAGCTTCCAGAAGATTTTACGGTCATGCTCCGCAAGGGCGAGGATGAAGTCGAACTTTCCGCGCGGGAATTTCAGGAGCTTGTAGCAAATACGTCGTCCGAGGACTATAAGCGTCCGCCTTCGGCAATGGACGAGTACCGAGAGCAATATGCAGAGGAAAAGGTGTGGAGCGATATCCCCGTCTCCGAGAAGGCAGTCATCGCGAACTATGAAAGGAGCGTGCTTCTGCGAATGCCCAAGGGCAATTACGAGGGAATGGTCTATTACATCCCCGCCGGCATGGTGCGAAAGGACGAGGACGGCATTCGCCTGCGCCTGCCCGAAGATTTTGAGGTGCACTTAAAAAACGGCACGGACGAGAAGCTCGACCTTTCGGTGAAGCAGCTCATGGAGGAGCTCGCAGATAAGACGGACGAGTACTACGAGAGCATCTACCGCCGTCCCAGCGAGGAAGCGAGAAAGGCGTTTGAAAAGGTGGAAAATGACCTTCGCGCACATCTTCCCGAGGAGATGAAAGAGAAGTCGAATTGGGTGGTGGTGCGCACGAAGGAGAACAAGGACACGGGCAGGCTGGAGAAGTTCCTCATCGACGTACATACGGGCAAGTTTGCCGAGAGCGATAATCCCGAGACGTGGACAGACTTTGATACTGCCTGCGAGTACGCGAAGGAGCACGGCGGCGTGGCGCTCGCCTATGCGCTGGACGGCAAAGACAACATCGCCTGCATCGACCTCGACCACTGTATCGGTGAGGACGGCGAACGTTCGCCGCTCGCAGAGGAGGTGCTGTCCAAGCGCGGAGAGACGTATATCGAACGCTCTTTAAGCGGCAAGGGCATCCATGTGTTTGGCAAAACGAAAGGGAGCGACCTTCGTTCCTTCTCCAAGGAAGGGGATATGGAATACTATCAGGGAGGCCGCTTTATCGCTATGACGGGTGACGGTGCGGAGAATTCTTGTCTTGAAAGTCTGGATACGCCCGAGATGAAGGAAGTGCTCGAACGAAAGTTGGAAAGGCGAACGGAATGGAAGAACATCGGAAAGGGTGAGGCAGGGCTGACGCAGATGGAGGATCACGAGCTTCTCGAAAAGGCATTCTCGGCGAGAAACGGCGATACGGTCAGGAGACTGTATAACGGCGAAGATCTCAGGCACAACCATTCCAACTCGGATATGTCGCTCATGAACTATCTCGCCTTTTACAGCGGTGGAAACGTTGAGCAGATGACGCGCATTTTCGCTACGAGCGGGCTGTACCGCCCCGAGAAACACGCGAGCTACTACGAGCACACTGCCATCAAGGCGGCGAAGGACACGCCGCACTACACGCCGCCCAAGGCTCCCGCATCCGCTCCCAAATCTTCGGGCGGTAACAGCAAGGCATAAAATAAGCGGCTGCCGTTTGGCAGGAAGGAGGTTAAAACATGAGTAACAATGAAAAACCCGAGATCGTCATTCCGAAAGGATATACGATCGATGAAATGCTCGACTTGGAAGGCGATCTGTGGGACGAAGACCCCATCGGACAAGAGGAGGTGAGGATCCGCTTTGAGTGAGGAAAATACGGCGTACGAAAAGCTGACGCCGCAGAGGAAACTACTTTACGATGCCGTCATGCGTAACCTTGAAAACGGCACGGGTATCTGGGAGCAGGGCTGGGAGGGTGGTGGAGGTGCGCCGGTATCGGCCATCAGCGGAAAGAGTTATAAGGGCGTCAACCGATTGTCCCTGATGGTCGCCGCCATGGAGCGGGGATATTCCGATCACCGCTGGATGACGTACAAGCAGATGACGGATAAGGGCTGGAGCTTCAAGCGAAACGAAGTGGGAAAGAGCCTCGGCAAGAACGCGGGGGTGACGATCGAGTATTTCGAGCTTCGGGATAAGGAGACCAAGCAGCCCTTTAATAGACACATTTTAGACGGCATGACGGCAGATGAGCGCAACGAGTATATGGAGGAGAACGTCTATCCCCTGCGCAAATATTACCGCGTGTTCAACGGCGACATCATTGAGGGCATCCCTGCGCTCGAGAAGAAAAAGACGGACGAGAGCGGTTACAACCAGAGGGCGCAGCGGCTTATCGATTTTTGGAGCGACACGGAAAGCCCCATCCGTTACGGCGGGAGCCTTGCGTTTTATTCCCCCAAGACGGACGAAATTCATCTGCCTAAGCGGGAATATTTTACCGATATGCCGTCCTTCTATTCGACGGCATTGCACGAGATCGGGCACAGCACGGGCGCAAAAAATCGACTCAACCGTGAGATGGCGACGGACTTCTCGTCGGAGCAGTATGCCGAGGAAGAACTTCGGGCAGAGTTTGCGTCCATGTTCCTTGAGCAAGATTTGGGCGTTGGAGTGACAGACAAGCATCTCCAAAACAACAGCGCTTACATCGGCTCGTGGAAAAGCAGGTTGAAGGAAGACCCGAACGTTCTTTTCAAGGCAATCGCCGATGCAGAGCGTATCACGGCGTTCATCATGGCAAAGGAGAAGCTCATCCAAAAGGAGACGGAACCTTTTGCCGTTGTGGAGGATACGGATGAGTACGGTGACCCCGTTTACAGGGTGATGATGTGCGTGGAGAACGGCGGGACACAGTACGCTTTGGCGGGCTTCGGTTTTCACAGCAGAGAGGCGTTGATGGCGGAGTTCGGCAAAATGCAGGAGCTGCCATTTTGGAAAGACAAGGAATTCGAGGAAGTCAGCCGTGAAGAGCTTGAGGCGCGGAGCATCGAGCGCAATAAAGCGCAAACGCAAAAGGCAGAACGGCTTGCAAAAGTGGAGGAAGAAAAGTCGGAAGTGTTTCTCCCGCCCAGCCAGGTTGCAAAAGCACAGCCGAGAGAAATGGCAGCGGGAAAGCCCGTCGATATGGCGGGAAGGGGCATCGACAGCCTCACACATATGGAAGACAGAGAGCTTGTCGAACAGGCGATGAAGACGAGGAAAGGTGCAAAGTTCTCCGCTCTTTTCAACGGCATTTCCCTTCTCGGGAGCGAGGAGAAGGATGAGCGTGCGCTCATGGCGCGGATCGCAGTCTTCACGAATGACAAGCAAAAAATGATGCGCGTGTTCCGCGCTTCGGGACAGTACCGCGACGAAAAGCCCAACGCCTATTACAGCAAAATGGCGGACGAGGAACTTGCTTTTGTGAAGGCACTTCGTCAAAGATCGGAGCTTAAACCGCAAGCAAACACGAAGCGCAGACGCGCGGGAATCAATGCAAAAAGCTAAAGGATCAAAGGAGGATACATTATGAAAGCAGTCAGGATCAACGAGGAATACTATTCGGTCATCAAGGAGATGACGGAGCGTCAGGCGGGGGAGTTCGTCAAGAAACTGTGTGCACGCATCTACGAGGGAAAGCCTATCATTACGAGAGACCCTTACCTCAAAGGCGTGTTCGTCTCGGTGGAAAAGGACATTGCCATCTCCAAACAGAACAGCCTTAACGCGCGGAAAGCTCTCGAAAAGAACGCGGAAAGGCAGAGGGAACAGCGGCTTGCAAACCTCGGCTTTGCGCTCGGAAGTGCCCTTGCAGTGGCACACGCAGCCGCGGTGGAAGATGGGGCGGGGCTTGAGCAAAACAACCGCAAATCGGGTGTCAGTTGAAGAAAAACCGCAAGGGGGAGGTGGAAGGGTATGACGCGAAAAAACAGGTAGGAGGTGGGATGATTTGACCCGAAAAAACAGGCAGGATAAGGAAGTTGGGATAAATCCCGACTTCGAGGGGGCACAAGCGGGAAACCCGCTTTGATTTGTACCCAGAAAGTTGGACTTTTTTCAAACGGGATAGTGTAATAAGCGGA
>CALVPY010000052.1 GCA_944354535.1 uncultured Clostridia bacterium
GGAGGAAGGCGCCCGGACGGCGGATGGTGCGGGAGACAGCGCAGCAGAAGCAGGGCCAGCAGGCGGCGCTGCGGACGAGCCGGTTATCGACCTGGATCCCAAGGCGGAGATCACCTACGATGACTTTGCCAAGCTGCAGCTCCAGGTGGGCGTCATCGTCAAGTGTGAGGCTGTGCCCAAGTCCAAGAAGCTTCTGTGCTCCCAGGTAAGGATAGGAAGCCAGACCCGCCAGATTGTCAGCGGGATCAAGGCACACTACACGCCGGAGGAGATGGTGGGCAAGCGGGTCATGGTGGTGACCAACCTAAAGCCTGCCAAGCTTGCGGGCGTCATGTCCGAGGGCATGCTTCTGTGCGCGGAGGACGCAGAGGGCAATCTGTCCCTCATGGTGCCGGAGAAGAGGATGCCGGCGGGAGCAGAGATCTGCTGACACAGCGGTATAGATACTGCAGATAGATAAGGGAGCGGAAGCCCCGGAGATCTTTCCAAAAGATTTTCGCGGGTCTTCCGCTCTTTTTTATTGATTCAGCGGCGGATTAGAAAAAGAACCTCTGTTTTGGGAATATTTGGGCCGAAAATGGGGATAAACGACTTATTTTTGAAGAAAAATGGGGATAAAGTGGGGGAAAACTTGCTTTTTCGGAAAAGATGCTGTATAGTGGAAGAAAATGACAGCTCTCCGCAGCGGGTAATGCAGACGGGGAGACAGGATGGGGAAGGGTTATGAACGCAGGACAAAGCAGCATGTATGCATATGGCAGCAGGAGCAGCGGGCTTACGGGGAATCAGCTGAAGCTGATCGGCATCGCTGCTGTGCTGATTGACAATCTCGGCGCCGTGGTGATCCAGGGAGTGATCCTCCGCGGCGGAAGCCCGGAGCTCTATCAGGCAGCGGTCACAGGAGATGGGCATGTGTGGATGATTGCGGGACAGGTGTGCCGCTATGTGGGGCGTCTGGGATTTCCGATTCTAGGCTTTCTCACAGCGGAGGAGTTTGTCCGTGCCAGAGACCGGCAGAGCTATGGGATCCGCATGCTGGCGGCCGCTCTTCTGTCGGAGGTCCCCTTTGACCTTGCAGTATATGGGAGAGTGTTTTATCCGCAGTATCAGAATATGCTCTTCACGCTGTTCATCGGCATTCTGATCATGGCGGTTATGGAGGAGACAAAAAATGTGCCGGTCCGCGTCTGCGCACTGGCGGCCGGCTGTGCCATCTCCTGGGTGGGGCAGTGTGATTATAATGTGCTGGGCATCCTGTTTATCACGGCCATGTACGCATTCCGCCGCAATGACCTGGCCCGCTTGGGAAGCGGGATCGGCCTTTGCGCGGCGGAGAGCGTGAGCTGCTACTGTGTATCCGCTCTGGCCTTTGTGCCCATCGCGATGTACAACGGGCGGCGCGGGACGCTCCAGCTGAAATATCTTCTCAGCGTATTTTATCCCGTCCATCTGCTGGCCCTCTGGGGCGTGCGGCTGGCAGCGGGATAAGGGACCAGGCAGATTAGCGGGCTGCTCCCTTCGCATCATTTTTTACAATGGGCTCCCGCATATAGTAGTCAAAGGTTCTCTCACGCATTTCTTTATTTCCCAGTCCGGCCGTCAGACAGATGCCATCTAACTGCAGCTCCCCATCTTTTTCAGAGAGATATCGGGTACAGATTCCCTCAAAGGCCTTCCGGCCATAAGAAAAATAAGACTCATCCAGATAGCCCAGGCGGACGCTCTTCATGATGGCGCAGGCAAAGATAGCGGAGCCAGAAGTTGTCTGAAAGCCCCGTCACCTTTTTTGCCCCTGTCTGCCCGGCGCCTGAGCAGCCACAAAATATTGGACATTTACCGCAAGAATCGTTATAATAGAGTAATATAAAGCGCTTATACGACCGAGCGGAGGATTATAATGATGAAAAAGCTGGAAGACTATGTGATGAGTATCCCGGATTTTCCAGAGCCGGGGATCATCTTTCGCGATGTAACGACGATTCTGCAGGATGCGGACGGGCTGGGCCTGGCAATCGACAGCCTGCGGGCTATGGTAAAGGATTTGGAGTACGACCTGATCGTGGGGCCGGAGTCCCGGGGATTCATCTTCGGCGTGCCTGTGGCCTACGCGGAGCATAAGGGATTTGTACCGGTGCGCAAGAAGGGGAAGCTGCCCCGGGAGACAGTCTCAGCGGAATACGATCTGGAATATGGAAAAGCAGAGATTGAGATTCACAAGGACGCCATCGCGCCCGGCCAGAGGGTGGTTATCATTGATGACCTGATTGCTACAGGCGGCACGACAAAGGCGATGATTGACCTGATTGAGCGTCTGGGGGGCCAGGTGGTCAAGGCGTGCTTCGTGATGGAGCTGGCGGGGCTTAAGGGGCGTGAGCTCCTTACGGACTGCCCGGTGGAATCCGCGATTATATACGAGGGGAAGTAGGACAGAGGCAGACGGGTGAAGCGAGCGAAGAGGTGAACGATCGTATGGCAAACGAGGGAACGAAAGAAAAAGTGGATATCGAGCTGGAGGCGCCGGCGGATTTTACGAGCCCGGAGGTGCTGTATCAGGATTTGATTGCGACCATCCGGAAGTACCATCCTTCGGATGATATTTCCATGATTGAAAAGGCCTATAAAATTTCCCAGGAGGCCCATAAGGAGCAGAAGCGCAAGTCCGGGGAGCCCTATATTATTCATCCCCTGTGTGTGGCGATTATACTGGCGGATCTGGAGATGGACAAGGAGACCATTGCCGGCGGCCTGCTTCACGATGTGGTGGAGGACACCAAGATGACCTTGGATGACCTGACAAGAGAGTTCGGAGCCGAGGTGTCCTTCCTGGTGGATGGCGTCACAAAGCTGACGCAGTTAAACTGGGACAAGGACAAGGTGGAGATCCAGGCGGAAAATCTGCGCAAGATGTTTCTGGCTATGGCAAAGGACATACGGGTTATCATCATCAAGCTGGCGGACCGCCTGCACAATATGCGCACGGGCCAATATTGGAAGCCGGAGAAGCAGAAGGAGAAGGCCAGAGAGACCCTGGAGATCTATGCGCCGATCGCGGACCGGCTGGGTATTTCCAAGATTAAGATTGAGCTGGATGATCTGTCCCTCAAGTTTCTGATGCCGGAGGTGTACTACGACCTGGTGGAGAAGGTGGATCTGCGCAAGGACGCCAGGGA
>CALVPY010000053.1 GCA_944354535.1 uncultured Clostridia bacterium
AAATCGGCCGCGCGGTCGTATTCCTTTTGGCTCGCGCCGCAATAGATACATCTGCCGTCCTTCCAGGTGTGCGGGATGCGCTTGTAGCGGATATTCCCCTCGGCGGTGTCGAATCGGCTGACCGAAAACTCGCTGTTTGGGTACTTGCTGCAATACAGTCCGCGGCGGGAGAGGAGGCTCGTAAGCTCGGTGATGGCGATGCCGAACAGCTGCCTATGGAAGATGTGGTCGATGCGCTCCTGCAAGTCGGGGAACTGCGGCTCCAGCCCCTTGATGAGGCGCTTGGCGATCTCCCGCAGAAACACGCCCGTCTTGCACGCGGGGTCCAAAAAGGTCGTATCTGGATTTTGGAAGAGCTCCTGCGGCAGCAGATCGAGCATCTGATTGACGATGTCGGGCGGCGTGAACACCTCGTCGTTGGAAAGATTGGCAAGGCAAGACAGCACGTCGGGGTTATACACTTTGTTAAACAGACTTTCCGCCATGTTCCTGTACCCTCCTGTAATCGGAAATGTATCGCTGCAAAAATTTGCCCTCATCGCTCGGCGCGGCGTCGAACAGAGACTGCTGCTTTGATTTCGGTGCTTCGTCTCCCGCAAGCAGCTCTGCAAAGGTGTAGTCGCACCGCTGCATCTGGCTGCCCGTGATGAACGACCATTCGGAAAAGACGATAGGCTCGTCTGTGTCCTTGCCGTGCTCGTCCACGCACTTTAGGGTGAGCGCGTTGCCGCACACGATGTTGCGGGAGAGGATGAACTTGACCGCCTCGCGCGTGAGGTCGCTGCAGTCGCGCCTGCACATGGCTGTGTATTCCTTATCCCAGAGCCCGAACATCCGCTCGCGGCAGGCAAGCACGTTGTCGAGGAGGATGTCCACGCCGTAGATGCTGCTCGCCGCAAGTACGGCGTTTTTTTCGTAGTCCAAGTGACTTTTGCCGTACTTTTTGCGCACGACGGCGAGCTTGCGGGTGAGGATCTCGGCGAGGAAGTTGCCGTCTCCGCAGGCGGGCTCTAAAAATCGGCTGTCGATGCGCTCGGTCTCGTCCTTCACGAGGTCGCACATTGCCTTGACTTCCCGCTCCGCCGTGAACACTTCCCCGTGCTCGCGCACCCGCTGCTTTGATTTGGTTTGTCGTTTGGTGATCTTATCCATAGGCTAAATGCAAATGCGCTTCAATTATATTGCAAATGCGTAAAATTGTCAATTCATTTGCGTATTATTGCTTTTGCAAATGCATAGTATAATACTGACATGGATATATTGAGCAAGATCAAAGTTTTGCAGGGTGAACGCGGCTGGACGGACTATAAATTGGCACAAAAGGCCAATATATCATCGGCCACGCTCAGCTCCATTTTCAATAGAGAGTCGCTCCCAAAGTTAGAGACAATGCAATGCATTTGCAATGCTTTCGGTTTGACGCTTTCGCAATTCTTTTTAGAAGATGAAAAGGTTGAAATATTGAGCGAAACGGAAAAAGAGATGCTGCAATGCTTCCGCAAGCTCTCGCCCAAACAGCAGAGAGCGCTCATTGAGGTCTTTCGCGATTGATTCTTGTATAAAAACTCCGCCCCGCGTCGAATCGGCGCGGGGCAATTGCATCTGTTTGGCATAAAAGGCATTTATTTTGGCAAATAATTACTATTATAATAGCAATTCTATAAAGAAAAACTGCTAAAAGCCTTGCGTTAGTTGCAATTGTGTGGTATAATGCCGTCAAGGAGAATACTATGCCGATCGTCAATCAGGAAAACATTTTAGACCTCTTATTTTCGTACAACCCGTGGTGGCGGACGGGGTTTATCCAAAAGGACTTCGTCAAGCCCATGCACCGCTTCGCCTATTTTGAGGCGCTCGACTGCACGATGCGGGAGGACATCCGCCGCTCCGTCGTGCTGTGCGGCGCAAGGCGCACGGGAAAGACGACCATCATGTATCAGGCCATCGCAAAGCTGCTCGAGGATGGTGTCCCGCCCAGAGATATCCTGTTCGTCTCCTTCGATCACCCGCTCTTAAAGCTGTGCTCGGTGGACACCGTCATGCAAACTTTTCGCACGAACATTTCCGCAAGCGAAAAGGTGTATTGCTTTTTCGATGAGATCCAGTACGCTGCCGATTGGAACAACTGGCTGAAAATTCTCTACGATACTGACCCGAAGATCAAGATCATGGCGACGGGTTCGGCAAGCCCCGTCCTCTCGGGCAAGGCGAGCGAGAGCGGCCTCGGGCGATGGAAGGTCATCCATGTGCCGACGCTCTCCTTTTACGAATACTGCGAGCTGCTGCAAATTTCCGTGCCGCCGCTGCCGCAGGACATCAAGCCAACGCAACTGTACCTGCGCGACGAGCGCGAGCAGCAGGATATTCTGCGCAAGCTCTCCGCGCTGCAAGTGCATTTTATCCGCTATCTGCAGGTGGGCGGCTTCCCCGAGCTCGCTTTGAGCAAGGACGATCTGTACGCCCAGCGCGTTCTCCGGGAAGATATCGTCGATAAGGCATTGAAGCGCGATATCCCAGCCATCTACGGCATCCGCAATATTGCCGACATTGAGCGCATCTTTTTATATCTCTGCTACAATTCCTCCAACATCATCAACTTACAGACGATGGGAAAGGAGATGGACGGCGTCAGCCGCACGACCATCGAGAAGTATATCGGCTATCTGGAGAGCGCGAGCCTCATCTATGTGAGTCCGCTCGTGACGCTCGACGCAAAGAAGGTCTTGAAGAACCAGAACAAGATCTATATCGCGGATGCAGCCATGCGCAACGCCGTTCTCATGAAGGACGACATCACCAACGACCCCGAGGAGCTGGGGTTGATCGCTGAGACGGCCGTCTATAAGCATATCAAGGCATTCTACTATGCCGATGCGCCTACGGTCGGTTACTATCGCGGCGGCGGCAAGGGAAAGGAGATCGACATCGTCGTCAAGTCGGAGCGGTTCGAGCCCATCATGATCGAAGTCAAGTACCGCGAACAGGCAAAGATTTCGGAGGACGACGCCATCGTGACGGAGGCGAGTGAAAAGCGGCCCAACCTTGTCATCACCAAGCGCCCCGAGGATTTCGGCCTCTTTGCCTACGGCGACAAGCAAATCTACCGCCTCCCCGCCCCCGCCCTCCTGTATCTCCTCGGCTATGTGGAACGCGTAAGAAATGAGAGGAAGAGACAATATGACACCTGAAGAAATAGAGCTTTTAAAGCTGAATCCTTATGAAAATTATATTTCTCCACTTGAAATTCGCGCTTGCGTCGGAGACAATTCGGGCGTAAATGAAGCCGATAGAGATTGTAATATTATAGACGGATATAAAAGGTCCGTAGATATACTGATACAGCATATCATACCCTTGGAAACCCCTGCAGATGTATTGGTGTATCCACTTTTGTTTTGCTGTCGACATTCCGTTGAACTGTACTTGAAGCTATTAATTAAGCAATTTTTAACGATTTATCGAAGAAAGTACAATATTAAAACAGACGACAAAACGACAGAAACCATAAAGGGAAGTTTAAAAACGCATGACATATCAAAACTGGTCGAGTGCCTCTTAACGTTTGCAAAGATGGATGTAACAATTGAAGAGAGATTTAATGAGATAAAACCAGTCTTCGATAGTCTAATCGATTATGCTTTTGATGTTGACGGAGATGCCTTTAGATACACTTATAAAAAGAATTGGTCTGATACCAACCTAAAGGATATAGGTTTAATTGACCTTGGAATATTCTATAATAAGTACAAAGTTGTTTCAAGTTGCTTTGATTATCTGCTATATGATTTTTGCGCGAAATTAAATGACTTATATCACGGTACTTTTACAAAAAAGTTAAATAGAATCCAAATCGAAGAAATATCTAAAAAACTTCCGCCGGTTAAAGATTGGAAATCGAATGAGTTTGGCTGCATATTGAATAACATACGCAACGAATATGCCCTGTCTAAAAACGACCTAAGCGAAGCCATTTCTCTGATTAAAAAGCATTATTTGTTCTGTAACAATATCGGATTGGAACAGAAATTTAAAACAATTTCTGAATCAACCTTTGAAAAGCTTAGAGCGTTTCTAGCCGCACATCGAAATACAGATAGGGTTGACATTACGGAACCGCATTTCTACGAGGCATCCGAATTGAGAAATCAATCTAATTTCAGCGAGTCCTTCTTTGAAGATGGAATATCTTTGATCTATGATTTGCCGACTGATGAACTGTGTGTGTTAGCGACATTCTATGAATACAGTCGCGCATATTATAATGGAAGCTACTTTTGTGAAGATTTAGATTGGCTGTATGAAGATACAAAACAGGACCTGCCGAGTGATAAAGAGCATATCTTTTATGGTTTATGTATCTGTATAATCACCGGAAAATTACGACAAGCATTTAAAGATTGCGGTCAATTATCGTATGTTGCATTGTTTGATAAATATTTGGCCGAAACAGTCAGATTGTATGATATAGCCCAATCACCATAAAGGATTTCCCTTAACACTTGATTAAAAGGAGGCATGAACAAATGAAAGCCGTAATATACGCCCGATTCAGTTCGGAAAAGCAGAATGAGGCAAGTATCGAGGGGCAGCTCCGCGAGTGTTTGGAGTATGCCAATTTCAATGGCATCGAGGTCATCGGGAATTACATCGACAGGGCGCAGTCTGCCAAGACCGACCACCGCCCCGAATTCCAGCGTATGATCAAGGACAGCTATAAGCACGCTTTCGACTGCATCCTCGTCTGGAAATTAGACCGCTTTGCCCGCAACCGCTACGATTCCGCCTACTATAAAAATGTCCTCAAAAAGAACGGCGTGCGCGTCATCTCCGCGAAAGAGACTATCTCTCAGGGCGCGGAGGGCATCTTGCTCGAATCGCTCCTCGAGGGCTATGCAGAATTCTATTCGGCGGAGCTTTCCGAGAAGGTCAAGCGCGGCATGACGGAGAACGCTCTCAAAGCCAAGAGCAACGGCGTGCGCCCGCCCTTCGGCTACTATGTGGACGACACCGACCACTATCAGATCGACGAGACCCTCGCTCCCATCGTCCGGGAAATTTACACGCGCTATCTCGACGGAATGCGCGTCAATGACATTGTCAAACTGCTCAACGAGCGCGGCATCCGGCACAAGGGCTTTGAGATGAAATACAATGCCGTCTTTCGCATCCTCACCAACCGCAAGTATATCGGCGA